>CANJLK010000008.1 GCA_947475465.1 Caulobacteraceae bacterium | reverse complement strand
TCGTCTCGCCCTACACCCTGACCAAGACGACCGACATGCTGTTCGGCATGATCACCCGCCCGTCGAACGCCAGTTCCAACACCGTGACTCTCGACGCCAGTGACGCTGTGACCCTGACGGGCGCCGGCAACGGGGCGACCGTCTCGTCGACCACCAGCACCGCCCGCTTCACCCTCAGCGGCGCGCCGACAACTTACTCGACCTCGCAAGGCGTCGTGATGACCCCGACCGGGCTGGGCACGGTCTCGGCCTCCACTCCGGTGGCCACGACCGGCACGTACGGCACCATCCCCGCGGCCGGGTTCCAGGAACTGCGTGTCGGCGGCTCCTTCTCGATCAACGCGGCAACGCCGTCCGTGCCCTACTCCGGTACGCTGACCCTGACGGTCAACTACTTCTGAGCCCTTACGGGCCGTGGCGGGGCCTGGCTCCCGCCGCCCAGCGAATTCGGCGGCCGCCCCTCGTGGGCGGCCGTTTTCGTCTGCGTTCGGCCCTCTCGCGGCCCAAGGTGAGCAACTGGTTAATCATATGGAGCGAGGCTTCCGACTCGCTGCGGTCTGGCCGGCAATCCGGCGGACGGGTTCGTGGTCCTGGAGCAGGCCAATCAGGGTGCGACAAGAAATCTCCGCCGATGGAAACCCAACCTCTTCCCATGCCATGGTCGATCGGCGGCGAGCCTGGCGCCGTTCCGGTGACTATCCTTCAAACCTGACGAGCCGCACGTGAAGCTTAGCGCCCCTACCGCCGCCCTTCTGATGCTGCTCAGCACCGCCGGGCCGGCGGCTGCGCAGCCGCCGGCCGCACCCGCGCCGACCACCGCGAGTCCCACCGTCGCCGCGGCGAATGCGGCGAACCTCAACATTTCGCCAAAGCGCGTGACACTCGACCGCAATCACCGGTCGGGCACTATTTTCGTCTTCAATCAAGGCACGGGCCCCGGCACCTTCGACATCTCTCTGGTCGACAGGATCATGCTGCCCAATGGCCGCATCCTCACTGTGGAGGAAGCCCAAGCCGATCCCGCGACCAAGGCCGTGGCGGACAAAGTGAAGTCCGCCCAGCCAATCCTGCAGATTTCGCCCCGGCGCACGACCCTCAAGCCCGGCGAGGGCCAACTGATCCGCCTGCAGGTGGTGGGCGGCGCCAATGTTGAGCCGGCTGAATATCGCACTCACCTGACCATCGCCACACTGCCCCCGCGCGACGCCGGCACGACGGCCGAGGAAGCCGCCTCCAGCACCACGGCTAGCGGGCTGAGCATCCGCATCACCGCGCTGTTTGGCTTGAGCGTCCCGGTCATCGTGCGCCTCAGCGACCTCGACGTGCGGGCCGGCTTCGAAAACCCGCGCCTGACCTATGAGGATCTGGGCGGGCCGGGCCATGCGCCGAGACCGAAGAGCCCTGTCCTGACGCTCGACCTCGTGCGGCAAGGCGCCGGTTCGCTGTTCGGCAGCCTGGAAGTGCGCATTCAGGGCCAACCGCGCAGCGCGCCGATCGGCGTCGTCCATGGCCTTGGGGTCTATCCGGAAATCGACCGGCGAACGGTCCAGGTGGTCCTTACCCGCGCACCCGCGCCCGGCGAGAAGATCGAATTGACCTTTACCGACGATGACACTTCGCCGGGAAAACTCCTTGCGAAACTCGTCCTGTAACCGTGCCGCCAGGGTCGCGACAGCTGGGTTCCTGCTCTTTGCCGGTGACCAGGCCCTAGCGGCGGAGCGCCCCGACCCGATGGGCGTGCTGCTGCTGCGCGCCAGCGGTCCCGGCTTCGCGTTTCCGCGGTCGGACCGCTTCGCGACCCTGCTCCTGACCTCTTCGGCCGCCTCGCCCTTCGCGGCGCCCGCGCGACCCAGTCCTGACGCCGCCCGGCCGCCGGCGAAGATCGTGCTCGCCCAGGCCCCCCCGGCGTCCGCCCGCCGCCGCGACCCGATGTCGGACATGTTGCTGGGCGCGGGCGTGGCGTCGAGCGGCGGCTCGCCCCTGAGGGCCGCAATCCGAGCGCAGGAGCCTGACCCCACCAGCCTGGTGCTGCTGATGGTGCAGCTGGACGATCTGACCCTCACCGACGGCATGGCCGCCTACGGCTCGCCGGATGACCCCCTGATCCCGGTCGGCGAGTTCAGCCGACTGCTGGAACTCGACATCGACGTCTCGCCGAGCGAGGGCCGGATCATCGGGCGGATCGGCCAGGCGCAGCGCTCGCTGGTGGTCGACCTGGCGACCGGCACGGCCCGAATCGGGCCGATGCAAGTGATCCTTGCGCCGCAGGACGTCGCCGCCACCCAGACCGAGATCTACGTCCGCGCCTCGGCCCTTGCGAAGCTCTTGCCGCTGCGGCTCGCCGTCAGCTCACAGACGCTCAGCATGAAGATCACCGCGCTTGAGTTGCTGCCGATCCAGGGCCGACTTCAGCGTCAGCAGCGCGCCGGCCAGACGGGCCCGGACCCCAGCGCCAATAAGGCGCTTCGCATCGACAGCCCCTACAAGTTGGCCACGCCGCCCTCGATCGACGTGGCGCTCGGACTGGGCGCCCAGACCGCCCACCCGCAATACCCATTGCGCTACGACCTGCGGCTTGGGGGCGATTTCCTCTACTCGGGCCTGCAGGCCTATGTTGGCTCAGACGAGAGCGGTCGGCCCAACAGCGCCCGCGTCCTCCTGGAGCGGCGCTCTCTCAACGGCGACCTGCTGGGTCCGCTACATGCGCGTGACGTCGGCCTTGGCGACGTCTTCACCCCTGCCCTGGCGATCGGGCCGCGCAGCGTCGGCGGCCGCGGCCTGTCGATCTCGACCGTTCCTCTCGACCAGGCCTATGTGTTCAACCGCATCGACCTGCGTGGCGAACTGCCCCTGGGCGACGACGTCGAGCTCTATGTGAACGACGTGCTGCGCGGCACGCAGAACGCCGCCGTCCAGGGTCGCTACGAATTCCTCAACGTTCCCCTGACGCAGGGCGTCAACATCGTTCGCATCGTCACCTACGGTCCTCGCGGCCAACGGAGCGAGGAAACCCGGGTCATCAACGTCAGCGGCGGCCTGCTGAAGCCCGGCCAGGCGACCTTCGAGTTCGCCGCCGTCCAGCAGAACGAGACCCTCTTCCACTTCCGCAACCAGGACGACCCGTTCCTCCTGGACCGCAGCCTCGGAAAGCCGCGGATCATAGCGGCCTACAGTTTTGGACTGACCCAATATCTAACCCTGACGTCAGGCGCCTCAATCTACTCCGACCAGTCCGGGATCCAGCGCAACCTGTTCGCCGGCGGTCTGCGCACCTCGATCGCCGGCTTCGCCACCCAGTTCGACGTGGCCGGCGACAACCGCGGCGGCCGCGCGGGATCTGTTGGCGTGGCGGGCCGGGTCTTTGGCGCCAACGCCCTTCTGCGTCATTCGGTATACCGCGGCGGCCTGATCGACGAGACCAACGCGGAGGCGGACTTCAACCGCCCGCTCTCGCGCCGCACCGAACTGACCGTGGACGAGGCTGTGAAGCTGGGCGACCGGGTCATCCCCCTCACCTTCAGGGCGGTGCAGGACAACTACCTGGACGGCGGACGCACCACGTTCGGATCCGCCCGCGGCTCGGCCTCGGCGGGACCTTTCCTCTATTCGACAGGGCTGGAATACAACCGGACCATCCGGCCCGGCATGACCAGCCAGGACCTATTGCGCGGCTATGTCGAGGTCTCCACCTTCCGGAACTACCAGTGGCAGGTGCGCACCCAGTTCAACTACGACATCGTGCCGGACTATCGGGCCAATCTGTTCAGCCTGACCGTCGACCGGGCGCTTTCGCGCACATGGTCGCTGCGCTTTGCCGCCAACCAGACCCTCGAGGGCCCGCGCGGCACGGAACTGCTGGCCAGCAGCATCACCAAGACTCGCTATGGCGACCTGGCGCTGACGGGGCAGTACGACACCTTGAACAACGCCTGGACCCTCGGCGCCCAGGTCAATTTCGGCCTCGGCTACAATCCGCAGGCCCGGCGCTATGAGCTGACCAGCCAGGGGCCCGGCTCCGGGGGCTCGGTCCTATTCCACGCCTTTGTCGACGCCAACGGCGATGGCCGCTACGAGGCTGGCGAGCGGCCGGTCGCGAACGTCGTTCTGGAGGGCGGCGAGCGCACCGTGCGGACCGACAAGGACGGCATGGCCTACCTGACCGGTTTCGGCGCCGCCCCCACCGCGCGCCTTCAGGTCAGCGTGCTCGAAGTGGAGAACCAGTCCGTCAAGGCGCCGGCGACCACGGTGGAATTCTCGCCGAGACCCGGCGGTGTGACCGACATCGACTATCCGTTGCGCCCCACCGGCGAGGTCTTCGTCAGCATCGCCCTACGTCGTCCGGACGGTAAGCTGGTGGGCCTTTCCGCGACGCGTATCCGCCTGGTCGCCGCCAGCGGTGACGTGTTGGAGGCCACCACCGAGTTCGACGGCTCGGCGGACTTCCAGGACGCGCCGGCGGGGGCCTACCGCCTTGAGCTCGACCCCGAACAGGCGGCCCGACTTCGCATGCGGCTCGTCCGCCCGGTCACCCTCACCATAGGAACCGACGGCGCCCCCAATCCCGACATCAAGGCCCAGGTGGAGTTCGCGCCCCGTGACGAACCGGCGCAACCGCCCGCCAGTTGACCCGCTACAAATTCGAACCGGCATGGTAGGATCGTGGTCTTGATCGAGAGGTATGCGTCGTTTTGTTGATGGCCAGGCTCATAAAGGCGAGCCGCCTGCCCGCGCTGTCTGGGGTGCTGCTGGCGTTGGCGTCGGGACCCGCCGCGGCGGAGACCTACACCGTCGCCATCACCGACATGAACCTCGGCGTCGTCACCTCAGGGGTGACCGGAGACACCCTCTACAGGATCGACCCCAGCACGGGGGTTGTGACCCGGGTCTCAGGTACCGGCACCCGGGTGGGCGGCGCCAGCGCCAACTCGGTCGTGACGATCTCCTGCGCCGCCGTCGCCGTCGGCGACTGCACCAAGGCGGTGAACGTCAAGATCGCGGTGGCGGGCTCGCCCACCAAGCGCGCCCGGGCGCTGACCCGGATTCTGGACGTCATGGGCACCGCCACCTTGAACGGCAGCCCCATCGGCGGCCCGGTAGGCGGGTTCCAGATCAACCCCATCGGCCCCAACGCCTCGAAAACCTTCTTCGTCGGCGCCGACCTTGGCATCGCCGGCGACAACACCGGCCTCCCCACCGGCGATGCGGAATCGGACTTCTCGGTCTTCGTGGCCCCGGCCCCTCTCAGTCCGACCAGCGGCGCCATCGGCCGGGCCACCGTGAGGGTGTTGCGCTCGATCCTGATGACCAAGAACTCGGACCTGGTCTTCGGCCGCATCGCCCTGCCCTCCGCCGGAGCCGGGACAGTGACCATCGATCCGGTCACGGGCGTGCGCACGGTGACCGGCGGCACGCCGTTGGGCGCCACCGCGCCGTCCCGCGCAAACTTCACGGTGTCCGGCGAGGGCGGTCAGACCTTCAGCGTGACCGTCCCCGCCACGTTCCAGCTGACCGGTCCAACCCCGCCCCTGACCGTCACCACGACCAATTCCGCCGGCCCGACGCCGACATTGAGCGCCGCGCTCGGCGCCCAGGGAACCTTCGACCTGGGGGTCGGCGGCTCCTTTCCGATCGACGCCACCACCACGGTCGGCGACTACTCGGGCAGCTTCATCGTCACCGTCGCCTACAACTAGGCCGGGAGGCGACAAACCGGCCGGGCGCGTGTAGCCTCCCTTCAAACCTCAGGGAGACCGCCATGAAGACCTTCGTCGCCGCCATCGCCGTCGGAGCCGCGGCCGCCGCGATGCTGGCCACGCCCGCCGCGGCCGAACTCAAGGTCGGCGCGAAGGCGCCGGACTTCAGCGCCCAGGCCTATCTGGCCGGCGCGCCCACCACCTTCAAGCTGGCCGACGCCCTCAAGAAGGGACCCGTCGTGGTCTATTTCTTCCCCGCCGCCCACACCAAGGGCTGCAATATCGAGGCGCACCTGTTCTCCGAGGCGATCGACAAGTTTAAGGCGGAGAAGGCCATGGTCATCGGCGTCACCGCCGGCAACATCGCGCAGCTCGCCGACTTCTCGAAAGAGACCGAATACTGCGGCGGCAAGTTCACGGTCGCGGCCGATCCGGACGCCAAGATCGCCAAGCAGTACGACTCCATGCTGACCATGCGGCCCGGCTGGTCGAGCCGGACCTCCTATGTGATCGCCCAGAACGGCTCCATCGCCAGCGTCTATTCTTCCCTGAGCCCCGACGACCACGTCAACCAGACGCTGGCTGCGGTGAAGGCGTTGCACGACAAGAAATAGGTCGTCGCGGATGGGGCCGTGGCGCCCCACCGATCGGGTGAAAAGCCTTGCTCCGGCAGGGCTTTTCCCTTACTAGCGCGCCTCTTCACGGAGAGCGGTCTCTCGCGGAACACCAAAGGGCCTGGGAAACTCCCGGCCGCCGCGCTGCAGATCCATCGTGTCCGGCGGACCTTCCGCCACCGGACGCGCCGCCTCCAAACGGAAGAAGGAAACTATGGCGCTCTACGAGCACGTTGTGATTTCGCGGCAGGATATCTCGCCGCAGCAAGCCGAAGCCCTCAACGACACCATGAAGGCTCTGATCGAAGAAGGCGGCGGGACCGTCGCCAAGATCGAGTACTGGGGTCTTCGCAACCTGACCTACCGGATCAAGAAGAACCGCAAGGGTCACTACTCCCTGTTGGCCATCGACGCGCCGCCCGCTGCGGTGAAGGAAATGGAACGCCAGCTGGGCATCAATGAAGACGTCCTGCGGCACCTGACCGTTCGCGTCGAAGAGCTGGACCTGGAACTCTCGCCGATCCTCGCCCGTCGCGACCGCGACCGCGAGCGCCGCGATGACTTCCCGGCCAAGGACGGAGCGTTCTGATGACTGACGAAACCACCACCGAAGCGCCCGCCACCGGCGGCGCCGGCGGCCAGCGCCGCCCGTTCTTCCGCCGCCGCAAGGTGTGCCCGTTCTCCGGCGCCAACGCGCCGAAGATCGACTACAAGGACGTGAAGCTCCTTCAGCGCTACGTCTCCGAGCGCGGCAAGATCGTGCCCTCGCGTATCACCGCGGTGTCGGCCAAGAAGCAACGCGAGCTCGCCAAGGCGATCAAGCGGGCCCGCTTCCTGGCGCTTCTCCCCTACGTCGTGAAGTAAGGGAGCCAGGCACATGAAAGTCATTCTGCTCGAACGCGTCGAGGGCCGTGGCGCCCTGGGCGATGTGGTCACCGTCAAGGACGGCTACGCCCGCAACTTCCTGCTGCCGCGGGCCAAGGCGCTGCGCGCCAACGCCGCCAACCTGAAGGCCTTCGAAGGCCAGCGCGCGGACATCGAAGCCCGCAACGCCAAGGCCAAGGCGACGGCGGGCCAGTCCGGCGAAAAGCTGGACGGGACCTCCTACATCATGATCCGTCAGGCTGGCGAAAGCGGCCAGCTCTACGGATCGGTCGCCGGCCGCGACGTGGCTGACGCCGTCAACGCCGAAGGCGGCGTCCGGGTCGACCGCTCGATGGTCGCCCTGGACAAGCCGATCAAGACGCTGGGCCTGCACGAGATCAAGGTGCGCCTGCACGCCGAAGTGACCGTCACGGTCACGCTCAACATCGCCCGTTCGCAGGACGAAGCTGAGCGCCAGGCGCGCGGCGAGAACGTGATCAACTCGCAGTTCGAGGAAGATCGCCTGGCCGACGAAGAGGCCCAGGCCGACCTGCTCGAAGGCGGCGCCGGATCCATCGAAGGCGATTACGTCCGCGACTAGATTTGAGGCTCGGGCGGTCAGCGGCTAAGGAGCCGCCAGGGCCCGATAGTTAGACGCTGAAGGCGCGGGATTTCGGTCCCGCGCCTTTTGCGTGTTCGCTGTTGCACAATTGTCATACCCAAAACGGCCGACCCGGCCCAGATAGACGCCACAAGGGCTGTCTATCGGCTGCGCGCCTCCCACGCCCAGCCATTCAGGGGATAAACCATGAAATCGCGTATCGTCTTGTTTGCCGCCGTATCGGTGGCGAGCCTCATTACTACAGGCGCGCTCGCCCAGACCGCTGGCAAGACCGCTGATTCCAAGGAAGTCGAGGAACTTGTGGTCACCGGCTCCCGCGCCGAGCCGCGTTCGCGCCTGGAATCCCTCGCGCCGGTGGACGTGGTCACCGCCTCCAGCCTGCAGAAGCGCGGCACGACCGAGCTGGCCGCCGCCCTGGCGGCCACGGTGCCCTCCATCGACTTCCCGCGGCCGTCCAACACCGACGGCACGGACTCGGTCCGTCCCGCCACCCTGCGCGGCCAGGGCCCGGACCAGACCCTGGTGCTGATCAACGGCGTGCGCGGCCACACCTCGGCGCTCGTCAACCTCAATGGCTCGGTGGGCCGTGGCTCGGCCGCCGTCGACCTCAACACCATCCCGTCCGTGGCGATCGACCGGATCGAAGTCCTGCGGGACGGCGCCTCGGCCCTCTACGGCTCTGACGCCATCGCCGGCGTCATCAACATCGGCCTGCGCGGCGTCGATCACGGCGGCGGCGCCTCGCTGACCTATGGCCAGCGGATCACCAGCTTCAACGGCCTCTACGGCGGCGGCGGCGACCTGAAGGATGGCGCGACCACCACCGTCGCCGGCTGGCAGGGCCTCAAGCTCGGCGCCGACGGATTCCTGACCATCTCCGGCCAGTACCGCGACCAGAACCACACCAACCGCAGCGACATCGATCCGCGCTTCACGCCGGCCAAGGTCCGCTCGCGCTTCGGCGACGGCGATGTCGAGGAAGAGACCCTCTACCTCAACGCCGGCAAGCCGCTGGGCGACGGCTGGGAAGCTTCGGCCTGGGGCGGCGTGCAGGAGCGCCATTCCGAGACGGCCGCGACCTATCGCGCCCCGAACGACGCCACCCAGAACATCCCCTCAGTCTACCCAGACGGCTACTTGCCGCTGATCAACACCCACAGCCGCGACTTCAGCGTGGGCGGCGGGCTGAAGGGCGAGATCGCCGGCTGGAAGGCCGACTTCAGTCTCGACTACGGTTGGAACCGCCTGCGCTACGGCGTCGAGCATACGCTCAACCCGTCGCTTGGCCCGACGTCGCCCCATTCCTTCTACGCGGGCGAGATGATCTACGATCAGACCGTCGGCAACGCGGACTTAACCGCGACTTCGACCTGGGCCTGGCTGGACCTCTGAACGTCGCCTTCGGCCTCGAGGCCCGAAAGGAAGGCTACGAGATCGGCGCGGGCGAGCCGGGCTCCTATGCCCGCGGCACGGTCGCCCCCACCCTGGCCTTCGGCTCGCGCGGCTTCAGCGGCTTCCAGCCCGCCAATGTCCTCGACAAGAGCCGCACCAATGTCGGCGCCTATGTGGCCCTGGAAGCCAAGCTGACCGACCGCTTTACCGGCTCCGCCGCCGTCCGCCAGGAGCACTATTCGGACTTCGGCGACAACACCTCCGGCAAGTTGTCGGCGCGCTTCGAGGTCACCCCGCAACTGGCTTTCCGCGGCTCCGCCGAAAGCGGCTTCCGTGCGCCGGGCCTGCAGCAGCAGTACTTCACGTCGACCTCGATCCTGTTCATCAACGGCGTGCCCTTCGACACCGGCACCTTCCCGTCGGTCAGCCCGACCGGCAAGGCGCTGGGCGGCGTGCCGTTGCAGCCTGAGAAATCCAAGAACTACGCCCTGGGCGCGGTCTTCCACGCCGGTGGCCTGGAGGTGACGATCGACGGCTATGAGATCGATGTGACAAACCGGATCGTCCTGTCCGAAACCCTGACCGGCAGCAACACCGCGGCTGTCGGGACCAATGCGCGGGTGATCTTCGATCTGCTCCAGCCGTTCGGCGCCTCGGCGGCGCGGTTCTTCCTGAACGGCGTCGACACCAAGACCAAGGGCGTGGACTACGTTGTCCACTACCGGCTCCACACCGACCAGTTCGGCCTGTTCGACCTGACGGCGGCGGCCAACCAGAACGACTTCAAGGTCACCAAGACGCCGGTGACGAAACAGACCATCCTGCCGGTTCCGGTCTCGCTGTTCGCCCGCCAGGCCGTGCTGCGCTTCGAGCGCGGCACGCCCAAGTGGAAGACCACCCTGCAAAGCGACTGGAGCCTCGACAACTGGGGGGCCACGCTGCGCTCGACCTTCTATGGCGATGTGCTGGCCCCCGGCACGCTTGCCGACGGCAGCGCCGACATCCACACCGGCCAGCGCAGCATCTGGGACCTGGAAGGCCGCTACACCTTCCCGCACCAGGTCACCGTGGCGGTGGGCGCCGACAACCTGTTCGACCAATATCCGCGCCAGATCCCGAAGACGCTCGATACGACCGGGGCTGGCCCGTTCACCTCCTTCTCGCCCTTCGGGTTCGGCGGGCGGTTCGTCTACGGCCGGATCAGCGTCAACTGGTAAGCTGACGATCAACATCGAAGGGGCGCGCCGGCCACCGGCCGCGCCCCTTTTTTGTGGCTAAGCTTCATCCACAGACCTCACCGGAAAGTGTGGACGAGACACGATGTCCCGGTGATCGGCGACCCTGCCTTAGGCTATCGGTAGGGCATGGCCCTAGTCCCGATGCTCGACCTGCGCTCCGCCTCCAACGACGTGGCGATTCCCCACGTCCCGGCCAACGTCGAGGCCGAGCAGGCCCTGCTGGGCGCCCTGCTCTACGACAACGCCGCCTTTGAGCGGATCGGCGACTACCTGAGCGCCAACCACTTCTACGAGCCCTTCCATCAGCGTCTGTTCAGCGCGATCTCGAGCCACATCCGTAAGGGTCAGCTGGCGGAGCCGATCCTGCTGGCGGAGCAGTTCTCCCGCGACGTGGGTTTCGAGGAACTGGGCGGCGTTCGCTACCTGGCCGATCTGGTCGACCGCGCCCCACCGGCCGCCAACGCGGCCGACTATGCCCGGGCCATCTACGATCTGGCGCTGCGCCGCGACCTGATCCGCATCGGCGGCGACATCACGGTCACCGCTGCCCAAGGGGACAGCGAACTTTCCGCCCGCGACCAGATCGAGGCGGCCGAACAGCAGCTCTACAGCCTGGCCGAGACCGGCGGGGTGTCCCAGGGCTTCGTCAACTTCGCCGATGCGCTGCGCGGCGCCGTCAACATGGCCGCCGAGGCCCACAGCCGCGACGGGGGCCTGGCCGGGCTTTCCACCGGCCTCATCGACCTCGACCAGAAGATCGGTGGCCTGCATCCCTCCGACCTGGTGATCCTGGCCGCGCGCCCCTCGATGGGTAAGTCGTCGCTGGCCTGTAACATCGCCTTCGACGTCGCCCGCAACTACGCCTGGGAGCCGCAGCCCGACGGGTCGAAGAAGACCGTGCGCGGCGGGGTGGTGGCCTTCTTCTCGCTGGAAATGGCCGCCGAACAGCTGGCCATGCGCCTGCTGGCGGAGGCCTCCGGCGTCTCCGGCGACCGGCTGCGCAAGGGCGAGATCGACGCCTCCGAGTTCGGCCGGGTGCGTGACGCGGCCTTCGAGATCCAGGAGGCCCCGCTCTACATCGACGACACCGGCGGCATCACCATGGCCAAGCTCGCCGCCCGGGCCAGGCGCCTGAAGCGGATGGTCGGCCTCGACCTCCTGGTGGTCGACTACCTGCAGCTGATCACCGGCGGCGACGGCAAGTCCGACAACCGGGTGCAGGAAGTCAGCATGATCACCCAGAGCCTCAAGGCGCTCGCCAAGGAGCTGTCCATCCCGGTCATCGCGCTCGCCCAGCTGTCCCGCCAGGTTGAGAACCGCGACGACAAGAAACCCCAGCTTTCCGACCTGCGTGAATCCGGCTCCATCGAACAGGACGCCGACATGGTCATGTTCATCTATCGCGAGAGCTATTACCTCTCCCGCCTGGAGCCACGCGAAGGCACCACTGAGCACCTGAACTGGCAGGAAGAGATGGATAAGGTCCGCGGCCAGGCCGACATCATCATCGGCAAGCAGCGGCACGGCCCGATCGGCAATGTGAAGCTGAGCTACAACGAAGACATCACCAAGTTCGGCAACCTGGCCCGCGACGGCCGCTACGACCCGCGCTAGTGAACGCCGGTTTCGCGGCGCGCCTGGGCATCGACCTCGACGCGCTCGCCCACAATCACGCCGTCCTGACGCGCGCGGCGGGCGCCGCCGAAATCGCGCCTGTGCTCAAGGCCGACGGCTATGGCCTGGGTTCCGGCCCTGTTGCCCGGCGGTTGTGGGCGCAGGGCGCACGGCGGTTCTTCGTGGCCCGCCTGGCGGAAGGCGTCGCCCTGCGCGCCGAATTGACCCCCGCGCGGCCCGCCACGATCTATGTCCTCGACGGCCTGACCGACGGAAGCGGTCCCCGGCTGGCCGCGGCCGACCTGGTCCCCGTGCTCTGCAGCCTACCGCAGGTCAACGCCGCCGCCGCCTTCGCCAGGAGCGGCGGCCCGTCCCGCGTCGGCCTGCACATCGACACCGGCATGTGCCGCCAGGGCCTCGCGCCGGAAGAGGCGCACGCCCTTATCCAGGCCGGTGACGCTCTGGACGCGCTCGATATAGAACTCCTGATGAGTCATCTGGGCTCGGCGGCGGATGGGCAAAGCCCCCGCAACGCCAGCCAGTTGGCACGCTTCTCCGAGGTCCGCGGCCTCTTCCCAAAGGCTCGCGCCAGCCTGGCCGCCTCGGCCGGAATCTATCTCGGGGCGGACTACCACTTCGACATGGTCCGCCCCGGCATCAGCCTGTTTGGCGGCGGCCCCCTTGAGCATCCGCATCCCGACATCCACGCCGTCGCGGCACTGAGCGCCCCCATCCTCGATATCCGTAACCTGCGCCCCGGCGACATCCTGGGCTATGGCGAGAGCATCATGATCGAGACGCCCACCCGGGTCGCTATCGTCGCGGCGGGCTATGCCGACGGGGTAATCCGGGCCGTGAAGGGACGCGGCTACGCCTGGTTCGCCGGCGCGCGGCGCAGGCTGATCGTCGCCAACATGGACGTCCTGGTCGTTGAGCTTGGCGACACGCCGGCCCACATCGGCCAGATGGTCGAACTTCTCGGGTCCGGCGCCCTGTTGGATGACCAGGCCCAGGCCGCTGGCACCGTCGCCCACGAAGTCCTGGTGCGCCTGAGCCGCCGGGCCGAGCGCATCTATTTGGGCGAAGCCTAGTCGATTGAGATCGGACCGCCCCAGCCGCCCACGCAGCTGGCCAGGCTGCCGATCACCAGGCAGATCACCAAGGTGGCCAGCAGGATCATGACGAAATAGGGCGTCGTGCGGTCCTCATCCGAGCGCATGAGGACGGGCAGGCCCCGGTAGAGAAGGTAGAGGCTGTAGATTCCACCCAGCAGCTGGATCAACCCGCCGATGGCCGGCAGCAGCAGGAAGGCGCCGGCCAGCCAACCGGCCGTCGCCGAATAGGCCGCCAGCTTGAAGGCCTGGGTGCGGCTGCGCTCGCCCTCGAACCGCAGGGCGAAACCGTCGATGACCAGAGCCAGCACATAGACTGACGCCAGGGTCAGGCCGTAGGTCAGCAGGGCTTCGAAGATCACGCCCACGAAGCTTGGTCGATAGTGGATGCCGAAGATCTGGACGCCGCCGAAGCCCAGTTCCCGGACCGTGCCGCAGACCGCCGGTATCGCCGCCAGGGGGATCACCCAGCCCCGGTAAAGGCTCTCGATGGTCGAGGTCTCGGAGTCGATGGCCGCCCAGGCTTCCAAGGGCCGCAGGAGCAGGGTCTTGGCCCGCGCCACGATATTCTCGGCCGGACTGCCCGGCTCCACGACGTTCATCGTCTCTCTCCCAGCCTGCCCGCCAGCGAGGTTAGAGCAACGGCGCCGCGCGGCAAGCCGCCCCGGACGAAGGGGCCCGGCGCGGTCTAGACTGGCGCCATACCGAATCAGGAGCTTCCGCCCCCATGGCCCGCGACGGCGCCATCTACGCCTGCCAGTCCTGCGGGGCCGTCCAGACCAAGTGGGCCGGCCAGTGTCCGGCGTGCGGCGCGTGGAACAGCCTGGTGGAGGAAACCCAGACCCGCCCGCCCGGCGCGCTCGCGCCCGGCAAGGCCGGACGCCAGCGGGGCCTCGCCTTCGAGGGCCTTGAGGACGAGACCCCCGCCCCGCCCCGCATCGCCACCGGCGTCGACGAGTTCGACCGCGTCTGCGGCGGCGGCGTCGTTCCGGGCTCGGCGATCCTGCTGGGCGGCGACCCCGGCGTCGGAAAGTCCACCCTGCTCCTGCAGGTCGCTGCCGAGGCCGCCCGGCGCGGGGCCCGCTGCGCCTACATCTCGGGCGAGGAAGCCGTCGAACAGGTCCGCTCCCGCGCCCAGCGCATGGGCCTGGCCGACGCGCCTGTGAAACTGGCCGCCGAGACATCCCTGCGCGCCATCGTCGACGGCCTGAAGCGCGAGCCGTTCGACCTGGTGGTGATCGATTCCATCCAGACGCTGTGGAGCGATGCGCACGAGGCCGGTCCCGGCTCCGTCACCCAGGTCCGCGCCGCCACCGGCGAGCTGGTGCGGCTGGCCAAGAAGCAAGGGGTCGCCGTCCTGCTGGTCGGCCACGTCACCAAGGAGGGGACCATCGCCGGCCCCCGGGTGATCGAGCACATGGTCGACGCCGTCCTCGCCTTCGAAGGCGAGCGCGGCTACCCGTTCCGTATCCTGCGCGGGGCCAAGAACCGCTTCGGCGCCACCGACGAGATCGGCGTCTTTGAGATGGGCGACGCGGGCCTGGCCGAAGTGAAAAATCCCTCAGCCCTCTTCCTCAACACCTCCGGCGAACGGGCGGCCGGGGCGGCGGTGTTCGCCGGGATCGAGGGCTCGCGCCCGGTGCTGGTGGAATTCCAAGCCCTGGTGGCGCCGTCAGCCTACGGCACGCCCCGGCGCGCTGTGGTCGGCTGGGATTCCGGGCGCCTGGCCATGGTGCTGGCGGTGCTGGAGGCGCGCTGCGGCCTCAGCCTGGGCGACCGGGACGTCTACCTCAACGTAGCCGGTGGACTGCGCATCACCGAGCCGGCGGCCGACCTGGCCGCGGCCGCCGCGCTCGCCTCCTCCGCCCTCGATCAGGCCCTGCCGCAGGATTGCGTGGTGTTCGGCGAGATCAGCCTGTCAGGCGAGGTGCGGTCCGTCAGTCGCTCGGAATCCCGCCTCAAGGAAGCCGCCAAGCTGGGGTTCCGTCGCGCCCTCGGCCCCTCAGGCCTCGACGGCGGCGGCGCCATGGGCGTCACCGGCGTGAGCCGTCTGGCTGACGCCGTTCGCCGCATCGGCGAGGGCGAATGGACCTGACGCCGTGACCCAGTTCGACCTCATCGTCCTGATTCTGCTGCTGCTGTCGGCGGCGTTCGGCTTCGCCCGGGGCGCGGCGCGCGAGGTCGCCGCCCTTTTGGCCCTGATCGTCGCCGCGGCGGTCGCAATCTTCGGCCTGCCGATCTCCGGTCCGATGGTCCGCAAGGCGGTGCATCCTGACTGGCTGGGCGCGGCGGCCGCCCTGCTGGTGGTCTTTGTCATTGTCTACCTGGTCCTAAGGCTTGTCCTCGGGCAGGTCGCCAAACAGGTGCAGGAGACCGAATTCCTGGGCGCGCTCGACCGCAGCGTCGGCCTGCTGATCGGCCTGGCGCGGGGCCTGCTGGTGCTGGGCGCGCTCAACCTGATGTTCAGCGCCGCGACGCCCGAAGACCTCAGGCCGCACTGGATCGTAGGCTCAAAGACCTGGCCCCTGTCCCAGAACATGGGGCGACTTCTGAAAGCCCTGGCGCCCAAGAGCCTGGATGTCGCCGACCGGCTGAAGCCCGCCTTCGACCGGGCGGTTCATGACGCCGTGCACAACGCCGTGGATGACAGATTGAAGTCAGACGGCTACGACGCGCGGCAACGCGGCGAGATCGACGATCTGGTGGAGAAATCCCGATGAGCAAGACCAACGATCGATGGTCCCCGCCTCACCGCGACCCCCTGGATGACGCTCCGCGTCTCGAATGCGGCGTCTTCGGCGTCTACGACACCCCTGAGGCGGCGGGCGTCACGGCGCTGGGCCTCCACGCCCTCCAGCACCGGGGCCAGGAAGCCTGCGGCATCGCCGCCTTCGATGGCCAGCGGTTCCATACTGAACGCCACATGGGCCACGTCGGCGAGGCCTTCGGCGGCGTCGACCTCACCGATCGCCTGCCCGGCAATTTCGCCATCGGCCACACCCGCTATTCCACCTCCGGCGGCTCCTTCATCCGTAACGTCCAGCCGATGTTCGCCGACATGGAGGCCGGCGGCGTCGCGCTCGCCCACAACGGCAACCTGACCAATTTCCTGACCCTTCGCGATCACCTCGTCGCGGACGGCGTGATCTTCCAGTCGACGTCGGACTCAGAGGTGATCCTCCACCTGATCGCGCGGTCCCGGAAGATCCGCTTCGTCGACCGCTTCATCGACGCCCTGTCGCAGATCGAGGGTGGCTATGCCCTGGTCTGCCTGACCAACAAGAAGTTGATCGGGGTCCGCGATCCCCTGGGCATCCGCCCGCTGGTCCTGGGCGACCTGGACGGCAAGCCGGTCCTGGCCTCGGAAACCTGCGCGCTGGACATCATCGGCGCTGAGTTCGTGCGTGATATCGAGCACGGCGAGATGGTGATCATCGACGCCGACGGGGTGCAGAGCCTTAAGCCCTTCCCCGCCAAGCAGGCCCGCCCCTGCATCTTCGAATACGTCTATTTCGCCCGCCCTGACTCCGTGGTGAACGGCCGCTCAGTCTACGAGGTCCGCAAGCGGATGGGCCGGCGCCTGGCGCAGGAAAGCATGGTCGACGCCGACGTCGTGGTGCCAGTGCCTGACAGCGGTGTGCCCGCCGCCCTTGGCTTCGCCCAGGAGGCCGGCCTGCCGTTCGAGATGGGCATCATCCGCAACCACTATGTGGGCCGCACCTTCATCCAGCCCACCCAGGCGACGCGGGAATCCAGCGTGCGTATGAAGCTGTCGCCCAACCGCTCGGTCCTGGCCGGCAAGCGCGTGCTGCTGATCGACGATTCGATCGTGCGCGGCACCAATTCGGTGCGCGTGGTGCGCATGGTCCGCGAGGCCGGCGCCGCCGAGGTGCACCTGCGCTCCGCCTCGCCGCCGATCATGTGGCCGGACTTCTATGGGATCGACATGCCCGACCGGGAAAAGCTGCTGGCGGCCAACCACACCGTCGATGAGATCGCGAAGATGCTCGAGGTCGACTCGATGAGCTACCTCTCCGTCGACGGCCTCTACTGGGCCGTGGGATCGGAACCCCGCGATCCTGTGACCCCCCAGTTCACCGACCACTACTTCACGGGCGACTATCCCACACGACTGCTCGACCGCGAGATCGCCCAGGGCCGTAACGACACCGCCGACCGCCAACTGTCGTTCCTGGTCGACGCGTGAGCGGAGCGCCCAAGCGCCCCAGCCTCTTCAGCCGGGTCAAGGTCGACAAATACCTTCTGCTGATCGTCACCATGGTCGCGTTGGCCTCGGTCTTTCCCGCCAGGGGCGTCGCGGCGACGGGCTTCGACTGGGCGACAAAGATCGCCATCGGCCTGGTCTTCTTCCTGCACGGCGCGCGGCTGTCGCGCGAGGCGGTGATCGGCGGGATGATGCACTGGCGCCTGCATCTGGTGGTGCTGGGCGCGACCTATGCCCTGTTCCCGATCCTCTGCCTTGGTCTGGCCGCCCTGCCCGCCTGGATCACGCCCCCGGCGCTGGCGTCGGGTTTGATCTTCCTGGGCTGCCTGCCCTCGACCATCCAGTCCTCCATAGGCTTCACGGTGATCGCCCGCGGCAACGTGCCGGCCGCCGTCGCGGCCGCCTCCGGCTCCAACCTTCTGGGCATCGTCGTGACGCCGCTGCTGGTCAGCCTGCTGCTGCACGCCAAGGGGGCCATCTCGGCCTCGTCGGCGGAGGCCATCGTCCTGCAGCTGCTGGCGCCCTTCCTCGCCGGCCAGGTGCTGCGCCGCTGGATCGGCGGCTGGATCGCGGCGCGGGCCAAGATGCTGCAGCTGATCGACCGTGGCTCGATCCTTCTGGTGGTCTATTCGGCCTTCTCCAGCGCCGTGGTCGGCGGGGTCTGGTCACGGATCGGCGCGCTCGACCTCTTTCGCCTGATGGTCCTGTGCGCGGTGTTGCTGGCCGCCGTCCTGGCCGCCACCTACTTCACGGCCCGGTCCCTTCGCTTCGCGACGCCCGACGAGATCGCCATCGTCTTCTGTGGTTCCAAGAAGAGCCTGGCCAGCGGCGTACCCATGGCCGGTGTGCTGTTCCCGGCCGCCACAGCGGGGTTGGTGCTCCTGCCGCTCATGGTCTTCCACCAGATCCAGCTGATGGCCTGCGCGGTGATCGCGCAACGCTACGCAAACCGGCCTGACACGGAAGCGCAGACCGTTTAGACAGCGGCCCCATGTCTTCCCTGCCCCTGACCGACAAGATCGCCCTCGTCACCGGCGCCAGCCGTGGCATCGGCCGCGCCGCCGCCCTCGCACTGGCCAACGCCGGCGCCCACGTGGTCGCCGTCGCCCGCACCCAAGGCGGCCTGGAAGAACTCGACGACGAGATCAAGGCCGCCACAGGCCAGTGCGCGACGCTGGTTCCCCTCGACATCGCCGAGGGCGACGGCCTGGATCAGCTCGGCATGGCCCTGCACCAGCGGTTCGGTCGGCTGGACGTCCTGATCCATGCCGCTGGGGTTCTGGGGCCGATGACGCCGGTCTCGCATATCGATCCCAAGGCCTGGGACCGGGTGGTGGCCGTGAACCTTACCGCCTCCTACCGCCTGATCCGCACCACCGAGCCGCTGCTGCGGGCTTCGGAGGCCGGCCGCGCCATATTCCTGACCACCGGCCGCGCCGCCAACCCGAAGGCCTTCTGGGGTCCCTACGGCATCACCAAGGCGGGGCTCGAGCACATGGTGCGCACCTGGGCGGACGAACTGGAACAGACCAAGGTCCGCGCTGTCCTGCTGAGCCCGGGCGCCATGCGGACCAAGATGCGCGCCGAGGCCATGCCTGGCGAAGACCCGATGACCCTGCCCGAGCCCTCGGAAATCGGCCCGCTGATCGTTGAGCTCGCCCAGGCCGACCTGGGCCTGCCGAAGGCTAACGTGGTCTTTTCCCAGTGGAAGGCGGCCGGGACGCTCGCTTCGGCTTGACGCCGGGACGCAGCAGCTTCTGAGCCCGCCCGCGCGGGTTGCCGATCTTGGCCTTCGGACCCTGCGGCTTGGCCTTGCCGAACGGCTTTGGCTTGCCGGCGGCGCCCGCCTTGGCCTTGGCGGCCGCGGCGATGCGGGTCTTGGCCTTCAGGCCGGTCTTGGGCGCGGTCTCGCCGAAGGGCGCGCGCGCTGAGCCCTGTCCGGCCTTTTCCTCGCCCTCGGCGTACGGGTTCTTGTTCGACTTCACCGTCACCCGGATCGGCACGCCCGGCAGGTCGAAACTCTCGCGGATCGAGTTGATCAGGTAGCGACGATAGCTTTCCGGAAGTTCGTCGGCGCGGCTGGCGAACAGCACGAAGGTCGGCGGGCGGGCCTTCACCTGGGCCATGTACTTCGGCTTGATCCGCCGTCCGCCCACCGCCGGCGGCGGGTGGCGTTCGGTGGCCATGCGCAGCCAGTCGTTGAGGTCCTTGGTCTTCACCTTGGTCGACCAGTCGGCGTGGGTCTTGAAGACCGCCGGCATCAGCTTTTCCAGGCCCCGCCCGGTTTCCGCCGACAGCGCGATGATCGGGGCGCCGCGCACCTGCGGCAGCTGGCGCTGGGCCTCGTCGATGATCTCAGCCAGCTTCGCCTGCTGGTCCTCCACCAGGTCCCACTTGGCCAGGACAAAGACCAGGCCGCGGCCTTCGCGTTCGACCAGGTCGGCAATCTGCAGGTCCTGGATCTCGAAGGGATGGGTGGCGTCCATCACCAGAATGACGATCTCGGCGAAGGTGATGGCGCGGATGGAATCGTGGGTGGAGAGCTTCTCCAGCTTCTCCTGCACGCGGGCCTTGCGCCGAAGTCCCGCGGTGTCCACCAGGCGCACGGCCTGCCCATCCCAGGTCCAGTCGACGGGAATGGCGTCGCGGGTGATCCCGGCTTCCGGGCCGGTCAGCATCCGGTCCTCGCCGATCAGCTTGTTCACCAGGGTCGACTTGCCGGCGTTGGGCCGCCCGACGATGGCGATCTTGATCGACTTGTCGCCCTCGTCGTCGTCGTGATCGTCCTGGGTGGGCGCGACCGCGATCAGGGCCGCATAGAGGTCGGCCATGCCCTCGCCGTGTTCGGCGGAGATCGGCACGGGCTCGCCCAGGCCCAGGCCGAAGGCCTCCAGGATGCCCGCGTCGCCCTGCCGGCCCTCGGCCTTGTTGGCGGCCAGCACCACCGGCATGTCGCGGCGGCGCAGGATTTCGGCGAACACCTCGTCCATTGGGGTGATGCCGTCGCGGCTGTCGATGACGAACAGCGCCACATCGGCCTCGTCGATCGCCAGCTCCGTCTGGTGGCGCATCCGCGCCTCCAGGCTTTCGTCGGTGACGTCCTCGAAGCCCGCGGTGTCGATGATCTCCAGGTCCAGGTCGCCGATCCGGCCGGTGCCGAAGCGCCGGTCGCGGGTCACTCCGGGACGGTCGTCAACGATGGCGAGCTTCTTGCCCGCCAGCCTGTTGAACAGGGTGGACTTGCCGACGTTTGGACGCCCGACGATCGCTAGTTTCAGCGCCATGGCGTCTCTATAGGGCCTGGAGCGCAATCCGACGAAGTGGAATCCGGTTCGTCGTTAAATTGCGCGACAAAACAAATATCTAGAGCGCCGCTCCGAGTCGGTCGGAGCGGACAAAGCTCTAGTTCAGCGCAGCGCGATCAGTTGCGCCGTGTCGGTGACCACATAGATCATGTCTCCCGCGGCGATCGGGGTCAGCAGGACCGGCGCACCCAGCTCAACCCGCCTCTGGATCGCGCCCGTCTTGGCGTCCACCGACACCAGCTGACCGCTTGAGCCGGCCATGATCAGCCGATCCTTCGCCAGGATCGGAGCCGACCAGATGGGCTTCAGCGACTTGTGGCTGCCGATCTTCAGGAAGCCGCCCGTGCGCTTGGAGACGAAGCCGGCGTTCAGATTGGAAATCCAGTAGATCTGGCCGGTTTCCCGCGAGGCGCAGATCAGCTGGCCATCCTCGGCCATCACATAGACCACGTCGCCTTCCGGCAGGGGCGAGGTGATGCCCACCACCGGCAGGCTCCAGCGCGCCTGGCCGGTGCGCAGGTCGGTGGCGGAGAAGACGCCCGAGTGGCTGACCGCGAAGACATCGCCGCGGTAGATCACCGGACGCCCGGCGATATCGCGGATTTCCGACAGGGCGCTGGTGCGGCTGGCCCGCGAAAGCGCCACGTTCCACAGGTCGTTTCCGTTGGCGCTGCGCAGCGCCACCAGTTCGCCCGAGCCGAACGACGCCACCACCGTGTCACCGGAGACCGCCGGGCTCGACGCCGACAGGATGCGCGCCGATTCCGACAGCCCTTGATAGGTCCACCCCGGCGCGCCGGTCAGCGCGTCGAAGGTCACGAGCACATTGTCGATGGTCACCGCCATCACCCGTCCGCCGACCACAGTTGGAGCGGAATGGATCGGCTGCTCAGTGCGGGTCCGCCAGATGACCTCGCCGGTGTCAGCGTTGAGCTGGGCGACGACCCGATAGCCGGAGGTCACATAGAGCCGGCCCGCGGCCCAGGCGACGCCGCCGCCGAACGCTTCGCGGTCGCGCTTGTTGTCATTGGGGCGCAGGTTGGTGCGCCACAGCTGGGCGCCGGACTGGGCGTCATGGGCCGAGACGCCGGCTTCGCCGTCCATGGTGAAGACCTTGCCGCCCGCGGCGACCGGCGGCGCGGTGATGTTCTGGCCGCCCTTGGAGGGCAAGCCGATGTCCCTGCGCCACGCCACCGACAGGCTGGCCCCGGCGTCGGCGTTCTCCATCGACTGTTCGGCGGTCCCGCCCGGCAGCGGCCAGTCGGCCACGGCCGCCACGGGCGGAATGGCGAAATCGACACCCTTCAGGGCCGCGGCGGGTTCCAGCTTCTGGTCGGCCGCCACGATGGAGATGCGCTCGCCTTCGCTGGCGATCTCCTTGGGGCCGTCCTTGCCGTGGAACGGGTTGATCTTGCTGATCGTCGCGCAACCGCTCGCGCCCAGGGCGGCGATCAGGGCGACGGCCAGGAGGCTCTTTTGTCTGGGCGTCATTGGGGTCCGGAAGCGTCTTGCGGTTGCGGCTGGAGCTCGGCGCCGGGAATTGCCGACGCGGGCGGCGGCAGCAGGGCGGCGGCATGGGCCGCGGCGGGCACGGCCTTGGCCGAGCCGGAATCGATCAGCGCCTTGGCGGCGCCGGCGCGCTGGCGGGCGGGCTCGGGCGCGTCCAGGGTCTGCTCGATCACCGTGAAGTCGTCGCGCGCGCCTGCGGTATTCCCGGCCATCAGCTTGGCGAAGGCCAGGGCCTCGCGGGCCTGGACCCGATAGGGGTGGCCGTCCTTCATCAATGGCGTCAAGCGGGCCTCCACATCCTTGTAGGGTGCGGTGTCGAGGACGGCGAAGGCGGATTTGAGGCGCGCGGCGTCGCCCAGAACATCGTCGGGCGCGGCCTGGGCGGCCTGGTCGAACAGGGCAACTGCGGCCTGGACGTCCGCGGGCTTGCCGCCCTCAAGCTTCAGAGCCGCCAACTGCATCAGCGCCAGCGACCTGTAGGCCTTGGCCGGCGACTTGGAGATCTCGGTGAACAGCTGGGTTGCCTTTTCCGGCTGCCCCTGGCCAAGCGCGCCCAAGGCGTCGGTGTATTCCTGCGACGCCTTGTCCGCCGTCTGTGTCTGGTAGCGCTGCCAGCCCCAGACCGCGAGGTAGGCGACCAGCGCCGCCGCCAGGACAGCGAGCACCCACGGCGCGAACTGGCGCGCCATCGTCCGGTATCGGTCCGAGCGAAGCTGCTCCTCGACCTCTTCAAACAGATCGGTCAATCGTCGACTCCGGAGAGGTTTTGGGGGTGGGGCCCGTCAGAGGGCCGGAACCTATAGCGCGACGCCCCGCGCCGCAACCGATCCTCCCCCAGCGCCCAGCGCGGTTTGGGGGAGGTGGATCGGCGCGCCCCGCGCCGAGACGAAGGGGGTAGGCCGTGCTCACCCCGCCTTGGCGAAATAGATCTCGGCGGGGCCTGGAAAGCGGCGGGCGCGGACGTCCTCCGCATAGCCGGCCACGGCCTTGCCGATCTCGCCGCGCAAGTCGGCGTAACGGCGCACGAACTTGGGGGTCCAGTCGAACAGGCCCAGCATGTCGTCGGTGACCAGGATCTGGCCGTCGCAGCCGGCCGAGGCGCCGATCCCGATGGTCGGAACCGCGATGGCCTCGGTGATCTCGCGCGCCAGGCCCTCGGCCACGCCCTCGACGACCACGGCGAAGGCGCCGGCGTCCGCCGTGGCCCTGGCTTCCTCCAGGATGCGGCGGCGCTCCTCGGCGCCCTTGCCCTTGGCCTTGAAGCCGCCGTCCACCAGCACCGACTGCGGACGCAGGCCCACATGACCCATCACCGGCACGCCGCGCTTGACCATGTAGTCCACGGTGCCCGCCACCGCGGGTCCGGACTCGACCTTCACCGCCTGGGCGCCGGTTTCCTTCATAAGCCGGATGGCGTTGGCGTAGGCCGTCTCCGGGGAACCTTCGTAGGATCCGAAAGGCATGTCGATCACCACCATGGCGGCCTTAGACCCGCGCATCACTGCCTGGCCATGCAGAATCATCATCTCCATGGTGACCCCCACCGTGTTGGGCAGGCCGTGGACCACCATGCCCACGGAATCGCCCACCAGCAGCACGTCGCAGTGCGCGTCGAGCAATTCGGCCATGGGCGCTGTGTAGGCCGTCAGGCAGACGATCGGCACAGCCCCCTTGCGGGCTGTGATATCCGGCGCGGCCAGGCGGCGCACGGTTTCCGGGCGGTGGGACGACAAGGTCAGATCTCTCCGATCACACGGGTCAGCACGAAGGCCATCATCAGGACAGCCGCCGAAGCCGCGATCCATACCACGCCGCCGCCGCCGGAGATGGCGGAAATCCAGTCGGCCTTGGGCGCGATCCGCGCCACGCCCGAGGACAGCAGGCGCGCCGAATCGCTGGCCGTCTCCACGCGCTGGAAGACGTTGGACAACATCAGCTGGCTGGCCCCGATCACGCCGCCCACGACACCCGCCGCGCCGATCAGCCAGCGCCTGGCGGTCCAGCCGGCGTTGAGCCGTCGCTCGATCCGTTCTGCGAATCCGGCGGCGTCCGGCATTTCGGGCGAGCTGTCGAACAGGCGTTCCAACCGGCGTTCGAAATCGATCTCAGCCATTGCCCCGCCTCCCGGATAGATCAACGCCCGTCGAGGGCGCCAGTCGCGTTCTGAGCTTTTCCAGACCACGTTTGACATGCGATTTGACCGTTCCAAGTGGCAGGTTCAAGGCCTCCGCCGCCTCCGCGTGCGACACCCCGGCCCCGTAGCAGAGGGTGACGCACAGCCGCTCGGCCAGTCCCAGCGCCTTCAGCGCCTCGTCCAGGTCGATGCGGCCATCCGCGTCCGGCCCCTCCTCCTCGGCAGCCTCGACGCTCAGCGCGCCCAGCCGGCGGTCCTTCTGCAGGCGGCGCAGGTAGAGCCGCGCCGCGATCTTCTTGACCCAGCTCGCGAAGGCGCCCTCGCCACGAAACTCCGCGATCCCTTCGAACGCCGCCAGGAAGGCGTCCTGGGCCACGTCGTCGGCCTCCGCCGGTTGCGCGCCCATGCGCCGCAGCACGCCACGCACGGCCGAGCCGTGCCGGCGCACCAGCTCCCCGAAGGCGCGCCGCTCCCCCGTCGCGGCGTGGGTGCAAAGCTCCACGTCGTGCAGGCTGGCGAACTTAAGATGTGGACCCGCCATTGGGTCTCTCCCCGCGCCTTATGGCCCCTAGGCGCCCTTCTTGTTGATCAGGCCCAGGATCACGAACGCCAGGCCGATGAAGCCCGGGAACGCCGCGCAGGCGATCAGCGGAAAGGTGGCGTCCGGCTCCTCGAAGCCGAGCGCGACGCCGAAGCCGGCGATGCCAATCGCCACGCCCAGCCAGATGATTCCGGTCCGCAAGTCGCGGGCCGGCGACGGCGGCAGCTTCACCGTCGTCTGCATTTGAAGCGAGGTCATGAAGTCCGGCGGGATGGTCTCGCCACGCTCGATCGCCGCGCGCAGGGCTTCGGCCATCTTCTGACGTTCCTGGCTGCGGAAGTAGCGCGGCAGGATCACGATCGCGCCGATCATGATGAACATCGTGATCGGAATTAGAATTTCCATCGTCTGGTCCCTTCTCGATATCAGCGGGCCATTCCAGCCCGTCTCTGATGAGGAAGAGCCTTACGGCGCCGGGTTCAGATGCAGCCGCCCGGATGAAATCTTGGTCATGTTTGCAGGATCGCGTCGGAATCGCCCCGCCCATTGAGGATCACCCAGCCGCAGACTAGCACAGCCAGGACGGCGAAGGCGGGAGCCAGACTCTGGGACAGCGACACGAGCATCGTCTGCAGCGGCCGCCACAACAGCCCGAGCAGGCCGGCGCCCGCCACCGCCAGCACGCCCTGCCAGGCGAGGTCCTCCAGAAACCGTCGGCGCATCACCCGCTCCATAACCGCGGCCGAGAATCCGGCGTCGCGCGGCGGCGGGTCATTCAGAGCGAACGCCGCCCTCAGCCGATCGTCAGCCTTCGTCATCGGAAACTCCCAACGCCAGCAGCAGCCGCGCGCGGCCCCGCGTCACATGACTCTTCACCGTCCCGAGCGGCAGGTCCAGGGCCTCGGCCGCCTCGGAATGGCTGAACTCCGCGGCCAGGCAAAGGGCGACGCAGGCCCGTTGCTCGACAGGCAGGTCCGCCATCGCCCGCTCCAGCGCCACCCGGTCCTTCGGCGCGGCTTCCAGCGCGGGGCCGCCACCTTCGCCATATTGCGCGTCCCGCGCCCGGTCCCGGGCCCATGACCGTCGCGCCGTCAGGTGCTTGTTGTAGCCGATGCCGCACAGCCAGGCCCGTACGCTGGCCCCAGCCCGCAGTCGGCCGAGCTGCGTCCAGGCCGCCAGGAACGTCTCCTGCGCCAGGTCGTCGGCTGTCGACCAGTCGCCGCAGGCGCGGCGCAGGAAGGCCCGCAGCGCCTGCTGATGGCGCTCGACCAGCCGGGCGAAGGCCTCGGCCGATCCGCCCTGGGCGGCGGCGACCAGAGCCTCGTCGAGGCTCGCCGGGCTCATTTGTCCCGGAAACGCGAGAACAGCAGCGCACTGAGCAGATTGCCCACGAAGATCACCGTCATGACGATGGCTACAAGCCGGAAGGGTCCATAGGTCCCGGGCCAGTTGCCGTCCATGGCGGCCCACCAGAACCCGGCCGCCAACGCGCCGGTGATCAGCACCCGGCGCCACTGCCAATAGGGGCCCCACCTGTAGTAGCCCCGCCAGGCGCGGCGCATGTGCCGAGGTGAGGACCAATAGCCTCCCCAGTATCCCTGGGGACCGTAGCCTGGGCCGGCTGCCGGCCCGTCGGGCCCTTGCGGCGGATATCCTGGCGGAGGCCCCGGCCCCGCGCCCTCGTCTCGAATCTGCTGCATCAGTTCGGGCGGCACCTCCTTGCCCTGGGCGGCGAAGGTCCTGATCAGGTCCAGTTGGTCGCGGCTGCGCTTGTAGTTCAGCCAGCGGTCCCAGGCGCCGAACACGAAGGCGCCGATGGGGAAGAGCAGCCACCAGTAGCTGCGAAAGAGATCGTCCATGATGCGGACTCCGAGGGCTCCGGCGACGGGAACCGCCCGCCACCTTTCACACCCTAGTCGCCGCGCGCAACCTGATCGGATGCAGGCCGGTTCGTCAGGCGGCGCTCGCCAGGACGAACCGGCGACAGTGGTCGAGGTACGCGGCCTCAAGCACGGCGACCAGGTCCACGACGCTGGTCCATAGCCACGAGGGAGCGTCCAGGGTCGAGCCGCGCGCCCTGCCCAGCTCGGTCAGCCACGTGTCGCGGGTCGCCTTGTCCATCTGCCGGCCATGCGCGCGGCCCACCACACCGGCGAGATAGCCGGCAAGGGTTGTCGCCTGGTCCTGGGTCAGCCGGTCGACTTCGATCTTGAGATCCTGGGGCATCAGCTCGCGCAGCACCACGCCGCGGCCCAACAGCCTTGCGGCGATCATCCGGCGGCCAAGGTTGGGCGACAGGGCCTGTGCGCCGGTCACCACGCGCACGGCGTTATCGCGTGGCATGGGGATGCCCATCGCCCGTGGCGCGGCCGCTGTCACCGCCTCCTTCACGTCCACCAGACACAGCGACGACGAATTGCCCTGCCCCACCCTCAGCATGGCGGCATAGCGCAGGCGGCCCAGCGAGCTGCAGCCCTTCATCCAGTAGGCCGCGTCCACCAGGCGCACCGAATCATGCCTGTCGCGGCCCTGTAGGCCGGTGACCATCTCGTGCACCGCCTCCTGGTCGAACAGCGCTTTCAGCGCCTCGCGCTCCTCGTCCGTGAGAGCCCAGAACTTCTTTCCCAAGGGCACGACCGGCTTGACGGTGTCCAGACGTTCCAGGGCCAGATGCCGCCACCGGCGTTTCACGGATTCATCCAGCAGCGAGCCGATCTGCTTGGGCCGCCGGTCGCCGTCGTATTCCTTTTTGAATTCGCCCATCAGCGCGGCCTCGTAGCCGGCGACCAGGGCCTCAAGGATGCGTGCTGTCGTGACCCCCGGCAGGTTCGAGCCGCGAGCCGCCGAGGCCAGGGACAGGCCCAGCCGGATCAGGTCGTGCGCCGGGTTGCCGATCACCGTCTGGTCGAGGTCGCGGATCTGCACCGCCACGCGGCCCCTGGCGTCGGCCAAAGGCCCAAGGTTGCCCATGTGGCAGTCGCCGCAGATCCAGACCGGCGGGCCGTCCGGAATCCTGCCCGCGCTGGCCTCCAGCCATTCGTAGAACTTGACCGTCGACCCACGCACATAGGCGTGGGCCGAGCGCGCCATCTTCAGGTTGCGCGTCTGGACAAGGCGGGCGGACCGCTCTTCCGGCCTGGTCACGCCCGTCCCTTGCGAGCGGCCCCGCCCAAGGCCGCGCCTAGCGCAGTTCTGTGGCGGTGAATGTCGGCGTTTCCGGTGTGGGCGGGCCAGCGGCCTTGTAGTCAGCCACCAGCCGCTGCTTCTCGTCCGCCATTCGCGCGCCCAGGTCATCCATGTCGAGGCCGGCCTTGCGCGCCTGGGAGAACATCCCCTCGACCCGCTTTTCCTCCTCCTCGACGTGGTGCTCGATCATCTCGGAAAGCACCTTCACCTTGGCGTCGTAGAACTTGTCATCGGGCCCGCCGGCCTCGATCTCGGCGATCAGCACCTTGGCGCCGTCGTGCTCCACATAGGCTTCGCGCAGCAGGTCTTCCTCAACCGCGCCTTCGCAGGCCGGGTAGAAGATATCTTCCTCGATCTTGGTGTGGACGGTCAGTTCAAGGCATATCTGCTCGGCCAGCGCCCGCTTCTTGGCGGCCCCGGTGGTTTTTTCAAAGCTGGCGAACAGCTCCTCGACCTTGCGGTGATCGGCTTTCAGCAGGGCGACGGCGTCGGGGGCGTCTTGGGTCGGCATGGCAGGTCTCCGCGGGCGTGGGGTGAGCCACCGAAACTCCGGCCCACGCCCCCGGTTCCGCCGCGCGCGCCGAAAAGGCGCAGGGTCGCTGCCCGACCCGCAACGGGTTGAATGCCTTATATTATCCTGCGACCTATCATCCGAAGGTCTTGGCGTAGATCTCCGGCTTGAAGCCGACCACCAATTCGCCGTCCGCGTCGAGCACGGGGCGTTTGATCATCGAGGGCTGGGCGCTCATCAGGGCGATGGCCTTGGCCTCGTCGAGCCCGGTCTTGTCCGCGTCCGGCAGCTTCTTGAAGGTCGTGCCGGCCCGGTTGAGCAGCACCTCCCAGCCGACCTTGTCCGCCCACCTCTTTAGGGTCGCCGCATCGATCCCCTGCTTCTTGTAGTCATGGAAATCGTAGGCGACGCCGGCCCCGTCCAGCCAGGTCCACGCCTTCTTCATCGTGTCGCAGGCCTTGATGCCATGGAGGGTCACGGATTTCGGCGTCACAAACATTCCCCGCGGCAAGGCCGGCCATTCAAGCCGGCGCCGCAAGATATCGCCGAACCGCCGCAAAGCCGAGGGTCGAAGGCCCTGCGCGAACTTCCCGTCCACAGCAAACGGCGCTATCGCCCTGCGCGGGCAAAGTCGCCACACGCTTGGGGGACCTTCTGATGACGCAACGCAGGGCGGCGATCGTGACGGGCGGCGGCACGGGCATCGGCCAGGGTGTCGTCGAGGCCCTGACCGCGGCGGGCGTGGACTGCCTGGCCGTGGGCCGCCGGCTGGAACCCCTCCAGGCCACGGCGCAGGCGCTCGCAGGCGCGCCGGGCCGCGTCGAGATTCTCGCCGCTGACGTCACGGTTCCCGAGGACCGGGCCGCCATCGTCCAGGCCGCCAAGGATCGGTTCGGACGGCTGGATATCCTGGTCAACAACGCCGGCGGCGGCAACGAGGACCGGCTCCTGGACTACACCGTCGACGCTTGGCGTCAGGTCGTGGGCGTGAATCTCGAAGCCCAGTTCTTCCTCGCCCAGGCGGCGATCGAGGTGATGCGCGACCAGGGTTTCGGGCGGATCATCAATATCAGCTCCATTCTGGCGGTCGTCGGCAACGACGGGACGGGCAGCGTCAACGCCGTGGACCGGGAGCATCCGCGCGGGCCCTTCCGGGGGGTTTCCTACACCGCCGCCAAGGCCGGCCTGACGGGTCTCACCCGCGACCTGGCGGTGGGGGTCGCCCACTGGGGCATTACCGTCAACACGGTCACGCCCGGCTATATCGAACGTCCCGGACGTTCAAGGCAGCCGGAGGTCCGGGCGAAGATCGCCGCGGGCGTGCCCATGGGCCGGCACGGAGAGCCGTCGGACATCGGAAACGCCGTCGCCTACCTGGCCTCCGACGGCGCGGGCTATGTCACGGGTCACGACCTGGTCGTCGATGGCGGTCGCACCATCTGGTGACACTTGCCCGGTCGACAAGCATCCGCGCTTCGCGCAAGCTCCCCTCACTCCCGCCAGGGGGTGAGCCGGGACAGGGCCCGGCTTTCGCTTCAGAGCGGCGCCCAAGCCGCCAGCGCAAGGGCATCCTCTTGACCACCCAGTCGTCCTTTTTCGTTTCGATGGCGCGCGGCGTGGTCCTGGCCATGGCCCTTGCCGCCGCAAGCGCTCAGGCCGCCGGCGCTCCGGGCGCCGAGTGGCGTGGCTACGCCAACGACCTCGCCTCCCAGCGCTACTCCCCGCTCATCGCGATCAACGCGGGCAACGCCGCGCGGCTTAGGTCCATCTGCCGGATCGCGCTCGGCGATCCCGGCTCGCTCGAGTCCGGCATCCTGATGCTGAACTCGACCCTCTATCTCACCACGGTGCACACCACCGTGGCGCTCGACGCCCGCACCTGCGCGCTTCGCTGGCGCACGGTCGACACGATCGGCGGCCCAGAGGCTGGCCACGCCAATCGCGGGCTCGCCTATCTGGACGGCCGCCTGTTCCGCGGAACCCAGGACGGGCGCCTCGAAGCCCTCGACGCCAAAACCGGCGCGGTCCTCTGGTCGGTCCAGGCCGGGGACACCGTCATCGGCGAATCGATGGCCGCCGCGCCGATCGCCTGGAACGGCCTGGTGTACATGGGCCCCGCGGGCAGCGACGTGGGCATCCGTGGCCGCGTGTCGGCCTTCGATGCGGCGACCGGCAAGGAGGTCTGGCGCTTCAATACCATTCCGCAGGGCGACGATTTCGGCGCCGAGACCTGGCAAATCCCCGAGTCCGCCAAGCGCGGCGGCGGCGCCACCTGGACGTCGTACACTCTCGATCCCGCCACCGGAGAGGTGTTCGTGCCCGTGGCCAATCCCGGGCCGGACTTCGACATTTCCGTGCGGCCGGGCGCCAACCTCTTCACCAACAGCGTGGTGGTGCTCGACGCCCGCACGGGCAAGCTCAAATGGTACTATCAGGTCCGCCCGAACGACGGGTTCGACTGGGACCTGGGCGCCGCGCCGATGCTTTACCGAACGCCGTCGGGCGCCCAGCGGGTGGCCCTCGGTAGCAAGGATGGCTTCGTCTACCTGCTGGACCGCGCGACCCACAGGCTCGTCGCCCGCACCGCCGTCACCACCAGTGTCAACGCCGACAAGGCGCCAACCCCGCAGGGCACCTACGCCTGCCCGGGCCCGCTGGGCGGCGTGGAATGGAACGGACCGGGCTACAATCCGAAGACCGGCGCGGTCTATGTGGGCGCGGTCGACTGGTGCAACACCTTCGTCAGCGGGGCCCAGGCATTCACGCCCGGGCAGCTCTATCTGGGCACCAGCATCGACCTGAAGGGCGACAATCCCCGCAGCGGCTGGGTCAGCGCCCTCGACGGCGTCACCGGCAAGCTGAAATGGCGCTTCCACACACCGGCCCCCGTTGTCGCGGGCGTCACGTCCACGGCCAGCGGGCTTGTGATGACCGGCGACCTGGCCGGGAACTTCTACGTCTTCGACGCGGTCACCGGCCGGGTCCTGCAACGCCGCAACCTCGGCGGCGCCCTGGCCGGCGGAGTGATCACCTATGCGGTCGGCCAGCGCCAGTACGTGGCCGCGACGGTCGGCAACATCAGCCGCAGCAGCTTCGGAGACGGTGGCCCGCCGCAGCTTGTGATCCTGTCGGCAGACGGGCCGAGCGGCGGCCCTCCCCGCGTCCTGGCGGTGTCGGACACCGATACACCCACCCGCAGCGGCCACGACCTATACGGCAGCCTGTGCGCCGCTTGCCACGGCGCCAACGGCGAGGGGGGCGCCGGGGGCGCGTCCCTCGTAGGCATCTCCGGGCGACGGTCCCACGATCAGGTGGTCGCCTGGATCAAGGCGCCCAAGCCGCCAATGCCGAAGCTGTTCCCGGGCGCCTTGAGCGCTAGCGACGTGGAGGCCGTGGCGCGCTATGTGGAAAGCTTCAGCAAGCGACCGTAACGGCTGACCGCACCCGCGCGGCGATCGTCCGATCCCCAGGGAAAGCCCAAGGCCGTCCATGACCCAACGCATGAAGGATCTCGCCGAGGAGATCGTCCACCTTCAGGGTGAGTTGGACCGGGAGATCGAGCGGCGCCGCAAGGCTCTGGGCTGGAAGCTTTCGAAACAGATCGGTCAGTTCGAGGATGGCGTCGCGATCGAGCACCGCCAGCTGAAAATGGGCCTGGCGAAATACTTCGGGCGCACGACCGTGGGCGTCGTCCTCTCAGCCCCGGTGATCTATTCGCTGATCGTACCCCTGGCGATCGTCGATGGCTGGGTGAGCGCCTACCAGGCCATCTGCTTTCGTGTGTACGGCATCGCCCGGGTCCGGCGCCGCGACTACATCGCGCTCGACCGCGGAAAGCTGAAATACCTCAACGTCATCGAGGCGCTGAACTGCACCTTCTGCGCCTACGCCAACGGCGTGGTCGCCTATGTCCGCGAGGTGTCCAGCCGGACGGAACAGTACTGGTGCCCGATCAAGCACGCGCTGAAGGTCTCTGATCCCCACCAGCGCTACTTCGAGTTCCTGGAGTACGGCGACGCCGAAGGCTACCGGACCCGCCTGGACGAGTTCCGCGCCCGCCTGCGCGCCTCCCCGGCCGAGCCCGACGCGGCTGTCGCCCCCTAGCCCGCGGCGGCCGTACGCGCCGAGACCCTTTCAGTCATAGCCTTGTGGTGCGCAGGCGAAGGGCATTGGCGATCACGCTGACCGACGACAACGCCATAGCCCCCGCCCCGATCTGTGGCGAAAGCAGCAGGTGGAAGGCCGGATAGAGCACGCCCGCGGCGATCGGCACGCCCGCGGCATTGTAGATGAAGGCGAAGACCAGGTTCTGCCGGATGTTGCGCATCACCGCCCGCGACAGGCGGCGCGCGCGGACGATCCCCTGGAGGTCGCCCTTGAGCAGCGTCACTCCAGCGCTCTCGATGGCCACATCGGAACCGGCGCCCATGGCGATCCCGACCTCGGCGGCGGCCAGCGCCGGGGCGTCGTTGACCCCATCGCCCGCCATGGCGACCGAGCGGCCCTCTGCGCGAAGCCTCTGGACCACCTTGGCCTTGTCCTCAGGCAGGACCTCGGCCTCCACCTCCTCGATGCCCAGGCGTTTCGCTACCGCCAGCGCCGTGGTGCGGTTGTCGCCGGTCATCATGACGATGCGGACGCCCTCGGCCTTCAGCGCCCGCACGGCGTCCGCTGTGGTGGCCTTGATCGGATCTGAGATGCCGAGCAGGCCGGCGAGCTTGCCGTCGACCGTAGCGAAGATCGCCGTCGCGCCTTCGCGCCGCAGCGCTTCCGCCTCGCCATCGAGGGGGGTCAGGTCCACGCCTTGCTCCGACATCAGGCGCGCGCCGCCCAGCGCCAGGTGTTTGCCGTCCACGGTCCCGAGCACACCCTTGCCGACCGGAGAGTCGAAATCCTGGACCTCGGACAGGGTGAGATTGCGGTCCTTCGCGGCCCGGAGGATGGCGTCCGCGAGCGGATGTTCGCTGCCCCGCTCCAGGCTGGCCGCCAGGCGCAACAATTCGTTGGCGTCAAAGCCGGGTGCGGGATGGATTGCCGTGACCGCGGGCCGCCCCTCGGTCAGCGTGCCGGTCTTGTCGACCACCAGGGTGTCGATCTTCTCGAAGCGCTCCAGCGCTTCGGCGTTCTTGATCAGGATGCCCGCCTGTGCGCCGCGACCGACGCCCACCATGATCGACATGGGCGTCGCCAGACCCAGCGCGCAGGGACAGGCGATGATCAGCACCGAGACGGCGGCCACCAGGGCGAAGGCCAGCCGCGGGTCGGGACCGACAATGCCCCAGGCGGCGAAGGCGACGGCCGCCACCGCGATCACCGCCGGCACGAACCATCCGGAAACCTGGTCGGCCATGCGCTGGATCGGCGCACGGCTGCGCTGCGCCTCGGCCACCATCTGCACGATCCGCGCAAGCAGGGTGTCCGCGCCGACCTTCTCCGCCCGCATCACAAACGAGCCAGTCAGGTTGATCGCGCCGGCGATCACCTTGTCGCCGGTCTCCTTGGTGACGGGCATGGACTCGCCGGTGACCAGGGACTCGTCGATGGAGACCCGTCCCTCCACCAGTTCCCCATCCACCGGAATCTTCTCGCCGGGTCGCACGCGCAAACGGTCGCCCACGTGGATCTGGTCGAGGCTGACGTCCTCATCCGCGCCATCCTCGCGGATCCGGCGCGCCGTCTTGGGCGCCAGGTTCAGGAGCGCCCTGATCGCCCCGCCGGTCTGTGCGCGGGCCCGCAACTCCAGCACCTGTCCAAGCAGCACCAGGACCACGATCACCGCCGCAGCCTCGAAATAGACCGGCACGCCGCCCGAGGCGTCACGGAAGGCGGGCGGAAACAGGCCAGGCGCCAGGACCGCGACCATGCTGTAGACCCACGACACGCCGACCCCCATGGCGATGAGGCTGAACATGTTGAGGTGGCGGTGTCTCAGGGAGGCCCAGCCGCGCTCGAAGAACGGCCGGCCGGCCCAGAGCACCACGGGCGTGGCCAGGGCCAGCTGGATCCAGTTCGACGTCCGGCCCATGAGGAACATCAACCCCGTGAGGTGGCCGCCCATCTCGAGCCCGAACACCGGCGCGGTCAGGGCAAGCCCGATCCAGAACCGACGGGTCATGTCCGACAGCTCGTCGCTCGGCCCGCTGTCCGCCGTCATCGTGGCCGGTTCCAGCGCCATGCCGCAGATCGGGCAAGGCCCCGGCCCGACCTGCCGGACCTGCGGGTGCATCGGGCAGGTGTAGATCGCGCCCGGCGGCGCCACAGGGGCCGGCGCTTGATCCTTCTCAAGGTATCTCGCCGGCTCAGCGACGAACTTGGTCCGGCAGCCGTTGGAACAGAAGTGGAAGGCCTGCCCGTCGTGGGTTGCGTGATGCTCGGTCGCTTGCGCATCGACCTTCATCCCGCAGACCGGGTCGGTCGCTGCCTTCGCGCCGTCGCCGCGCGAGGCCTGAGACTGGCCGGAGTGGGCGTGATCGGACATGGCAGCCTCCTGGATGCCTACCCACCTATACCCCCATAGGGCATATTGCAATTACCCGTTGGGGGTATAGGCTGCTGCTCATGAAACGCGACAACAAGCCCGCCCTCCTCAACCGTCTGAACCGCGTCGAAGGCCAGGTCCGCGGTATCGGCCGCATGGTCGAGGAAGACCGCTACTGCATCGACATCCTGACCCAGGTGCAGGCGGTGCGCGCCGCCCTGGCAAAGGTCGAGACTGAAATCCTGCGCGAACACCTCGGCCACTGCATCGAAGGCGCGATCGTTTCGGGCGACAAGGACGAGCAGCGGAAGAAGGCTGAAGAGCTGATCGCCCTTCTCGAGCGAGCGACCCGATGATGATCGGGCGCCGCAACCTGCTTGCGCTCGGCGCCGCCTCCACCGCGACCGCCCTCCTCCCCGCCTGGGCGCGGAGCGCATCTGCCGCCCCCGCGGCTCAGGCGCTGTCCGGGGAGGACATAAGTCTCACGGTCGGCCATGCTCCGATCACCGTGGATGGCCGCGAGGGCCACGCGGTGGCGATCAACGGGACCGTCCCCGGCCCTCTGATCCGCCTGAAACAGGGCCAGAACGTCCGCATCGCGGTCACCAACACCCTGGACGAGGAGACATCCATCCATTGGCACGGCGTGCTGACGCCTTCGCACATGGACGGCGTGCCCGGCCTGTCGTTTCCGGGCATCAAGCCCGGCGAAACCTTCGTCTACGAATTCACTGTCAAGCAGGCGGGGACCTACTGGTATCACAGCCACTCCGGCGTCCAGGAGCTGATCGGCCACTATGCGCCGATGATTATCGAGCCGGCTGGCGGCGAACCCGCCGCCTTCGACCGGGAGCACGTCGTCATGCTCTCGGACTACAGCTTCCTGCACCCCCACGAGATCATCGCCAGGCTCAAACAGCAGGCGGGCTATTTCAACCGCCAGAAGCAGACCGTGGCCGGCCTGCTGGCCGGCAAGGATCAGCCGCTCTCCCAGCGCCTCGATTGGGCGAAGATGCGGATGGACCCAACCGACATCCTGGACGTCACCGGCTCCGCCTACACCTATCTGGTGAACGGCCAGGGGCCGAACGACAACTGGACCGGTCTCTTCACGCCCGGCGAACGGGTGCGCCTGCGGTTCATCAACGCCGGCGCCATGACCATCTTCAACGTCCGCATTCCCGGCCTGCCGATGACGGTGGTCCAGGCCGACGGTCAGGACGTGGTCCCGATCGAGGTCGACGAGTTCCAGGTCGCCAACGCCGAGACCTTCGACGTGATCGTCCGGCCCTCCGACCGGGCCTACGCCCTGGTGGCCGAGGCGGCTGACTCGTCCGGCATGGCCAGGGGCACGCTATCACCCCGCCCAGGCGTCGCCGCCGCCGCGCCGCCGCTGCGCGCGCGCCCGATCCTGACCATGCGCGATATGGGCATGGATATGTCAGGCATGGCGGGGATGGACATGGATATGTCCATGCGCAACCCGCAGCACGCGACCCAGGTGAAGCTTGGGCCGGGCGTGCAGATGATCGCCCCCATGCCGCTCGACCGGACCGGCGACCGGGGAACGGGGCTCGACCAGGTTCCGGGCCGGGTGCTGATCTACCGAGACCTGGAAGCCCTGCGCCCCAATCCGGACCCGCGGCCCTTCACCCGGCAACTCGAGATCCATCTCACCGGGAACATGGACCGCTTTATGTGGTCGTTCGACGGTGAGTCCTTCTCCGAGATCGTCAAGCCGATCCCCTTCCGGCGCGACGAGCGGGTGCGGGTCACCCTGGTGAACGACACCATGATGAACCACCCGATCCATCTGCACGGGCATTTCGTGGAACTGGTCAACGGCAAGGCCGCCGACCGCCAACCGCGAAAGCATACCGTCAACGTCATGCCCGGCGGCAAGCTGACCTTCGACCTCACCGCCGACGCGCCGGGCGACTGGGCCTTCCACTGCCACATGCTCCTGCACATGCACGCCGGGATGTTCCGGGTGGTGACCGTGCGGCCGCTGGACGGCGCGGCATGAAGCGGCTCATTGCCGTCGCCTTCCTGGCCTTGGGCGCGGCGGGGCCGGCCCTGGCCCAGACGTCGGACCCGCACGCGGGCCATCAGATGCACATGTCAATGTCGATGCCGATGCCGGGGGCACCTGCCGACCCGACGGAAGCCGAAGGGCCCCAGTCCGGCCCCGACGCAGGAGCGCCGCCGCCGATCCCGGCCGATCACGATGCGGATCGATATTTTCCGCCTGCGGCGATGGCCGACGCCCGGCATCAATTGCACCAGGAGCACGGCGGCGGCTCTTGGTCGAAGGTCTCGATCGACAAGCTGGAGCTGCGCTCCGGCGGCGGCGCGGACGGCTACGCCTGGGAAGGCCACGCGTCTTTCGGCGGCGACATCGACCGCCTTGTGGTCAAGTCCCGTGGCGAAGGCGCCGGCAAGGTGGACCAGGCCGAGGTCGACGTCCTCTACAGCCGCGCCATAGCGCCGAACGTCAACGCCGAGGCCGGCCTGCGCCAGGACGTCGAGCCCCACACCCGCACCCACTTAGCTCTCGGGTTCGAGGGCGTCGCGCCCTACGGGTTCGAATTCGACAATGCGCTTTTCGTCTCCGACCACGGCGACGTCACCGCCCGCCTTGAGGCCACTCACGACCTGCGCCTCACCCAGCACCTGATCCTGGAACCCCGCGCCGAGGCCAACCTCTCCGCCCAGGACGTGCCCGCCCTTCTGATCGGGGCGGGCCTCTCCAGCATCGAGCTGGGATTGCGGCTGCGCTATGCGATCAGCCCGGAGTTCGCGCCCTATGTCGGCGTGAATTACCAGCAGCGCTTAGGCGACACCGCGCGCCTTGCACATGTGGCCGGCGAAGACCGCCATGACGTCCGGGTCGTTGTCGGGCTTCGCTCGTGGTTCTGACCTTCACCCCCTGACGGACGAGCAAGGCGCGCATTGGCGCCAGTCTATGGGTTGAGGCCTACTCCCACTCGATCGTCCCCGGTGGCTTCGAGGTCACGTCGTAGACCACGCGATTGATGCCCTTCACCTCGTTGATGATCCGGGTCGCCGCGCGGCCCAGGACCTCCCAGGGGAATTCAAAGAAGTCGGCGGTCATGCCGTCCGTGGAGGTCACGGCCCGCAGCGCGCAGACGTTCTCGTAGGTCCGCGCATCGCCCATGACGCCGACCGTCTTCACCGGCAGAAGGACGGCGAAGGCCTGCCAGATGGAGTCGTAGAGGCCGGCCTTGCGGATCTCGTCGAGGTAGATGGCGTCGGCGGCCTGCAGCACCGCGACCTTCTCCGGCGTGATGTCGCCCGGGATGCGGATGGCCAGGCCGGGGCCCGGGAACGGGTGGCGGCCCACGAACGCTGCATCGAGGCCCAGTTCGACGCCCAGCGCCCGGACCTCGTCCTTGAAGAGCTCGCGCAGCGGCTCCACCAGCTTCAGCTTCATATAGTCCGGCAGGCCGCCGACATTGTGGTGGCTCTTGATCACCGCCGAGGGGCCGCCGCTGGCCGAAACGCTCTCGATGACGTCCGGATAGAGGGTGCCCTGGGCCAGGAAGGCGGCGCCTTCGACCTTGTTCGCCTCGCGGTCGAAGATCTCCACGAACACCCGGCCGATGATCTTGCGCTTGGTCTCCGGGTCGGAAACGCCCGTCAGCTCGCCCAGAAATTCCTTAGATGCATCAACGTGTACGAGGGGAATATTGTAGTGATCCCGGAACAGGGTCACCACCTGCTCGGCCTCATTCAGGCGCAAAAGGCCGGTGTCCACGAAGACGCAGGTCAGCTGGTCGCCGATCGCCTCGTGGATCAGCACCGCGGCCACCGAGGAGTCCACCCCGCCCGACAGGCCGCAGATCACCCGGCCCTGGCCCACCTGGGCGCGGATCTTGGCCACCATCTCCTGGCGGAAAGAGGCCATGGTCCAGTCGCCGGTCAACCCGGCGATCCTGTGGGTGAAGTTCCGCAGCATCAGGGCGCCGCGCGGCGTGTGCGCCACCTCGGGATGGAACTGGATGCCGTAGAACCGCCGGCCCTCATCGGCGATCACCGCATAGGGGCTGCCTTCCGAGGCGGCCACCACCTCGAACCCCAGCGGGATCGCGGTGATCTTGTCGCCGTGGCTCATCCACACCGTTTCGCGCTCGCCCACCTTGCCCAGGCCGGCCAGCAACGGACTTTCCCGCTCGATCAGGATCTCGGCGCGGCCGAATTCGCGGTGGTGGCCGCCCTCAACCGCCCCGCCCAGCTGGCCGCACATGGTCATCTCGCCGTAGCAGATGCCCAGCACCGGCACGCCGAGGTCGAAGATCCGCTGTGGCGCCGATGGGCTGGCGGCCTCGTGCACGCTGGCCGGCCCCCCCGACAGGATCACCGCCTTGGGCGCGTAGGCGTCCAGCATGGCGTCGACCTTGTCGTAGGGGTGGATCTCGCAATAGACGCCGCTCTCGCGCAGCCGCCGGGCGATCAGCTGGGTCACCTGGCTGCCGAAATCGACGATGAGGACGCGCTCGTGCGCGGGCTGGCTGGTCATGAGGCTCCGTTGGCGGGCTTTTGCAGGACGGCTACGAAAAAGCCGTCGGTCCCCGCGCTCCGTGGGGTCAGCCGAAGATAGCCCTCCGGCGTCAGATATTGCGTCAGTTTCGGATCGTCGGTGGCGGGCCGGGGCGCGAAGCCACCGGTCCGGGCGAGAAACGCCGTGACGCGGTCCTCGTCCTCCTCCGGCAGCACCGAGCAGGTGACATAGACGAGGCGCCCGCCCGGTTTCACGAACGGCGCGCCGGCGTCCAGCACGGCGTCCTGGTCGGCGATCCGCTGGGCGAGCGTGTCGGGCGACAGCCGCCACTTGGTGTCGGGGTGCCGCCGCCATGATCCCGTGCCGCTGCAGGGCGCGTCGATGAACACCACGTCCATCCGGCCCTCCAGCCCCTTCAGCGGATCGGGGTTCACCGGCGATCGGATCTGCAGGTTGCGGACGCCCGCCCTGTCGGCCCGGCGGATGGTGTCGGCCAAGCGCCGGGCGTCGCTGTCATAGGCGTAGATCTGGCCGGAATTGCCCATGGCCGCGGCCAGCGCCAGGGTCTTGCCCCCGCCGCCTGCGCACAGGTCCAGAACCTGCTTGCCCTTGACCTCGCCCGCCGCCGTGACGGCGATCTGCGAGCCCAGGTCCTGGACTTCGAACCAGCCCTTTGAGAACTGCGGGATGGTTTCCACCGCCCCGGAGCGGGTCATCGGGTCCAGGGCCGGCATCCGCAGCGCCGTGGGCAGGACCTCGGTGGGTTGGGCGGACAGCGAGGCCAGCGCCTTCAGCGTCCGCTCCGGATCGGATTTCAGCAGATTGACCCGCAGGTCCACCGGCGCCCGTTCCGACAAGGCTGCGCCCTCCGCGGCCCGATCTTCGCCGAAGACCCGGAACAGCTGGGCGTCCAGCCAGTCGGGATAGTCGCCCTTCACCGGCGTCGGCGCATCGGCCAGGTCACGCGGCGCGTCAAGCGCGGCCCGCTCGGCATCCGTCAAGGGACCCGGCCCGTGCGGTTCCTCGCCCGCCGCCTCGGCGACCCGCTCGACCGGCCAGTCCCACAGGAGCCTCAACGCCCCCAGCGCCACGGCGCGGACGCTGTCGTCGCCCATCCGCCAGCCCAGCGAGCGGCGGCGGCGCAGCACATCCAGCACCAGGCCCGAGACGAAGGCGCGGTCCTTCGACCCCGCGTAGCGCGCGCTCTCCCCCCAATTCTTCAGCGCCATCCGGACAGGCCGGTGCCGCTCTTCGATCTGGGTCAGGACATCGATGGCCGCCGCGAGGCGTCCGGCGTCACGCATTCAAGTCACCGAAAAAGGGCTGCGAGCACCATGATGAGCCCCGCCATCGAGACGAACCAGATGATCGAGCGCACAGTCTGGACGCCCGCCGCATAGACCGGAACATAGAGCGCGCGGGCCGCGACATAGAGCGCCGAGCCATAGAGCGTCAGGGGCGTGCCGGTCTTGGCCGTCAGGGCCGCGGCCAGGACGGCGGCGGCGAAGAACGGGAAGGTCTCCATGAAGTTGCGGAAGGCGCGGTCGAGCCTGGCCGCCACCCCACTCAACGGCCTGGGATCGTCCCGGGGTCCCGCCGCCCACTTGAGGTCCCCCTGCTGGCGGCGCGCCGCGCCCGCCGCCCACAGCAGCTGCACGAGCCCCACGATGACCGCTGCGCCCAGCAGCTTCACCTCGGCCGGCGTTTGATAGTCGAACATGGTCATCTCCCCCAGCCCCTAAGGCTTGCTTCCGATCAGACCGCGCTGGGATAGTTCGGCGCCTCGCGGGTGATCATCACGTCGTGCACATGGCTCTCGCGCAGACCCGCGCCGGTGATGCGGATGAACCGCGCCCGCTCGCGGAACTGCGGCAAGGTCGCCGCCCCTACATAACCCATGGCGGCGCGAAGCCCGCCCACCATCTGATGCAGGATCGGCGCGATCGGCCCCTTGTAAGGCACCTGGCCCTCAATGCCCTCAGGCACCAGCTTCAGCGAATCCGTGACGTCCTTCTGGAAGTAGCGGTCCGCGGAGCCGCGCGACATGGCGCCCAGCGAGCCCATCCCGCGGTAGGTCTTGTAGGATCGGCCCTGGTAGAGGAACACCTCGCCCGGCCCCTCGTCCACGCCCGCGAACACCGAGCCCATCATGGCCACCGAGGCGCCCATGGCCAGCGCCTTGGCCAGGTCGCCGGAATATTTGATCCCGCCGTCGGCGATCACCGGCACGTCGGAGCCGGCGGCGGCCCGCACCGCGTCGGCGATGGCGGTCAGCTGCGGCACGCCCACGCCGGCCACGATCCGGGTCGTGCAGATCGAGCCTGGGCCGATGCCCACCTTCACCGCGTCGGCGCCCGCCTCGATCAGGGCGCGCGCGCCTTCATAGGTCGCCACATTGCCGGCCACGATCTGCACGCGGTTGGTCTCGCGCTTGATCCGGCCGACCGCCTTGGCCACGTCGATGTTGTGGCCGTGGGCGGTGTCGATCACCACCACGTCGACGCCGGCGTCCACGAGCGCCATCGACCGCTCATACCCCGCGTCGCCGACGGTCGATGCCGCGCCCACCAGCAGACGGCCCTGTGCGTCCTTGGCGGCGTTCGGGTGGGCCTCGGACTTCTCCATGTCCTTGACCGTGATCAGCCCAACGGCCCGGTAGTCGTCGTCGACGACGATCAGCCGCTCAATCTTGTGCCGGCGCAGCAGGTCGCGGGCCTCGGACTGGCTCACCCCCTCCTTCACCGTGATCAGGTTCTCATGCGTCATCAGCGCCTTGGCGGGCACGTCGGCATTGCCCTCGAAGCGCATGTCGCGGTTGGTCAGGATACCCACCAGCCGCCCCGTCTTCGGGTCCACCACCGGGAAGCCGGAAATCTTGCGCCGGGCCTTGATCTCGCGGATCTCGCTCAGCGGGGTATCCGGCCCGATGGTCAGCGGATTGATGACCATGCCGCTTTCATAGCGCTTCACCTCGCGCACCTGGTCGGCCTGCTCGTCCACCGTGAAGTTGCGATGCAGGATGCCCAGGCCGCCGTTCTGCGCCATGGCGATGGCCAGCCGGCTTTCGGTCACCGTGTCCATGGCGGCGGACACCAGCGGTATGTTAAGATTGATCTCTCGCGTGAACCTTGTCGCGACATCCACCTGGGTGGGCATCACATCGGACGGGCCGGGTTCTAGCAAAACATCGTCGAAGGTAAGCCCTTCGCGAATCTCCATGGAGACACCTCGTTTTGCGGGCTGCTTATAGAGGTCGGGCGAAGATGGCGACAAGGGGCGTGACCGTCAGCGGCGTTCGAAAACGATGAAATCGCCGAAAGTCGACTTCTCCTCGATGGTCCCCGCCGCGAACGCCGCCTCGATGGCGGCGAATCCCTGGTCCAGTTCCTCCGCCGTCATATGCTCGAACACCGACACGGCCCGGAGCTTCAGTTTCTCCACGGCCTCGCCCATGTCCCCCTCGAACGGGATCTCCTGAAACACCACCTCGCGGGTCGCGAAACTGGCGGCTTCGAAGATCGCGCGGGCTTCATCCGTCGAGGGAAACATCGCCTCCTCCACCTCGTGGCTTCGCGTGAAGAAGCTGCGCCACCAGTGATCGGGAATCCGCTCCTTGAAGGTGCTGCGCAGGATGAACCGGCCCCCCGGCTTCAGCACCCGGGCGATCTCCGCCGCCGCGGTCGCCCGGTCCGGCACGTGGTGGAAGGACAGGAACATCAGCACGAAGTCGGCGGTCGCATCGTCCAGGGGAATGGCGGCGGCCTCCCCGGCCATGTAGCGCACGCGTGGGTGCGCGGCCTGAGCCATCGCCGCCTCGCGCATCCGCGCCGACGGCTCAACGCCGTGGACCGGCCCGCCGAAGGCCTCCGCCAGCGCCGGGCTGAAGCGCCCTGTCCCCGAACCCAGGTCGATGCCGCTCAGCGGCCGGCGCCGGGGCAGATGTTCGGCGAAGAGGCTCATATAGCGCCCGATCGCATCGGCGCTCAGCGCGCGGCCCTTGGCGTAGGCGGCATGCTGGGCCTTGTCGTAGTCGACGGGCGTCACCGGCGGCGCGGTCATGGAATCCTCCTGAGCGACCTGTGTTGCGATGGGCTCAGCGCCCCAGAATATACCGCGTAGCAATGGCAGGCTTGCGGCGCCGGCGGCGCCATCCGCGCCGTCTCCTTTCGTCGTCCGCCCAGGGCCTTCAGCAGGCTGCTCAGGACGTCGGCTGGCGGGTCGCAGGTGATGGCCATCGACATGGCCAGGCTGGATGCGCCCATTGCGAATGAGAGGAAACCGACATATCCGATCCACTATGTTCGAAAATCTCACATTGAGACCGCTCCCGTCCCTGAACGCGCTGCGGGCCTTCGAAACCATGGCCCGCACCGGCCGCGCCACCCTGGCCGCCGAGGAACTGCACGTCACCCACAGCGCGGTCAGCCGGCAGGTAAAAGCGCTGGAGGCCGCCCTGGGCGTTCGCCTCTTCGCCGGCCCCAGACATCGGCTCGAACTCACCGCCGCCGGTCAACAGCTTCTCCCGGCCCTGACCCGCGCCTTCGACGGGATCGCCCAGGCGGTCCAGGGGCTGCGCGGCGACGGCGAGGACCTGCATGTCGCGGTCAACGCCAGCCTCTCGGTGAAGTGGCTCATTCCCCGCCTGCCGGACTTCGCCGCGAAGCATCCGGATATCCGCCTCCACCTTGAGGAACTGGCGTCGCAGGCGGTCACGCATCGCGGCGCGCAGGCGATCGTTCGGATCGTGCCCGCCAGTCGCCTGACCGAGCCCGCCGTGACGCCCTTCATTCAAAACCGGATCGGCCCGGTGATGACGCCGCCGCTCGCCCGGCGCTTCGCCGACGACCCGCTGTCGGCGCCTCGCCTGTCCGCCCAGAGCCACCCCCAGGGTTGGGCGATCTGGGCCGCCGTCGCCGGCTTCGAACTGGCGCCCGCCCCGGAGCGCCCCTTTGCCCACCTGCACTTCGCCATGGATGCGGCCCTGGCTGGTCTGGGCGTCGCCATCCTGCCCTGGCCGCTGGTCGCCGAGCATGTGCTGGAAGGCCGGCTGATCGCCCCCTACGGCTTCCGCCGGGCCGAAAGCGCCTTCGCCCTCATGGCCTCGTCCGGCGCCGAGAGCCGCGCCCTCACCCGCTTCCGGGACTGGCTGGTCGATCAGGGCCAACGGACGCCACCGTGGCCAGATGGGCAGGCGGGCGCGCCCTCAAACGAGGGCGCCGCCGGCAAGGCCTAGCGCCGGCCCTTGCCCGGGAGGTCCAGATCAAGCAGGCTGAGCCCGACTGACAGCGGCAAGGATCTGTCGGCGACGCAACCACGCCGTACGCCTGCGGCGGTCCGGGGGGAGAGTTTGCATGCAATCCACAAGCGCCATCGGCGACGCAACGCCTGCGCCTGACGATTTCCCCGACGCCGAGGCGATACTCGACCGCTCGCCGATCACCTCAGGCCAATGGCTCGTCATTGTGCTTTGTGCGTTGCTCTCGATGCTCGACGGCTTCGACACCCAATCGATCGCCTTCGCGGCCCCGGAGATCCGCCGCGAGTGGGGGATGACCGCCGCTGCGCTGGGGCCGATTTTCAGCGCGGGCCTGCTGGGCGGCGTGCTGGGCGGCTTCTTCATCGGCCCGCTCAGCGATCGCGTCGGCCCAAAGCGTATCGTCATCCTCAGCACCCTGGTCTTCGCCTTCGGGACCCTGGCGACTGTCTTGACCAAGGACATCCTCGCCCTGGCCGCGCTGCGGGCGGTCACGGGCGTCGGGCTGGGGGCGGCCATTCCCGCCATCGTCGCGATCCTGGCCGCTTACTCTCCGGCCAGGGTGCGCGCTCTGTTCGTGACAAGCGCCTTCAGTATCCAGCTCCTGGGCGCGGTGGTCGGCAGCATGGCCAGCGCGCGGCTGATGGAGCACTACGGCTGGCAGGCCGTCTTCATCCTGGGCGGCGCCCTGCCCCTCATCCTCCTGCCGATCATCGCCGCGCGCGTTCCCGAGCCCCTGACGATCCTGGCGGCCCGCGGCCGGACGGATCAAATCGAGCGGGCCCTACGCCTGATCGGCAGGGCCGGACAGGTGATGAGGATCGGGGCCCGGCCCGATGCGCCGGACGTCCGCAACTCAGCGGCGGCGCTGTTCCGCGACGGACGGGCGACCGCGACGATCCTCCTGATGTCGACCTCGATGATCGGCGGCGTGTTCTTCTATTTCCTCGCCAACTGGCTCCCCAGCATCCTCCGCGACAGCGGCCACAACCTTCAAGACGCAATCCACGGCAGCACCGCGCTGAACGCGGGCGGATTGATCGGAACGCTTGTGTTCGCCCGCCTGATCGATCGGTACGGGCCCTATGGCATGATGACCCTGGGCTATCTGGGCGGCGGCGCCCTGACCATGGCCGTGGCCTTCGGCGGCGGCCCGATCAACCAGATCCTGGCCCTGATCTTCGTCGCCGGGCTCTTCGGCATCGGCGCGCAGTTCAGCGTGCCCGCCGCGGTCGTGCGGCTCTATCCGCCCGAACTGCGCGGCGCCGGCATCGGCTTCGCGCTGGGGTTCACCCGCATCGGGGCGATGGTTGGGCCCCTCTTCGGAAGCTACATCCTGCTCCAGGGCGGAGGCCCGCGCGAGCTCTATGTCTTCGCTGGCGTCTGCGCCTTCGGGGCCGCGGTCTGCATCTTCGGCGCAAGGCTTTGGGAAGGCCGGCGTCGCCTGGCGTAGGGGTCGCCGACCTCAAGGCCAAGCTCGCCGCAGCCGGCTTCCAGGTGATTTCCAGCCGCCGTACATTTCGGCCTGGGCCAGCAGTTTCCGGGTCGAGCAGGAGGCCGGAATAGACGAGCCGGTCGCGCGGTAGGCCGCGACCAGATGTGCTATTCGTCGCAGAACAGGCGACCCGGCCCGCCGACCGCATCGGCCGGCCGCCGGAAATCGAGGACCCCTACCATGAAAATCGGCGTCCTCGGCGTGGGTCAGATCGGCAAGAGCCTGGTGCTGAAACTCAGCGCCGCAGGCCACGCGGTGAAGGCCGCCAATTCGCGCGGGCCAGGGACCATCACGGCCGACACCCTGGCCCACGGCGCACGCGCGGTGACCGCGACCGAAGCCCTGACCGACGTCGACGTCGCGATCCTGTCGATCCCCTTGGACCGCCTGCCCGCGCTCGCGCCCCTGTTGGAGAACCTGCCGGCCGGCGACATCGTGATGGACACCTCGAACTACTACCCGCAACGCAACGGGGTGATCGGGGCGATCGAAGCGGGCCAGGCCGAAAGCCTATGGGTTGTCGAGCAGTTGGACCGCCCCGTGGTCAAGGCATGGAATTCGCTCGGCGCAGCCTCCCTCGCGGGCAAGGGGAGGCCTCCTGGGAGCCCCGACCGAGTCGCCCTGCCCGTGGCGGCTGACAGCACGCGGGATCGCGAGGTCGGCATGGCGCTTGTCGAGGACACCGGGTTCGACGCCATCGATGCGGGCCCGCTGGCCCAGTCCTGGCGCCAGCAGCCCGGAGCGCCCTGCTACTGCACTGACCTCAGCCGCGCGGAGATGGCCGCCGCCCTGGCGGCTGCGGACCGTACGCGCCTGCCCAGGCGCCGGGACCTGGCCCTTGCCGCCTTCATGGAACGTCTCAGTGAAGGCGGAAGGCCCGACCCTGGCTATGGCGTCCGCATTAGTCGCGCCCTCTACCTGTAGGCCCCGCCCGCGGCCGCAAGCGACAATTCTTGACAGGCGCCGGGCGCCTATGTTCTTCTTTTGTTCATGATAGACACGCAGGACCCATGTCAGACGGCGCGACGGCAGGCGCTGTTGGGTGAACTGGCCGAGATCGGCATGGCGCTGGTCCGCGACCTGCCCCGGCAGGCGGCCGAGCCCGACGCCGACAGCGGCGCCATAATCCTGAAATACGCCCGGGTTTCCCGGGCCGTCCGTCAGACCCTGGCGCTCCAGGCCCGCTTTGAGCAGGAAGGCCTTGAACGTGCCGCCCGCCGGGCAACGGAACGCGGGGCCAGGCGCAAGCGCGAGGTCGAGCGCCTTGTCACCCAGGCCATCGCGGCGGAATTCTCCGAGGACGAGGCCGAGGACCTGTTCTCGGACCTGGACACGCGGCTCATGACCGACCCCGACGCGGACTACGCCGACGCACCACTCGCCCTCCTCGCAGCCCAGATCTGCCGCGACCTCGAGGTGCCTTTCGATGCCGCACTCTGGGAGGACGGGGACGCGTCGTTCTCCGTCTCCCACTCCTGTTCGTCATCCCCGGGCTTGTCCCAACCATCCATAAACACCGCTCCCTCAGGCAGGTCCCCGCCATCGGCGCATATGGATGGTTGGGAAAAGTCCGGCCATGACAAGTTGGAGCTGGGCGACTGGACCCCGTCCCGCCCCTCAGGCTGATGCGCCGCGAAGGCGCCCTCAGCGTCCCTTGAACTTCAGCGCCACTAGGTAGAGCTCCGAGGAGTCCGTGCGGCTTGCCTTGGGCTTCACCGTGCGCACGTCGGCGAAGTGACGCTTCAGCTGGGCGATCACCTCGGCCGTCTCGCCGCCCTGGAAGGCCTTGGCGATGAAGGCGCCGCCCGGAACCAGAACCTCGACGGCGAAGTCGGCGGCGGCCTCGATCAGGCCGACGATCCGCAGGTGGTCGGTCTGGCGGTGACCCACGGTGTTGGGCGCGATGTCCGAGATCACCACGTCGGGCGCCCCGCCCAACAGGCGGATCAGTTCCGGCCCGCACTCGGGGTCGGTGAAGTCCATCATCAGGATCTGGGCCGGCGGCAGGGGATCGACCGGCAACAGGTCGACGCCCACGATGTGGGTCACGCCGCGCTCGATGGCCACCTGGGTCCAGCCCCCGGGCGCCGCCCCCAGGTCGACCACCCGGGCGTTAGGCTTCAGGAGCCTGAACTTGTCGTCCAGTTCGGTCAGCTTGTAGGCCGCGCGGCTGCGGTAGCCATGGGCGCGGGCGGCCGTGGCGAAGGGATCGTTGATCTGGCGGGTCAGCCAGGCTTGTTGCGACGGCGTGCGTTTCCAGGCGGTCTTCAGACGCGCCGGCTTGGCCCGGCCGGCCTCCGTGCCGCCGGTGGGCGGCTTGACCATGCGCTTGCGGGGCGGCCCGCCGGGCGGCGGAGCCTCGCTCACGCCGCGACTCCGGTTGGACTGCGCGGACGGCCGCCGCGCCGCCGCCGGCGCTTCTGGCCGCTTTTCTCGGCCATCAGAGACAGCAATATGCCCTCGCGCAGGCCCCGGTCAGCGACACGCACCCGCGTGCTCGGCCAAAGCTCCTGCACCGCCTGCAGGATCGCCGCGCCGGCCAGCACCAGGTCGGCGCGGTCGGGCCCGATGCAGGGCTGCTGGGCGCGCTCCTGGGCATTAAGGCCCAACAGCCGGTCGGCGGCGGCCTCGCATTGCGCCCGGGTCATCCAGATTCCGTCCACGCGGCTGCGGTCGTACCGGGGCAGCTCCAGATGCAGTCCCGCCAGGCTGGTGATCGCGCCGGAGGTGCCGATCAGGTGGCCACGGTCGGTGTCGAACACTTCGCGCAGGCCGTCGGCCCGGCGAAAGGCGCTGATCTCGGCCTTGACCGCCTCGACCATGGCCCGGAACCAGGCCTCGGTGGCCATCGCCCCCTCCGGGAACCGCTCGGCCAGGGTGACAACGCCCATGGGCACCGAAAGCCAGGCCCGAAGCGGCGGCATGCCGGTGGGCGGGGCGCCCTTCAGGTCGACCCAGGACAACTCCGTCGAACCGCCGCCCACATCGACCACCAGGGCCGCGTCGCTCGTCCGGTCGATGAGGTTGAGGCAACCCTGGACGGAGAGGCGCGCCTCTTCCTGCGGGCTGATGATCTGCAGGTTGAGGCCGGTCTCCGCCGTCACCCGGTCGAGGAAGGCCTTCCCGTTCTCAGCGATCCGGCAGGCCTGGGTGGCGATGGCGCGCAACCGCACCACCCGCCTTCGGCGGACCTTCTCGGCGCTGACCTTCAGCGCCGCAAGGGCCCGGTCCATTGCGGCCTCGGAAAGCCGGCCGGACTGGTCCAGCCCCTCGCCCAACCGCACGATCCGCGAATAGGCCTCGACCACCCGGAAGCTCGCGCCCAGTGGCGTGGCGATCAGCAATCGGCAGTTGTTGGTGCCCAGGTCGAGCGCCCCGTAACAGGGCAGTTCACTGGCATTGCTTCCCCGGCTGCGCTCACTGGCGCCGGGCGCGCTCGGCGCCTCAGTCATGGACCCGTCCGTCCTTCGCAGGCGCTGGCCGAACCGGCGCGCCTCATTTCGGGAGCAACCCTAGCAAGACTGCTCGCTTGTCGGAAGGCTCAGACCGCGTCAGGGCAAAGTGGAAACCGGTTGGCCCGCCCGACGCGCTCGAAGCGTTTGCATACAGACCCTACCCCTCTGGCTGCGGTGACGCCGCCTCAACCAGGAAGGGTCTGGCCTTGAACGGACGAATTCCATCGCTACGTTCACCTCCCGGTCAGGAGAAAGGGGGTAGATTCGAGCCATGGACACGCAGAGCGCCAAATTCGCCATCGGCCAGGTTGTTCGTCACCGCGTCTATCCGTTCCGCGGCGTGATCTTCGATGTGGATCCGACCTTCGCGAACACCGAGGAATACTATCTCTCGATCCCGGAACACATTCGGCCGCGCAAGGATCAGCCGTTCTATCATCTGCTGGCCGAGAACGACGAGAGTTCCTACGTCGCCTATGTCTCCGAGCAGAACCTGCTGGCCGACGACTCCGGCCAGCCCGTGGGCCATCCCCAGGCCTCGCTGATCTTCGAGTCCTTCCGCGAAGGCCAGTACAAGCTTCGCCCCCGGATCAGCCACTAGGCGGCAAGCTTTTGCCGCCCTCGGGCGGCGCCGCGGCGATCTGCGAACGGAACTACCGCGAAACACGGTCCATTCTCTCGCCATGAGCGCCGACTGGACCATCGATCAGAATTGGGCGGACTATTCCGCCGCCGAGCACCAGGTCTGGATCACCCTCTACGAGCGGCAAGCCGCCCTCCTCCCCGGCCGGGCCTGCGAGCCGTTCCTGAAGGGTCTGGAGACCCTCGACCTGCACCGGTCCGGCATTCCGGACTTCGCGCGCATCAACGCCGAGCTTGGCCGGCTGACCGGCTGGAGCGTAGTCGCCGTGCCAGGGCTCGTCCCCGACGCGGTATTCTTCGACCACCTGGCCAACCGCCGCTTCCCCGCCGGCCGGTTCATCCGCAAGCCCGGGGAACTGGACTACCTGCAGGAGCCGGATATCTTCCACGACGTCTTCGGCCACGTGCCGATGCTCACCGACCCGGTCTTCGCCGACTACATGCAGGCCTACGGTCGGGGCGGTCTGCGCGCTCTGCAACTTGGCCGCCTGCAAAATCTCGCCCGGCTCTACTGGTACACGGTGGAGTTCGGCCTGCTCGACACGCCCCAGGGCCTGCGGCTGATGGGCGCCGGCATCGTCTCCAGCCGCGCCGAATCCGTCTTCGCCCTGGACGATCCCTCGCCCAACCGCCTGGGCTTCGACCTTGAGCGGGTCATGCGCACGCCCTACCGGATCGACGACTTCCAGCAGGTCTATTTCGTGGTTCCCTCGCTGCAAGTCCTGCTCGACGCCACCTTGCAGGAGTTCACCCCGATCTACGGCCGGCTGGCCAAGGCAAAGGACATCCCCATCGCTGCGATCGAGACCGCCGACCGGGTCTTCACCCGTGGGACCCAGGCCTATGCCGCTCAGTAGTCCCGCCGCCAGCGGATCGCCAGGCGGCTGTCGCCCTGCCCGGCCAGCCGAGAGATGATCGAAAGATTCTTCTTCACCCGCCACTCCACCTGCGCCGCCGAGCCGTCGCGCCCACCACCTGTCAGCTCAAGGTAGACGTTATCTGTTAGGTACTTACCGCCGGAAATTGTCATGCCGGATGCATCTCCGCCGCCCAGCGCAAGGCGGTCGAGACCGGCGAAGGCCCGCAGGTTGCCTACCACGTCCATCCCACCTCCTCCGGACAGTGACGCCAGCGCCGAAGCCAGTTGGGCCGCCTCAAGCGGCGACAGCTGCGAGGCCGAGGCGCCGAACAGCACCTGCGACAGCACCTCATCGTTGGGCAGGCTGGGGGTGGAGGTGAGCGTGATCTCCGGCTTGGCGGCCGTGCCTCGCACCCTGACGGTGGCGGTGAGCGTCGGGTCGTCCCTCGTCGCGGTCAGGTCGAGCCGCACGCCTTCCGCCTGGGTCGACAGATAGACCACGCTCTGGGTGTCGATGATGAACCGCTTGCCCGCGAAATCGTAGTCACCGCGCACCACCCGGGCGACGCCGCTCAGGTCGGGATGGGCCGTCGTCCCGCCCACATGGGCGTCCAGGGAGAGCTCCACGTCTAGCCCACGCCCCTTCAGATAGACCCCGCGCGGCGCGTGCAGCTTAACGTCCAGCGCCCAGCCGTCGCCCACAGTCTGCGCCTGACCGGGGCGCGAGGACAGTCCGCCTGGCCTGTTCTTCTCGACCACCTCCATCACCACCACGCCCGACAGGGTGGGCAGGTGGGTGGCCGCGTCCGCCCGGTCGATGGTCAGGTCGCCCGTCAAGCGCACCTTGCCGTCAGCGGCTCGGTCGATGGTCGCCGCGCCGCTGGCCGAGGCCGTGGCCAGCTCGTTGTCGATCAGCCGGAAGTTCTTCAGCCCCAGTCGGAAGCTGGAAGCCCCCTGCGGGGCCAGCCCGATCCGACCCTGGCCCGAAACCGTTCCGCCCCGTCCGTCGACACCGCTCGCCTGGCTGACCGTGAGCGCATCGTTGGCGAAGCTCGCCGCCAGCGTCACGTCGCGCAGCGACAGCCCCGTCGCGCCATCGTCGAATCGCCCCGCCTGGACGGCGATCTGTCCTGTAGCGGCGGGTTTCGCCAGCGTCCCGGCCAGGACGCCCTCGGTACGAATCCGCCCAGACAGGCTGCGTTCGCCACCGACCAGCAGGTCCCACAAGGGACGGACCTCGCCCTCCGCCGAGAAGCGTCCTTGCATCGGCCGTTCGCGGGCGATGGCGACGCGGAATGGGGCGGCCGAAGCCTCGGTGGGCAGGACGACGTTGGCTGTGGCCTTCAGGCCCTGTGCGTTGGCCGCGGCCAGGTCGAGGCTCAGGCTGCTGTCGGCCAGCCGTCCGCGCAGCGTGCCGTCGACACCGGCGTTCGCGGGCGCGCCGCGGCCACGCGCTCCGGACAGCGTGGCTTCAAGCGTGCCGTCCAGCCGTGCGCCACGCCCCGTGAGAACGAGCGCGCCATTGACCTTTCCAGTCAGGTCTTCGTCGATCAGGCCAAGGCCAAGGCCCGCCGCCCGGGCGCGGATGTCGGTGAGACTGTCAGACAGCCGGCCATCCAGGTCGAGCCGACCGCCGTCAGAGGCCGCAAGCCGGACTCTTGCGCTCTTTTCCGGCCCGCCCAGCCGCAGCTGGGCGGTTTCCACGGTGTGCAGATCACGGCCGCCAAGCCGGGCCGCGCCGTCAAAGGTCACGGCGTAATCGATGGCGGACTGGGCTACGACGCCACGCCCGTCGAGCGCCCAATCCCCGCCCAGCGGCCCCGGATCCAGGCGCCCCTCCAGCCGGGCGACGTAGGGCAGGCGGGCCAGCGGACCTTCCGCCGTTAGGCGGCCGGCGCGAATGGCCAGCGAACCGCCCGCGGGGCGTGCGTTCTCGACCGTCAGATTGAGGCTCGCGCGGGGCCCGCCCGCGGCGTCGGCGATCTTCACCGTTCCGGCGATCCGTCCGGTATCGAGCAGGGCGCCACGGCCGACGACCACATCGAGGTCCGCGGCTGACGGGGCGCGGGCGCGCAGGGATAGCGATCCCGAGGCCTTCACGCCCCCGGCGTCCACGGAAAGCGCGGTCAGGTCGACACCGCCCTCGGGGAAGCGGAAATCCGAGCGGCCGCGCGCCGGGCCATAGGCGCTGGAAGCCGTCAGCGCCACCATGCCACTTGAACCGTCCGGCTTTCGCAGAAAACTGAGGGTGAGGTGGGCGTCCTGCAGCGGCAGGCGCGGCAGATCGATGGAGGCCAGATCGGCTGTCAGGTCGGCCCGGGGCGCGCCCAGGCTCCCCGTGATCGCGCCCGCGCCCTTCGCCTTGCCGGCGATCTCGACCGGACCGGCGCGGAAGGGGCCATCGGCGCTCCAGTCCAGCTTGAAGGTGAGGCCGCCGTCAGCGCCCAAGACGCCGGCGGCATTGGCCTTGAGGGCCGCGCCCGCCAACGTTGCTCCGCCCAGCGCCACCCGGCGCCCTGCAACATTGGCGTGGGCCGAAAACCGGGGCAGGGCCCCGAGCAAGCGGTCGATTTCCGGATAGCCGCTGGCGAACTGCTCGCCTTGTGCGTCGAGGGTCAGGGTCCACGGCTGGTCCGCCTTGGCCTGGGCGGCCGACCAGTTGGCGGTGGCCGAACCCCCCGCTCCGGCCCGCGCGGCCGCCAGGTTCGAAATCTCCGCCCGACCCTTGAACGTCAGGCCGCCGAGGAGACCCTGCCCGCCGCTGGCTTCGACTTTCAGACCCTGACCGGTCAGTTGCAGGCTGCGCATCAGGAGCCGGCCGTCGGCGAGGCGCGACCCATCGAAGCTGGCCTTGGGCCCAGACCCCAGGGCCGCAGCCGCCAACCCCGCGCCGCCGCCGCCAACCCCGGCCAGGCTGGTCTTCACGGCCCATTCCCCGGCGCGCTGCGATATTTCCAGGGGCCCGTTGGCCTGGGCCAGGCTATAGCCGCCGACCCGGGTTTGCGCGACGCTCGCCGCGCCCGCCAGACGCCAGCCGTTGGTCGTTTGAGTCACGAGACCGGTGATCCGGGCGGGACCCATCTGCGGGCCGCCGGAGATCCGGGAGAATTCCCGGGTGGAGAGGTCAACCTGCGCGCCCTTCGGACCCAGATGCCGCTGGCCCACATCACCCAAGCCCCAGGCCCGCGCCTTCAGGTTGACGGCCTCGGCCCGCGCGTCGAGGGCAAAGAGGTCCGGCCCGGCGCGGCGGCCGGCGAGAACAAACCGCACCTCGGGCCCAAACCGCCGCGCCAGCGGCGCGGTCAGGGTCGAGGCGGTGAGCGACAGTCGCCCGGAGCCGACCCCGCCCTCCTTGTCCCAGAACCCCTGCGCCCGCACCGGCTCGTCGGTCCCAAGCGCGGCGGCCGCCGCAAACTGACCGGCGGACAGCATCCCGGCCGCGGTCACCCTTACCGCGAAGGGCTGGTCCGACGGCAGGCCAAGCGCTCCGGCCAGAGCCCCGCCCCGGGTTTCCTCCGCATCGGCCTCGAGCACCAGCGGGCGCTTGGACGACACGTCGAAGTCGGCATTGAGGTGATCGCCGGCCCGAAGCGCGCTCACCGCCCGCACCCGTCCCTTCGCGCCCCCCGAGCGTCCGACATCGAGGTTCAGGGTAAGATCATAAACGCCTCGGGCATAGCTGAACGCCGGCAGCAGGATTAGCCGGGCCCGGGCGTCATCGATGCGGAAGGAGACCGGCAAGCCGGTGTCCTTGCCCTTGGCGGTCAGCGTCGGTCGCTTGATCACCCGGATCTGCTCAGCGTCGATCCGGTCGGCGTGAAAACGCCTCTGGAGGAGGTCGATGTAGCGCCAGGTCATGTGGACATTGTCGGCCTCCAGCCACACGCCCTCCTCATCGCGAATGGTGAGCCTGCGAATGCTCATGTCGCGCCAGATGTCACCGCTCAGCCCCTCGACCTGCAGACGGCCCAGCCGACCGACCTTGAGGCCGTTGGTGCGGGCCTCGATGAACACCCGCGCCTGCGGCAGAAGAACGCCATAACGGGCGCTGAGCACCAGGACCGCGAAGGCGCCTGCCGCGATCAGGGCCGCCAGCAGCACGATCTCGATGATCGTGCGCTCGCGGCGCACCACCTCTTCATGGTGGCTGCGGAACCGGGGGCGCCGTGAGGGTCCCGAATTTTCCGGCGAGCCGCTCAAAACGCCTGCCCGATGCTGACATAAACCTGGAAGGGCGCGGCGCCTCGGCGATGCGTCACGGGGCTAGCCACATCGACACGGATCGGGCCAAAGCCAAGGTTGTAGCGGATGCCGAACCCGGCCCCGATACTCAGATCCTGGAAGTCCGGCGCCGCGGCGCCGGCGACCGCGCCTGCATCGACGAAAGCCACCACACCCCACTTTTCCGTCAGGTCCTGGCGAACCTCCGCCGAGGCTTCGAGGAGCGCCAGACCGCCCTGCGGCGTATTGTCGGCCAGACGCGGACCGACCTCCTGAAAGCCGAAACCCCGCACCGAACCCCCGCCGCCAGCGTAGAACCGTTGTGGCGCCGGAATGTCAGCCAGGCCGCCGTTGAGGATGCTGCCGACACGCGTCCTCACCGCCAGCACGGTGTGGGCGGCAGCGCCGAACGGCAGGTAGGTGGACGCCTGGGTTTGCAGCTTCAGATATGGGACGGTGCCCTGCCCGGCCAGCAGTGTTGGTTCGGTCCGTACGCTGACCCGCCAGCCCCGCTTCGGGTTGAGCGGGTCGTCCGATCGGTCAAGGGCCAGTTCGGCCAGACCGCCCAATGTCGCCACGTCGCGTCCCAGCGGCGTCAGGGTTCCGATCCGCACCTCGCTCGTCCGCCCCAGGTCCAGCGAACCGCCCCAGGTGAAGTAGGTGCCGGTCAGTCCGAAGATCGGCGTCTTGCCGAACCTGTGGGTGACGTCGGCGCTGACCATCACGCCCTCCTGGTCGTAGGCCGGCGTGCTTGTACGGTAGATGGCGGTCCGCGCCGTAAGGGTCTGCTGGGCGGCACGCCAGTGCGGCAGGGTAAGGTCGGCCCCAACACGGCTGTCCAGGTTCGAAAGCCGGCCGATCAAGGCAAGGGTGTCGGCCCGGCCGAGCAGGCCATAGCGGGTCCATCGCAGATCGACGCCGGGACCCTCGGTCGTGCCATAGCTTGCGCCCGCCTCAATGGTGTGGCGCTTTCGCTCCGCTAGGCTGACAACCACTGGCCGAAGGCCATCGGCCGTGACGTCCGCCGCCGGGGCCAGCGCCACCGTCACAGATTCATAGACTCCCGTGTCCAGCAGCCGGCGCTCAAGCTCGGCGACATCGTCCGGCGCATAGGCCTCGCCCCGCCGCCACGGCGCCAGCCCCTGCAACCAGGCCAGACGGGTGCGGCCTGCGGTCACCAGCTTGATCCCATTGAGATGGGCGATCGGGCCGGCCTCGATCCGAAAGGTGGGCTGCACGGTCTGATCGGCGTGGTCGACCACAACCTCGCGCGGATCGGCCTTTACGTCAGCGTAGCCAAGCTTCTGGATCGCCGCGACAAGCCGCCCCTCGGCGCTGACCACGTCAGCGGCGCGGCCCGGCTGTCCCTCAGCCAGCCCCAGGACCGCCACGCCCGCCGCCTGGGCCCCGGCGTCCGGCTGGGGGCCGACCCACTGGACAGCCGGGTGCGCCAGGTGAAAGCGTATGCCAGGCTCGATCTTGACCAGCGCCTTGGGCGCGTCGCCGTCGCCGACATCGGCGTCCACCTGATAGGCGTAATAGCCCTCCGACCGCAGAACAGAGATGGCGTCGTCGGCCGCTTCCCGGGCGCGGCGGCGGGCTTCGAAGCGATTCTCGATCGGCCGGTCGGTTTCGCCGATGGCCCTGATGACCTCAGCCTGCAGGTCAGAGGGCATCTGTCCCTCGACGGCGGCCTTCGGCTGGGCGGGTGCGCTCCAGGCCTGCGCGCCCAGGCCCTGCGCGCACCAGGCGGCCGACACGGCGAAGGCGTAGACCAGACGGGCCAAACTCTCGAATCCCCGCATCGCCCCTTCGCCGGGTGTAGCCGGGGCCATCGGCACTGTCACCTGCGGGCCGGCAGGCCGGCCGCTCCCCCTCAATTGGAGCGGCGCCTAAAGCTTGAGCACTCACTGTTCGCGGGAGGCTTCCGAGGCGGATTGTCCGCGCCTTGCTTTCTCCCAGGCCCTAAGCGCCATAATGACTTAGGCTGTAGGGAAACGTCAGGGTGGAGTTGAGCGTGGCCAAGGCGGACCGGGAAGATGAGGCGGCGAACGCCGCGGCTCCTGCCCTGCCTTACGATGAAATGCGATCGATCGACGGGACGGTGCGTCCGCACTACGCCGCGCTGGCCGCCCGAATCGAGACTCTGAGTTCCGAGGAGTTGTCCGAGCGCCAGCGGACCCTCGAACGCTTCTTCCTGCTGCAGGGCATAACCTTCACGGTCTATGGCGCGGAAAGCTCCACGGAGCGGATCATCCCCACCGACCTCCTGCCGCGGATCATCGCCGCCGAGGAATGGAAGACCATCGAGACCGGCCTGACCCAGCGCCTGAAGGCGCTGAACATGTTCCTGGCCGACATCTATTCTGGGCAGCAGATCCTGATGGATGGAGTTGTCCCCCGCGACCTGGTGCTGGGCGCACCCTCCTACCAGCGGGAGATGCAGAACCTCTACGTGCCGCACCAGGCCTACGCCAACGTCTGCGGCTCCGACCTGATCCGCCAGCCGGACGGTGCGTTCGCGGTCCTCGAGGACAATCTGCGGGTTCCCTCTGGCGTCTCGTACATGCTGGCAAACCGCGAGGCCTCGAAACGGGTCTTTCCGGGCACCTTCCGCGGCGCGGGCGTGCGGCCTATCGACCGCTATCCCGACCTTCTTCTGACCACTCTGAAAAGCATGGCCGCCGACTGGCGCCCGAACCCCCAGGTCGTTGTGCTGACGCCCGGCGTCTACAATTCGGCCTATTTCGAACACGCCTACCTGGCGCGCCTGATGGGCGTGCCCCTGGTCGAGGGCCGCGACCTCGTGGTCCACGACAACATGGTCTACATGCGGACCACCACCGGCCTTCGTCGCATTGACGTGATCTATCGCCGAGTGGACGACGACTTCATCGATCCCCTCACTTTCCGACGGGATTCCGGCCTGGGGTCGGCGGGCCTGTTCAACGCCTACCGCGCCGGCAATGTGGTGATCTGCAACGCGCCAGGCACCGGGGTCGCCGACGACAAGGCCGTCTACGCCTACGTCCCGGAGATTATCAAATACTACCTGGGCGAGGACGCGATCTTGCCCAATATCGAGACCTTCCTCTGCCGCGAGCCGGCCCAGCTCAGCCACGTCCTGGCAAACCTCGACAAGTTCGTGGTCAAGGCGGTGGGCGCATCGGGCGGCTATGGCATGCTGGTCGGGCCCCACTCGACCAAGGCCCAGCAGGACGAATTCGCCGCCGCGCTGAAGGCCGACCCGAACAACTATATCGCCCAGCCGACCATCCAGCTTTCCACCGGTCCCTGCCTGATCGGCAACGACATCGAGTCCCGCCACGTTGACCTGCGGCCCTTCATCCTTTCCGGCGAAAAGATCGTGGTGACGCCCGGCGCGCTTACCCGCGTGGCGCTGCGCAAGGGCTCCCTGGTGGTCAATTCCAGCCAGGGCGGCGGATCGAAGGACACCTGGGTGCTCACTGACGGCAAGGATCTCCACCCATGATGTTGGCGCGCGTAGCGGACAGTCTCTACTGGATCGGCCGGTATGTGGAGCGGGCCGAGCACCTGTGCCGTCTGTCCGACGTCATGCTCACCGCCACCCTGGACCGCACCGAATCCGCCAGTCAGATCGCCCGGATCGCGCTGGCCGCGGTAGGCGATCCGGAGGACACGGCCAAAGCCAGAAGCCCCTACGACTCGGCGCTCGCCCTGGTGCTCGACAAGGAGGACCCCGGCTCGGTCGCCAGCTCCCTGGCGCTGGCCCGCGAAAACGCCCGACAGGTCCGCGACCAGATCACCACCGAAACCTGGGAGCGGCTCAACATGATCCACTTCCGGATGACCGACCCACACGCCGCCCAGTCCTTCGCCGGCGGCTCGCAGGCCTTCCTGCACGACACCATCGCCGACCTGCACCTGTTCAAGGGCGCGGCCGACGCCACCATGAGCCACGGCGAGGGTTGGCGGTTCCTGCTGCTCGGCGTCTATCTGGAGCGGGCCCAGCTGATCGGCGCCCTGCTCGAGGTCTGCTTCGGCGAGAAGAGCAAGAGGGTGCTGGCCGACCACGCCGCCCAGACCAGCCTGCTGCGGATGGGCTGCGCCCTTGAGCCGTACCTCAGGGTCTATACCGCTGACATCCGGCCCGACCTGATCCTCGAGTTCCTTCTGCTGGACGAGGACTTCCCGCGCTCCATGCGCTTCTGCACGGCCCGTATCGAAGAGCACCTGACCTCGATCAGCCGCCACGGCGAGAGCGAGAGCCCCGGGCCCGACCGACTGGCCGGTCGCCTGCGCGCCCGCCTGCAATACGCCGATATCGAGGAGGTACAGGCCGGCGGGGCCAGCGCCTTCCTGACCGCGATCCTCGATGAGTGCGCCGCCGTCCACAAGGCGGTCTACGAAGCCTTCGTCGCCTATCCGCTTGAACAGCATCTGCCGGCCTAAGGACCAGTCGCCCCGTGCTCCTCGAAGTCCGCCACGTCACCCGCTACCAGTACGACCAGACCGTGCGCGAGAGCGTCATGGAGATCTGGATGCAACCCGCCAAGCGCGTCAGCCAGCGGCTGATCAGCTTCGAGCTGGAACTCGACCCCGCCGCCCAGCTGTTCTCCTACGCCGACACCTTCGGCAACGCCGTCTATCACTTCGACATCCCCCAGCCGCACGAGCGCCTGACGATCGTCGCCCGCTCGGCGGTCGAGACCGAGGAACCCTCCTCCCTGCCGGATATGCTCGACCGCGGCGAATGGGACCGCCTGAAGTCGGACTTCGTGCGCGGCGAGCACTTCGACTTCCTGCGCCCCCACGGCTACGCGGGGCCAAGCCCGGCGCTCGACGCCTTCATCGCCGAGAAGAACCTCGATGAATTGCGCGGCCTCAATCCACTGAGGACCGTGCGCGAGCTTTCCCACGTGATCTACGAGTCCTTCGGCTACGAGGCCGGCGTCACCCGCGCCGACAGCCCGATCGAACACGTCCTGGAGACCCGCAAGGGCGTCTGTCAGGACTTCGCCCATGTGATGATCGCGATCTGCCGCCAGTGGGGCATTCCGGCGCGCTATGTGTCCGGCTACCTGTTCACCGACCGCAAGAGCGGTGACCGGTCCGATCCCGACGCCACCCACGCCTGGGTCGAGGTCTTCCTGCCCAGCCTGCGTTGGATCGGCCTGGACCCCACCAACGACATCATCGCCGGCGAGCGCCACATCGCCTGTGCGGTCGGCCGCGACTATCGCGACGTGCCGCCCTCGCGGGGGGTCTACAAGGGCGAAGCTGAAAGCGAGCTTTCGGTGGGCGTCACCGTGCGCAAGGCCCGCGCGGCGGTGACCGAGCCGGAATTCCTGCGCGTCTCCCAGGCCCAGCCCCGCTCCGGCCAGCGCCGCAACCAGTTCAACGGCGCCGTCTACGACCAGCAACGGCAGCAGCAACAATAGCCGACGGGCCCGGGAGCGTTCGACGCTCAGTAAGGCACCTCCCTCGCCGGCGTGTCATGCCCGGCCTTTGCCGCAGCGCCTATGATCACCGATGCAGACGCGCCGCCCCAGACACAAAAAAAGCCGCCGGGGTCACCCCCGGCGGCTTTCCTTGATCGCTAAGTCTAGGCCTAGGCCAGCGCGGTCGCGCGGCGCGAACGCCGAACCATGCTGCCGACGCCGAAGAAGCCCATCAGCATCATCGCCCAGGTCGCCGGTTCCGGCACACCGGGATCGCCGAGCGTGCCGCCAAGGGCCAGGAACGACGAGCCGTTGTTGGTGCCGTCGCCGAAGACATAGTCCGGGGCCGCGTGAATCAGGTCCACGTAGCCGAAGGTGCTCCAGTAGCTGTTCTGGTAGCCCTGGTGCGACCAGCAGCCGTCCACCGGGGGTTGGCCGAAGCCCTTGGAGATACCCAGCGCCGTCACCGTTTCACCGTCGCTACAGGTGGGGCCGCCTCCGACGCCGCCGTTTTGCGCGGCGTAACCTTCGATCACGCCGGCCGGCGTCCCGGAGCCGCCGATCACGACACCGTCGTAGCTACCGCCGGTATAGTTGCCGATAGCCACGTTACCGCCAGCCGCGATGAAGGCGTTGACCGCGACTCCAAAGCCATTCAGCACGTTGCTGTCGCCGTTGCAGCAAGATCCCGGCGTCTGGACATAGAGCGCGCTGTAGTCCCCCAGAGTGATGGTGCTGAGATCAGTCGTATAGGTGTTGGTGAAGCCGGTCGACGCGTCGATATTGATCGTCCCGGACTGATTGTAGATCAGCACGCTCTTCGACGAACCGCCTTGCAGATAGTTGAACAGCTGCGGCCCGTACGTGCTGTCTTGGTGGAAGCTGGTGGCGTCCGAGCCTTCAAGGGCGATAAAGCCCGGAGTGGCGAGCGCGGTGCTGGCGCTCAACATGAAGACCAGGCCCCCCGTCACACTTGCCACGCCCTTAAGAATCTTTTTCATAGTGATCCCTCCAAAACCCCGCAGGCGCCGGCCCCATTTCGTTGGCTGGAAACCCACCCAAAAATGTCCAAATCGAGCCCCTTTTGAAGTCGACGGACGCCCGATTGGGTCAGACTGCGGCATGATTTATGAAACGTAAAGTAGACTCCCCTTGCAGGAGAATTTGTTAAACAAAGTTCACAATCCTTAGCCGTGCGTAGGGCATTCCACTTGGCGGAGGGCTCGAAACTGCCTAGGCGACGCGCCCTTCGGTGCGAATTTGGTAGGCCGGGTGAGGTTCGAACTCACGACCATTCGATTAAAAGTCGAATGCTCTACCACTGAGCTACCGGCCCACTTGCGCGGTCCCCTACCCCGAAACGTGGACGCGGGGAAAGCCCTGGCGAAGCGGCGCGGACCTTAGGCGCCGGGCCGCGATGGCGCAAGGGCGGCCCGGGCTTAACAAGCGGGCGATCTGCGCTAAGACTTGGCGTCGATGAAACCCGCGCCGGCCCGCTTCGTCGTACTTTCAGTCTTGCTTCTGGCGACGCCCCTGGCGGCGGGCGCCCAGGCCACCGGCAAGGTGCAGACGACCAACGAGGCCAACCGCGAGAACTTGAAGGGCGCGGCCGAGGCGCCCTTGCGCGACCTGAACGTGATGCGCACCCAGATTCCCGAGGTGTTGCTGCTGGCGGCGGCCGATCCCTATCGCCGGCCCAAGAATGCGAAGTGTGCGACTCTGGTCGCCGAAATCCTGCCCCTCGACGAGGCGCTCGGGTCCGATCTGGACGCCCCCTCCGAGGATCAGGCCAGCCTGAAGGATAAGGGACGCGGCAGGGCCCTGGGAATGGTCGCGGGAGCGGCCTCCGACATCATTCCGTTCCGCAGCCTGGTTCGCAAGGCGTCGGGCGCTGAGCAGCACGATCGGGCCGTTCAAGACGCCATCACCGCGGGCCTCGTGCGGCGGGCCTACCTGAAGGGCCTGGGCGAATCTAAGGGCTGCCAACCGCCCGCGACGCCCTCCCATGTGCGCGCGGGAACACCGGTGCTCGAAGCCGGCCGGCCCCGCTATCCGGTTCGCTGACCTGGCGGCTTGACCTCAAACTGAAAGAAGCCGTCGCACCTCAGCCGGTCCTCGATGGCCCGGGCGGCGGACAGGTCGGCGTAGATCACTTCCATCTGCGGTGTCGTGGCGCCGGCCCGAAAGGCCGCGACGACCTGGCGATTGATATCCGCGGTCCGTATCGCGAAGACCGCCATCAGCACCTGGTTGCTGACCATGAGGGCTGAGAGGGCGTACACGGCCGCCGCGCCCAGCTTCGGCCGTGCGATCCAAAGACGGCGGGCGGCGGGTAGCGCCAGGATGCAGAGCCCAGCATGCAGTGGGATCATGAACACGGCATAGCGCATCGGTACGTCCCGGGGCGCCTCTAGACCGGTGCGGCCGATGACCGTCAGGGCCGCGACGCCCAGTGAAAGAAGGATCAGCTGGGTGGCGACCCGCTCCGGACGCGTAGCCCCGGCCCTGCCTCTAAGGGCGATCGCGGCCAGGCCGAGCGCCAGCACCACAAGACCCAGCAGCCAGCCCAGCGCCGGCGCGCCGCGGGTCCAGGGCAAACCCAGGTAGTTCAGGCCGAGCGCCACCGCATCGCCCAGGGCCGACAGGCCGTGCCCGCCATGGCCCGGATTGGGCGGCGTTGGCTGGCCCGAGGCATAGAGCGCGCAGAAGACGGCGCCAGCCGCCGCCACTGTCATGAGCCAGGGCCAGTCGCGGCGGCGCCAGGCGCCGAAGGCCAGCACCAGCCAGACCGCCAGGCCGCCGGCAATGCCCAGGCCCGCCGCCGCTGCGCAGACCAGCGCCGCCGCGCGGCGACCCAGCCCAGCCGCGGATGTGGCCGCCGGCTCGCCGAGCGCGATGGCCGCCACCCCAAACACCAGGCCATGAAGGTAGGGAGTCGTTATGTGCAGGCTTACGTCCAGGATGTGGCAACCCATGGTGCTCAGCGCCGCCGCCAGCCCGCCGCCGACCAGCCTGAATCCCGTCCCAGCAGCGTCGGCGGCCACGCTGGCGAGGATAGCCGCCGTCACAGCCAAGCAAGCCAGCGCCACCGCGATGGGCAAGACGCCGACGGCGCCGAACAGACGTATATCGAGATCGAGCGCCAGAAAGGTCCAGACGATCCGGTGGAAGTTATGCGGCGCCAGGAGATAGCCCGCGAGATCGCCATCGGCCCGGAACCGGTAGTACCGTGCGATCCAGTCGAACATGTCGGAATAGGGCTGAAGCACTGCGGTCCGCCAGACCAAGTACGCGGCGATGATCAGGCAGCCGCCCAGCGCCACCGCGAAGGTCGCGCGCGGCCAGCCGCCGACATTCGCCCCGTCCGCGCGCGGGACCATGTTTTCCGCTCCGAAACGCCGATGCGCCAGCCGCCCTCGGGGCGCCTTCACGGATCGTGGGTGACCTGTCAAGCAAGCCGCGCCTCAGGCGCCCCGCTGTCGGGCCCTGAAATCCGCGCGGAAGGCCGCAAGCCGGCCCTCGGCGATCGCCGCCCGCATCGCCGCCATCAAGGTCTGGAAGAAGGCGATGTTGTGCCACGACAGCAGGACCTGGCCGAGGATCTCCTCCGACTTCACCAGATGGTGCAGGTAGGCCTTGGAATAGTCGCGGCTGGCCGGCACGTCGCTCGTCTTATCCAAGGGTGTGTCGTCCTCGGCGAAGCGGGCGTTCTTCAGGTTGACCGAGCCCTCCCAGGTCCAGGCCTGGCCGTGGCGGCCGGACCGCGTGGGCAGGACGCAGTCGAACATGTCGACACCGCGCCACACGGCTTCCACCAGGTCGATGGGCTTGCCCACTCCCATCAGGTACCGCGGCCGGTCCGCCGGCAGCAGGCCCGGCGCATAGTCCAGCACCTCGCACATCGCCTCGTGCCCCTCGCCCACTGCAAGGCCGCCCAGCGCGTAGCCGTCGAAGCCGATCTCAGTCAGGCGCTCAGCCGATTCCCGCCTCAGAGCCTCGGAAACGCCGCCCTGCTGGATGCCGAACAGCGCCTGGCTGTCACGCGCACCGAACGCGGCCTTCGAACGCTCACCCCAACGGGCCGAGCGCCGCATCGCTTCGGCGACCTTGTCGTCGTCACTGGGCAGGGGCACCAGTTCGTCCAGTTGCATGACGATGTCGGATCCCAGCAGGTCCGCCTGAATCTCGATGGACCGCTCCGGCGACAGTACGTGGCGCGAACCGTCGATGTGGCTCTGGAAGGTAGCCGCTTCCTCAGTGACCTTGGAGATCTTCGACAGCGACATGACCTGGAAGCCGCCGGAATCGGTCAGGATCGGCTTATCCCATCGCATGAACCGGTGCAGTCCGCCCAGCCGCTTCACCCGTTCCGCAGTCGGCCGGAGCATCAGGTGGTAGGTGTTCCCCAGGATGATGTCGGCGCCGGTCGCCGCCACCTGATCCACGGTAAGCGCCTTGACGGTGGCCGCAGTGCCCACCGGCATGAAGGCCGGCGTGCGGATGTCGCCTCGCGGCGTCTTCAGCACCCCGGTTCGCGCCGCGCCCTCGCGGGCCGATATCTCGAACGGAAAGGCCGCCATCAGTCGGCCCGCCACAGGAGGCTGGCGTCGCCGTAGGAATAGAAGCGGTAGCCGCTCGCGATGGCGTGGGCGTAGGCAGCGCGCATGGTCTCCAGACCGGCGAAGGCCGAGACCAGCATGAACAGCGTCGATTTCGGCAGGTGGAAATTGGTCATCAGCCCGTCCGCCGCCCGAAACCGATAGCCGGGGGTAATGAAAATCGCCGTCTCACCCTGGAAGGGACGGATCACGCCATCCTCGCCCGTCGCCGATTCCAGCAGCCGAAGGGAGGTCGTGCCGACGCAGACGATCCGTCCGCCCGCGGCTCGAACCGCGTTCAGCCGCCCGGCGGTCGCGGGGTCGACCTCCCCCCACTCGGCGTGCATCCGATGGTCCGCCAACGCCTCGGTCTTCACAGGCAGGAACGTGCCGGCGCCGACATGGAGGGTGACGAACGCCGTCGCGACGCCCGCCGCGGCCAGCCGCTCGAACAGCTCCGGCGTGAAGTGCAGCCCGGCCGTGGGCGCGGCCACCGAGCCATCCTCCCGTGCATAGACCGTCTGGTAGTCGGCCAGGTCCTGGTCATCCTCGCCCCGCTTGGAGGCGATGTAGGGCGGCAGGGGCATGGCGCCGCGCTCAGCGATCGCCGCATCCAGATTCGGGCCCGCCAGGTCGAAGGACAGGGTGACCTCACCGCCCTCGCCCTTCGCCTGCACCGTGGCGTCCAGGGCGCCCAGCAGGCATGCCCGGTCGCTGGTTTCGCCAAACGAGACCCGGTCCCCCACCGCCAGCCGCTTGCCGGGCCGCATGAAGGCTGTCCAGACGCTGGGCGACAGGCGCTTCAATAGCGTCGCCTGAACGGCCATCTGGCTCGCTTCGCGCTGGCGCAAGCCCTTCAACCGAGCGGGAATGACCCTGGTGTCGTTGAGCAGCAACACATCCCCGGCGCGCAGCAGATCCGGAAGGTCCGAGACGGAAAGGTCCCGCAAGCCGGCCCCGGGCGTCACCAGCAGCAGGCGCGCGGCGTCGCGCGGATTCGCCGGTCGAAGCGCGATCCGCTCGTCAGGAAGATGGAAATCGAAGTCGGCAAGCTTCATGAAGCGTGGGTGAAGCGCACGGGTCTTCCAGCGCGTCAAGTTCAGGCTCTCCATGCGCGCGCTTCGTTCCCGTTTCGCGGACCTGATCGCTCTCTTCGTGCTGGTGGCTGCAGGTCTCCTCGCCCTGGCCGCCGTGGCGGCGAACGGCGGGCGCTACAGCCTGCGCCTGGACCTGCTTTGCCAGTTCGCCCCGATCCTTGCCGGCGCCGGCGCGGCGACCGCGCTTGTCGGCCTGGTCCTGCCGCGATGGTCCCGCAAGCCGGCGGTCGTCCTGGGTCTGCTAACCCTGGTGGCCAGCGGCCTCCTGATCGCGCCGGAACTCACCAGGCGCAGCGGCCCGACCGCGCCAGCCGACGCCCCGTATCAGCTGAAGATCATCCAGTTCAACGCCCTGCGGACCAATGAGAACATCGACGGCATCGTCGACTGGTTGGTCGCCCAGGATCCGGACATCGTGACGGTCGAGGAAGCCCGCCACGACCTGCGCGACGCCCTGGTCGCGCGCACCGGCTGGCATGTGGCCGGCGCCGCGGGCGACCTGATGATCTTCAGCCGCGCGCCCCGTATCCGCATGGTGCGTCCCGATCTTGGCCCCGCCAACCCTCTGCACTGGGTGAACGCGACCTACCCAAGCGCCAGTGGGCCCTATGAGGTTGTGGCCGTGCACCTGGACTGGCCCCTGGGTCCCAGCCAGGGGCGCCAGTGGGCCGACCTCGCAGGCCTGATCCGGCAGTTGCAGACCCAGCGCATGGTTCTGACCGGAGACTTCAACGCCACCCCCTGGTCGTTCGTCATGCGGCGTGGAGAGCAGGGGCTGCCGCTCGCCCGACGCGACCGCGCCCTGGCGACCTTTCCGGCAAAGCGCAACAGGGATGAGCCTATCGACGCGCCGTTCGCCCTATTGCCCATCGACCACGTTTTCGCTGGCCCCGGCTGGGCGACCGTCAAGGTCGAAAGGGCAGCCAGTGGGCTAGGGTCGGATCACTTTCCGCTGATCATGACGCTGGCCCCCGCCGCGCAGCGCTGAGCCTAGCATCGAGCTTGGCCCGCGCGACCTCATGCCTGGCGTGCAAGGTCTCTTCCTCGCTGTCGAGCGTCGCGCGGCGACGGTCGATCTCCGCCGCGGCCGCGTCATGCGCGGCGTCAAGCGCCGACAGCTGGGCTTCCAGGTCCGCCACCCGCTTCAACTGAGCCTTGCTGGGCCCAGCCGGCGTGGCCCTGGCAGGCTTGATCCGCGCCAGGGCGTCCCGGGTTCCAGATGGGCGTCGCAGCACCTCGCCGGGCTTGGCCGACGCGGCCTTCACCAGAGCGGGCTCGTCGGTTTCCCTTGCCTGGCCTTCCTTGAAGACATCCTGGCGCACGCCCCAGGCGGCCAAGGCCTTCGCCTTCGAAGTCGCCGCCACCACATAGTCGGTGAGACCGTCGGACGTGATGAAAACCTTGAGCCGCGCCAAGGTGTTGGCTCAGCTGTCCGCCGCGACCTTCGCCGTGACGATCTTGCCCGGCGCGCGCGGCGGCTCACCCTTCGGCAGGGCGTCGACGTTGTCCATGCCCTCGGTCACTTCGCCCCAGACGGTGTACTGGTTGTCCAGGAACCGGGCGTCATCGAAGCAGATGAAGAACTGGCTGTTGGCCGAGTTCGGACTCGACGAGCGAGCCATCGAGCAGACGCCGCGAACGTGCGGCTCGCGGGAGAATTCCGCCTGCAGGTTCGGCTTCTCCGAGCCGCCCATGCCGGAGCCGGTCGGATCGCCCCCCTGGGCCATGAAGCCCGGGATCACGCGGTGGAAGACCACGCCGTCGTAGAAGCCCTCGCGCGCCAGCTCCTTGATCCGCGCCACATGGCCCGGAGCCAGGTCGGGCCGAAGCTTGATGGTCACCGGGCCGGTGTCCAGTTCCAGGATCAGGGTGTTTTCAGCGTCCATTACTTCACCTCTACGGGAATATTGATATCGCAGGCCGAGAAGGCCGTACCTTTGAGTGCGCGAACGCGGGCGACCTCGGCCTTGAACCAGGCGCCATTGGGATCGATCACGCGGACCCGGGGTCGCTCCTTCTCGGGCAAATCGGCCAGGAGGCGCACGCGTTCCATATAGTCCTGGGGTTCAGCCACCGGCTCGCCGACCTTGATGGCGGTCACCGCCTCCATACCGCTGATCACCCTGCCGAAGGCCGTATAGTTCCGCTCCAGCGAGGGGAACGGCGCGCGCATGAGGAAGAACTGGCTGTTGCCGCTGTTGGGATCGCTGTCGCGGGCCATGCCGGCCACGCCCTGGCAATAGAGGCCCCAGGCCGAGACCATCTGGTCCTTGGTCATGGGGGCCAGCATCATCGACTGGCTCATCACCGGCAGGGACTTGATGAAGCCGACCTCGGCCACGCTCTGGTCGGCGGCCAGGACGAAGGGGGTCGAAATTCCGCGCCGGAACAGGAATTCCGCCTGGACGCTGGGCTTGGTGGAACCGCCGACGCCGCTGTTCTGAGGATCCCCCGTCTGGTCCATGAAGCCTTCGATCACCCGGAAGAACTTCTGCCCGTCGTAGAAGTTTTCGTGCGCCAGGGCGCGGATCTGGGCGGCGTTTTGCGGCGCGACCTCAGGGACCAGCTCAACCAGGATCCGGCCCTTGTTAGTGTCGATCACCAGCACATCGTTCGGATCGGGGATCCGCCAGTCGGCGGCGCCCGGCTTGGCGGGAGCGGCGGGTTGCGGCGTGGCGACTGCCTTGCCCTTGGGCGCGGCCTGGGCGCCGAGCGCAATGGCCGCAAGGGCGACGGCGAAGAGGGAAGCTTTCATCGGGGACACTTCGTAATGGCGGCGGGCATCGTGCGCCAGCCCTCGCGGGCCGGGACGGCGAGGGATCAGCCGCGGCCGACCTTGGCCATCAGCTGCTCGCGGACGTGCGTGCTGACGAACCGAGACACATCACCCCCCAGCTCGGCGATCTCCTTGACCAGCTTTGACGCGATGGCCTGGTGACGGGGGTCGGCCATGAGGAAGACGGTCTCGATCTCGCGGTCGAGCTGCTGGTTCATGGCGGTCATCTGGAACTCGAATTCGAAATCCGCCACGGCGCGCAGGCCGCGGACGATTACGCTCGCGCCGACTTCGCGGGCGAAATGCATCGTCAGGCCTTCGAACGGCATGACCACGATCTCCGCGCGGTTTCGAAGCGGCTGAGCAGCCTCTTCGGTCATCGCCACCCGTTCCTCAAGGCTGAACATGGGCCCCTTGCCGGCGTTGATCGCCACCCCAAGGACCAACTTGTCCACCAGCTTCACCGCGCGGCCGATGATATCGGAATGCCCGTTGTGGATCGGGTCGAAGGTGCCCGGATAGAGCCCGATACGGGTCATGCGCCTTGGTCCCCCAACAGTCCGGCTACGGATTTCGCCATGGCCCGCCCTCTTGGCAAGCCCAAACTTTTCAGCCGCCTAGTCCTCTGAAGGCTCCGGAGCGCCTGGATCGGTTTCGGAAGCCTCGTCCGGGTCGTCCGCCACCACCGCATCGTCTTCGCCCGCGTCGGCCAGCCGCTCCACCGAGACGACGTGCTCGTTCTCCGCGGTCCGGAAGACGATGACGCCGGAGGTGTTGCGCCCGACCATGCGGACCTGGGTGACCGGCGTGCGGATCAGCTGACCCTGGTCGGTGACCAGCAGAATCTGGTCGAACTCGTCCACCGGGAAGGAGGCCGCCAAGCGCCCGCCCTTGCCCTTCTTTGTGAGGTCCTGGGCCAGCAGCCCCTGCCCGCCCCGGCCGGTGCGGCGGAACTCATAGGCCGAGGTGCGCTTGCCATAGCCTTCGGTGGAGACCGTCAGGATCACCTCCTCGGCCGCGCCCAGTTCGGCGATGCGCTCGCCGGACAGGGCGGCCTCGTCGCCGGCGGCATCCTCGTCGTCGTCCGGCGCGGCCGCATCCTCGACGTCCTCGCCTTCGCCGCTGACGGCGCGGCGCATGGCGTTGGCGTGCTTCACATAGGCGGTCCGCTCGGCAGGCGTGGCCTCGACGGAACGCAGGATCGCCATGGAGATGACGCTGTCGCCCTCGGCCAGCCTGATCCCCCGCACACCCGTCGAATCGCGGCCGGCGAAGACCCGCACCTCCTCCGTGGCGAAGCGGATGCAACGCCCCAGCGCCGTGGTCAGAAGGATGTCATTCACCTGGGCGTTGCAGACGCCGACACCGATGATCGCATCGCCCTCATCCAGCTTCATGGCGATCTTGCCGTTGCGGCGGACATCGACGAAGTCGGACAGCTTGTTGCGCCGCACGCCGCCGGAGCGGGTGGCGAACATCACGTCGTACTGATCCCAGGTCGCCTCGTCCTCGGGCAGGGGCAGGATCGAGGTGATGCTCTCGCCGGGCTCGATGGGCAGAAGGTTGACCCAGGCCTTGCCGCGCGAGGTCGGCGTACCGATCGGCAGGCGCCAGACCTTCAGCTTGTACGCCTTGCCGCCGGAGGAGAAGAACAGGACCGGCGTATGGGTGTTGGCGGAGAACACCCGGGTGACGGCATCCTCGTCCTTGGTCGCCATGCCCGAGCGGCCTTTGCCGCCGCGGTGCTGTGTCCGGTAGATCGACAGCGGGGTGCGTTTCACATAGCCGCCGTGGGTGACGGTGATGACCATGTCCTCGCGGGCGATCAGATCCTCGTCCTCGACGTCGGCGTCGCCATCGACGATCTCGGTGCGGCGCGGCACAGCAAAGGCGTTGCGGACCTCCACCAGTTCCTCGCGGACGATCGCCATGACCGCCTCACGCGAGGCCAGCAAGGCCAGATAGCCCTGGATGGCGTCGGCCAGTGTGCGGGCCTCGCCGAAGATTTCGTCGCGGCCAAGACCGGTCAGGCGCGACAGGGTCAGCGCCAGGATAGCCCTCGCCTGCTCGTCCGACAGCCGGATGAGGTTCCCGTCGATCACCAGGGTCCGCGGGTCTTGGATCAGTTCCACCAGCGGCAGCATGTCGCCGGCCGGCCAATCCTTGGCGATCAGCCGTTCGCGGGCCTCGGCCGGATCCTTGGAGGAGCGGATGATGTGGATGAACTCGTCGATATTGGCCACGGCGATCGCCAGGCCCACCAGGACGTGGCCCCGGTCGCGGGACTTCGAGAGCTCGTACTTGGTGCGGTTGACCACCACCTCTTCGCGGAAATCCACGAAGGCGGTGACCATGTCGCGCAGGCCCATCTGCAGCGGCCGGCCGCGGTTCAGGGCGAGCATGTTGACGCCGAAGGAGGATTGCAGTGGCGTGAAGCGGTAAAGCTGGTTCAGGAGCACGTCCGGCGAGGCGTCGCGCTTCATCTCGATGACGATACGCATCCCCTGGCGGTCGCTCTCGTCGCGCAGGTCGGAAACCCCCTCGACGCGCTTTTCACGCACCAGTTCGGCGATCCGCTCAACCAGCGCGGCCTTGTTCACCTGATACGGCAGCGAGTGGATGACGATCCCCTCGCGGTCCTTGCGGATATCTTCCACGCTGGCCACGCCGCGCATGATCACCGAGCCGCGCCCGGTCATCAGGGCGGTGCGCGCGCCGGTGCGGCCGACGATCTGGCCACCGGTGGGGAAATCGGGGCCCGGCACGATGTCGAGCAGTGTCTCCAGACTGACCTCGGGATCGTCCACATAGGCCAGGCAGGCGTCGACGATCTCGCCCAGGTTATGCGGCGGGATATTGGTCGCCATGCCGACGGCGATGCCGCCCGCGCCGTTAACCAGCAGGTTGGGGATGCGCGAGGGCAGGACCACCGGCTCGCTCTCGGAGCCGTCGTAGTTGTCCTTGAACTCGACCGTGTCCTTGTCGAGGTCGGCCAGGATCGACATGGCGGCCTTAGTCAGCCGGCACTCGGTATAGCGCATAGCGGCCGGCGGATCGTTGTCCACCGAGCCGAAGTTTCCCTGCCCGTCGATCAGCAACAGGCCCATCGAGAACGGCTGCGCCATGCGCACCAGGGTGTCGTAGATCGCGAGGTCGCCGTGCGGGTGATACTTACCCATGACGTCACCGACCACCCGGGCAGATTTCACATAGGACCGGTCCGGCGTGTGCCCCTGCTCGTTCATCGAGAATAGGATGCGCCGATGCACGGGCTTCAGACCGTCACGCACGTCCGGCAGGGCGCGGCTGACGATCACGCTCATCGCGTAATCCAGATACGAGCGCTTGAGCTCGTCCTCGATGGCGATAGGGGCGATGCCCCCGCGCCGGTCGTCCGGAGGGGTGGTGTTTTCGTCGGTCAAGGGAGGGAATTCGCCGCTAGAATCGGACTGTGTACGTAAGTGTTGTTGTTAGCATTCTGAAGCCCCCAAAGCCAACGCTCGTGCGTGCGTGCGCACGTACGCGCGAGGGCCGCGCCGCGGGGGTCGTGACCGCCAGGCCGGCACGGCCTACATAGGAGGCGAAAAGGATCCACGATGCTGCCCCAATCCGGCGAGCCCGCGCCCTGGTTCACCGCGCCGACGCCCTCCAACCCGCAGTTCGTGTTCGACACGGCGGCCGGACGATATGTCCTGATGGCCTTCCTGCCGCTTGGAACCGACGCGGCGAGCGGAGCGGCTATGCGGCGGCTGGCCGACAGCCTGGCGATGTTCGATGACCGGCGGCTGAGTGCGTTCGTGGTGACCCGCGATCCCCAGACCGCCGCCAGCGCCCGCGACCTGCGAGGACTGCGCTGGTTCCTCGACCTGGACGGGGCGGTTAGCCGGCTCTACGGCGCCGTGGAGTCCGATGGGAAAGAGGCGCCTGGCTGGCTGCTCCTGGACCCGATGCTGCGGGTCATTTTCGCCGCCCCCCTGTCGGACGCCGGGTCTGTCTTTGAACGTCTTTCAGCCCTCCCTGCCCCCGCCGACCACGCCGGCGCGCCCACGCCCGCCCCGGTGCTGATCGCGCCGCGTGTGTTTGACCCCGATCTCTGCGCTCAGCTGATCGCCATGCACGAGGCCGACGGCGGGCGTTTCACCGGCGTCATGCGTGACGACGGGGACCGAACCCGGGCGGTGATGGACCCTCTGAAGCGCCGGCGCGATGTGCTCATCCGCGAGCCGTCGTTGCTGGCCGAGGTTGGTGAGCGGCTCCGGCGCGCGCTATTCCCGGCCATCGAGAAGGCGCTCGGCTTCTCGGCCACCCGCGTCGAACGTCATGTGGTGAGCTGCTATGACGCCTCCGACGAGGGCGTCTTCCACGCGCACCGGGATTCTACCACCTTCGCCACGGAACACCGCCGTTTTGCCTGCTCCATCAACCTGAACGACGACTTCGAGGGCGGCGATCTGCGCTTTCCGGAATTCGGTCCGCAGACCTATCGTCCGCCGATCGGCGGCGCTGTCGTCTTCTCCTGCGCGCTCATGCACGAGGCGACGCAGGTGACGGCGGGCCGCCGATTCGCCTTCCTTCCCTTCCTGCACGACGAGGCCGGAGCCACGGTCCTCGCCGACTATCAGCGCCGGGTGGGCCTGAGGCAGGAGACCGCCAGCCAATGACCACGCCCTGGGTCCCGAAGCTGGTGGTCGGCGAATTCGCCCCGCCCTTCGTCGTGCGCGCGCCGAACAATCCCGCCTTCAACTTCAGCACGGTCGCCGGGCGTTACATCCTGCTGGCCTTCCTCCCCGGTCCCGGTCCGCAGCGGGAGGCCGCCTTCGCGGCCTACCAGGCTCACAGCGCCCTGTTCGACGACCACAAGCTGGCGGCCTTTTTTGTCCTGACCGACCCCCACTCCATCGCCCAGGCCCGCAACCACGCCACGGGCCTTCGCTGGTTCCTCGACGAGGACCAGGCCGTCAGCCGGCTCTACGGCGCGGCGGACGGCGACGCGCACTGGCTGCTTCTCGATCCCTTCCTGAGGGTCCTGGCCCAGGCGCCGCTCGATGAGGCGGCCTCGATCTTCGCGAGGATCTCCCACCTGCCCGCCGTGGCCGACCACGCCGGTGTCACACTGCACGCGCCAGTGCTGGTCCTCGCCAGGGTCTTCGAGCCGGACTTTTGCCGTGAACTGATCGCCTACTACGAGGCGAAGGGCGGCCTGCCCTCTGGCGTGATGCGCGAGGTCGCCGGCCGGACCGTCGGCGTGCTCGACAGCTTCAAGAGCCGTCGCGACGTCAGCATCGAGGACTCCGATTTGCGCGCCCAGGTGCGCGAGCGGCTGTCGCGGCGGCTCATCCCGGAGCTCGCCAAGGTCTTCCAGTTCCACGCCACACGCCTCGAGCGCTACACCGTGGCCTGCTACGACGCCGCTGAAGGGGGCTATTTCCGAGCCCACCGCGACAACGAGACGCCGGGCACGGCCCATCGCCGCTTCGCCTGCTCAATCAACCTCAATGCTGAGGAGTTCGAAGGCGGCGAACTGTGCTTCCCGGAGTTCGGGCCACGCACCTATCGCGCCCCGACGGGCGGCGCGGTGGTGTTTTCCTGCTCGCTGCAGCACGAGGCGAAGCCCGTGACGGCCGGCAGGCGCTATGCCTATCTGCCGTTCTTCTATGACGAGGCCGGCGCTGTGGTGCGGCAGGCCAACCTCGGCTCCCTGGCTCCCGCGGAATCTGACACCCACCCCAGATGACAGCCGCCGCCAGTCATCGCGCGTTCAGGCGGACATGCCAGACTTCAGGCGGATTCTACTGCTAGACCGAAAGACCATGAAGCCTTCCACGTCCCTCATCGCCGCACTGTCCGCCCTCGCCATGTCCGCGGCAATCTGCGCTCCAGCGGCCGCGCAGAGCAGCATTCAGCCCGGCTATTGGGAGACCACCAACCAGGTCACCTCGCCCTTCCCCACCAAGAAGGTCGAACGGCGCTGCATCCGCCCCGCCGACGTGGCCAAGTTCATGAATGGACCCAGCAACCACATCTACACCTGCACCTATCCGACCCGGGAGATCGGCGGCGGCAAGATCCGGCTGGCCGGCAGCTGCAAGACCCGCGACGGCAAGCCTGTGCCGATCTCTGGGCAGGGCGCGTTCACCGCCGACACCTTCCGCCTCGACGCGCGCATCGAGACTGAGTTCGGGGGCCTGACGGTGCCGGTGCGCGCCCGCACCATCGCCCGCCGAATTGGCGACGAGTGCCCGGCGGAGCCGGCGGGCTAGCGAAATTCTAGAACGGGATTTCGTCGTCCAGATCGGCGGAGAATTCCTCCCGCGGCGCTGAGCTCCTGGCCTTCGGGCCGGCTGAGAAGCCCGCCCCGCCGCCGTACCCGCCGCCTTCGCTGTCGCCGGCGTTATCGCCGCGACCATCCAGCATGGTCAGTTCACCGCGGAACTTCTGCAGCACGATCTCGGTGGAGAACTTCTCCACGCCAGACTGATCGGCCCACTTCCGGGTCTGGATCGAGCCCTCGATGTAAACCTTCGCCCCTTTGCGCAGGTACTGCTCGCAGACCTTCACGATGTTCTCGTTGAAGACCACGACCCGGTGCCATTCGGTCTTTTCCTTGCGCTCGCCGGAACTGCGATCGCGCCAGGTTTCCGAGGTCGCCACCCGCAGGTTGGCGACGCGGTCGCCGGAGGTCAGGGAGCGAATTTCGGGATCCGCCCCGAGATTGCCCACGAGGATCACTTTGTTGACGCTGCCCGCCATGTCGATTGTCCTAAGCTTCCGTGATTGCGGGCTGTCAGCCCTGCCCCACGCTTAGCGGCGCGTTAAGAGTTCGGCAAGCTCTTTGTTCTTCTTATGTTCACGTCCGCCAGCATGCGTCCACAGGCGATTGGCCTATTGCGACGGCCCTTGCGGGATCGCGGTGGGCATGACCAACCGCCCGTCGCCGGTGCGCACCAGCAGAGTGAAGCGCGGGCTCTCCAGGCTGGTCGACGTCATGACGCCCTGTGGCTCCAGGAACAGGAAATTGGCCTGGTAGGCGCCGTATATGTTCTGGGTGCTGCCCCCCATTCGCAGGAACTGGAGCCGCATGCCTTCCAGCTTGGCGGCGCAGGTCTCGATGTTGGGCGCGTCGGTCAACCGGTTGTAACGGAGCTTGCCGTCCTTCAGCGGGACCACGTGATAACAGACCCCGACCGTGCCGGGCGGCTCTGTGCGCTTGGCGCAGCCTGCGAGGGCGGCGGCGCAGAGCAGGACGGCGGTCAGGAAATGGCGTTTCATGCCGTCAGCCTACACGAAGGACGCCTGGACTGTCAGCCGATCGGCCCGATGACGCAACCCGGGCCCTGCTCGGCCAGGAGGCGGAAGCTGTGGTTGTCACCGGAAATCTCCACCCGGCCCGGGACAAGCCGCACGGTCTGCTGACCCCAGCGGCCGTAGGTCGCCCCACCCGGCCGCTCGCAACGCCCGGCGAACAGCGCCTGCACACAGGCCCCAAGGCCGATGTCGGCCGGCAGCTTGCGCCATTGCGCCTCGGCATAGCGCCAGCAGGACGAGGGCGAACCGACAACTGGGAGGGGTGCGGCTTGCGGCGCGGCGGGCGCCGGAACGACGTCCTGCGGAGGGGCGCCCGCGCTGTCCTCCGGCGGCGGCAGGGGCGTCAACTCCGCGCCGGCCTGGTCGGCGGCGGCCAGGGCGCCGCTGGCGTCCAGCCCCACATCCAGGGCGTCGGTGGCGACGCCATTTCGCCTGGCGCACGCCGCCAGGGTCAATTCGCCGACGAATTGGCCCGCGACAAAGCACCGGAGGGGCTTGGCGGAATCCATATGAGGGCTTTCGACCCCGGACGTGTCGATCACCAGGCCGCCTTGCGAGGCGGGCGGCGCGGCGGTGCGCTCGCCCCGATGCCCGGACATGACGACCCAGGCGATCAGGAGCCCTCCTGCCAGCGCCACGGCGGCGCCGGCCAGCGCTAGCACGGTCCTTCGGTCCCTGAGGAAATCCATGGTCCTCGCTAGACTGCGCCCGACCGGCTTTCAAGCCTCGCGCCGAGGACCGGCCCTCTGCCCGCCTATCCGCCACCGCCCGTCAGACGTGCGAGCCCGGCCTGGTAGTTGGCGATCTGCGCGGTGAGATAGGCGGGCGCCGGACCCGTCGCCTTGCCGGCCTTCGCAGCGGCTGTCTGGGCGGTCTGCGGCGTCGCGGCCGCCACCAGCGCCTGATATGCCTTGCGGATCACCCCCATGGCCGTGGCGAGTTCGGACTGGGCATGGCTGATCTGGGCCGCGTTGGCGAGGCTGAGATTGCTGTCGAGTCCCAGCCCATAGAGCATGCTCTTGCCGTCGGCCGGGAGGGTCTGGGTGCCGGCCGACGTCGTGGTGGTGACGGTCGCGCGGATCACCCCCGGCGCCAGGCCCAGGGTCGGTAAGGCGTCCTTGCCGCCGGCGCCCGCCCCGATCTCGATGGTCATGCGGGGATTGAGCGGGGCGATCCGCAGGGATTTGACCCCGTTGACCACGGGCAAGGTGACAGCGGCTTCGAAACCGCTGGCCCGCTGGATCTTCTGGGACAGGGTATCGAGCGTCTCGTCGCGATCTATGGTGACCTTCCGGGCCACGCCGTCACCCGCCTTGATGGTGAAGGTATCGCCGGCCCGCAGCGAACTCTGAGCCGTCAGCTGCTGGGAGTCGCTAAGGGTCAGAGTCCCGCTGGGCAGTCCGATCTTGTCCAGAATGCTGGCGCCGGAAGCCGCGACCGCGATGGCCGTCGGCGTCGACATGCCGTCCCGCCCCGTGAAACGCCGCGACCAGTCCACCGCGCCGGTGGCGAGGTCGAGGCTGGTCAGGAAGCTGTCCTTCGTCCCCAGGGGCGCGTCGCCGCCCGGACCCATGGCGCTTGAGCCCGCCTGACCGGCCAGCCAGACTTCGCCATTGCTAACCGCCATCGCGGTGACCTGGTCGTCGCCGGCGCCGCCGTAGTAGGCGATTGTATCGCCCGGCCCCGCAGTCAGGTCGGCGGCCATGGTGGCCATGAAGCCGTCGGTCCCTCCGCTGGCGGCCTGGGTGATGACGCCGCCGGAAAGCGCCGCGTTGGACGTCGTACCGGAGACCACGACATTGCCGGCCCCATCCAGCGCCAGGCCCGCGATCGAACCGCCCTGCAGATCGCCGAGGTCGCGGGTGTTCGCGAGTACGGGAGTCCCGCTGGAGAGGTCGAAGCTTCGCAGGACGCCGTGACCATCCTCTGCGCTGGCGGTGATCAGATTGTCGCCATCGACGACCAGCCCGGCCGGCTTGTCTGAACCGGCGGTTCCAAAGGTCTGTGTGAACAGGCTTTTCGGCGCGCCCTTGGCGTCGGTCGAAAAGGCCTGGATGTAGCCGTCATACCCCCCGATCGCGGTCGTGGTGGGCAAGGCCGACTGGGTCCGTCCGGCGACGTAGACCACGCCGTTCGCCCCGAAGGTCACCTGGGTCGCCTCGTCATTCTCCCGGCCGCCCCGGCGCGCCGTCCACTGCTCCTGCCCGCTGGCGTCGTAGAGGGTCACGAAGCTGTCGCTGTTGGCTGAGAAGGCCCCCGTCGCGCCGGAGTTCAGCGGCCCGTCGACTGCACCGTCCAGTGTCCCGGTGACGGAGCCAGCGATCGCCACCTTGCCGTCCGCCGACACTGCCATCGACAGGCCCATGGCCTTGTCCGCCGCGCCCAGCGTGCGGCTGTAGATCAGCTTGCCGGCAGAATCGTACTTCAGCAACGCCACGTCCTGGCTGCCCTTGATGGACTGCCCGCCAGTGGCGGCCGTGACGTCGGCCAGCATGTAGACCGACCCATCCGGCGCGGTCTGGGTGGCGTGGATCGCGCCGATTTCCTTGCCCAGGGTGTCGGAGAATATCCGGCCGGCGACCCAGTTGGTCTGCCCTACGCCCTGCGCGGGCGCCGCGACGTTCGCGGTGTCCGTCTGGAACTTCAAGAGCTGCTGCTGGACATGGCTGTCTTTGGTGGCCGCATTCTTGTCGGGGTTGGGGTCGCCTGATGACTGCGCCAGGTAGACCGCCCCTGCTGTCTGCGGCGCGCTGAAACTGACCCCCTCGCTGGTCCCGACGTTGACCTTCATCGCCCACTGGTCGGAGGTCGGCGGCAGGGTGATGGTCTTGCCACCGGCTGTGATGGTCCGCGGCTGGCCCGGTTCACGCAGACTGGCGACGCGCGTCGCCATGCCGGAGGCCGCGAGCTGGTCGTTGATGAAATTGACGACGTTGCTGATCGTGCGGGGCTGCGGATCCATCGCCGAAAGGTCGATCGGAACATCAGTTATCTGGTTGTTCCGCTTGATTGATATGCTGAATTTAACGTCGCCGGTGAACGCTGGAACCTCGTCGGTGGTCGAGTTCACCAGGGGCGGCGTGGTGTAGCTGGTGGTCGGTTTGGGCACCGCCAGCTTGGCCGAGGCCGAGAGGCCGACCGCCCCGTCCGCCAGCCGCAGCTGATCGAATGTGGTCTTGTCGAGGTAGGTCGACACCTGGCCGATGCCGCTGGCGAAGGTCTTCTGAAGGCTCGAAAGGTCGCCGCTCGTCAGCCCCTTCGAGGAAGCCTTGGTGGCCAGGTCGCTAAGCGTGCTCAGGCCCTGATAGAGAGCAAAGAGCTTGCGGTAGTCGGCGCTGGCGCCCGGCAGATCGAGCTTGGCCGCGCCCTCGTTGATGATGCTTCCGCCGGCCAGGGCGCTGGTCACCGCCGCCGAGGTCTGCGCCGGGGTGAGAGGCGTAGTGGCCCAAGGCGCGGTGGGTGCGACCGGCTTGCGGGGCCCGGAGGCGCCCGCCGCCGTCTCCGTAGGGTTGAAGGCAAGACTGCTGTAGTCGAAGCCGCCGGACGACGACGCCCCGGTGTAGAGGGACAGCAGGTAGCTGTTGTTTATGCCGGTCGGCATGACGCGCCTTCCGCGGATACGGTTCCGCGCGCGGACAGTGCCGCGAAATTGCCTGAGGCTTCGTTAAGGGCTCGAATGACGCGCCTCGAAAGCCCCTACTTGAAGAGCTGCAGAATGATCTGCGGCGCCTGGTTGGCGATCGAGAGGGCCTGAGCGCCAAGCTGTTGCTGAACCTGCAGCGCCTGCAACCGCGCGCTTTCCTTGGCCAGATCGGCGTCCACCAGGTTACCGACCCCCGTGTTGAGCTGGTCGGTCAGCTTCGAGACGAAAGATGCGTGGTTCTCGATCTGCGTGGACTGGGAGCCGAGGTTGCCCAGCGCGCCATTGACCCGGGTGATCGAAGTGGCGAGTTGCGCCAGGATCGCCGTTGCGAAGGTGATGGTGCCCAGCGATGCGGTCGCCGCGACCGTGATCAGCGAGCCGCCCAGCGACATGTTCTGCGTCGACAGGGTGATGAAGCCCGTGGCGTCGGCGTTGGCAATGAATTTGATGCCAGGCGTGATGCTGCCATCCAACAGGTTCGCGCCGTCGAACGTCGCGTTCTGGGTAACCTGCGTGATCTGCCGCAGGATGGACTTGAAATCGGAGTCCAAGGCGCTGCGCGAGGCCGCGTCGATGGACGGGTCCATGGCCGCGACCACCTTCTCCTTCATCTGCACCAGGAGGTCGGAAATCGAGGCGCCCGCCGTGGCGGCCACGTCGGAGATCGACTTGGCGCGGTCCATGCTCATCTTGACCGCAGCCAGCGCCCCGATGTCCGCCCGCTGCCCCTGGGCGATGGCCCAGACCGAGGCGTTGTCCTTGGCGGTGCTGATCGCCAGGCCCGTGCTGATGTGATTTTGCACCGTGCCCAGGTTGCTGTTCGTCTTGTTGAGATTCTGAAGGGCGACCAGGGCGGCCTGGTTGGTGTTGACGCTCATCGCCATCGAACGGGTTCTCCTGGTTCGCCGCAGCCATGCGAGTCGTGGGCGGGTTCAACAGGACATTAAGGTTAACGAGGTTGGCGGAAGGTTAACGCGCAACGCGCAATGCCGCCGCCGGGCAACCGGGGCGGTATTCGGGATTCAATTCACGCCCCTCTTTTCGCGGGACGCGAGAGGCTCAGGCCTTGGCGCGGATCACGTCGCCGGCTGTGTAGTCACCCTTTTCGCGAAGCCTCAGGAGCTGTTCCCGGGGCAGCTGAAGGACGACGTGGCCGGTGCGCCGGTCCACAGTCTTGTAGACGTAGGAGCCGCTGGCCTTGTCCTCTTCGATGACCAGTCGCATGTCCGCCGGGTCCGGCGTGGCTGGCGCGCTGGCCGCCTTGGTCCCCTTGACGGGGCGGGCGGGTGGCGGGCTGGGGCCGAGATTCGGATCCGGGGTGGCTGCGACCGTCGCAACCTTGTTTTCCATTTCTCCTGTCGCGGACGCTTACACGCCTGCGCTCCAATGGGGGGAAAGCGAACGGCGGGAGGGCGAACCCTCCCGTCGCAAGCCAGGCGGCCTACCTGAAGAGGCCGAGGAGAACCGAAGACGACTGGTTGGCGATCGAGAGCGCCTGGATGCCCAGCTGCTGCTTTGTCTGCAGCGCCTGGAGATTTGCGCTTTCCTTCGCCAGGTCGGCGTCGACGAGGTTGCCGATGCCGGCGTCCACGGTGTTCTGAAGGGCTTGGATGAACGACAGGTGCGAACCCAGAGCCTTCGAGCCGGTGCCCAGTTTCCCGAGCGAGCTGGAGACGTTGGCGATCGCCGTGTTCAGATAGCCGATCATGTTGGTGGCCGTGGTCACCGTGCCGATCGTGGCGGTCGAGCCGATGTTGGTCGTCAGCGCGGAGCCGCCCAGGGACAGATCCTGAGCCGCGACAGTGATCGTCGAGGTCGCATCCGCATTGGCGATCGCCTTGATCGTCGTACCGCTCGATTGGAGCATGTTGGCGCCGTTGAAAACGGCGTTGGTGACGACCTTGGAGATCTGATCGCGCAGCGACTTGAATTCGTCGTTGAGCGCCGTGCGGCTGTTGGTGTCCAGCGTGGTGTCGGACGCGGCCAGAGCCTTTTCCTTCATCTGCAGCAGCAGATCCGAGACCGAGTTACCGGCCGACAGAGCCACGTCCACGGTCGACTGACCGCGTTGCAGGGAGGAGATGACGGAATTCAGCGAGCTGGACGTCGCGCGTTGGTTCTGAGCGATAGCCCAGATGGCGGCATTGTCCTTCGCCGAAGCCACCTTCAAACCGGTGTTGATCCGGTTTTCGGTCGTCATCAGCTGAGCGTTGGTCGAGTTCAGGTTTTGCAGCGCGACCATCGCGCCGACATTGGTGTTGACGGAATACGTCATAAAGGCAGTCCTTTTTTCAAGGTCGTCGACCGTCGTTTTGACAGCCGTGGGCGTTTTGCCCGCCCCAAAGGAAGCAAGCCCCGGGCCAACTGGCCACGCCGGCCGCAGGCCCACAACTCACTGATTTTACTGCGTTAAGAGTGCATTATTCACGTTCCCGCCCGGCAGGAATTGCCGGGGGCGGAAAGCGGTGGGCAAATCCTGCCGGGCCTCGGCGGCACTTCTAGCCGCATGCGCAATCATGCTGCGCGGGCGCGCAGGGGCGCGGCGGGGCAATACGAAACTGGGAAGGATTTCAGGCGACAGCGCGCCTCGCGTGGCGGGCGCGGATAGGGAAGATCGCGGGAGCTAGGCGGCGGCGGCGGCGGCGGGGTTGGCGGACAGGCCCTGCATGATCATCCGGTTGATCTCGATCAGGGGCTCAATCTCCTCCTGGCCTCGGATCACGGCGCTGGTGTGCTTGCCCACCCAAAGGGCGAGGGAGATGATCGAAGCGCGCAGCGGCTTGGGCAGGCCGTTGTCAGGACGCGAGCAATCGTCGCTCAGGGCCGTCCACAGGCGCCGGTTCCAATCCAGGGCGTCGACCTTGCCGGCCACGTCCGCGCGATCGAGCTTCGAGGCCTCCATCAGCGCCAGGGTGACTTCCGCGAACAGACGGTACTCCATCTCGCGCGGCGTTTCAGTGCGGGTCGCCGCTTGGCGGTAGGCGTTAAGCGACATCCCCCAACCTTTCGTTCTCGTAGTCCATAAGCTTACGGCAGAGCATGAGCGCCTTGTAGTATTCGCGCTCCATGCAGAATTTCGAGATGCCGACACAGTCCGCGAGCACGGATGGATTGGCGATGACACTCATGAATTCCGTCAGGCGACGGACGAATTCATCGTAGTAGCGCTCAGGATTGGACTCATCGAGATACATCATCATGACGGGGAAATAGATCCGCCTGGCGGGGGTTGTGACATCCTCCGCCTGCATGATGTCCTTTTCGCGCAGGACAGACGCCTTGTTCTGCAGCACCAGCACACCGCGCCGGTCGCCGTTCTGAACGACCGCGCCATTGAGAACGAACTTCTCTCCGGGCTTGAGCGACAATTTTAGCGGCAACCCCGCCTCCTGATCTCAGCGCTGGCGAATCTGTGGACCCGATTCGGATGACCCATTGTCGCGTTCTGCCAGGCCTTACGCATCCGCAGAGATAGCCGGGTCGGGTTAACGCGACATTGCAGCCCGCCTCGACCGGCCTCACCCCCGCTCGCGCCCGGCTTCAGCCCGCCTTCTCGGCCCCGATTAAGCTTGCGTTAGCCATGATCGCGCAGGAGTCGGTGAATCGTCGGAGTCGCCCAATGCCCCTGCCCGCCCACCAAAGCGCCACTTCGGCTCACGCCTTGCTCGGCGCCGCCCCGACGCCGGTCAGGCAGACCGCCGACGCCATCGGCTCCGCCGGCTCGAACGACGCCCTGGCGCGGCTCAATGCCGCCATGGCCGACCTGAAGGCCATGTCCGCGGCGCCGATGCTGCAACGGGCGGTCGACGCCATCCGGCAAGAGGATCACAAGAGCGCCTGCGAGTGGGCTCTGAAGGCCCTGGAGCAGGACGAGCGCAGCGGGTTCGGTTGGTATGTGCTGGGCATCGCCCTGGAGCGCGCAGGCGACTTCCCGTCGTCGATCGCCGCCTATGAATCGGCGCTGAAGCTGCTCCCCGAACACGGCGATGTCGCCAACGACCTGGGCCGGCTGGCGTTCCGGCTCGGCATGATCCCGCAGGCCGAGAGCCTGTTCCGCCATTTCCTGGCCCGCTACCCGGACCACCCGGAGGGCGCCAATAACCTGGCCTGCTCGATCCGCGACCAGGGGCGGACGGGAGAGGCCATCGATATCCTGCGGCCGGCGATCATCAAGACGCCAGAGGTGGCCATGCTGTGGAACACCATGGGCACCATCGTCTCCGACGAAGGCGACTACGCCAACGCCCTGACGTTCTTCGAAGAGGCTTTGCGCCTGCAGAAGGACTTCCCCAAGGCGCGCTACAACCGCGGCAACGCCAGGCTGATCCTGGGCGACAGCGCGGGCGCGCTCGAGGATTGCGACGCGGCCCTGGATGGAGTCCTGGCCGAGGATGAACGCCAGATGATGCGCCTGTCGCGGTCCACGATCCTGATGACCCTGGGCAGCATCGGCGAGGGCTGGGATGAGTACGAGTCCCGCCTTGATCCGCAATTCAACGACCGCACGCAGTTCATGATCGACCGCCCTCGCTGGGAGCCCGGCATGGACATCGCCGGCAAGACCCTGCTGGTGGTCGGCGAGCAAGGGCTCGGCGACGAGGTGCTGTTCGCCAACGTCCTGCCCGACGTGATCCGGGCGCTAGGGCTGCGCGGGCGGCTCAAGCTGGCGGTCGAAGGCCGGCTTGTCCCCCTGTTCCAACGTTCCTTCCCGACAGCCGAAGTGGGGCCCCATGCGACCTACGACGTCGGCGGCCGGCCCACCCGGGTCATCCCCTTCGTCGGCGACGCCAAGACCGTCGATCTGTGGACCCCCATGGCGTCGCTGCTGCGCCAGTTCCGCCGCACGGCCGACGCCTTCCCCACCGAGGGACACCACCTGACCGCCGATCCGGCGCGCGTGGCGCACTGGCGCGAGGTGCTGCAAACCGCACCGGCCGGGCGCAAGGTGGGCCTGCTCTGGAAGAGCGCCGTCAACCGCGATGCGCGCCACCGCTATTTCTCGCCCTTCGACGCCTGGGCGCCAGTGCTGGCCCAGAAAGGCGTCACCTTCGTCAACCTCCAGTACGGCGATTGCAGCGCGGAGTTGGCCCAGGCCAAGGCGCAGTTCGGCGTCGATATCTGGACCCCGCCGGGCATCGACCTGAAGCAGGACCTGGACGAGGTGGCCGCGCTATCGAAGGCCCTCGATCTAGTGGTGGGCTTCTCCAACGCTACCTTGAACATCGCCGCGGCCTGCGGCGTGCCCAACTACCTGATTTCAACCCCGGGCGCCTGGCCGCGCCTCGGGTCGGACCGCTACCTTTGGTACCCGTCCACACGAGTCTTCCTGCCGCCGGCGTTCGGCCAGTGGGCGCCGGTCATGGACGAGGTCGCCAAAGCGCTCGGGGAGTTCGCGGAACACTGAGCTTCATCGGGGATTGATCTGGCGTGGCGCCTTGGCGCGCCGGGCCGAAGGACCATCCCCATGTCAGAGACACCCGACTTCGATGCGCAGGACAACGCCGAGGCGTTCGACGAGACCACCCTCGACGGCCAGTCGCAGCGCGGCGAGATGCGGACCTTCGAGGAACTTCCCGAGCTCCTTGACCTGACCCAGGCCGAAGGCGATCGCGACGAAGACGAGGCGCTGGCCCTCGACGCCGACGAGTTCGACGAGGACGCCATCGACGACAACGACACCGAGGAAGACCACGAACTCGACTATCGCGCCGCCACAGCCGAGCGCGAGGACGACCTGGACGGTCAGGGTCCCGAGGATGGCTTCAATGAAGACCGCCATGCGCGCAGCGACATCGAGGGCCTAGGCCTCGTCCGCGACGCCGACAGCGTCGAGGGCGGCGACGACGATTTCACCAACTTCGAGGCCAAGGGTCTCAGCGACGCCGATCTCGACACCCTGGGCTATGCCGACGACGGCCCCACAGGCGCCCGCGCCCGCCGCGACGAATCCTAGAGGGCGAAGCCTCGGGCCCGCAGGCGTTCACGGCTGGCCTCGCGGCGCGCGGCCCACTCTTCGGCCAGCAGGCCAAGTCCCAGCACATCGGTGGGCTCGCCGTTCTTGATGACATGACGCCGGTATCGGGCCTCTGTCTGGAACCCGAATGACTGGTGCAGTTTCCAGACCGGCTCATTGCCGATCAGCACCTCGCACCAAAGCTTGGACAGGCCCAGTTCGCCGAACACGTGCTCGATTACCCAATACTCGACAAACGCTCCGACCCCCTGCCCGCGCGATGCCGGGTCGGCGAGGTAGTAGGCCCAGGCGGCGCGGCCGAGCTGGCGGTCGATGTCATAGAGGTTGGCCAGCCCGACCGGCTCGCCATCGACGGTGATGATCCAGTAGCGCCGGCCAGGGTCGGCCAGAGCGCCGGCAAACCATCGTGCATGCTCGTCGGCCCCGATGACGTGGTCGCTGTACATCCAACGCGCGATCTCCGGCAGGTTCCGCCACGCGAGGAGCCGGTCTCGGTCGGCCTCCGCGAGGGGCTTCAGCGCCACGGAAGCGACCGCGTTCATCGGGGTATCTCCGCGCTATTGACCGTCAGGGCGATGATCGCATCAGACCCGAACGCCGGGTCGCGCGGATAAAGTTGCCCGTAAACTTCGCGCACGAACGCCAGGTCGGCCGGCAGGTCCACGGTCCAGCGAAGGTGGGCAAGCGAGGGATGGCGCGACACCCAGGCCATTCGATAACGCTCGGGGCGCCGGTAGACGAAGGGCGTCACATGCTCCCGCTCATAGGGATCTCGCGCTTCGCGCCCGGCCTCCAGCAGCACGTCGGCGCGGACGACCTCGGTGTCCAGGCCGTGCGGAAAGGTGCGAACGGCCGGCGTGTTGGCGGTGTAGTCGGCGCCGGTATCGTGATGATGGGCGATGACCTGGTCGATCACCGTCCAGTCCGCCAACGGACAGTCAGCCGTTAACCTGATGACCGTATCTGCGTCCGGATACCGTTCGAGGGCGCCGCAGAAGCGGCCCAGCACATCGTCAAGCGCGCCGCGGTGCACGCCGACGCCGATCGCTTCGCAACGGGCGGCCAGGACGTCATCGCTGGGATCGACACTGGTGGCGACCACCAGAGCGTCGATGCGCGAGGATCGCCGCAGGCGCTCGATTTGGCGCGAGATCATCGGCTCGCCCAGCACCGACGCCATCACCTTGCCGGGCAGCCGGCTGGAGGTCGTTCGGGCCTGGAGGATCGCGAGGTTCAACGGGGCTCCAGCCTTCGGGTGCGTAAGGTCCGACCCTAGCGCCGAATCGAGCGCGTCAACAACGCAGCCTCATCCGGCTTGAATGTGACGCTGCGCCCTTTAGGTTGCCGACCGACAAACAACCGTTCGACAGCGGGCCGGCCCGCGCGCGCCCCGAGGATTTTGATGAGCCAGCGTTTCGAAGGCACCGACAGCTACATCGCCACGGAGGACCTGAAGGTCGCCGTCAACGCGGCCGTCGCGCTGGAGCGGCCTTTGCTGATCAAGGGAGAGCCGGGCACCGGAAAGACCGTGCTGGCCTACGAGATCGCCGCCGCCCTCGGCGCCGAACTGATCACCTGGCACATCAAGTCGACCACCAAGGCCCAGCAAGGCCTCTACGAATATGACGCCGTCACCCGCCTGCGCGACAGCCAGCTGGGCGACGAGCGGGTCAAGGACGTCCGCAACTACATCAAGAAGGGCAAGCTCTGGGAGGCGTTCACCGCCGACAAGCGGCCCGTCCTCCTGATCGACGAGATCGACAAGGCCGACATCGAGTTCCCGAATGACCTGCTGCAGGAACTCGATCGGATGGAGTTCTACGTTTACGAGACCGACGAGACGATCAAGGCGGCGGTCCGCCCCATCGTGATCATCACCTCGAACAACGAGAAGGAACTGCCGGACGCCTTCCTGCGCCGCTGCTTCTTCCACTACAT
>CANJLK010000007.1 GCA_947475465.1 Caulobacteraceae bacterium | reverse complement strand
GGCCGCCCGGCGGGGTCCGGCGTGGATGGCTTGCGCGGAGGTTCCAGCGAGGCCAGCCGGACAATCTGGCGACCTGGCAGCTGATGGCCTATGGGCTGCCGGCGCTTCCGCTGCAGGCGATGATTGCACCGATCAGCCTGTTCCTGGCGCCCTTCTTCACCGGCCACTACGGCATCACCTTGAGCAGTTGGGCCCTCATTGTGGGGCTGGGCTCGATCGCCGATGTGGTCGCAAACCCGATCATCGGCATCGTCTGCGACCGCCTGCCCAGCCGCTGGGGCCGCCGGCGTCACTGGGTTGTGGCGGCGACACCCAGCCTCATGCTGGCCTGCGCACTGTTGTTCACGCCGCAGTATTTCACGTCCAAACCGACCTTCTGGTACGTCCTGGTGGGGATGATGTTGTTCAACATCTCCTCGGCGATGCAGAACCTGAACATCTCGGCCTGGGGCGGAGAACTGTCTGGGCGCTACGCCGAACGCAGCCGAATCCAGGGGTGGCGCGCGGCGATGGGATCCATCTCGCGGCTGATGGCCTTCGGCATTCCCGCGGCGATGGAATTCTTCACTCCCCACGCGACCCTTGGCGACAAGCTTCAGGTGTTGATGTGGACCGCCATCGTTCTGATGCCGTTGAGCATACTGATCGCCGTTGTCTCCGTGCCCGAGCAACCGGCGGACGACCTGCCCGTCGTCTCCACGCGGCCCTCGTTCACCATCGGAGAATTCTTCAGCACCCTGCGGCGGATGGTGACGAACAAATACCTGGGCTGGATCCTGCTGGTGGATGTGCTGCAGGCCGGACCCTTCGCGGTGAAGTCGGCCCTGTTCATCTTCTACGTCTCCTTCATCATGAAGGCGCCCGGCGTTTCATCGACCCTTCTGCTGTTTGTCTATTCCGCCGCAGTCCTCAGCATGCCGATCTGGCTGTGGGTGGCGAAGGGGCGCGAAAAGCACCGCATCCTGGCGATCTCCGTCCTGCTCTACGGCGCATCCCAGGCCAGCATGCTGTTCTGGGGGCCGAACCAGATGGTCTTCTTCATCTGCGCCATCGCCTTCCACGGCGCGATGAACGCCGGACCCAGCTTCCTGATGCAGTCGATCATGGCCGACATCGTCGATTCCGACACGGTGTTGAGCGGCAAGCCACAGACCGGCGCCTTCTTTGCTGTGCTGGAGTCCACAACAAAGCTGATGCCCAGCCTGATGGTGATGGCCATCTTCCCGTTGCTCCAGGCGCTGCACTTCGATCCCCACGGCCTGCACAATACGCCCCAGTCGCTCAACGCGCTGCGCATCACCTTCGCCCTCGCGCCGACCATCCCCATCCTTTTAGCCAGTCTGCTGCTGTGGAACTTTCCGCTCGGCTCGAAGCGCCAGGGAGAGTTGCGCGCCCAGATCGAAGCCCTCCGCGCCAGCCGCCGCACGCCGACCTGACCGCGCGCAGCTGCGATGGCCTGGCGAAACTTCCACCCGCCGATCTCGATGAGGTCATCACTTGATCTTATAGAATTAAATATGGCCGGTTTCTATATGTAATTGAATAATTACTTAAACTCGACATGCCATAATTCCAATTACCGAATATATGTTCAAATATATATGCGGATATCGAATACATAAGAATCAAAACAACAACTCTGGGAGGGAAGCATGAGAAATTCCGGGAAGCTCCACTGGCTGAGCGCATCTTCTGCCTTGATCGCGCTGTCCGTGGCGGCTGCGCCGCCCGCCAGGGCTGAATCCGCCGCCGCGGCCGCCACCGCCGCGCCCACCGCCGTAGAAGAGGTCTTGGTCACCGGCCGCAAGAGGGCCAAGGCGGAAGTCCTGCAACAGACCCCGATCGCCGCCACCGCGGTGAACGCCCAGCAGATCGAAGCCGCCCACGCGGTCGACCTCATCGACGTCGGCCGCCTGACGCCGGGCGTGTCCTTCCAGCAGGCCAGCAGCGCCTACTACAACGACTTCCAGATGCGCGGCATGGGCAACGCGGGCACCTCGCCCCAGGACGAGCCGCCCGTCGGCATCATCTATGACGGCATCTACCTCGGCACCGGCACGGCCTCGAACCTCGACATGTTCGACGTCTCCGACGTCTCGATCCTGCGCGGCCCGCAAGGCACCCTGTTCGGCCGCAACGTCACCGCCGGCGCGGTGGTGATCAACACCAACGGGGCCAACTTCACCAAGTCAGCGGCCATCTCGGCCAGTTACGGACGGTTCAGCGACTCTGAAGAGACGGTGATCCTGAACGCCCCGGTGTGGGGCGATGTGGCCGCCGCGCGCCTGTCGGCCCGCTACCTCAACAACGGCAACTGGGCCAACAATCCCAACAAGGGCCGCCGGGTCGGCGGGACGCACGACGGGATCATCCGCGGCGCCCTGCTGGTCAGGCCTGCAGACACGGTCGATATCAACCTTAAGCTCGCCTATCAGTCCATTGAGGGCGACGCCCAACCCGTACGCGGCCTCAGTCCCAACACCGCGCCAGCCTCGACGCTGGTCCCCGTCCCGGTGTTTTCCTATCCGCAAGCCAAGGGCTACCTGACCTCCACCGACTGGTTCACCGTTCAGAACAGTGGTGAAAACGTCCAGGCCATCGACAGCTTCAGCGCCATCGGCCAGGTCGACTGGCGTGTGCTGGGCGGCGTGGCGACCCTGGTCCAGGGGTACCGAAATGTCAGCGCACAGAGCAACCTGGACTTCGACGGGTTCAACGCGGAATCCTTCCGCACGACCGGCAACTATAGCCAGTGGCAGGACAGCACCGAAATCCGCTTCGCCCAGGACGTCGGCAAGCTGAGCTATACCGTCGGCGGCTATTACTTCCTGACGTGGTTGGATTCCTCGTCCCGCCGTCCCCTGAAGAGCAATATCTTCTCGACCTCGGCCGCCGTGAACCCGATCTGCGCCACCAACCGCAACAACACCACGCCGCTCTGCGTCACCGGCACGAGCACGAGCGACCAGGCTCAGCGCGCCTTTCAGACGACCTACTCCACAGCCCTCTTCGCCGAAGCGGACTACAGTCTGACCGACAAACTGACGGTGACTGTGGGCGTGCGCCAGACGCGCGAGCACAAACGCGCGGTGGTGGCCGGGTTCACCGCCGTCGCCACCTTCGGCGACTGCAGCGTCGACTACTCCGCCTGTCGTTTCGGTCCGACCCGGACCTACGCGGCCAGCAACGTCTCGCCCAAGGGCGGCATCTCCTACAAGTTCGACAACGACCATATGGTCTTCGGCTCAGTGACCCAGGGCTTCCGCAGCGGCGGCTACTCGCTGCGGGGCGCGGCGCTCACCTTCGCGCCCTACCAGGCTGAAAAGGTCACAGCCTATGAAATCGGCACAAAGAACGACTTCCTGGACCATCGCCTGCGCCTCAACGCGACGATCTTCATGAACAAGTATCGCAACCTGCAGCGGACAGTGACGCAGCAGGATCCATTGCTGGGGGTCATCCAGTCGACCTTCAACGCCGCCACCGCGACGATCAAGGGCATCGAACTGGAGGGCGTCGCCAACCTGAATGAGAACTGGAGCCTCAACGCGGTCTACGGTTATGTCGACGCCAAGTACGACAGCTTCACCGGCCTGACCAACGCCGCCGGCGTCTACACCGCCTACGCGCCGGTCTCGGACCTGAAATTCAACCGGGTTCCGGACTCCACCGCTGGCGCCAGCCTCAACTATCACGGGGACCTGGGCGACATGGGGACCCTTTCGGGCCGCCTGGGCGCGTCCTACACCAGCCACTATTTCTTCGATGACCTGAACACGCCGACCAACGATCAGAAGGCCTATACCCTGGTCGACGCCAGCCTGACCTTCGAGGCGGCGGCGAAGGATTGGAGCGCCACGATCTACGGCAAGAACCTCGCCAGCACGAAGTATGCGCAAGCCGGGGCCAACCTGGGCGGCAACGGCCAGAACTTCTACATCGGCAAGCCCATAACCTATGGGATCAAGCTGACCCGCAAGTTCTAGCCGCGTCATACGTGGCGCCTGAGGACGAGGTGGAGGGGCTTGCCTTCGCCTCCTCTCATGGATTCACGAGACGCGCCTGCCCCGGCCGGTAGGCAGATCTAGGTCGGCGAGGTCCGGGTCTGCCGCAACAGGGCCGCGGCCACGAGGGCGGGATGGCTGGCGTGCAGCCAGTGGCCGCCGTTGGCTATGACTTCGACCCGGGCGGAGGGGAGTTTCTCACGCCAGTGCGCCTGGCCGTACGGCACATCGAGGGTGCGGTCCTGGGCGCCGAAGAGGATCGTCCAGGCGCTGGACTCGGCGACCGGATCGGGCTGGGGGCCGTGGATCAGGGCCCGCATCTCGTTGATCACGCCGCGCTCGCCCACGGCGGCCTGGCGGGCGCCGCGCTCGAAATCCGCCAGGCAATCGGGCGCGTCGAACAGCGCCTCGTCCGAGGGCGATCCCTTGGCGACGCTTCGGAAGGACCGCGCGATCGAGGCCGAGGTCGCCCGCCGGTAGAGCAACCGGATGAACCGCGCCCCCAGGTCCGGATAGGCGCCCATCAGGATCTTCATATAGTTCAGGAGCCTGTGGCCCACGGAGGGATCGATCACGGTCGGCGGATCGGGATTGATGATCACCCCGCCCGTCACCCGCCCGGCATTCTGGGCCGCGCAGGCCACGACGGCGGCGAAGGTGCTGAGCGCGATGGCCGGGGCGCGCCCGATCCCCAAGGCGTCCAGGACGTCGGCGATATCCTGGACGGCTGTCGCCACGGGATCGCCGGCGACGAAGGACGACAGGCCAAAGCCTGACCGCTCGATGCTGATCGGCCGCCGGCCCGCCGTCTGGAGGGCGCCGATAAAGCCCCTGAACTGGGTCCGCCCGCTGCTTCCGCCGTGGAAGATCAGCACCGGCCGGGCGCCGGGCGGTCCGTAGTCGACCACCGCGATGGCGCCCTCGCCTCGCCTTCGCGGCACCAGCCGCAGGGGTTCGGTCGCCTCCCCCGACGACTTGAGGGCGACGTGGCAGGCGGTGGCCAGGCCCTCGAGCGCGCTGACCTCCGATACGATGCGGGCCAGGTCAACGGCGCTCGCCACGCCGCAGGATTCGAAGATCGACTTGAGGGCGGCCTTGGTCTGGTTGGCAGACAGGCCCAGGTGTGCGCCGGCGCCTTCCCGCGTCATGCCCCGGGAAAGCAGGACGGCGAGGTCGGCCTGACCTTGCGACAGGCCGAAGAGATCGCGCAGCATGGGGGTGAACTGCGTGGGCTCGGCGATTTCGCCGGCGGCGACATTGAGGGCCTGGCGCATCAGTTCCGTCTGCCGCCGGGCGCCAGTCTTGCGCATGGCCGAGGCGACGAACTTGCGGGCCGTCTCATAGGCGCCCGCTGAAGGTCGCCGTGCCGCGCCAGGGCCGCCACCAGAAGCCCCTCCGCCGCCGTCAGGCCGTAGGCGTCGCGGACCCGCTCCCAGGAATAGCCGCTCGGCTGGAAGGCCACGACAGCCAGGCCGCCGGGTGTCGCTTCGAGGGCGGCGCGAACGCCGCTGTCGAGGGGCCAGTTCAGGGCGACGGACGCCATTCCCGCGGCCACGGCGACCGGCCGCCCAGTGCGGTCGTGGGTGAGCAGGGAGACGTTGGGCCGATCCGCGGCCAGGCCCGCCAGCGTGGCGCTGAACAGGTCCGCGTCGCGGAACCAGTCCTGGAAGCGGGGCCCGGCGTGGATCACCGCGCCATCGCGGTCACAGGCCGCGGAGGCGAAGCCTTCCTGGTTCAGGATCGCCGGCGCGCCAAAATCGCCCTCGACCGCCTGGGCCAGGGCCCGGTCGAGCTCCTCGGTGCGAAATTCCATGGCCGCGCCGAAGCCGACCGGATCGTCCAGCAGCGCGACCGTGGGGTCACCGTCGCGCTCAGCGGCGCGAAAGCGCTTCAGGAATTCGGCCGCGAGGGTCATGGCGCCAATATCCCGAGAACGCGGCCGCTCCCAACCCGTCTACCCCAAATGGAATTGGCCGCCCTACCCCAAATGGGGCTGACCGCCGCGGGCCTCGAGGACTACCCCCCAATTGCCGGAACATCGATATCCGCCGCGTCGGACGAGGCGTGGAGCAGACTGAAAGACATTGAAAATGTTCAAGCCCATGGCCGCTCTCGCGCTTGCCCTCGCCGCCGCGACGGCGCCGTCGGCGGCGTGGAGCCAGGCGTCCCCGGCGCCGGCCGCCACCGCCGCGTACACGGATTCCGCCGCGACGGGCCTGGCCGCCACACGGCGGGTCGCCATCGCCAGCGTCATCGTCTCGTTCCAGGCCTCCGTCGCCGGGACCAAGGCCCAGGGCAACGGCATGTTCGCCGACAAGACCTCCGCCCAGACCGTGCTGGCCCTGCCGGAGATGGACCCTGAGCTTCAGGCGGCCATCGCCGCGGAAGCCTACCGCCAGCTAAAGGCCGGCCTGGTCGCCGCGGGCTTCAACATCGTCCCGGAGGCCGAGGTCACCGCCAACGCCAGCTACCAGCAGATCGTCAAGGCGGCGGCGAACCCCAACTTCACCCGGTTCGGCAACGCCCTGGGCGACGCCACCCTGGTCAGCCCGCCGCCGCTCGCGCCCTACCTACCCTACGCCATGGAGGGCAGCATCTTCGAGCAGCCGAAGAGCTATATCGGCTGGGTGTCGAAGATGGGCGGCAAGAGCACGACCCCCGGCGGCCCCAGCGTCATCACCATCGGCTCGACCTGGAAACTACCCGGGCTGGAAGTGCAGATGGCCAAGGAACTCAACGCCCACGTGGTGAAGGCCTTCTATGTGGTCACCCTCGGGCAGGCCACGGCGTCGCGCCGGCGCGAACGCCTGAACACCGGCCCGTCATCGCCCGGGCGCGAGAGCGGCGAAGGAACCGCCGAGGCCGAGGTCGGCCTGCTGGCCGATCAGACCCGCATCGCCTTCCGGACCCCCGACGGCAACAACAAGTGGCAAAAGGTCCCCGTAACGAGGCCCGCGCCGGCCAAGGACGGCGATGTGGTCGTGCGCCTGGCCCAGTCGCTGGCGGGCAGTTCCGACGATTTCAGCATGACCTCCAGCAGCAGCCTGGGCGGCCTGTTCAATCCCGGCGCGGACTTCCAGTTCAGCTTCGTCGCCCGCCTGGACAACCCCACCGCCTACCGGGCCGAGGTGCAGTCGATGATCGGCGCCGCCAACAGCGCCATGACGGCGCTGTTGAAGCCGTGACCGGCCTAGCGAGCGCCCTGCCCGCTCGGGGCTCAAGAGGAAATCCATATGTCCAGACTGGCGATCTTCACCTGCGCGGCCCTGCTTGCCCTGACGGCCCGGGCGTCGGCGGCGACTGTCGCGGACTTCGCGGCGGACTTCTCATCGTCGTCCAACCCCGCGTCAGGATGGAGCTATGGCCTGGCCACAGGCATCGGGGGATCGTTCACCCCGCTGACGGCGCATACCACCTACGTCGGCGTCGTCGAGGCGTGGAACCCGACAGGGACCTTCTGGCCCACCGTCGCGCTGAACACCGGCAGCGGGACCGTGGCCTTCGGGGCCAATGACGCCATCGTCCTGGCGGCGGGCCAGGGACTGCTGCACCCGGGCCCGACCGGCGCCTTCGCCGATGTCCGCTACACGACGGCGATGTCGTTCAGCGGCCTGCTCAACGTCACCTTCGCCGGGATCGATCTGGTGGGGACCACCACCGACGTGCATGTCCTCCGGAACGGCGTGAGCCTCGCCTCCGGCCTGGTGAACGGCTACGGGCAGACCGCATCCTACAACCTGGCTGTGACCCTCGGCGCCGGCGACTACCTCGACTTCCTGGTAGGCTGGGGCTCCAACAGAAATTACAACGATGATTCAACAGGTTTCCGCGCCTCTTTAACCTCCGAAACGGACCCCGTGCCGGAGCCTTCGGTCTGGGCCCTGATAATCGGCGCCTTCGGTCTCGCCGGCGCAACCCTGCGCCGTCGCAGGGCGATGTTCGGCGCTCAACACTGACGGGGCGCTACAAGGCCCGGCAGGCCCCGCCGTCAGCCGTCTAGGTGTGGGAAAACATCGCCTTTCCGGCCACCGGCAATTGCGCCTGGAGCACCGTGCCGGTGATGGATTCGGTGATGAAGAGGGCCTTCCCGCCCGCCCCGCCATAGGCGCAGTTGGTGGTCACCGGGCCCGTCTGGGACTTGATGCGGTAGAGTGGCTCGCCCACCGGACTGAACAGCCACACCGATCCCAGGCCTGGATGGCAGACGGCGAGGTTGCCCGCCTCGTCGATGGCGATGCCGTCGGGCCCCACCCCGCCGGACAGGCGGATGAAGGCGCCGACCTTGGTGGGCGGCGCGCCCGGCATGAGCGGAACCCGCCAGACCGCGTTGTCGCGGGTGACGCAGAGATAGAGGGTCTTCTCGTCAAGGCTCAATACGAGGCCGTTGGGGCTCGGCAGGCCGTCGAGCACGATCTCAAGCGGCCCGTCGGCGCGCAGCCGGTAGAGCCGGCCGCTGGGGTCCTGCAGGCCGGAGTCGCCCTGGTCGGTGAAGTAGAGATCGCCGTTGCTGGCGAAGAGGAGGTCGTTCAGCCCCTTGAAGCGCTCCATGTGGCCACGCGCCAGATGCGGCGCGATCGCCCCGGTGGCCGGATCGAAGACCATGATCCCGTGCTTGTTGTCGGCGATGAAGGCGCGGCCGTCGCGGTGGAACTTGAGGCCGTTTGGCCAGCCGTCGTACTCGAGGGCGAGGCTCACGTCGCCGTCCGGGCCGATCCGGAACAGGCGCCCGTAGGGGATATCGACGATCCACAGATTGCCGGCGCGGTCGAACGACGGGCCCTCGATGAAGCTGCCCAGCGTCGGCGGCATTCCCGGCTGCATGTCGAACCAGGCGGAGGTCCCGGCTTTGGGGCTCTTGGGGATCGTCGCGAAGACGGTGGTCTCCAAAACCGGCGGCGCCGCAAACATCGTCTCTTCCCTCCGCACGCAAGGTTCTCGGCCCTGCTTTCTGGAGGCCTAGACGATGCCGCGGCGGCGCCGCCGTCAACCGTCAGAAAACGGGGTCAGGCAACGCGGGCAAGGAAGGTCGCGATCTCGTCCTTCAGCTCCAGGCGCTTTTTCTTGGCGTCTTCCAGGATGTGGTCGGCCACCGCCTCGATGTTGGTCTCCATGCGGTGCACGGCGCGGTTCAGCTCATGGTAGGCGTCCGCCAGCTTGGCGAAACGCGGGTCGGCCTTCAGCGCCGTGAGCGCGGCGGCCTGCTGGGGGAATTCCTCGTGCAGTTCGTGGGGCGTGTGGGTCATGCTTTGGCCGTCCTGGGAGGTCGCCTTCGGCGACGGAGAGATCGAGCCTAGGCAAGATCGAGAGCCCGGCCTTGCGCTCGATCAAGCCAGCCGTCCAAGGACGCCGCGGCCCCGCGCCCGAGCCGCCAACCCGCAACCGGGGCAGGCGCTGAGGCGCGGGTCCGTCCGGAGTGCGGATGCTAGAGCCCGCCGATCACCTTGGCCTTGATGGCCTCGAATTCGGGGTCGGTGATGAGGCCCTGGTCCAGCATGGCCTTGGCTCGGCTAAGGCGTGTCGCAGGGTCGTCGTGCGGCGCTGCGCCGATCTTCGAGCGATCCCCGGCCAGGTCGGCCTGCGGATAGACGCCGGTGGCGATCTGCACTCCGCCGGACTGGGCCCGCATCTCCTCGATGGACCGGACGCGGCGCTTCTCGCGCCAGGCCTGACCCTGGGCCTGGCATTCCCTGTAAAGCGCCTGGGCCGCCTCGATCTTCAGGCTGGCGACGCGCAGCGCGTGGACCTCGCCCTCACCCTCGGCGGTATCGGACAGGTTGGCGCTGTAGGTCAGGACGACGGCGGCGGTGAACATGCCGACCGTGATCTGGACGTCCTTCACATCCTGCCAGCGGACGTCCAGCGGCAGGTAACCGCCAAGCAGGGGACGCTTTAGGAAGATGAAGCGACCGCTGGTGGCCGCTGCGACCTGACGGCGGTGGATCAGGGCGTAGAGGCGGTGCTGCAAGGCGAAGGCGACCACCGTCTCGCCCGCCACCAGCAGGGTCTGAAGCTGCGCCCAGGGCGCGCCTGCGCCTGTGGCCGGCGACGGCGGCTGGTGTTCGATGAGTTCGCTCATGGTTGGTCCCCTGCGCCCGCAGGCTAGCGGCCAGACCGTTGGGCGCAAGCTGCAGCTTGCAGGCGCGGCGCCTGCTGCAGCCTACTCGACCCCGCCGCCGAGCCGCGGCCGCCGCCGGACGCCAAGGGTTGGATACCCGCGGCCAGGGCTATGCGCACGGCCGTGGACAGGCTACCGGCGTGCAGCTTCTCCATGACATTGGCGCGATGCACCTCGACGGTGCGGATGCTGATGTCGAGCTCGTGCGCGATCAGCTTGTTCGGCAGTCCGCCCAAGAGGGCGCGCATGACCTGGGTCTCGCGGTTGGTGAGCTTGGCCACGCGCTCGCGCGCCTCTGCGGTGGCCGCCCGATCCTCGGTGGTCGCCTCCAGCTTGCCGAAGGCGTCGGCCACGGCAGCCATCAGGATTTCGTTGACGTAGGGCTTTTCGAGGAACTCGAAGGCGCCGTTCTTCATCGCCTGCACCGCGCTGGAGATGTCGCCCCGGCCGGTGAGGACGATGACCGGAAAGGCGATCCCTCGCGCCGCCAGCTGGCGCTGGACCTCGATGCCGTCCATCTGCGGCATGTGGATGTCCAGAAGCACGCAGGCCGGGACCGCCGGATCCAAGTCCTCGAGGAAGGCGACGCCCGAGGCGTGGGCGACGACCTCGAATCCGGCTGCCTCCAGCAGCAGAGCCGCGGATTCTCGAACATCGTCGTCATCGTCGACGATATGAAGGATTCGCCTAGCCGACATCGGCCAACTCCTCTGACACTAGCGGAATGGTGAACCGGAAGTCGGCGCCCGCCTCGCCATCCTGGAGCCACATCTCGCCGCCGTGGGTCTCGACGATCCTCCGGCAGATCGACAGGCCAACGCCCATGCCGGCGGCCTTGGTGGAGAGGAAGGGCGAGAACAGCTTCTCGGCCACCTCCGGTGCGATCCCGGGGCCGGTGTCCCGAACGCAAATCTCGGCCATTCCGTGCCTCAGGGCTGTGGAGATCGACAGGATGTGCGGCTGTGGCGTCTCGCGCATGGCCTCGGACGCATTGCGGATGAGATTCACCAGGATCTGCTGGATCTGGATCTTGTCGGCCAGCACGCGGTCGGCTGCCGGCGACAGGTTCAATCGGATCTCGACCTGTTCCGCCTTGGCGTGCGGGGCGGCCAGGGCGACCGAGTCCTCGATCATCGGGGCCAATTCCTCGATCCGCGCGTCGGCCTCGCCGCGGGCGATGAAGTCACGCAGGCGCCGCACGATCTCGCCGGCGCGCACGGCCTGGCCCTCGGCCTGGTCGGCCGCGCGCATGACGCGGGCGCGGGCGGTATCGTCCAGCGCTCGGGCCCCATCCCCCAGCTTGATCTTCAGCGCGCCCACCGAATTGCTGATGGCGGTCAGGGGTTGGTTGAGTTCGTGCGCCAGGGCGGCGGCCATCTCCCCCATGGCCGAGAGCCGGGCCACATGGTTGAGCTCAAGACGCAGTTCGCCCAGCAGCTCTTCGCGCTGGGCCACCTCCTGCTGGTTCCGCTTTTCCTCGGTGACATCGCGGTAAATGGCGATGGTCCGCTCGTGGACACCGTCAGCCGAATAGAGGAAGCGGCCCACGCCGTGCAGGTCGCGCACCGCGCCGTCGCCGCGCCGAATGCGGATGTCGTCGATCTGGCTGCTTTGCCCGTGGAAGATGCCCGCGTTGGCCTCGCGCAGGGTGGCCGCCAGGTCGTCGGTGACGATTGTCGCCCGAAATTTGTTGAGCGATCCGTTCAATTCCCCCGGGCCGACCCCGAATATTTCCTCCATCCCCGCCTCTGCGATCACCGTGTCGGTGGCCACATCGACATCGGCGATGCCCAGGTCATATCCGCCGATCGCCAGGGTGAGGCGCTCCTGGCTCTCGCGAAGGGAGGCTTCGACAAGCTTCAACTTGGTGATGTCGCTGATCGTGCCGACCGTGCGTGTCCGGCCATCGGGTCCGTCCGCCAGGCGGGCAACGTGGACCGCCACCCAGAGCAGGCCACCCGACTTCGTCCGGTGCCTCGCCTCGCCGCGCCACTCGCCGTCCCTCTGGATCGCCACCGGCACTTCGGGATCAACCCCCTCGCCCTCAGCGACGAGCAAATCCTTGGGCAGGCAGCCGACGGCCTCGGCCGCCGTCCAGCCGTAGAGACGCTCGCAGGCCGCCGGCCAGTGTCGAATACAGCCATCGTCACCGACCACAATGACGGTTGAACTGTCGAGCGCGGCCAGGAGGCTGTCGCGCTCGCGGCGCTCATCGCTCAGCTGACGCGCGGCCCAGAAGGTCAGAACCATCAGGACGCAGGCGCTGAGCACGATGATCAGCATCATCCGGACGTCCGGGCCATAAGTCCCGGACAGCACCCCGATACTGGCGACAGCTCCGATCGCGACCGGCACCAGCGCCACGGGCGCCAGCAGGCGCGCGATCCGGCCATGGTCGCCAGGGCTGGTGATCGCCCGCACCCAGCCGGTGTCGCGCATCAAGATCAGCACGCCCGAGCAAAGAGCGCCCACGGCAAGAGTCGTGTTCAGCGCGATCCGCAGGCTCTGGTGGAGGATCGAGATCTGCGAGGGATCCTGCAACAAGAAGGGCTGGATGGAGATCGTCGACAAAAGCCCCCCGGCGCTGGCCGCCGCGACCGCCGTCAGTCGAAGGCGTCTTCCGCGCACGCCGGCGACAAGGAGCGATGCCCCGAAGAGCGCGATCACGATGCAGGTGACAATGCTGGGGCGGCCGGGCCAAAGCGGCGCGGGTCGCTGGGCCAGGACGGCGTCGCGGTAGAGGATCAGGTCCATAGCCAACGGACGGTGGGCGGCATAGGCCCACAGCCAGATCACGCAGGCGCTCAGCAAGGCGCCGCCGGCCGGCCGCGCCGACCAGCGGCGGTCCGCCACGGCGGCCACGAGACCCATCGCCCCGACGATGAGGGCCAAGGCGGTGGTGGGCTGGAGCGCGATGGATCCGACGAATACGGAGGTTAGCGGGACGCTGCCGATATTCCAGCCGACAAGCGCCAGGACAGCAATCGTCACCACGCCCGCGGCGATGCCGAGGACAAAACTTTCGGGCCAGCGCAACTTCGTCGCGATCACCAGGCCTCCCCCCCTACCGAACACTAACGCGGCTTAAACTACAGTGAAGCCACATTCCGTGGCTTCATGCCATCCTCATCGCCTGAGTGTTTTGATCTTAGACAAATTAGTTCCGAGACGCTGGCCGAATTGAGCCAAGATTATGGGATTCTTATTTGTTCAACCCAGGGCTTCCCTCGGCGCCCGCGCGGCGATCGTCTAAGTAGAACCCCTAGGTCGGTCCAGGCAATCTGGGCTTCTAACCTTTGCGCGAGCCCCTTCCGCATGCTGCGGGCGGGCCAGAGTACGCGGCTTGTCCGCCCAGTTCATGCCTACCGAAAGCGCCATCGTCGTCGTGAAAAATGCGGTGCTGGGAGCATCGCTGGAGTCTGCGCTTCAGGCTGCCGGCTTGAAGGTGACCCTGCATGACGCGGCGACGGATCCCGAAACACTGCCCCTCGATATCGCCATGACCCTGATCATCGACGAGCAGGTGCTGAAGCCGAATCCGGCGGCCTTCGTCGAGGCGGTGCGGGCACGGCCTTGGGATGGTCTCTTCGTGATCATGACCGGCGAAGCCCATGCGCTGCGGAGCATATTCGAACGATCGCGGCGCCTAGCCATCCTTGAGCTGCCTTTTGTCGGCGCCGACCTGATCGCCGCCATCCGGGCTGTGTGGCCTACGGAAAACGGATCCAGCCCGGCCTGATTCCAGCGCCGGCCGCCGCTCGCCACCGCCGTAATCCGGAACCGCCGCAATGGCCGGGCGTTTGGAGCTCCACAGGACGGACATCCATCCCTCCAAGGAGCTTCTCGACATGCGTAAGAACATTCTGGTGGCGGGCGTCGCCGCCGCCCTCCTCATCCCCACCCTCGCCCTGGCGCAGGAAACCTGCGAACAGCGCAGCGCCAACCGCACGGCCGGCACTATCGTCGGCGCGGGCGTCGGCGCGCTTCTGGGCAGCGCCGTGGCCGGCAGCGGCCACAAGGGCGACGGCGCCATCGTCGGCGGTGTCGGCGGCGCGATCATCGGCAACCAGGCCGCGCGCGGGTCCAGCGAATGCGTCCACGCCTATGGCTATTATGACAATAACGGCTCCTGGCATTCCAACGCCGTGGCCCGCACCGAGGCCCGCGGCTACTACGACCGCAATGGCAACTGGATCGACGGCGCGCCCCCCAGCGGCCGTTGGGACAATGACGGACGCTGGGTCGTGGCCTCCTCCGCCCCCGACTACGCCCGCCGCGACGCCTATGGCTATTACGACCGCAACGGCGACTGGCACTCCAACGCCGTGGCCCGCGCCGAGGCCCGTGGCTACTACGACCGCAACGGCGCCTGGATCGAAGGCTCGCCGCCTAGCGGCCGCTGGGACAACGACGGCCGCTGGGTCGTGATCGCCCCGTCCGCCCCGGTCTATGGCGCCCCGGCCAACTACGTCGCCGGCCGCCGGGACACCGTGACCCGCGAAGCCTATCTGGAAGACCGCATCCACCAGGCGCGGATGGACGGCTCGCTCAGCCGCTATGAAGCCCGCAACGCCACCCGCACCCTGGATTCGATCCGCCGCCAGGAAGCCCAGATGCGTCACTACAACGGCCGCCTGAACGACCGTGACGAGGCCTATATCCAGGCCAAGCTCGACGTCCTGAGCCGTCAGGTCCGCGCCGACCGCCGCGACTGATCCACCTCTCTATCGGGGCCGAGTATTGGCCCGCGTAGCGGCAGGTCCCCGGCTCACGCCGGGGGCCTGTTTGCTTTTGTCGAATGCGATTAGGCCGCCCGCAGCTTGCGCACGCAGGCCCGCAGCAGCTGGGCGCGTTCGCTGGAGAGGTCGGGCGCCTTGAGTTCGGCCAGCGCGCCGACCAGGGGCTCGCCCCGATGGCGGGCGCCCAGCTTCCAGACCTCGGCCCGCACGTCGGCGTCGCTGACCATGGCGCTGCGCAGCCAGGAGAAGATATCCATTGGAGGGCCCAGGGCCTTTCGCGCCGCGCCGACGGCCGGGGCTTGCAGAGCCCCACGGCGTCCGCGGCAAGCTCACCCTAGCATGGCGGCGCGAACCCCGCCCGCTACTTCGCCTTGGTCCAATAGGGCGTCTTGGTCTTGAAATAGGCCTTCGGGATGGTCGCGTAGATCGTCAGGTTCTTGTCGACGGCCTCGGAGATGGCGAAGTCCACCCCGATGCTGGACAGGTGATAGGCGTCTTCCAGGCTCAGGCCCTTATGGTCGTGCAGCCAGTGGAGGGTCTGGACCGCCGCGACGCTGGCCGCCTTGCCCAGGTCCTCGTCCATGCCCAGGACATAGTAGTTGGAGGCGTCCTCAGCCCAGGGATACTGCATCGCCTTCCCCTCGCCCTTGTGGACGATGAACTGCAGCAGCGGGGCCATGGAGCTCTCGTTGGCGTTGCCGCTGATCTCGCCGTCGCCCTGGCCGGCGTGGCTGTCGCCGGTGACGAACAGCGCGCCCTTGTTGAACACCGGCAGATAGAGGGTCGAGCCGGCGGTCAGGCGGCGGAAATCCATGTTGCCGCCAAAGGCGCCCGGGGGCCCGGAGCTGACCTTGCCGACGTCCGGCGGCGGGGCCACGGCCATGATCCCCATGAACGGCCGCATCACTGGCTCCACGCCCGGCGCCAGCAGCTGGACGCCACGCTTGACGTCGAACCTGATGACCTTGGCGGTCCGCTCCTTGAGCACATCGGCCGCCACCCCGCCCGGCCCGACGTTGTTGACGCCGTAATAGGTGCGCGGCGTCACCTTCAGGATGCGCACCTCGAGCATGTCGCCCGGTTCCGCGCCCTCAATGTAGATGGGACCGGTCAGGTAGTGACCGCCGAAGCCGGCGCCCGAGGACAATCCCGCCTTCGACATGGCGACCACGTCCGGCAGCACGTCCTTGGCCGGGATGCCCGCCTCGCCGAAGAACTTGACCGGATCGTTGGTCAGGCCGCCGTGGGACAGGGTTTCCACCAGCACCGTCGCGCCGTCCTTCACATGCAGGATCGGCGGATTGGCGTAGGAGATCGAGCCCCGGATCACCGTCTTGGGCGTCGAGGGCGCGACGGCGTCGGGGGTGTACTTCGCCGGCGGATAGACGCCCTGGGCCTGGGCGGACGCCGCCAGCGCCAGGCCCGTGGCGATCGAGACTATCGTGGACTTCGCGCGCATCGGACTCTCCGGAAAAAGGGGGTGGCTTGGCGAGGCTGGGCCGAAGGCTAGCGGGCCCAGTAGGGCGTCTTCTTGGTGAAGTAGGCTTTGGGGATCGTGGCGTAGATCACCAGGTTCTGGTCGACGGCCTCGGAGATCGCGAAGTCCACGCCGATGCTGGACAGATGATAGGCGTCCTCCAGGCTGAGGCCCTTCTTGTCATGCAGCCAGTTGATGGTCTCAACCGCGGCGCTCGAGGCCGCCTTGCCGAGGTCGGGGTCCATGCCCAGCACGTAGTAGTTGGCGGCGTCCTCGGCCCAGGGGAAGCGCATCGCCTTACCCGCGCCCTTGTGGACGATGAACTGCAGGGTCGGCGCCATGGAGCTCTCGTTGGCGTTGCCGCTGATCTCGCCGTCGCCCTGCCCGGCGTGGCTGTCGCCGGTGTAGAACAGGGCGCCCTTGTTGAAGACCGGCAGGTAGAGGGTGGAGCCGGCGGTCAGGCGGCGGAAATCCAGATTGCCGCCGAACGGGCCAGGCGCGCGCGAGCCCACCTTGCCGCCCGTGGTCGCCGGGTCGGGGGCGACGGCCATGATCCCCATGAAGGGTCCCAGGCGCGGCTCCACATCCTTGGTCAGCAGCATGACCTTCCGCTTCACGTCGAAGCGGATCACCCGGCTGTCGGACTTGGTGAGCACGCCGGCCGCCAGACCGCCGGGGCCTACGCCGTTGGTGCCGTAGTAGGTGCGCGGCGTGACCTTGATGATCCGCACTTCCAGCATGTCGCCCGGCTCTGCGCCGTCCACATAGATCGGGCCGGTGAGCACATGGCCGGACCAGTTGTTCTCCTCGCTGGCCTTGGCGATGGCCACGGCGTCAGGCAGGACGTCCTTGGCGGGGATGCCGGCGGCTGTGAAATAGGCCACCGGATCCTTGCCCAGGCCGCCGTGGGAGATGGTGTTGATCTTGACCACCGCGCCCGACGGCACATGCAGGATGGGCTTCACGTCGTTGGCGATGGAGCCCCTGACCACGGTCTGCGGCGTCGAGGGCGCGAAGTAGGTCGGCGGGGCCTTCGCACCCTTGGCGACGACCGCGGCGGGCGTCGCGAACGGGCCCAGCGCCAGCACCGACACCGCAGCCATCATCTTAAATTTTTTGAGCATTTTGGCGTTTCCTCTCTCGATGTCGGTCGCAGCGGGGGTCAGTAGCGCAGGCGGAAGCCCAGTTTGAAATTGCGGCCCACCAGGTCGTAGGGCCCGCCACTGAGCACCCAGGCGACGATCGGCGGCTTCTTGTCGAAGATGTTGTCGATGTTGACGTAGAGCTGCTGGTTCGGATTGACGTCCCAGGCGTAGGCCCCGTTCCAGTAGACCGGCACCTTCCAGAGGTTCTTGTTCACGCTGTTGGCGAGGCCAACCGAATAGCTCGGATCGTCCGGCCCAATCAGGGTGGTCGAGTAACGGATCGTCGAGGTGTAGCGGGCGGTCAGGTTCAGTTTGCTGCGGCCCAGGGCGTAGGTGATGAAGGCGCTGGTGAAGAAACGCGGCGTCGCCGCCGTATCGACGGCGTTGATGGTGATGCCGTTGGAGATCGACTTGGCGTTGCGGGTGTAGAGGCCCAGCGCCCGGATGGTGAGCGATCCCGGCAGGTTCAGGCGCTCCAGCGGGACCGCGTAGTTGGCCTCCAAGTCGAAGCCGTCGGTCTTCTGGGCGTTGAGGTTGAGGTTCGGCGAATTCACCCGCGCGATGCCCAGGGGCGTGGTGTCCTTGACCACGTATTGGCAAAGCGACTGGTCGCCGGCGAAGCAGCCGTTGATCACGTTCTGGATGGGCAGGGTTGCGATCGCGTTCTTGAGGTGGATGCTCCAGTAGTCGATCGAGGCCGAGAAGCCCGACAGCCAGTCCCACTTGGGCTGGAAGACGATGCCGCCGGTGATGGTGTCGCCAATCTCGGGCAGCAGGCTGGGGTTGCCCACGGTGTTGGACTTGGTGAAACCCTGGGCGTTGTTGAGCGGGTTGGTGACCTGCGGGTTGCCTTCGGAGCCCGGGTTGAAGAGCTCGTTGATGTTGGGTGCGCGGATGTCGTGGCTGCGGGTGATGCGCAGGCGGAACATGCTGTCGATGTCCCAGGTGGCGCCCACCTTCCAGGTGGTGACCTTGCCCGAGGTCGAGTAGTCGGTCTGACGCACCGCGCCGTTGACGTCGAAGCTGCGGATCAGGGGCAGGTCGCGGAAGATCGGCGCGCCCACCTCGGCATAGGCCTCCTTGACCTCCACCTCGCCGGAGAACAGCGAGTAGTTCTGGTTCATCAGGGCGCCCAGCTGGCACTCGGGGCAGTTCACCGAGCTCAGGGTCTCGCGCCGCCAGTTGAGGCCTACGGCGGCCGAAACCGGCCCCGCTGGCAGCGAGAAGGGCGAGCCCGCCAGGTCGGCCGTGGCTGTGTACTGCCGGAACTCGAAGTCGGCCTGCGAGGCGTTGTTGAAGTAGTTTATCGCCGCCTGGTTGTAGGCCACGTTGTTGCCGAAGATGTTGTAGGGCTTACAGCCGGGCTGCACCTGGGCGATCAGGGCCGCCTTCACAATCGCCGGCTGGGCGTTGAAGTACGGATTGGTGGCGACCGGTCCGCACACCGGATTGCCATTGGCGTCGGCCACCACATAGGCCGACTCGTAGAAGTTGGCGGTCACCGGAGTGTTGTGGATGTTAGGCGCGAAGGTCGACTTGCCCGCCCCGCCGTTGAGGTTCCACTTCCAGTCCTTGCCGAAGGCCTCGAACTCGCCCTTCACGCCGGCGTTGGCCTGGACGGTTTCCGTGCGGTTGAAGGCGTGGATCGACCCCAGGTCGAAGTCGCGGGTCGCCGAATAGGGGATCGAGGTGACGTTGGCGGCCTTCATGGCGGCGACCACGGAGGCTGGCAGGAAGGGGTTGGTGGCCAGCACCGGGTAGGCGTTGAAGTTGGGCACCCGCGCGCCGAAGGAATAGCCACGCGTGTGCAAGGCGCCCCAGCCCAGCGAAACATAGCCGGTGGTGGTCGGGGTGAACTCGAATTCCACCCGCCCCAGGGCGGCGGCGCGGTCGTAGTCGGCCTTGATGTACTCGTCCGGGTTCAAGACGCTGCCGTAGTCGCCGCCGCCGATGGTGACGGTGCCGCCGTTGAGCGTGCCGTAGTTGAACTGACGGGTGACGCCGCCATCGTCGAAGGCGATGCCCTTCAAGGGTCCGCCGCTGATCAGGCCCGAGGCGTTGTAGGCCGACGTCCGGACGTGGTTGGAGAAGATGTTGGCCGGCAGGTTCTGGGCGATCCGCTGGGCCGTGGAGATCGAACTGGCGGCGATCGTGACGATCCCGGGCTCAAGCTTGCCCCACGGCCTGGTGTAGAAATTCCTCGTGCCCTTGTTGTCGGTGTAGTCGCCGCCCACGATCACGTGCAGGCGCCCGTCCATGAAGGCGTGGCCCCAGGCGAAGGACGGGTTCATCTCGAAGTTGTCGCCGTATTCGGAGAAGCCTTCGTGGAAGTCGGCGGTGAACCCTTCCATGTGATTGCGAAGGACGAAGTTGACCACGCCGGCCACGGCGTCGGAGCCATAGGCCGCCGAGGCGCCGCCGGTGACGATGTCCACCCGCTCGATCAGGCTGGTGGGGATCAGGTTGGTGTCGAAGACATTGCCGGTGCCATCGGCCACGTGTCGGTTGCCGTTGATCAGCACCAGGGTGCGGGTGGCGCCCAGGTTGTAAAGGCCGATGGTCGCCTTCGACGCGCTCTGAGCCCCCGTGGAGGCGTTGGCCGGGCCGGTTGAACTGGCGAACTGCGGAATGTCTTTGAGGAATTCCGAGACCGTGCCCGCTGCCTTCTGCTGAATCTGGGCCGCGCCGACCTCGGTGACGGGGGTCGGCGCCTGCAGGCCGCCCACGAGGTGGGTGCCGGTGACCACGACCTCCTCCACCGAAGCCGGGGCCGCCTCGGCCGCGGCGACGGCGAGGTCGGCCGCCGCGTAGGCCGCCACGGGCTGGGCCGTCCAGCGGGCGCGCAACAGGCGCGCGGGTTCCGGGGCGGGGCCCAGGACGATGGTGTGGCCGTCATTGGACACCACCACCAGGCCCGTGCCTGCAAGGAGGCTGGACAGCGCATCGCCCACCGACATGGACCCGGACACCGGCGCGGTGCGCCGCCCCTGGGCCGCCTCGGCCGAGACCAGGATCTGGACCCCGGCCTGGCGGGCGAACTCCGTGACGCCGCCAGCGACGGGCTGGGCAGGAATCCTGAACGCGCGCGCCTGGGCCAGGACCGGCCCGGCCGCCAGCAGCGCCCCCATGGCCACAGCGCACAACAGCCCACCACGCACCGACATTTTTCGCGAAACCCCCATCGAATATCCCCTTCGACAGGCGGAGCCGCGCGCCCCGCCTTCAGGAGTGAGGAGGAATGGCTCTGCCATTTCCGGGGGTCGGCGGACGATATTTGCCGCACCGCAGCAATTCCGCCTGATTTTTCCACAGGCGGCTTGCCGGACTGACAGAATTTAAAGCGCCCGCCTTGGGGCTAGGCGCGGCCGAGGCTGATGATCCGGCTGTCGGAGGTTACCCGCGCGCCGATGGTCGCGGCGACGGCGGCGGCGAAGCCGGCTGGGTCGTTGGTGCGGAACAGGCCTACGAACCGGCGGCGCGCCAGGTCCGGGTCAGTGATGACGACGTGGCGCTCGTTGTAGCGGTTGAATTCCGCGGCCGCCTCAGCCAGCGTCTGGCCGTCCAGGGCGATCATGCCCGTGCGCCATGAAAGGCTCCGCTCGACCTCCTGCGGCGCCTCTACCGCGGTGGGCGCCCGGCCAAGGCCAAGCACGCTCTTATACCCGGCGGGCAGCCGCGCCGGCCGGTCGGACATGCCCTCGACCCAGGCCTCGACCAGACCTTCGGTGACCAGCACGTCGTAGTCACTTCCCTGCCGGCGCACCGAGAACGCCGTGCCCACGGCGCGGACGCGGACCGGGCCCGCCTGGACGACAAACGGCCTGTCGGCGTCCTTGGCCACCTCGAACCACGCCTCGCCGGCCTTCAGGGTCACGCCCCGCAAGGTGGGACGCATGGTGACTTCGAGCGTGGAGCCGGTGTTGATGGCGATCATCGACCCGTCGTTCAGGGGGATCTGGCGAATTTCGCCCAGGCCGGTGTCGTAGCGCTGGGTGCGTCCGGCGATGACAGCCGTCGCCGCAAGACCCGCAGCGACCGCCCCGCCACCCGCGCCGATCAGCAATCCCCGGCGGCTCGGCCGGCGCAGGCCCACGGGCTCGGCCACCGGGCGCTCCGTCCCGGCCAACGCTCGGCCACGATCGAGGAGGCTCAGCGCCGCCTGGGCCCGCAGCAGAGCGCCGGACCGCCGCCGATCTTCGGCCAGCCAGGCCGCCAAAGCCGGATCTTCATGGAGTTCCGCGTCGCGGCCTTCGAGACGCACGGCCCAGTCGGCGGCCTCGTCATCGATCTCCCTGGCGGACCGTGGCTCGGTCATGGCGTCCTGCACCCGGCTCGGGCTTCTGCGAGCTCTCGTATTCCGATAAGCCCCGCAGGATCAGACGCAAGCCCCGCATGGTCTGCATCTCCACCACATTTTCGGTGATCCCCAGCCGCCGGGCGATTTCCCGCTGCGGCATGCCGTGGATGCGTCGCAGTTTGAAAATATCCCGGCATCTCGGCGGCAGGCCCTCGATCAGAGTCTGAACCCGCCGCAGTTCGCGCCGTCCAGCGACGATGCGTTCGGGCGAAGGCTCACCATCCATGACGTTCAGGGCGTCGATTTCCGTCACGCTGTCGATGCGGACGATCCGCGCGCGCCGGATCTTCTCGATGGCGATGTTGCGGGCGGTCTGGAAGAAATAGGCCCGTCCGTTGAGGATATGCTCGACGCTGGAAAGCCCCGCTAGCCGGCAATAGGCCTCCTGGACAATGTCATCGACCGCATCGGGCGCTGTCCCCGACGCCGCCAGCCAACGCCGCACATCGGACTCATGCGGCAGGATCTGGGCGCCGACCCAGGCGACGATCTCTCTGCGGCTTTGCGTCATAGCCCAATCCCCCAGGCTCAGAACGACCAAGGCTGAGGCTGGAAGTCGCCCGCGGACCAGTCGCCATCGTAGCTTCAAGGGCGCGGCGCGCGGGCTGCGTGAAGTCGGCGCAGAATCTGGGGCGAACTGTGCGCCGATGGGGCGCCGGCTCCCGCACTGTCCACGAGCGCGGGAGTCTTTGGGATCAGTGCTTGGTGCGCCAGGCGGCCTTGGCGGCCTCCTTGGTGAGGTTTAGGCGGACGGTGTCGTCCTCGATCATCTCGACCCAGCTGAGCGGAATCATGTGGTGCTTGAGCCCGGAGCTGATGTCGAGCTTGGTCAGCTCGATCTCGTCGCCCATGACCTTGTCGACACGGCCGACGTGGCCGCCGTCGGAGCCCACCACTTCCATGTGCGCTGCGATTTGGGATGGTTGAATCATCGTCTCGTCTCCCGGGTTCATCTGAAGGCTTGGGTAACGAGCAGCGGTGTGGTGAAGTTTCGCCGTGGTTGAACCAATTAATCTCAACAGGGCACGCAAGGCCAAGGCGAAGGCCAACGCCAAGGCCCAGGCGGCTCAGAACCGGGTGAAGTTCGGCCGCCCGAAGGCGGAAACGACGGTCGTGAAGCTGGAAGCCGAACGGCTCAGGCGTGCGCTGGATCAGTCGAAGCGCGAGACGGACTAGCCGCCGGCAGGGTTCCGTTGCGCACCGCAACAGGGATCGAATTGTAGACCGTCGCGGGCGTGATGTTCAGGCGCCGGCGCGCCGCATCCAGAGGTTCGGCCATCAGGCGCTCGTAGTCTTCGCCCAGCAGCCAAACAGCGGCCTTGCCGCGCCGGTAGCCCTGCCAAATCGCCTTGGCGACCGGATATTTCGTCCCGCGCGAGCGCCAGGCCGCCCCGGCCGCGATCAGCGCCCAGCCCAGGCCCTTGGTCTGGGCGTAGGAGAAGGCCACCAGGCAGGATTCGCCCAGGGCGTCGCGGTTGTAGCCCGAGAGGATGTGCCAGATGTCGTGGACGTCGCGGGTGCGGCGGCCGAACCAGGCGTAGGGGTGCTGTTCGTCGATGGCCGAAACACCTTGCCGGCTGACCTGGGCCAGGCCCTCGGCGGACAGCTGTTCCTCGCGGATGAAGGTGCGATAGGCGGCGCCGACGCTGCCTTCCGGCAGGCTGTCGAGCCAAGCGTCATCCATCAGCCGGGCGGCGAATTCCTCGCGGGCATACGCGATGCGGCCGCCGTCCATGGTGCCGAGCAGTCGCTGGTAGCCCTTGGAGGTCGAGGCCCCGTTCAGCGAACGCATGATCTCGAACACCTGGGTGGTGTCGTCCTTGTCGTTGAGCAGGCGGCGGAGCGAGCGCAGGGCGTGGACCCAGTCCATCTTCATGGCCGACCCGCGAGGCCGGCCGGGAGCGCGGGTTGTGTCGACAAGGGCCATGAGGGTCATCCGGGAAACTGCATTCCCATAAAGATGACGACCCCGTCAACTTTATGCAAGAGGTTTGATCGCCGCAGCGAACGGAGCGACAAGTTCACCATGCCAGGCTTGCGTAAACGCTCCGTTCTGCTTTCCGGCCACGCGACCTCCATCGCGCTCGAACCGGAATTCTGGGTGGTGCTGGACGAGATGGCCAAGGCGCAAGGTCTGAGCCTTGCGGGCCTGATCGGCCGCATCGACGATGGCCGCGCTGGCGGCCCCCTGGCCTCGGCCTGCCGACTGGCGGCCCTGGCCCACGCGCAAGCCCGCTAATCCACCGCGCAAGGCTTAAGTCCGGGGCTGCGTGTGCTACATATGTTCCGATGTCTTCCGAGTCCCCTTACGAGCCGCCCGCCGTCCGGATCAGCGATCTGGCCCGGGCCGACGCACGCCCCGCCGACTATCTGGACGGCCTGAACCCCGAGCAGCGCGACGCCGTCGAATCCGTCGACGGACCGGTGCTGGTTCTGGCTGGCGCCGGGACCGGCAAGACCCGGGTCCTGACGACGCGGCTGGCGCACCTCCTGGCCACGGGCCGCGCGAGGCCGTGGGAGCTGCTGTCGGTGACTTTCACCAATAAGGCGGCGCGCGAGATGCGCGAACGGATCACCGCGATCATCGGCCCGCAGGCGGAAGGGCTGCGCTGGCTGGGGACATTCCATTCGATCGCAGCGCAGATCCTGCGCAAACACGCCGAGCTTGTCGGTTTGAAATCGAACTATACCATCCTGGACCAGGACGACCAGGAGCGGCTCATCAAGCAGGTGCTGGAGGCGGAGAATATCGACGCCAAGCGCTGGCCGCCCAAGATGCTGGCCGGGCTGATCGATCACTGGAAGAACCGTGGCTGGGTTCCGGCCTCCCTGCCCCCGGCCGAGAGCGCCCACTTCGCCGGCGGCAAGGGCCAGGCGCTCTACCGCATGTACCAGGAGCGCCTGCGGGTGCTAAACGCCTGCGATTTCGGCGACCTGCTGCTGCACAACCTGACGATCTTCACCGGCAATCCGGACGTGCTGGCCGAGTACCACGACCGGTTCCGCTATATTCTGGTGGACGAGTATCAGGACACCAACGTCGCCCAGTACCTGTGGCTGCGGCTGCTGGCCCAGAAGCGGCAGAACGTCTGCTGCGTGGGGGACGACGACCAGTCGATCTATGGCTGGCGCGGCGCGGAGGTGGACAACATCCTGCGCTTCGAACGCGACTTCCCCGGCGCAAAGGTGATCCGCCTTGAGCGCAACTACCGCTCCACGAGCCACATCCTGGCCGCCGCCTCCGGCCTGATCGCCGCCAACAAGAGCCGGCTCGGCAAGACGCTGTGGACCGAGGAAGAGGGCGGCGAAAAGGTCGTGGTGCGCGGCGTCTGGGACGGCGAGGCCGAAAGCCGGCTGATCGCCGACGAGATCGAGCGGGCGAAGAAGGGCACGACAGACAAGAACCCGCGCAAATACCGCGACATGGCGATCCTGGTCCGGGCTTCCTTTCAGATGCGGGCGTTCGAAGAGCGGTTCGTCCTCCTGCAGATCCCCTACACCGTGGTGGGCGGCCCGCGCTTCTTCGAGCGGGCCGAAATCCGCGACGCCCACGCCTATCTGCGGCTGATCAACTCCGAGGACGACGATCTGGCCTTTGAGCGGATCGTCAACGTTCCCAAGCGCGGGATCGGCGACACCACGGTCCAGAAGCTGTTGCAGGTGGCGCGGCTGAATGGCGTGCCGGCGGTGACCGCGGCCCGCCAGGTGGTGCTGACCGACGAGCTGGCCGCACGCACCCGCACGTCACTGGCCAACTTCCTGCGCGACCTCGACCGCTGGCGCGCCGAGGCGGACCGCACCGCCCACGCCCGGCTGATGGAGCAGGTGCTGGAAGAAAGCGGCTATACCGACGCGCTGCGGCTGGACAAGGGCCCGACCTCGCAGACCCGGCTGGAGAACCTGAAGGAACTGGTCCAGTCGATGGCCAATTTCGATACGCTGCAGGCCTATCTGGAGCACGTCTCCCTGGTCATGGACCTCGACCGTGGGCCGCAGGCGGATGCAGTGCAGATCATGACCCTTCACTCCGCCAAGGGGCTGGAGTTTCCCCTGGTCTTCCTGCCCGGCTGGGAAGAGGGCGTCTTCCCCTCCCAGCGCAGCATGGACGAGACCGGCGAGAAGGGCCTGGAGGAAGAGCGGCGCCTGGCTTACGTCGGCATCACGCGGGCCCGCGAGGAAGCCCGCATATCCTTCGCGGCCAACCGCCAGGTCTACGGCCGCTGGACCAGCCAGCTGCCCAGCCGGTTCGTGGACGAACTGCCACTGCCAAACGTCGAGGCCTCGTCGGAGACCGGGTACTATGGGGGTGGGCCAGGGATGCAGCAGCACGGCAGCCGCTGGGACGAGAGCCCCTCGTTCGGCGGCGGCTATTCCTCGCCCGGCTGGAAACGCGCCCAGGCCTCAGGGTACAAGGGCAGCCACCCGGGCCGGCAGGCGGTGATCGAAGGCGAAGGCCGCCTTGTCGCAACCTCGGCCGAGAGCGCCGCCAGCGACTACAAGCGCGGCGACCGGGTGTTCCACATCAAGTTCGGCTACGGCGCGGTCAAGGCCGTGGAAGGCAACAAGCTCACCGTCGCCTTCGAGAAGGCCGGCGAGAAGAAGGTCATCGACAGCTTCGTGGAGAAGACGTAAGCAATTTCATTCCATATTGAACTACCCAGCCTAGTCATTCTCGGGCTTGCCCCGCGCAAGACGATGTTGGGCAATGCGTGAACCAACGCCGCCGCCGCGCACTGATGTGGTCACCAGGAGGTGATCCCCGTGAAAGCGTTGTTGGCAGGAGCAAGCTTGGCCTTGGCGGCCGGGCTCACGATGGGGTTTTCGATGCAGCCGCATCTCGATGCGGTGGGCGACAGGCCGGAAGGGCCGCAGATCTTCGCCAATGCCGAACAGTCCACCGGGCCGTTCGACGACAATCCCTACAGCCACTACCACGGCAAACTGCCCGACTATGTGGTCGGCACCGACTGGAAACGGGCGACGGCGGCCGACCTCCCGCGGCCGGCGGCGGTATCCGTGGAGGCGAGCTACGCCGAAGCTGACGTCGTAACCGTCGAACCGACGACCGAAGCCGTCAACGACTATCAGCCGCCCGCGCCGGCCCCCCACGTCACCTACCCGTCCCTCGATGGCGGCGGTCCTGAGCCTGTGGATACGCCGGCCAGGTCTGACGCGGACGAGGCGCCAGCCATCATCGGCTGATCTCCCCTCGCCTTCAGGGCCTTCCCCCGTTAGACGCGGGCGATGACCGACGCCGTCCAGACTGTAGCGCGTGGCCCTCGCGCCGTCGCCGAAGCCGCCGCCGATGCCATTGACGCAGAGCCGGCCACCGAAAGCCTGACCTATTCCATCCTTGAGGAAGACGAGGACCACGACGTCTGGCGCATCGACGCCTTCCCCACCACCGAGGAGGAACTGGCCGCCCTGACCGGCGTCCTCACGGGCTATCCCGAGCTTCGCGTGGTCACCGAGAAGCTGGCCGACGCCGACTGGCTGGCCATGGCGCTGTCCGGCCTGCCGCCGGTACGCGCCGGGCGGTTCTTCGTCTACGGCGCCCATGACAAGGGCCTGGCCCCGCCCAGCGCCGTGAACCTTCGCATCGAGGCCGGCGCGGCCTTCGGCACGGGGCACCACGGCACGACGGTGGGGTGCCTGGCGGCCTTCGACCAGCTGCTGAAGCGCCAAGCTTATCCGCGCGTCCTGGACGTGGGGTGCGGCACCGGGGTCCTGGCCATCGCCGCGGCCCGCACCGGCAGCGCCATCGCAGTGGGCACCGACATCGATGGTCCCTCGGTCCGCATCGCCAATGAGAACGCCCAGTTGAACCGGGCCCGCGCCCGGTTCTTCCACGCCAGCGGCCTGAACGACGCACGGATCCGCAAGGCCGCACCCTATGACCTGGTGTTCGCCAATATCCTGGCCCCGCCCCTGGTGGCGCTCGCGCAGGATATCCGTGGCGCGCTGAGGCCCGGCGGGATCGCCATCCTCTCGGGCCTGCTGCGCACCCAGGAGCGCCGGATCGTCGCGGCCTATGTCTCGCGCGGCTTCCGGCTGGAACGCCGCCTGCGCCGCGACGCCTGGTCGGCCCTGGTGCTGCGCCGCGCCTGACAGCTTTGCCCTCGCGCGCGGAGCGACTACATCTGATCCATGCGCCAGACCTTCGACGAAGCCACCGACCGCTCCTTCGGGCCCAAGCACGTGCCCCTGATCCGCAAGGCCATGGCTGACCAGGGCCTCGACGGCTTCGTCGCCCCGCACGAGGACGAGCATCAGAACGAATATCTGCCCGCCGCCAACGACCGGCTGGCCTGGGCCACCGGCTTCACGGGGTCGGCCGGGGCGGCGGTGATCCTCAAGGACAAGGCCGCCGTCTTCGTCGATGGTCGCTACACCCTGCAGGTCCGCGACCAGGTGGACCAGACGGTGTTCGAGATCCGCGACCTGGTGGAGGGCGGCGTGCCCGCCTACCTGGAGACCGCCGCCCAGGCCGGCCAGGTGATCGGCTACGACCCGCGCCTGCACAGCCCCGATGCGCTGGACCGGCTGAAGACCGCCGCGGCCAAGGCCGGGGCCGAACTGCGCCCGGTCAGCCCCAACCCGCTGGACACCGCCTGGGGCGAGGCGCGCCCCGCCCAGCCCGCCGCCCCCGTCGTGCCCCATCCGCTGCAATATGCCGGCGAGGACTCCGGATCGAAACGCCATCGCCTCGGCCAGGGCCTGGCCGACCGGGGCGCCCAGGCCGCGGTGATCACCGCGCCGGCCTCCATCGCGTGGCTCTTCAATGTGCGCGGCGGCGACGTGATCCGCTCGCCCCTGCCGATCGGCCAGGCGATCCTGAACGCCGACGGCTCGGCGCGGCTGTTCCTCGATCCCGCCAAGGTCACGGCCGACCTGCCGGCCTGGCTGGGCAATGAGGTGCGGCTGGAAACGCCCGCCGACCTGCCGCAGGCCCTGGCCGAGCTGAAGGGCAAGACCGTCGTGGTCGATCCCGGCCAGTCCTCGGCCTGGTATTTCGAGGCCCTGGGTGAGGCCGGCGCCTCAGTGCTGCGCGCTGAGGACCCCTGCGTCCTGCCGCGCGCCTGCAAGAACGCCGTCGAGATCGCCGGGACCAAGTCGGCCCACATCCGCGATGGCGCCGCGCTCACGCGCTTCCTGCATTGGCTCGCCACCGAGGGCCAGACCAGCCCGCCCGATGAGATCACCGCCGTCTCCAGGCTGGAGGCGTTCCGCGAGGCCACGGGCGCGCTGAAGGACCTGTCCTTCGACACGATCGCCGGCGCCGCGGCAAACGGGGCCATCGTCCACTACCGCCCGACACTTCGGCTCAACAAGCAGGCCGAGATCGGCTCGCTGATGCTGATCGATTCCGGCGCCCAGTACCTGGACGGCACCACCGACGTCACCCGCACCGTGGCCATCGGCCAGCCAAGCGCCGAGATGGCCGAGCGCTTCACCCTGGTGCTGAAGGGCCACCTGGCGCTGGCCCGGGTCCGGTTCCCGGTGGGCACCACCGGCTCGGCGCTCGACGCGCTGGCGCGCATGGCGCTGTGGGCCAAGGGGCTCGACTACGACCATGGCACCGGGCACGGGGTCGGCTCCTACCTGGGCGTCCACGAGGGGCCGCAGCGGATTTCCAAGGCCCCCAGCAACGTCGCGCTGCGCCCTGGCATGATCGTCTCCAACGAGCCGGGCTACTACAAGGAGGGCGCCTACGGCATCCGCATCGAGACCCTGCAGTTCGTCACCGAGCCGGCCGACATCCCGGGCGGCGAGCGGCCGATGCTGGGCTTCGAGACCCTGACCCTGGCGCCCATCGACCGGCGGCTGGTGACGGTCGGCCTGCTCAGCGACGAGGAGCGCGCCCAGTTGGACGCCTACCATGCCCGCGTCCTGGCGGAGATCGGAGAACGGGTTCCGGCTGAGGTGCGGGAATGGCTGACGCAGGCCTGCGCGCCGATCTAAGCTTGGCCGCTGTTGGCCTTTTGAATTCTGTGCCAGCATCGCTGGATGGGAGCGACGATGGACTGGACACAAGAAACCGCCGGCGGACGTGTTGTCGGACGGCCCATGGGACGGGTGGATGAATCGACCTGGGAGCTGTTCTCACAGCACCTGATCGCGGCCGTCCGCGACGCCAGAAGCGCGAGCGTGCCGCTGGTGGTCGACTTGGCGGGGCTGGACTACATGTCGTCGCGCGGTCTCCGGGCCCTGACCATGGCCAAACGCGAGGCTGGCGACACCGTGGCGATCACCCTTGCCGCGCCCAACGATCGGATGCGCGAAATCCTGGCGATCAGCCGCTATGACAAGCTCTTCGAGATCGCGGATTCGGCGGGGCCGGACTGATCCAGGGCTGGGGGGCCGCAACAGATGCTCGTACGATTTTGGGGAACGCGCGGGTCACTGCCGGTAGCGCAGAAGGCCGACGCCATCCAGGGCAAGATCGCCCGCGCCCTGCTCGCCGCCAGCGGCCGCGAATTCGCCGATGAGGCCGAGGCCGCCGCCTTCGCCAGCCAGACCCTGCCGTTCTCCACCTATGGCGCCTATGGCGGCGCCACCTCCTGCGTCGAGATCGAGGGCGCGGACGACGCCTTCTTCGTCTGCGACATGGGCTCGGGCTTCCGGGAGTTCGGCATCGACGCCTTCCGGCGGATCGCGGGCGGCCACGCGCGGACCTATCATATCTTCCTGTCCCACCTGCACTGGGACCACATCATGGGCATGCCGTTCTTCGGTCCGGCTTTCGATCCCGGCGCGACGGTGGTGATCCACTCCGGCCACGCCGACGCCGAGCAGGCGCTGCGCCGGCAACAGGAGGAAATCTCCTTCCCCGTGCCCTTCGACTGGCTGCAGGCGAAATTCCAGTTCGTCACTCACGAGATGGGCGTTCCCGCCGAGATCGCCGGGGTGACGGTCACCCTGATCCGCCAGCACCACAGCCACGACAGCTACGGCTATCACTTCGCGCGCGGCGGCAAGTCGGTGATCTATTCCACCGACAGCGAGCACAAGCTCGAGAACATGGATAGCGAAGCGGCCTTCGAGGCGTTCTTCCGGGGCGCCGACCTTGTGATCTGCGACACCATGTATTCCCTGGGCGACAGTGTCAGCCTGAAGCAGGACTGGGGCCATTCGTCGAACATCGTGGCCGTGGACCTGTGCCGCGCGGCCGGCGCCAGGCGCCTTGCCCTCTTCCACCACGAGCCGACCTATTCGGACGAGGACATCGAACGGATGTTCGAGGAGACCAAGCGCTACGAGGAACTGCTTCGCGAGGACCGGGCCCCGCTGGAGGTGATCTGCGCCTACGACGGGCTCGAGGTGGCGATCTGACTTGAGCGAGCTCGACGCCAGCGCTCGCGCCAGGGTCCGGATCAGCGGGCTGGGCGCGGCCCTGGCCGCGGCTCTCCTGGTGGCGCTGGCCGGCTCGGCCCTGCGCCAGCCCCTCTACGACCTCTTCCAGAAGATCACGCCGGCTTCGGCCCCCTCGCCCAAGGTGCATGTGGTCCTGATCGACGCCCCCAGCCTGGCGGCGGTCGGCGGCTGGCCCTGGTCGCGCTACACCATGGCCAGGCTGACCGAGGCGATCGCCGGGCGCGGCGCGGCTGCGATCGGGTTCGATTTCCTGTTTCCCGAGGCAGACCGGCTCACCCCGGACCTTTTCGCCGGCCTCTATCTCGAACTGCCCCCGGCCACGGCCGCGGAGATCCGCGCCCTGCCCTCGATGGACGCGGTGTTCGCCCGGGTGATCGGCCGAAGCCCCGTGGTGCTGGCCAGGGCCGGTGTCGCCGCCGGCTCGGTCGACACCATCGCGGCCTCCGCCCCCTTGCCGCCTGACGCGGTGTTCACCGGCGCCGAGCCCGGACGGGCGATGAATTTCCCCGAGGTGGTCGCCAATCTGCCCATCCTCGACGGCGCGGCCCTGGGCCATGGCCTGGTCAACGGTCCGCCCGACGCCGATGGCGTCATGCGCCGCGTGCCTTTGCTGGGGGTGGCGGCCGGCGCCAAGACCCCGGGCTTCGCCCTGGAACTCGTGCGCATCGCCGAGGGCGAGCCGCCCATCGATCTGATGGGCGCCGGCGGACGTCTGAGGGAAGTGCGGCTGGGCAAGCATCGCCTGCCCGTGGACGATCAAGGGCGGTTGACCCTGCGCTTCGGCGACTTCCCGGGCAGTTCCATGACCTCGGCGGTGGATCTGCTGCGCAGCGGCGTGCCGGCCAATGCCTTCGACGGCAAGATCGTCCTGGTGGGACTGACGGCGGCCGGCACGTCCGACGTGGTCACCACCCCCAGGGCCACCGAAACCTTCGGTGTCCTGGTCCAGGCCCAGGCCGTCGACGCCATCCTGCGCGGCGTGGTCCTGCAGCGTCCGGCGTGGGCGGCCTGGGTGGAAGCCGCCGTGGGCCTGGGGCTGGTCGCAGCCGCCGTGTTCTTCGTCCTGCGCCTGGGGCTGCGCGCCATCATCATCGGCGTCCTGGGCGCCGTGGGCGCGGCCCTGGCGGCCAGCCTGGCAGCGTTCGAGCACGGCTTCCTGCTCGATCCCGCGCCGGTCCTGGCGCCCGGCGTGGCGGCGGCCGGCGCCATGGTCGCCATGCTGTTCGTGGAGGGCGGCAAGGTTCAGGCCAAACTGCGGGCCGCCCTGGAGCATGAGCGGCTGGACGCGGCGAAGATCGCCGGGGAACTGTCGGCCGCGAGCGAAATCCAGTCAGGCATGCTGCTGCCGCGCGCCCAGCTGATGGGCGTGACCGACGCGGTAGAGATCGACGCGGTCCTTCAACCGGCCAGGACGGTGGGCGGCGACCTCTATGACGCCTTCCTGATCGACCCGAACCGGCTGTGCTTCCTGGTGGGGGACGTGACCGGCAAGGGTGTGCCGGCGTCACTGTTCATGGCGCTCTCCAAGGCGCTGTCGCGCAGCATTCTCATGCGGCCCGGGATCAACCTCGCTGACGCGGTCGACGGCATCAATGCCGAGCTCTCCCGCGACAACGGCCAGATGATGGCGGTTTCCCTGCTGGTGGGCGTGCTCGATCTGCGCAGCGGCGCCATGGACCTGTGCAGCGCCGGCCACGAGAACCCGCTGGTGGTCAGCGCCGACGGGCATGTCCGGGAACTGCGCCTGGACGGCGGCCCGGCGCTCTGCGTGGCGGACGGCTTCCCCTACCCCGTCGAGCCCTACCGCCTGGAGCCCGGCGAGACCCTGGTGGTCTATACCGACGGCGTCACAGAGGCGCAGAACCCGGCCGGAGAACTCTTCGAGCGGGACGGCGCCATGGCCGTGCTGGCGAGCCTTGCCACCCGGCCGGTGCCGGACTTGGTGGATGGACTGATCGCAGCCGTGCTCACCTTCGAGGCGGGCGGCGAGCCCAGCGACGACCTGACCGTCCTGGCCCTCAGACGCAGGGTCTGAAGGCCGGCGGGATCTTAGCGGACGACGATCTCCACGCGCCGGTTGCTTGCCTCGGCAGTGTTGTCCGGCGTCGGCGTCAGGAGTTCGCGTTCACCGCGGCCGGAGACGCGGGTTATCGACAGGTCGAGCCGTCCGATCGCGGCAAGCGCCTCGGCGACTTCCTTGGCCCGCTTGATCGACAGAGCGTCGTTGTCGGCGTCGGACCCCACCGTGTCAGTGTGGCCGATGATCTCGATCTCCGCGCCGGAGCGAAGGGTGATCTCCTTGAACATCTGGTTCAGGACCGGCTCCGAGCCCGGCGCCAGCGTCGTGGAGCCTTCCAGGAAGTAGACCACGAAGTGGTGGGCCGGCGGCGGCATGACGGAGGCCAGCAGAGCATAGCGGTCCGCCGGGACCGGGCGCGGCTTCACCTGGGCGCGGCCAAGCGAGGTCTGAGTGTTGGCCTGGTCCAGAACGCCGCGCTCGGCGCCGGACTTGCCGTCGAAGAGTGCGACCGCCCCAAGCGGCGAGCCGGTCTCGGCGGGCAGCAGGGTGACCGCGCCGCCAGTGGCGCAGCCGCTCAGGAGGACCAGCAGGCCCAGGGGGAGCAGCGCCCTCATGGCACGTCGACCACGAAATGGGTGCCGCGCGCCGCCAGAAGCGATGTCGGCGTGCGGACCTTCATCGAATCGCGGTTTTCCTTGGCGATCTGGCCCGACACGATGGCCAGAGAGCCACGGTCGACCTGGGTCAGCGAGCTGCCCTTGTGGGTGGTGTCGTTGAACTGGAACTCCGCAAGCGAAATCCGGGCGTTGGGCCCGACCGCGAAGCGGCTGTTGTCGATGAAGGTGATGCCGATGCGCCCGTCCTTGCCGGTGGTGAGCACATCCTTGACGTCCAGTGTGTATCCCGGCGTCGCCGGTGTCGTGGTCGCCCCACGGGTGATTGTGGCTGCGCCAATGGCGCTCTTCACCCGTCCGATTTCCGCGGCGCCCGCCGCTGTCGACAGGCAGGCCGCGATCAGCAATCCTGCCGCAATGGTTCTGCGCATTCCAAAGCCCCTCCACGGTAGGGCTTCGTCATAACCCACCCCAACGCCAACGCGAAGTCGGTTAACGTCCGGCTGCCCGCGACCGCCGCTGCGGTCGGCGACGCCCTGGCCGCGGCGCGACGGTTCGCCGGTCTTGCGGAGCTGGACAGCGACGCCGCCGACCGGTTGGCGGTGGTCGTGGAGGAATGGGTGGTCAATGTGGTAGAGCATGGCCGTCCCGACCCGGCGAGCCGGATCGTGCTGCGGCTGGCCCTGGACGGCGGGCGGGTGCGCCTCGGCGTCACCGACGCGGGCGTGGCCTTCGATCCGCGGGAGGCGGAGTTCTCTGGTCCCAACGCCGAGCGCGGCGGCGGGGCGGGACTGGCCCTGATCCGCGCCTGGAGCCGTGTCGAGCGCTACAGCCGTTCGGCGGGCCGCAACCGGCTGGTGCTGACGCTCGCGGCGGCCTGAGCCGTTGGCTAGAAGGTTGTCCGCCCGGCCCTGACCCGCTCAGCGGGCGCCTGGAACAGGGCCGTGATGGCCGCGGTGTCGGCCCGGGTGACCACCAGCACTCCGTCGCCCGCCTCCAGCCGGGTGTCGCCCGGCGGCCGGGTGATGACATCTCCGTTGCGCCGGTCCAGCTGGACGACGAAGAACCCGCCCCTGGCCCGCTGCTCCATGTCGGCGAGGGTCACGCCCACCGCGCCGGCCTTTTCATGGACGGTCATCACCTCCAGCTGAAGGCCGAGATCGCGGAGGGTCTTGTCGAAGTCGAGCATCCGTTCCGAGCCCCGGATGAAGCGCGCGGTCTCCGGATGCAGGATCATCTCGGCCATCCGCTCGGCGCCGATATGGGTGGGCAGGACGACCTTGCTGGCCCCGGCGTAGAGCAGCTTGCTCTCCGTGGACGGCTCCTCGCCGCGGGCGATGATGTGCAGGTCGCGATTGAGGCTGCGGGCGGTCAGGGTGATGAAGACATTGGCCGCGTCGTCGGGAACCACGGTGGCCAGCACCCTGGCCCGCTCTATGCCGCCCGCCTTCAGCGAAGCCTCGTCGGCGGCGTCCACCTGCAGCGCGAGGTAACCCAGCGCCTGGGCCTGGGCGATCCGCGCCTCGTCCCTCTCCAGGATCACCAGGGCTGCGCCGCCGTCCTTAAGGTCTTTGGCCAGCATCACCCCGATGCGGCCGAAGCCGCAGATGATCACGTGGCCGCTCAGGCGATCGATCTCGGCGTTCACGCTATCCAGGCCCAGAAGCTGCTTGATCTGAACAACCGTGAAGACCTGCACGAGAGCGCCGGTCAAGAGGATCATGCCCGTGCAGCCGAAGACGATCAGGGAAATGGTGATCGCGTGCAGTTCGGGCGTGTTGACCGGGCGGACCTCTTCATATCCGACCGAATAGACCGTCAGGACCGACATGTAGAAGGCGTCGGTGAAGGTCCAGCCAGCCGCCATGTAACCCACGGTCGCCACCGCGATCAGGGCAAGCATAAAGAGGATGATCGCGCTGAGATTCCGCAGCGGCGATCCCACGAGCCCGGAGACGGTGCGGTTCATGGCCGGAAGTTAGGCCGCACGCTTTGTCTTCCGCAAAGCCGGATAGCCAGCGGCGGCGGTCTCATCGCTCCGGCGCCTGCCGCGTGGGCAGGGGCGAAGGCGCCACTTCCGGGTTAGCTGGCCGTTCGCCAGTCGGCGGCGGTGGCCGCATAGAGCGTCACAAGGTCCATATAGCGCTGGGCCTGGGCCTGGGCCAGGAAGCGGTGCGCGCGGCTCAAGGTGCGGTTGGCCTGCACAAGGTCCATCATCGACGCACCGCCCAGCCGGTAGCCGTTCTGCACGTCATTGACGCCGATCTCTGCGGCCTTGGTCGCCTGCCGCAAGGAGGCGATCGCCTGGTCGTCGCTGGCCAGGTTGGCCATGGCGTCGGAGACCTGGACGAAGGCCCGAAGCACGGTGGCCCGGTAACGCGCGTCGGCGGCCCGCGCCTCGGCCTCGGCGACTTGGCGCTTGGCGCGCAGGGTTCCGCCGTGGAAGATCGGCGCCGTCAGGCCGCTGGCCAGATCCCAGCCGCTGGCCGAGCTGTTGAAGATCTTCTCGGGCTTGATCGTGCTCTGGGTCAGGGACGCCGAGAGGCGCAGGTTCGGATACTGGTCGGCGATCGCCACCCCGATTTCCGCCGTCGCCGCATGGAGTGCGGCCTCCGCCGCCAGGATGTCCGGCCGCCGCCGGACCAAATCCGATGGCAGGCTCACGGGAACGACAGCCGAGCCGTCCAGGCTCGCCATGTCGAAGTCCGGCGCGGTCCATTCCGCGGGCGACTTGCCGACCAGCAGGGCCAGCTGGTGGCGCGCCGCGTCAAGGTCGTGCTGCAAGGCCGGCAGCAGGGCTTCATCCTCAGCGAGTTGCGCCACCAGGGCCGACAGTGATGCGCGGGACTCGCCCCCCAGGCTCTGCCCCTTGCGGACCATATCGATCAGGCGCCTGTCGGCCGCGACGACCTCCTGCACAGCTGCGATCTGTCCGCGGGCGCCGGCGATGCGCATGGCCTGCAAGGCGACGTTGCCAGAAAGGCTGAGATAGGCCGCATCGGCCTCGCGCAGCTGGCGTTCGGCCCGCGCCTGGTCGGCCTCGGTGGCGCGCTTGAGCCCGCCGAATAGGTCAAGGTCGTAACTGACGCCGCCGCCGATCTGGTAGAGGGTGATCGTCGGACTGCCGATGCCGGGCTGGCCGGCCAGGCCCTTCAGACCGAAAGCCTGCAGGTTGATCTTCTCGTGCTGGACGCCACCGTTGGCGTTGATCTGGGGCAGTTCGGCGCCGCGCGTGGCGGCGAGCTCGGCATTGGCCTTTTCCAGATTGGCTTTGGCTTCGGCGACACTCGGATTGTCGGCCAGCGCCTGGCGGACCACCCGGTCGAGTTCAGCCGACCCGAAGGCCTGCCACCAGGGTCCGGCGGCGCGGGCTTCCGGCCGCAGCGCCGCGCCAGGAGAAAGCGCATCGCCGGCCATGGCGTAGTCGGCCGCGGCAGGCCCTTTGGGACCTTGAGGGGCCGCGAAGTTCGGCCCCACGGTCGTGCAGGCGCCAAGCGCCAGGGCGCAGGCGGTGGCTGTAAGGCTGGCGAGGGTTCTATTCAACTGCGGCATGGATGGGCTCGGGCTCCGCGCCAGGGGCGCGTCTTGGCTTGCGCATCATCAGGAGCAAGGGGATGCAAGCGATGGCGATGAAGAACATCAGGCGGAAGTCGTCCAGGTAGGCGACCATCGTGGCCTGGCGGGTGATTTCGCTGTTGAGCGCGCTGAGGCCGCCAACCGTGGAAAGGTCGATCCCGCCGTGCGTGGCGGCCGCGTGGACAACGGCGTTGGACGGGATGATCTTGGCGGCCAGCGACGCGTGCATGGTGCTGGTGTTGGCGACCAGCAGGGCGTTGGTGATCGAGATGCCGACGCTGGCGCCCAGGTTGCGCATCAGGGTGAAAGCCGACGACCCCTCCGGCCGCAGCCGGATGGGCAGGGTCGCGAAGGCCAGTATCGTCATCGGCACGAACACCATGCCCATACCGAAACCCTGCAGGATACCGGCGACGATCAGCGGCCCGGAGGACATCGACAGGTCGAAGTGCGACATTTCCCAGTAGGACAGGATGCTCACCGCCAGTCCGGCCAGCAGCATGTTGCGAGTGCCCACGCGGTTCGAGAGGCGGCCGACGATGAACATCGCCGTCATTGACCCGAGGCCTCTGGGCATGCTGACCAGGCCCGAGGTAAGGACGGGATAGCCCAGGACCACCTGCATCAGGGGCGGCAGCAGCGCGGTTGTCGCGAAGAGCAGGATGCCGACGAAAAAGCCGAAGATGCAGGCGGTGAGAAAGTTGCGGTCGCGTAGCAGATAGGGATCGAAGAAGGGGTGACTGGTCGTGGCGGTGTGGACGATGAAGACCCACAGGCCGATGGCCGCAAGGATCACCTCCGTCCAGATTTCCCGCGACTGGAACCAGTCCTGCGACGGCCCGCGATCAAGCATCATCTGCAGGCCTGCGATAAACAGGGTGAGCATTCCGAAGCCCAGGAAATCGAACTTCTTGGCCTGGCTCTGGCCGTCCTTCGAGAGAAAGAACAGCACGCCCAAGAAGGCCAGAACGCCGATCGGCAGGTTGATGTAGAAGCACCACCGCCAGCTGAAATTCTCGGTGAAATAGCCGCCGACCGCCGGACCCAGGAGCGGCCCGAGGATCGCGCCCATCCCCCAGACGGCCATGGCCTGGCCATGCTTTTCCTTGGGGTTGATGTCGAGCAGGACAGACTGGGCCAGCGGCATCAGCGCCGCGCCGCACACCCCCTGCAGCAGTCGGAAGAGGACGATCTCCGGCAGGCTGGTGGCGATGCCGCACAGCATGGAGGCGATCGTGAAGCCGCCGATGGAGATCAGGAAAACCCGCTTGCGGCCGATGCGGTCAGATAGCCAGCCGGACAGGGGCGTCATGATCGCGCCGGCGACAATGTAGGACGTCAGGACCCAGGTGATCTGCTCGGCGCTGGCCGAAACCGACCCTTGCATATGCGGCAGGGCGACATTGGCGATCGTCGTGTCCAGGGACTGCATGACCGTCGCCAGCATGATGGCGATGGTGATCGGGACCCGGTTCTTGAAATCCTGAGCGTTGCTCATGGCCCGGAAGCCCTAGCGGCGCTCGGGCGCGCGGACGTCGACCGTCACCTTGGCGGAGAGACCGGCGCGCGCGGCGATGTCCGGCGGCGCCTTGTCAAAGGCGATGCGCACCGGCAGGCGTTGCACGACCTTGACCCAGTTGCCGGTCGCGTTCTGGGCCGGCAGGGCCGAGAACGCCTGACCGGTCCCCGGCGAGAAGCTGGCGACATGACCCTTGATGTCGCCTTGCGGGTAGGCGTCGATCTTGATGGTCACAGGCTGGCCGACCTTCATGTGACCGAGCTGGTCTTCCTTGAAGTTGGCCTCGACCCAGGGCGTTCCGGACAGGAGATAGAACCCGGTCTGGGCGGGGCTGAGATAGGTGCCGACCGGCATTTGCTCGACCCGGGTGACAATCCCGTCCGAAGGCGCGACGACGGTTGCGTAGGTGATGTTCAGCCGGGCGCGCTCAAGCTGGGCGCGGGCCTGCATGACGCTGGGAACATTCCCGGCGGCGATATTGGGATTGCCGCCGAGGTTAGCCAGCACCTGGGCCGCCTGCTGCTGGGCGACAGCCAGGGCGTCGCGCGCCTGCTGGGCGGCATGCGCGGCTTGGTCGGCCTGGGCCTGCGAGGAAACGCCGACCGCGGCCAGCGCCTTCTGCCGCACCGCTTCGCGGGTCGCGTAGTCCACGGTCGCGCGGGCGCCCTGCACGCTGGCCTGTTGCTGCTGGTAAGCCGCCCTTTGGGCGTTCAGCTGAAGCTCTGCGCCCGCCGCCTGTGCCGCGGCCGCGTCGGCGGTGGCCTGGAGATCGCGCGAATCCATGCGGAACAGCAGGTCCCCGCGGTGCACGACCTGGTTCTCGCGCACATAGATGTCCGTCACCCGCCCGCCGATCGAAGGAGCCACCGGCACCTTGGCGATCTGCACATAGGCGTCGTCGGTGCTTTCCGACCGCCCTCCGGTAAGCACGAAATAGGCGACGATCACCAGGATCAGGACCGGCCCGCCGACCATCAACGGCCAGCGCCAGCGATGCACAAGCCCTCCCGAGCGCGTCTCACCATTCGCGGAATTGACGTCCGGTGCGCTCACGTCTTGAGGCCTTTCTCGGAAGGAAACGGGCAGACAGCGAAACGGGCGCCGGCTCCATGAGAAGCGTCGCCATCCCGTCCGCGCAACGGGAGATAGTGCTGCCCTAATGATGATCCAAATGATATGTTGTCACGCACAATATGACTTGAATGCATGAACACCGATCTCAACCTTCTCCGCGTTCTCGACGTCCTGCTGGAAGAGCGCAGCGTGACCCGCGCCGGCGTGCGCCTTGGCCTCACCCAGTCGGCCGTCAGCCATGCCCTGAGCCGGCTGCGCCACATGCTCAACGACGAGCTCTTCATCCGGGGTCCTTCCGGCATGGCCCCGACGCCCAGGGCCCTGGAGATGGGCCCGCAGGTGCACGCCGCCCTCAACCAGCTGCAGGCCGCCGTCGCGCCCGCTGACTTCGATCCCAAGACCAGCGAACGGCGCTTCACGGTGATTTCCGGCGGCTACGCCAGCGCTGTCCTGGCCCCGGCGCTGGTGGGCCGGATGGCGGAAGAGTCGCCGCTGGCCGAACTGGTTGTGAGCGAGATGGGCCCCGACATGGCCGAACGGCTGGACGCCCGGCGCGCTGATTTCATGATCGCAGGGGTCCTGGCGGCCCCGGAGCGGTTCGGCCGCGAGACCCTGATGGCCGAGGCTCTGGCCTGGGTGGTGCGCAACGATCATCCGCTCGCCTCGCGCAACGACGTGGACCTCGAGGCCCTCGTCTCCGTGCCGCACATCGCCATCTCGCGAAACCTTCCGGGCCTGGGAGAAGAGGGCGGCGACCGCAACGCCTTCATCAGCCACGCCAGCTGGGAGGACGCCGGGGCCTTCACCAATGCGCTGGCCGCTGCCGGCCTGACACGACGGGTGGGTGTGACCGTGCCCGACACGTACACGGCCGTCGCCGTCGCCAGCCGCACGGATCTGGCGGCCATGATCCCGCGCCGCCTGGCCCTGCTGTCGGCGGCGGCGGGGCGCATCAAGCTGATCGAGCCGCCCTATCCGGCGCCGACGGTCGATGTCACCCTGCTCTACCTGAAGGATCGTCTGGCGGAGCCGGCGATCGCCTGGATGCATGGCCTGATCCGCAGGGTCGCGGCCAATCTCTGAGACAAAGCCATGCCCCTGCGCCTGACCCTCGCCACCCTCGTGGTGGCCGACTAAGACGAAGCCCTCGCCTTCTATGTGGGCAAGCTGGGGTTCTTCCTGCGGGAAGACACCGCCCTGGGCGACGGCAAACGCTGGATCGTGGTCGCGCCGACGGCGGCGGGCGCGGGCCTGCTGCTGGCCAGGGCCGCCGGGCCCGGCCAGCAGGCGCGGATCGGCAACCAGACCGGCGGGCGCGTCGCCTTCTTCCTGGAAACCAGCGACTTCGCCGCCGATCATGCCCGGATGGCCGCGGCGGGCGTGCGGTTCCTCGAAGCGCCGCGCCATGAACCCTATGGCGATGTTGCGGTCTTCGAGGACCTCTACGGCAACCGGTGGGACCTGATCGGGCCGACCTAGGCGGGTTGCGGCTGAGCCTGGACTATCAGAGCGTCATCGATCTCGCGGGCGCGGACCGCGGCCGGGCGGGCCATGTGTTTCCCGACATAGCGTTCGAAGGCGGGCAGCTTGGGGATCAGGCCGAACTGCATGCCGAAACCCAGGCCCGCGGCCACGAAGACATCGGCGGCGCTGAACCGGCCGCCGGCCAGGTAGTCGCGGTCCTTCAGGGCAAGGTCCAGGGCGTGGACCACGTCGTCGAGACAGCCGAAGCCCGCGCGGCGGCGCTCTTCCAGGCTCGGCTCGAAACCGAAGCTCTTGTAGGTCCAGGCCTGTTCCAGCGGGCCGGCGGCGAAGAACAGCCACCGATAGTAGTCGCCGCACTCGGCCAATGGCGGCGCCAGCCCGGCCTGCGGGAAGGCGTCGGCCAGATAGGCGCAGATCGCCGCGCCCTCGGTCACCACCGTGCCGCCGTGGGTGATGGCCGGCACCTTGCCCATCGGATTGACGGCCAGATAGGCCGGGGCCTTCAAGGTCGTGCCGTAGTCGAGGATTTCGGTGCGGTAGGGCTGGCCCACCTCCTCCAGCATCCAGCGCACGATCCGGCCGCGCGACATGGGGTTGGTGTAGCAGACCAGTTCCTGGGAAATCGTCATCCTCCTGCGGGGCCCCCTCGGCGCCGGCGAAGAGATCATCCGGCAGGTCTGCTGACAACATAGTGTCAGCAACGACTGACGGGCGTCGTCTTCAATCCGAGCCAAGCTCTAGCGTAACAAGTTACACCGGTTAAGGTGCCACCCGCGCCCATGGGCGGGCGCGAAACAATCAAACAGGGGCCTGACATGAAGACTCTCGTAGGGATGACGGCCGCGCTCGCCGTGATGGCGGCCGGCGCGGCGAAGGCCGAAATCTATAAGGACTGGACGCCCCAGAAGGGCGGCTGGCAGGTGACCGAGATCCACGTCGATTCCAACCACATCGACGACTACCTCACCGGACTGAAGACCACCTGGGTGACGGGCAACGAAATTTCCAAGAAGCACGGCGTCATCGACGACTACCGCGTCCTGCTGCGCATCGATCCGGCGGGCAAGGGCGCTAACGTCCTGCTCGAGCTGCACTACCCCACCCTGGCGATGCTCGACCCGGACATGGCCCGGGACAAGGCCATTGAGAAGGAAGGCTACGAGGCGGTCTCCAAGGACAAGGGCAAGGAAATGGTCGCCGGCTACGAAAAATATCGCAGCTTTGTGGGCGACGGGGTCTACTCGGTCGTCACGTTCGGTAAGTAATCCCAGGGCCTCCGCATCGCCGCGGTGCGGAGGCCGACGGACTGGGCTATGCCGGGCCGGTCGCAAAGGTTTTCCCGGTCCATGCCAGCCTCTCCCACCGTAGCCGTTATCGGCGGCGGGCCTTCCGGCCTGATGGCCGCAGAGATCCTTGCCCAGTCGGGCCGCGCGGTGACCGTCTACGACCGCATGCCGTCGCTGGGCCGCAAGCTGCTGATGGCCGGAAGGGGCGGGCTGAACCTGACGCACAGCGAGCCGCTGGAGGACTTCCTGGGCCGCTATGGCGCGGCTCAGGCGCATGTGGCGCCGCTGGTCCGGGCGTTCTCGCCGGACGCGCTGACGGCCTGGGCGCAGGACCTGGGACAGGAAACCTTTGTCGGCAGTTCGGGACGGGTGTTTCCCAAGGCGCTGAAGGCCTCGCCTCTGTTGCGGGCGTGGCTGGCCAGGCTGCAGGGCCTGGGCGTGCAGGTACGGGCGCGGCACGACTGGCTGGGCTGGGACGAGGCCGGCGACCTGCGCTTTTCGACGCCGACGGGCGAGGTCACCAGCCGGCCGGACGCCACGGTGCTGGCGTTGGGCGGGGCGAGTTGGCCGAGGCTCGGGTCGACGGGCGCGTGGGTGGATATCCTGGCGGGAAAGGGCGTGGTGGCGGCGTCGCTGCGGGCGGCCAACGTGGGCTTCACCGTGGCCTGGAGCGAGGTGTTCCGCGCGCGGTTCAACGGCGCGCCGCTGAAGAACGTCGGGCTGAGCTTCGATGGCCATACCGCGCGGGGCGACGCCATGATCACCCGCGACGGGATCGAGGGCGGCGCGGTCTACGCCCTTTCGGCGGCGTTGCGCGACGCCATTGAGGCGCATGGATCGGCCGCCCTGGAGATCGACCTTCGGCCCGACCAGAGCGTCGGCCAGCTGACGGCCAGACTGGCCATTCCGCGCGCCGGGCAATCGACCGCCAACTACCTGCGCAAGGCCGGACGCTTGTCGCCGCTGGAGGTCAACCTGCTGCGCGAGACCCACGGGGTCGCCCTGGCGCTGACCGCGGGCGGGCTGGCGCGGGCGATCAAGGCCGCGCCGCTGACCTTGACCGGCGTGCAGCCGATCGCAAGGGCGATCTCGACGGCCGGGGGGGTGGCGTTCAGCGCGGTAGACGAGCAGCTGATGCTGCGCGCCCTACCCGGCGTCTTCGTGGCTGGCGAGATGCTGGACTGGGAGGCGCCCACGGGCGGCTATCTGCTTCAGGCCAGCTTCGCCACCGGCGTGGCGGCGGCCCGGGGCGTGCTGGCGCGGCTGGCGCCGGCCTGACGGGCGTCGGTCACCGGCCAGGGATCGACAGTGACGCGGCGCATGTGCCGGCGCTGGCCCGCATAGTCGTTGAGCGCGTAGTGCCAGACGGAACGATTGTCCCAGAAGGCCACCGATCCGGGCGCCCAGCGGAAGCGGGTGGTGAAGTCCTCGCGGCGGGAATGTTCGAATAGGAAGTCCAGCAGCGCCCTGGATTCCCGCGTCTTCCAGCCCTCGATCCGCATCGTGAAGGCCGGATTGACGTACAGCGCCTTGCGGCCGGTCTCCGGGTGGACGAGCACCATGGGGTGGACATGTTCACCGGCCAGGCCGTCGGCCTCGGCGACGTTCATGGACGAGCGCTTCTGGGCCGACTGGCCCTGGGCGGAATATTCGCGGTTGGCGGAGTGGACGGCGCTCAGGCCCTCCAGGGTGCGCTGCAGGCCGGCCGACAGGGCCTCGAAGGCGGCGGCCTGGCTGGCGAAGAGGGTGTCGCCGCCGAAGTCGGGGACTTCCACCGCGTAGAGGATCGAGCCGATGGCGGGGCGCTCAAGGAAGCTCATGTCCGAGTGCCAGCCGCCGCCGAAATTGATGCGGTCCTGCGGCTCCTTGACGATCTCCATGACCTCCGGCTGGCCGGCCATGCCGGCGACGTAGGGATGGATGTTCAGGGGGCCGAAGCGGGCGCCGAAGGCGACCTGCTGGGCGGGCGTCAACGCCTGTTCGCGGAAGAAGATCACCTGGTGCTCGACCAGGGCCTGGCGGATCGCCGCGACCGTGTCGTCGGAGAGAGGCGTGGAGAGATCGACGCCGGCAACCTCGGCGCCCAGGGGGCCGGCCGTGCGGCGGATCGAATGGGTCTGGGCCATGGGCGCTCCTGCGACATGCGGGAGCCCGACTATAGCACAGCGGCGAGGCCCTCCGCGGCGAGCGCCGCGAAGGACCGCCAAGACTTACTGGCTGGAGGCGATGATCGCGGCGATCAGGCCGGTGGTGATCGCGACCATCGCGTAATTGTTGTCGTCGGTCCGCACCCAGCGGTAGCCGCGCGGCGGGGCGCGCAGGTGGTAGACGCGGTAGTCAACGTAGTGACTGCGGTCACGGTAGTAGGTGGCTGGCAGACGCTGGCCACGGGCCCAGCGGTGGCCCTCGTGGCGGCCGTTGTCGTGGCCGTAGTTGCTGGCCCGGCGATCGTTGCGGTCGTGGCCATAGTTGTCGCGGTTGTCGCGGCGGTCGTCGCGGCCCTGGTTGTAGCCGCCGTGGTCGTCGTGGCGGTCGGGCTGGGCCATGGCGACCGTGCCCGAGAGCAGGCTGAGCGCGATGGCGGCGGTGAGGATACGTTTCATGGAGAGGGCTCCTTCGTTGAGCCGTCACATTCCCATGCGCGGCCTGAGCCCTGTCTGAACGCCAAGGCTCAGCTAAGGTTCATCGTGTGTCGGGTATGAAACCTAACGCTTCGGCCCCTCCCCCAGGACGTTGAGGCGCTTGACGGTCAGTTCGTCGATCTCCAGGCGCTTGAATCGGACGCGGCCCACGGCCAGGCGGCCGATGGCCATGGCGCCGATGGAGACCGCACCCACGGCCACGGCGCCGACGGCGGCGACGGCCAGGGCGCCGGCGATCCAGCTGCCCACCGGCGGGCGGCGCTTGACGGGGATGGGCTCGCTCATGGGATGGCTCCGCGTTCGAGGTCGGCCCGGGGCCAGGCGCCAAGATCGGCGGTGGCCTGATAGGTCGACTGGAAGAAGTCCAGCACGGCGGCGTCCGGCGAGGCCGCCGCACGCACCGCATCGTAGGGCAATACGAATTCGCCCAGCGCCGTGTTCCAGCCCGCCCGCGCCGGCCGGACGGGCGCCTTGGCGAAGCCCGGCGGGTCGGGGTAGGCGTAGGCGTAGAACATGGCCTCCGCGCCGGGGCCGCCTGGCCAGAAGCCGCAGCTCGACACCTCGTGGGAATAGGCCTCCAGGCTGACCGAGTCCGGCAGCAGGGCCGAGCCGGGATGCGGCGGCGCACGGCGGCCAGAGAAGCGGGTCACCGCCAAGTCGAAGCTACCCCAGAAGAAGTGCACCGGGCTGGCCTTGCCCAGGAACCGCCCGCGGAATTCCTTCATCAGCCGGTCGGCCTGGAGGAGGACGCGCCAGAACCGCTGGGCGGCGGCGGGATCATAGGCGGCGTGGACGGTGTCGTCCTCGAAACGGATCGGGTTCTCGACTTCGCAGGGCACGGTCCAGATGTGGACATCCACCCCCAGGCGGGCGAGCGCCGCCGTAACCTGGGCGTAGAAGGCCGCGACCGTCATGGGCCTAAGCGCGAAGGTCTCCAGGCGCCCGTCGCTGCAGGCAAGGTCGAGGCGGTGACCCACGAAGTCGAAGGCGATCTCCAGCGAGCGCACGCCGCAGGGCATGGGCGAGGTGGTGAGGCCGCGCGCGCTGACATAGAGCGGCACGTGCCACCAGTGGTTCACCGGCGCCGACAGGGCCATGCGCAGCTTGCCCACCACCTGGGTCCACATGTGCAGGGTGGCGGCCGTGGCCGCCCAATCGTCGTGGACGAGGACCGGCCAGTCATCGTGGCCCGGCCCCGCCATCAGCCGGCCCGTTCGGCAAGGGCGTCGGCGACCTCGGCCAGCACGCCGGCCCAGTCGCCGGGCGACGGCTGGCGGAAGAGGCGCATGGAGGGATACCACGGGCTGTCGGCGCGGCCGCGCAGCCAGCGCCAGTCGGCGCGGTGGGGCAGCAGCACCCAGCAGGGCTTGCCCATGGCCCCGGCCACATGGGCCACGGCGGTGTCGACGCTGATCACCAGGTCGAGGCCCTCGATGAGGTCGGCGGTGGCGCGCATGTCGGCAGCGCCGGTGTCGGCCTGGACGAGGCTGACAGCGCCGGGGATCGCCTGGAGCGCCTGGGCCATCTCTTCCGGCAAGGAGCGGTTGGCGTCGTTGGGGTGGCCGGGGGCGCCGCGGGTCACCACGCCGATGCCGCGCCCGCCCGGCGTGCACGGAAGGTAGGGGGCGGGCGGAATGGTCTGGAGCGTCGTGCCCAGGAGGCCCGGGATCGAGCCGGACATCACCCAGGCCTCGTGGGGCGCCACCGAGACGGCGCCTTGGGTGCCGATGACCTTGAGGCCGAGCGGCTGGAACAGGCGCACCAGGTCCGGATTGCACATCAGGCTGACGCTCATGTCTTCGCTGAGCAGGCGGGCGAAACGGGCGAACTGGATCTGGTCGCCGAGGCCCTGCTCATGCCAGATCAGGAGCGACGACACCGGCTGGCCGCGCCATTCGGGATAGCTGATACTGGGCTTGGGATTGGCGCCGGGCCGCTTCAGGCGGGCTTCGAACAGCGGCCAGGCCTCGCGCAGGCGCCCGTCGCGCAGCAACAGGAAGCTGAGCTGCAGCTGGATCACCGGGTCGCCGGGCTGGGCGACCAGGTGGTCGCGATAGACCTGCTCGGCCTCGCCGTAGCGGTCCTGTTCGTCGAGGAGGAGGCCCAGGTTGCGGGCGACCTCGGAAATCGGCGCGGCCTTCAGCATGGCCCGGTAGAGCCCCTCGGCCTCGGCCGCGCGGCCCGCCTCGCCGGCCTTCACGGCGTAGGCGAAGGCCGACTTCATATCGAGCGTGCGGGTCGGGGCGGTGGGGTCGGACACGGGCGGGCGGACTTTCGCGGGAAGGCTTCAAGTCCGCCGATGTTTGGCGGCGGCGGCCCGCGAAGGCAAGCGTGGGCGTTCCCAGCGCCTGACGCGTCAGCGGCAAGGAGGATTTTGGCCACGGAAAACACGGAAGGCGGGCCGCTTGGCGAACGGTAGGCGGCCACGAACATCCGTCCGTCATGGCCGGGCTTGACCCGGCCATCCAGACACGCCGCCGCTTGCAGGCGAAGCGCGGTGTTTTTGGGCAAACGTCCATCCATCGGCGCTTCTGGATCCCCGGGACAAGCCCGGGGATGACGAGTTGAGAGGAATCGATGGTCAGGCGGAGCTGCGCCATTCCACCGGCGCGGGCGCGGCGGCGGCGCGGGGCGGCGGGTCGGGGAGGTCTTGCCAGCCCGTGGCGTCGAGGCCGAGGTCGTCGCAAAGGTCGCTGACCTCCTCGTCCAGGCCCCTGAGGTCGCGGGTTCCCTTGACCGCCAGGAGGCGCAGGCGGTCGTCCAAGACGTCGGTCAGGTAGTCGGCCTCCTCCCGCTCGATCTCGGCGGCCTCGATCACCCGCAGCACCGCACGGCCGACCGCCTCGCGGGCCCGGGCGATCCGCGCCTCGTCGCGCGGCGGTTCGGTCGCAGGCTGTTCGCGCCGCGCCTTTTCGCGGTCCAGCCTCAGTTTGGATTTCAGCGCCAGGGTCTGGCGCAGCGACCGGGCGATCTTCTGGTAGCCCCGGGCCAGGGACGCCACGATCTCCGGATCGCTTTCCGCCATCGCCAGCCCGTGCACCTTCGCCGCCAGGCTGGCGTCCAGCTCGGCCAGCCGCGCGAGCATCCGCTCGTCAGGATCGATGATGTCGGTAGCGCCGAGCATGAGAACAAAATAGGAACATAAGAAGGCTTTGATGTCAAGTTTCAGCGCCGAGACGCGCAACTGCCGCGGCTATGCGTCGAGCGCGTGGCGGCGTCGACGCAGCGCCGCGCCAGCGAGGCCAAAGCGGCCGAGCATCAGGGTCCAGGTTGCGGGCTCGGGGAGGACGGCATCAATGGCGCCGGAGCCACTGAAACCCCTGCTGCCGAAATCGCTACGACCGGAGGCCTAGTCGCCACCGCCGGCGCAGTTTCCCGAGATTGTGTTCGTGTCCGCGGTGACGGCTGCATTGCCTCGCGCGCCGGTGGCGGCATGTTTCGTCGATCATCCGAGGCCGAGTCGACTTTCGGCTCATCGGCGCGCATGGTGACGCTATCGCCGGTAAAGCTCTGATGGGCATCGGCGGCTGAGAGACCGGGTCTTGCCCGTCGCTCCCGCCTTTCCGCAGCGGGATTGCGCCATGGTCTTCTACACGGTCTTTCCTTTCTATGCCACGGGCGTAGCCCCGGCGTTCATTCCGATCGACCGGGAAGATGATGCTTCCGCCGCTGACGCTGCGATCACCCTTCTCGAAGGGCACCGCAGCGCCGCCCGAGTGATTGTGTGGCGGGAGGACAGAATCATCTTCAGCGGACCATCCTCTGAATGCCTCTCCTGGCTCGCCCTGGCACCGGAACGCCGCGTGGCCTGCCCGGCCCTAAGCGTCCCCAAACAGGCCTGCCCGCCTGATTGCGGGCGGTTCGCCGTCGAGATGCGCAAGTCCCAATGGCTCGACGCCGCCAGGCAAGGCTAGCGATTTTCTGGACGCGCCTTGAGGGCGCGGAGCGGCGCGAACAACGGTGTCGTCGTCAAATTGGTAGTTGGTCCAAGCGCAAGCCAATCGATCTCAAAGGGACACGGCCATGGCGGGAACGAGCATCGTCGCAACACTGGCGGCTGCCATCCTACAGACCTTCGGGGTTCGTGGCGCAACCGAAGAGCCGCGCTATCAGGTGGTTGAGCGGATCGGCGCCATCGAGGTTCGGCAATACGAGGGGCGTATCGCCGCCGAGGCCCTGGTCGCCGGCGACGAGGCGCTGGCGCGAAATAAGGGGTTCCGACTTATCGCGGGCTACATCTTCGGCGCAAACGCCTCGTCCACCCAGATTGCCATGACCGCGCCGGTCGCGCAGGCCAACACGGGCGAACAGATCGCCATGACTGCGCCCGTGGCGCAGCAGCCGACCGAGGCGGGCTGGCGCATCCGGTTCTACATGCCGGCCAAATACAATCTGGCCGCCCTGCCCAAACCCAAGGACGCGAGGGTGAGGCTGGTTCAGTTGCCGCCCCAGACTTACGCCGTTCTGGCCTTTTCAGGCAGCCGCTCGCCCGGCGCCGTGGCTTTGAAACAGAAGCAACTGGCTGCAGAACTGGTCCGCGCGGCCTGGATGACCGCAGGCGAGCCCCAGGGATGGTTCTACGACCCGCCGTGGACGCTGCCGTTCTTGCGCCGCAACGAGGTCGCGGTTCAGGTAGAGCGGCGCCAAGGGGATCGTTGATCGGCGATGCGGGGACGGATCGTGAGCTAGTGCCCGCCTTCCACCCACTCCGGACCTTCGGACCGCCCCATCTCGCTTCCCGCCCCCTACCCCAGCCCCGCCGCGAACATGTCGGCCTTGCCGAGGGGGACGCCGTGGTTGCGCAGGATCGCGTAGGTCATGGTGGTGTGGAAGCCGATGTTGGTGGCGGCGAAGACGGTGAGCCAGCTGGCGGCCGGCAGGGTGGGCGCCATGCCGGGCATGATCTCGTAGGTCAGGGGCAGGTCGTCGCGGCCTTCGAACTGCTCCGGTGTCAGCGCGCCCAGCCAGGCCTGCGCGGCGTCGAGGCCGGCCTGGAAGCCGGCGACGTCGAGGTCGGCGGCGATGCCGGCCGGGGGCTCGAGGCCGGCGGCGCGGGCCGTCCAGCTGCGGGTGAAGTTGGCGACCACCATCAGCTGGAAGGCCAAGGGGTGCATGTCGGGCGCGAGGCGCCAGGCCAGCATGTCTTTTTCCGCGATGCCTGAGGCGGCAGCGTGGGCGGCGCCCTTGTCCAGCAGGTGTTTGGCGGTTGTGACCTGGCGGGAGAACAGGTCGACGAAGCTGAAGAGGTTGGTGGCGGACATGGGGGCTCCCTGGGCTTTTGGTCTGGCGCCGATTGTTAGGGCGGGTCGGGCGAGGCGTCGATGGGGGCTTTGGGAGGGAAGATCTTGAACCACGGAAAACACGGGAAGAGCACGGTAGGCGGGCCGTTTCGATTCCGTGGTTTCCGTGTTGTTCGTCGCTGTCTTGGCTTCCGCTTCGCGGATCGCCAAGGCGTAGGGCGGCCACCCCTCATCCGAGCCGCTGCGCGGATGGTCGTGGGGTCAGGCGGCTTTCTGGAGTTCCTGTTTGACGCGTTCGGCCAGGGTCTTGATGTCGATGGGCTTGGGCAGGAAGGAGACGTTGGTCTCGCCTTCCAGGAGGTCGGAGAATTCGCTCTCGGCGTAGCCTGAGATGAACATCACCGGCGCGCCGGCCAGGTAGACGCGGGCCTGTTTCAGGAGGTCCGGGCCCTGCATGCCGGGCATGACCACGTCGGAGATCATCAGGTCGATGGTGCCGGCGTGCTGTTCGGCCAGTTCAAGGGCTTCCTCGCCGCTGGCCGCCTCGATCACCTCGTAGCCGCGGTTGCGCAACAGCTTGGCGGCGACGCCGCGCACGGCGTCCTCGTCCTCGACGAAGAGGATGCGGCCGGCGCCGGAGAGGTCGCGGGCCACGGGACGCTTGGGAGCTACCGGGACGGCGGCGGGGGCCGCGCCGGCCACCGGCACGAAGACGGGCAGGAAGATGCGGAAAGCCGCGCCGCCGCCGTCCGCCGAACCGACCGCGATCCAGCCGTCCGACTGCTTGACGATGCCGTAGACGGTGGCGAGGCCAAGGCCCGTCCCCTCGCCCACCGGCTTGGTGGTGAAGAAGGGGTCGAAGATCTTGTCGGCGATCTCGGGCGCGATGCCGGGGCCGTCGTCGGAGACCTCGATCAGGGCCTGGTCGCCCTGGGCGCCGGGGTAGCCCCAGGCCTGGGCCTGTTCCTGGGTGACGCGGGCGGTGCGGATCTTGACCTGGCCGCCGCCGTGGGTGCGCACGGCGTCGCGGGCGTTGACCGCCAGGTTCATGACCGCCGTTTCCAGCTGGCCGCGGTCGGCGCGGACCAGGGGAAGGTTGCGCCCGTAGTCGGTGGTCAGCTTGACGTCTTCGTAGAGCACCCGGCGCAGCAGGACCTCGAACTCGCTGATCAGTTCGCCAAGGTCGAGGATCTCACGCTGGACGGTCTGTTTGCGCGAGAAGGCCAGCAGCTTGCGGACCAGGTCGGCGGCGCGGGTGGAGGTCTGCTTGATCTCGTTGAGGCCCTCGTAGGAGGGGTCGCCGACGGGGTGGCGGGTGGCCAGTACGTCGAGCTGCATGAAGATGGCGGTGAGCAGGTTGTTGAAGTCGTGGGCGACGCCGCCGGCCAGCTGGCCGATGGCCTGCATCTTCTGGCTCTGGGCGAGCTGGAGTTCGATCTGCTTCTGCTCGGAGACGTCCACCAGATAGGCGACCCAGCGAGCCCCCTCTTCAGACATGGCGCTCTTCGAGAGGTAGAGGTGGGCGATGCGGGCCGGGTCGTGGGCCAGGCGCACCTCGACCGGCGCGCCGGAGTGGGCGCCGGCGGCCAGCTTCAGGGCGGCGTCGGCGCGGCTGGCGGGCTCGATCAGGTCACCGAAGACCTGGCCTTTCTCGCCGCCGCCGGCCACGGCGCGCAGCGCGGGATTGGCCTCGACGATCAGGGCGGTGAAGGCGTCATCGCCTTCCAGCAGGGCCGCGCCGAAGGGCGAGGCGGCGGCGAAGGCGTCGAGCACCTTGGGTGGCGGCGGGAGCGCGCCGGAAAAGGCGGTGAGCACCTCCATGGCCGCCGACGGCAGGGCGAGCGCGCCACCCTGCCCGGTCAGGCGCACCAGGAAGCGGCGGGCGCCGAGCGGCGAGACCAGCGCATCGTGTTCGGCGCCGCCGGCCTTGATCGAGGCGTGGCCGACTTCGCCCCGGCGCGCGGCGGTGAGGGCGGCGAACATGCTGGCGGCCGAGCCACCGGACTTGGGCAGGCGGCTGGCCAGGCCCACCGCGGAGCGCCAGGCGGCGTTGGCGGCCTTCACCCGCCCGTCGGGGGCGGCGATGGCGGCGGGCTCGCTGAGCGCGGCGATCAGGCGTTCGTCGGCCTGGCCGGGGTCGGCCACCGGCTCGGCGGTCCCGCGCAGGACGAAGAGGCCCAGGCAGGCGACGCCCGCCAGGCCGATCAGCAGCAGCATGCCCGCCAGGGTCGCGGGGCCGGCCTTGAGCGCCGGGGCGGCGGCGAAGGCCACGGCCACGAGGAAGGCCGCGATGGCGCCCGCGGTCAGAAGATCGAACCGGCCCTTGCGGGCCTTGCTGGTTGAACGCTCGGCCATGGCCGGTGACGGGTCCCTCCCGGCCGCGGCCTTCCACGATCGGACGGCGACGACGGGCGAATCACTCAACGCCATTGTCCCACAACACCTTGATAATCACAGGAAAGTTCACAGACGGGCTCAGCGGACGCGCCCGGCCACGCGCCGGCCCGCGCCCATGATGAAGCCGATGATCTTGGCGACGGCCTCATAGTGCGCCGGCGGGATGATGTCGTCGATCTCCACGGCCGCATAGAGGGCGCGGGCGAGCGGCGGGTCCTCGATGATCGGCACGCCCGCCGCCTCGGCCACGGCGCGGATGCGAAGGGCCACGGCGTCGAGGCCCTTGGCCACGCAGAGCGGGGCCGGGTTCTCCGACTGGTCGTACTTCAGCGCCACGGCGTAGTGGGTCGGGTTCATGACCACGACGGTGGCGCCGGGGACGGCCTGCATCATGCGGCGGCGGGCCCGCTGGACGCGCATCTGGCGGATCTTGGCCTTGATCAGCGGGTCGCCGTCGGCCTGCTTGTGGTCCTCCTTGACCTCCTCCTTGGTCATCTTCATGCGCTCCATGAAGCGGTAGCGCTGCCAGAACCAGTCGGCCCCGGCGATCAGGAGAAGGAGGCCCGTCACCGCAAAGACCACCCGGCGCAGGATGTCGGCGGTGAAGGGCATGATCGAGAGCGCATCCATGCGGGAGAGCTGCTGCAACTCGTCCCAGTGGGGGCGCAGGACCCACCAGGCCAGGGCGCCGGTGGCGGCCACCTTCACCAGCGACTTGGCGAACTGCATGAGCCCGTCGAGGGAGACCAGGCGCTGGATCCCCTTGGCCGGCGACAGGCGGCTCAGGTCCGGCATGAGCTTCTCGGGCGAGAAGACCAGGCCCGTCTGGACGAGGTTACCGGCTACGCCCGCGAAACAGGCCGCTGCCATCACGGCGGCCATGAACGGCGCGGCCGCCATCACCGCGTGCCGCATCACGTCCACGCCGCCCGGCCCGCGCAGGTCCATGGTTTCCGGTGCGGCGAGGAAGGGACGCAGCGCCACGGCCATGTTGCGCGCCAGCATGCCGCCGGCCAGGGCGATCACCGAGGCGACGGCCGCCAGCGACGCCAGCTGGGGCAGGTCCGGGGTCTTGGCGCCGTCGCCCTTGGCCCGCGCATCCGCCAGGCGTTTGGATGTGGGCTCTTCTGTGCGTGTGGCGGCCTCTTGCTCAGCCATGGCCTAGCCGAAGACCCCGATCAGGTCGCGGTAGTGGTCGAGCCACACCATGCCGATCGTGCCGAGGCTGAGTGAGAAGATCGACAGCGACATCAGCACCATCAGCGGCGAGACGACGAAGAAGATCTGGAACTGCGGCATCACCCGGCTGATCAGGCCGGTGGCGATATTGACCACCAGCGACAGGACGATGATCGGCGCGGCCAGCTGGACCCCGAGGGCGAAGGAGGAGCTGGTGGTCTGGATGGCCAGCTGGGCGGCGTCCTGCACCTGAACCGCGCGGCTGAAGGGGAACAGCGAATAGGACCGCACGATGGCGATGAGGAACAGGTGGTGCAGGTTGGTCGTCATGATCAGCACCAGCCCCATCAGGCCCAGGAAGGAGCCCAGCGTCGTCGAGGGGGCGGCCTGGGTGGGGTTGGCGGTCTGGGCGAAGCCGAGGGTCGACTGGATCGCGATGATCTCGCCCGCCGCGGCCAGGGACGACATGAAGAAGCGCATGATCGAGCCGATCATCAGGCCGATCAGGGTCTCCTTGATCAGCGCCCCGGCGAGGCCCGAGACATCGGCCGGCACCGGCGGCGCGGTGGCCCCGATCACCGGGAACAGCATCACCGCCAGGGCGAAGGCGAAGGCGATGCGGATGCGGATCGGCACGAAGGTCTCGCCGATGCCGGGGATCAGCATGACAATGGCGCTCAGCCTGGCGAAGACCAGGCCGGCGGCGAACACCTGCTGGGCGGTGGCGTAGGATTCCATGGGGCTTGCGGCCTGCCCCGCCGCTACATGGCCGAGATGCGGGCGGCGATGTGGCGCATGAAGCCGCTCATCAGGGCGCCCATGAACGGCAGGAAGATCAGCAGGGAGACGAAGATCGCCACGATCTTGGGCGCGCTCACCAGGGTGGCTTCCTGAATCTGGGTCAGCGTCTGCAGGAGGCCGATGACCACGCCCACCACGAGACCCACGATCAGGATCGGGGCGCTGAGCTGGATGGTCAGCCAGATGGCTTCGCGTCCGACGTCCAGAACCTCGGCGCCGTTCATGGGGACCTCTTGGAAAGCTTGGCGAAATCGCGCGGTCGCGATGCCCGGCACCATCGGTCGGGCATGGTTAACGGAAGCCTACCCGGTCGGCAGTTTTTGCCGGCGCCTAGGGCTTGAGCGCGGCTTCCAGCGTCCGAGCGGCCTGGGCCGGAGAGGCCTTCTGCTCGTCGCGGTCGACGCTGTAGTTGGCGGCGCGCATGGCCTCGACGGGGACCTTGCCGATCAGGGGCGTGAGCGCCTCGATCAGGCGTTTGTCGCCGGCCCGCTTCGGCGAGATCAGGACGACGGCGTCATAGGGCGGGATGGCGGCCTTGGGGTCGGTGAGCACCACCAGACGGTCGGCGGCGATCCGGCCATCGGAGGAGAAGGCGCTGATCACGTCGGCCTCGCCGCCAGCGAGCGCCCGGTACATGAAGGTCGGCTGGTAGGACTTCCTGGCCTTGAAGCCGAGGCCATAGGCGGCGTCGACGGCCTTCCATTCCGGACGCGACAGGAACTCCAGGTCCGAGCCGAAGGTAAGCTTCGGCGCCTCGCGGGCGAGGTCGGCCAGGGATGTGACGCCGAGCGCCTGGGCGCGGTCCGGACGCATGACGAAGGCGTAGGCGTTCTCGAAGCCCAGCGAGCCCAGGACGGTGACGCCATCGCGTTTCTTGAGCTCGGCCGTGAGCTGCCGGAGGACTTCGGCGCGGCCGGGATTATCCTTACGGTTCAGGACATTGGTCCATAAAGTTCCGGAGTAGTCGACATAGACGTCGAGCTCGCCGGCGGCCAGCGCGCGGTAGGCCACGGCCGAGCCCAGATCCTCCTTGCGGGTGACGGCGGCGCCGGCGGCCTGCAGCCTGTCGGCGATCAGTTCGGCCAGGATATATTGCTCAGAGAAGTTCTTGGCGCCGACCACATAGCTCGCCGGCTTGCCAAAGGTGGCCAGCGGCAGGACCGCCAGGACCACGCCGATCGCGAGGCCGGCGGCGCCGAGGAGCGCGGGCGTCCGGCGGCGCTTGCGAGCGGCCAGTTCGAGCAGGCCCAGCAGCTGGTCGGCGATCAGGGCGAGCACGGCCGAGGCCGCGCAGCCGAACAGGACATAGACCCAGTTCTCGGTCTGGAGGCCCGCGAAGATGTAGTTGCCCAGGCTGGTCTGGCCGACGGGGGTCGAGAGCGTGGCCGCGCCAATGGTCCAGACCGCGGCCGTGCGGATGCCGGCCATGATCACCGGCGCGGCCAAGGGCATCTCCACCTGGAAGAGACGCTGGCGCGAGGTCATCCCGACCCCGTCGGCCGCTTCCCTGATGGCGGCGTCGACGCCCAGGATGCCGGCGGCGCTGTTCCGAAGGATCGGCAGCATGGAATAGAGGGTCAGCGCCAGGAGCGAGGGCAGGAAGCCGAGCGCCGAGAAGCCGTGGCCGAACACACTCTTGCTGAGCGCCGAAAGCGCCAGGAGCAGGGGGTAGAAGAGCGCCAGGAGCGCGAGGCTGGGGATGGTCTGGATCAGGCTGGCGCCGGCCAGGACCGGCCAGCGCAGGCGGGCGCTGCGGCTGGCCGCGATCGCCAGCGGCAGGCTGATCGCGACGCCCAGCAGAAGCGCGCTGGCGCTGAGCAGGACATGCCAGCCGAGGTATTCCGGGAGAAGCGCGAAGGCCGCCGCCAGCCGTTCGTTCACGACACGCCCGCCAGCTTGGCGCTGAGGCGCTCGGCCTGGCGCTTGGGCGCTTCCAGGAGGGCGCGGACGTCGGGGTCGGTGGTGTTGGCCAGGAGGTCCGCCGGCGCGCCGTCGGCGACGATCCGGCCATCCTTGAGGACGACGATGCGATCGGCCAGCAGCACGGCCTCGGCCATGTCGTGGGTGACCATGACGGTGGTCAGGCCCAGACGCTCATGCAGGGCGCGGTAGTCCGATCCCAGGGCGTCGCGGGTCAGGGGATCGAGGGCGCCGAACGGCTCGTCCATCAGCATCAGGGCCGGTTCGGCGGCGAGCGCGCGGGCCACGCCCACCCGCTGGCGTTGCCCACCGGAGAGTTCCGAGGGCGCGCGGGTCGCCACGCTGAGCGGGAGGTCGACGAGGCCCAGCAGATTGGCGATGCGGGGCTCGATACGGGACTTGTCCCAGCCCAGGAGCTTGGGGGTGATGGCGATGTTCTCGGCGACGGTCAGGTGCGGGAAGAGGCCCACCTCCTGGAAGACGTAGCCGATCTTGCGGCGCAGGCTGTGCGGCTCGCTGGTCCGCACATTGGCGCCCAGCACCCTCACCTCCCCCGCATCGGGACTGACGAGGCGGTTGATGGTCTTGAGAAGCGTGGTCTTGCCGGACCCCGAGCCACCGACCAGGGCGGTGAACTCGCCCTTGGCCACCGACAGGCTGACGCCATCCAGGGCCGCGTGGGCGCCGTAGCGTTTCACAATTCCCGTAAGCTCGATGGCCGGGTCGGTCATGGGAAAGGCGTAGCACGAGTTTTGGGGGATGTGGCCGCGCCGTTTCTTACTGTCGTCATCCCCGGGCTTGTCCCGGGGATCCAGATACGCGGGGTTCTCAGGAAAAAGCCGGGCGTCGGCGCTTCTGGATGGCCCCCCGGGTCGCGCCGCGGCGCGGCCCGCCCGAGGGCAGGCTTCCGAGCCCGGCCATGACGGTCATGGAGGGGAGAGTTGGTGGACGCCCTGGATCCCCGCCTGCGCGGGGATGACTCGCTACGCGGTCAGACCGGCATCCGCATGATTTCCTGGTAGGCGCTGATCACCTGGTCGCGGATGGCCATGACGGTCTGCAGGCTGGTCTCGGCGGAAGAGACGGCGGTGGCGACGTCGATCAGCTGGGCCTTGCCCTGGACCTGGGCGGCGATCTGGGTCTCGGCGTTCTTGGAGGCGTGCATGGCGTCGGTCATCGCCGACTTCAGCATCTCGGCGAAGCCGCCGCCGGTTCCGCCGACCTGGGCGGCGCCGGTCTCGACGGTCATGGCCTTTTGAGTGGCGCCGTAGGCCTTGGCGGCGGCGAGGGCTGTCATCATGGCTTAGCCGCCTACTTCTTGAGGAGATCGAGTGTGCGCTGGTCCATGGACCGGGCCGTCTCGATGACGTTGAGGTTGGCTTCGTAGGCCCGCTGGGCCTCCTTCATGTCGAGCGCCTCGATCAGCGGATCGACGTTTGGCATCTTCACATAGCCCTGCGCGTCCGCCGAAGGATTGCCCGGCTCGTAGTTGCTCTTGAAGGCGGTGGTGTCGGCGGCCACGCGGCCCATCTTGACGCCCGTGCCGCCCTGCACGCGGGTGGGCTCGAACACCGGGGCCTGGCGGCGGTAGGGGTCGCCGCCGGCGGTCTTCGACGTGGAATTGGCGTTGGCCAGGTTCTCGGCGATGATCCGCATCCGCGCCTGCTGGGCGCGCAGCGCCGAGGTGGCGATGGTCTGGGCGGCGCCGGTCATGGAAACGTTGTTGTTGGCCATCTAACCCGCCTACCCGGCCCCGGGCTTGCGGATCGCCATGCGCAGCAGGTCCACCGACTTCTGGTAGAAGCTGATGGCCGCGTCGTAGTTCATGCGGCTGTCCGTCATCTTCATCATCTCCTCTTCCAGGACGACGGAGTTGCCGTCGAGCGTGGTCTCGGAGTCGTGGATGGTCACGGCCTTGGCGCCGGACGGGCCACGGGCGTGGGAGCCCTGCATGTGGCTCGGCTGGGTCATGGCCTGGACGCCCGCCGGGGCCAGGCCCGGGGCCTGCGACCTGGCCTGGAAGCTGAACGGCTTCAGGTCGTGGGGCGCGAACTTGGGCGTGTCGGCGTTGGCGACGTTTTCGGCGATGACCTTCTGACGGTTGCTCAGATAGCTGGCCCGGTCGCGAAGCATCGCCAGAAGTGGGATTTCACCAGAGTCCATGACCGCCATGGTGAATAAACAGGGTTAACCGGGGTTTAAGAGACTCGCGGGCCTGATGCGGCGGCAAATCATCCGCAGGGCCGCAGAAGCGTCACATGGCATTACCCGATTTCCTGAGAGCCGTCTTCGCGCTCGCCCTGACCCTGGGATTGATGGGCCTGTGCGCCGTGGCGCTGCGTCGCTATGGCCCTGAGGCCATCGCCCGGTTCGGCCGGACCAAGACCGACCGGCGGCTGGCCATCGTGGAAAGCCTGGTGCTCGACCCGGCCCGGCGGCTGGTGATCGTGTCGTGCGACGGCCAGGAACAGCTGCTGCTGTTGGGCGAAGGCCAGGTGGTGACGTCCGTGGCGGCCGCGAAGAGGAAAGCCTGATGGGCGGCCTCTTCAAAGCCATCCGCGCTCTGCCCGCCGAGGATTGGCGGCGCGCCCTTTGCTTGGCGTTCCTGGCGACCCTGGCCACCATGATCTTCCCGACCATGGCGCTGGCCCAGGCGCTGAACATCAACCTGGGCACCGGCGCGGGCCTCACCGAGCGGGTGGTGCAGCTGATCGGACTGATGACAGTGCTGTCGCTGGCGCCGTCCATCGTCATCATGACCACCTCCTTCGTGCGGATCGTGGTGGTGCTGGGACTGCTGCGCCAGGCGCTTGGCCTGCAGCAGGCGCCGCCCAACGCGGTGATCCTGTCGCTGGCGCTGTTCCTGACCGCCATCGTCATGGGCCCGACCCTGCAGCAGTCCTACGACAACGGGATCAAGCCGCTGCTGGACCAGAAGATGGAGCTGCCCGCCGCCTTCGACGCGGCCGGCGGGCCGGTGAAGGCCTTCATGCTCAACCAGGTGGACCGCGAGGACCTGGCCCTGTTCATCAACCTGTCGAAGATCCCCAAGCCCGCGAAGATGATGGACACCCCGATCCGCGTGGTGACGCCGGCCTTCATGATCTCTGAGCTGAAGCGCGCCTTCGAGATCGGCTTCCTGCTGTTCATCCCGTTCCTGGTGATCGACCTGGTGGTGGCCAGCGTCCTGATGAGCATGGGGATGATGATGCTGCCGCCCTCCGTGGTGAGCCTGCCTTTCAAGCTGATCTTCTTCGTCCTGGTCGACGGCTGGCGGCTGGTCTGCGGCAGCCTGGTGCAGAGTTTCCAGCACGGCCCGGGGGGATAGGTTTCCCACACCACTGGTCATGGCCGGGACGGGCCCGGCCATGACGGCGAGTGTAGAAATGGGGCGGCTTTCCCTCTTTCTTCCTCGTCATCCCCGGGCTTGTCCCGGCCATCCAGAGACGCCGATGGTTTGCAGTTCGCACGCAACGCCGCGCCGTCCTTCAAGCGCCTGCGTGTCTGGATGGCCGGGACAAGCCCGGCCATGACGAGTTTGAGGGTTATAGGTGGGGCTCGGGCGGTTGCAGGTGGGCGAGCGGCCCTTCCTCGATGAAGAACGATGGATAGAGGTCCGCCCATTTGGGGTTCTCGCGCTCGATCAGCCCCACTTTCCATTCGCGCTTGTATTTCTTCAGCGACTTCTCCCGCTGGATCGCCTCGACGATGCTGTCGTGCCGCTCGAACCAGACCAGTCGCTTCACGCCATGGCGTTTGGTGAACCCTTCAATCTCGCCGGTACGGTGCTGACCGACCCGATTGATCAGGTCGCTCGTCACGCCGATGTAGAGGGTCCCATGCTGTCCGCTGGCCATCATGTAGACGGCGTTCATTAACCCCCCTCCTGAGCTCGTCATTCCCGGCCTTTGTCCCGGGGATCCAGACGCGCCGGTGTCAAGGAATTTGGCACAAGGCTCAATTCTTGTCCTGCGGATGCCTGCGTACCTGGATGGCCGGGACAGGCCCGGCCATGACGACGGGTATCAGGGACGGGGCAGCGTCCCCTCTTTGCTCGTCATCCCCGGCCTTTGTCCCGGGGATCCAGACGCGCGGACATTCGGAGCATGGGCGAGGCGTTGTGGCGAGCGCCCAACCCTCGGTGCTTCTGGATGGCCGGGTCAGGCCCGGCCATGACGAGAGGGAGGATTGGGATTGGCGCTCACGCAGCCATGACGAACAAGGCGCCAGTCCGTCACCACAGGCGCAGCGGCAGGGTCGTCAGCTGGGTTTCCGAATTGGCGCCGTCCAGCCGGGGCTTGAAGGCCGGATCGGCCAGTTGCACGCCGGGGAAGGCGCGGAAGAGCTGGCCGAGCGCGGTTTCGATCACGGTTCGCGCCAGGCGGTGGCCGACGCAGTGATGAATCCCGCCGCCGAACATCATCACATTGGCTGGATTGCGCCGGATGTCGAAGCGCAGCGGGTCGGGATAGACGTCCGGGTCGTATGACGCCGCCTGATGGCAGACATAGACCGGCATCCCTTCCAGGAACGGCACACCGTTGAGCTCGGTGTCCTGCAGGGCGTAGCGGGTGAACAGCAGGAAGCCCGCGCCGTGGTAGCGATAGCCCTCCTCAATGGCGGTGGGCAGAAGGCTGAGGTCCTGCTTCAACTCCTCGAGCTGGTCGGGGTGGCTGAGCAGGGAGTAGAGCACTCCGCCGGTGGCGGTCGCCGTCGAGTCCAGCGCCCCGACCGTGAAGGTGAACACCAGATCGAACAGGTCCTCGCGGGTGAGCTGGTCGCCCCCGTCGACGGTCAGGGCCAGCTTGCTGATCAGGTCGTCGCCCGGATTGGCCAGGCGCTCGGCCAGGATCGTGTTGATCGCCGCCTCGGCCCGGTTGAACCGCTCCAGATATTCCGGTGGGAAGGCCTCGCCGGGCCGCATGCGCGCGGTCAGCTTCAGGGCGCGGTTCATGTCGACGAAGATCTGGGCGTGCTCGGGCGACAGGTTGAAGAGGTCCTGCAGCAGCACCGCCGGCATCAGCTGGGTGGCGAAGGCGGCCATGCCGTCAACCAGCGGGCCGTCGGCCTTCATCTTCGCGACGATGGCGGCGATGGTGGCGTCAATCCGGGGCTTGTAGTCGTCGATCGCCGCCGGCGAGAAGGCGGGGTTGATCAGGCGGCGGATGCGCGAATGGACGGGACCTTCCATCTGGGTGGGCGGGGTCACCGTCATGAACTTGCTGGGCATGAACTTCTGGAACTTGCCCGCCGCCCGCTGCGGCGGCACGCTGGAGAAGCGCTCCCGGTTGCCCAGCACCTCGCGCACGTCGGCGAAGCGGGCGACCACGGCCTGGGGCGAGCCGCTCTGCATCACATAGAAGGGCGGCTGTGTGGCCCATTGCGACAGCACCGCGCGGAAGTTCTGCCGCAGGTCCTCGCTGGTAAGGTCGATATCCAGGAAGCGGTCGGCGCTGAGGCCCTCGAACACTGCGGGTTCCGTCGTCACCTGTCGCTCTCCCCTGGGGTCTGTTTTTCTTGGAGCCGCTTTCGCCGGCGCCCACGGCTGGCCGGGGCGATGACGTCGATTCCGCTTGTTCCCTGCAATTTGGTACAGCCGGGGCGCGGCGCCCAGCCCCCATTCCGGGGGGCCTGGGGTGTCGCCCCTGGAATCCGGATGCGCAGGCGCATCAAGGATGACCGAGGCGCCGCACGAGGGCTTTCCCCTCGGTGCTTCTGGATGGCCGGGACTGGCCCGGCCATGACGACACTATGAGAGGGCTCTATCCCTTGGCCGCGGGCTTGGACGGGGCGGCTTCGGCGCGCTTGGGGGCGGTGGCGGGCGCAGCCGGCGCGGCGGTCTTCACCGGACCCTTGCCGATGGGCGCGGGGGCCTCGCGGAAGCGGACCTTCATCTTGGCGACCCAGCCGGCGAAGGCCTCGTTGTCGGCGCTGACGCGGCCGAAGTCTGCGACGCTGAGGCGCCCGCCCGACATGCCGGCCAGCGCGATGCGCAGGGCGTCGGGGTTGTGGGCGGCGGCATAAAAGCCGTTGTACTGCCCGTTGAGACGCGACAGGGCCGCGTCGTCGCCGGCCAGGCTGTAGGCGACCCCGGCGCGAAGCAGCTTGCCCTCTTCCTCGGCGGTGAGCGGCGCGGGGTTCTTCCAGCGGTCGCCCAACGCCTTCTCGAAGGTCGGTCCGGCCTTGGGCCAGTCCTTCTGCTTCCAGGCGATCTCGGCGCGCAGGTCGGCGGCGTCCTTGCTGCTGTCCCTCTCGATGATCTCCAGGGCGGAGTCGTAGCGCCCGACGCCGGCCCAGCCACGCGCCTCGATCACGCGCCGCTCGCTGTTCAGCACCGCCGGCAGGACGGTGGTGCGCGAACCGTTGATGGCCTCCAGCGCCTTTTCCGGCTGGCGGTCCATGAGGTAGATCACCGCCAGGTCGGTGGCGACCTGGGCCTTGGGCACCCCGTCCAGGCGGTTGTCGACCTGGTACTTGAGAAGCTCGGCGGCCTGGCCCAGCAGGTCGACGTCCACCAGGCGGCGGACCAGCTTGCGGACCATCTGGTCGCCGTCCGAACCGATCGGCGCCAATTCCTTGAAATCGTAGAACAGCGCGAGCGCCTGGACCGGCTCCAGGCCATCGGCCATGCCGTCGAGGAACAGCGCCCTGAAGGCGGTGCTGAGGTCGGACTGGAGTTGCAGGGCCTCGGGCAGGTCGGGCAGTCGCGTGCCGGCCGAGCGCAACGCCTCCAGCGCCTCGCGATAGCGGCCCTGGACGAGATAGAGCTGTCCGAGCGCGCGGATGGTCTCCAGTTCGGTGGCGTCGCCGCGCCAGCGGTAGCGCAGACCGTCGAACACGGTGGCGGCCTGGACCGGTGTCACCTGGCCAGTCTGCAGGCGGATCTGGGTGGCCCGCAGCAGGGCCGGCGAGGACAGTGACTCGAAGGGCGCCGTGGCGATGGCGGCGTACATCTTGAGCGCCCGGTCCTGATGGCCCTCCTGCTCGAAGATCCGCGCCTGGACGAGACGGGTGGCCAGTTCCTCGGTGACGTCGGGCTTGTCGGCCAGCGCCAGGCGGATGCGCGCCTCGGCGGTGTTGGCGTCGCCCTGAGCCAGCGCGGCCAGAGCGTCGCCGCGCGCGAACCGCGACTTCCAGGTCGAGGAGAACTGGTTGAAGGCCCCGGCGCCCTTGGCGAAGTCAGCGCGGGCCTCGGTCCACTGGGCCTGCTGACCGGCGATGTAGCCGCGCCAGAGCGCGCTGGCGGGATCTTCCGAGAGCGCGGGTGAAGAGAAGTCGGCGGCGGCTTCCTTGTAGCGCCTGGCCATCACCCGGGCGATGCCGCGCAGGCCGCGAAACTCGGCGTTGTCCATCAGCCGCGGGCTGGCGCGCGCGGCGTCGTTCAGCACGCCGATCGCCTCGAAAGACAGGTCCTGGCCGATCAGGAATCTGGCGAGCGCCATGCGCGCCACGGTGGGCGCGGCCTTGTCGGCATTTCCCGACTCCCGCGTAGCCTGATCGAGGAGCGCATTGTATCGCTTGAGGAAACCGCCCTCCCCCGTGCGACTCCAGCTGGGGTCGATGAGGCCCGGAAGAGCGGCCGGAGCCGGAGAATCGGCGTCGGCCATGGCCGCGGCCTTGGCCGCCCAGTTGGGGGACAGGGCCAGGCCCTTGGGCCGGCCGATGCTGACAAGGTCACCTTCGTGGGTGACGCTGAGGTCGTCGGCCTGCGCCTGGACCGCAAGCCCCTGGATCGAGGGCAGAAGCGCGGCCTGGACGAAGTCGCGCCGGGACGGCACGCCCTTGGCGGGGCCGAGCGCGGTGACCACCGAAAGCGTGTCGCCCACTTCGGGATCGGTCAGGCGGACGATGTGGGTGACGCCGGCCACCGCGGCCTTGAGGACGGCCGGGCCCTGGGTGTCGTCGCGGCTCACATGGATGAGGCTCGACGGGACCTGGTCGCCCGGGCCCAGCGCGATGGTCCAGATATTGCCGGTGAAGGTGGCGAAGACCGGCAGGTTGTGGGCCGCCTCGATGCGGATGGCGGTGTGATCGGGTCCGCGCAGGGCCTGGATGGCGCTGTATTGCGGCAGGCCCTTGGGCGCGCGGCTGACGTCGAGGTTCGCGGGCGCGTCGAAGACCACCCAGACCGCGTCGCCGCGCCGGAAGACCGCGGCGCCGACAGGGTTGGCCCAGGGGAAACTCATGACGACCTGGGCCGGCGTGACCTGGGCGGTCATGCGGACGACGCCGCCGGCCGGGATCGGGTTCGGGCGGGGCGCCTCAGGCTTCGGCGCGTTGGCCGCGGCGATCTCGGCGGCGGTGGGCGGCGGCTTGGCGAAGACGTTGACGAAGGTGGCGCCGTCCGCCGACCCGATCTTGGCGTCGGCGTCGTCGGCGAGGGTGACGGCCAGCTGCAGGCGCCCGCCGGCGTGGATCTTCTCGGCCGTCTTGATCCAGCGCGGCGGGGCGGTCCGAAGGCGGGAGATGTCCGGGTCGGCGTTACCGGCGAAGCTGAAGGTCAGCACCTGGCCGGCGCGGCGGGTCGCGGTGACCGCGGCGCCGCGGAATTCCAGCTTCGAGAAGGTCTCGGCCTGTCCCACCTTGACCTGCAGACCGCCCGCGACCGCGCGCGCGGCGGCCACCGCGCCAACGCCCGAAGGGGCGATGACGCTGGCGATCGCGACGGCGGCGACGCCGGCCCGCAGGGTCTGGCGAAGCGCCACGACCTAGCCGACCTTGGGCGCCGGTGGCGTGGCGGCGGGCGGGGTCTTGGCGGCCGGCGCGGCGGCGGCCTGGGCGTCGGCCGGCGCGGCCTTGCGCGGGGCCTTCTTGGCGACCTTGGCCGGCGCCTTCCTGGGAGACTTGGCCTTGTCGGCGGCGGGCGCCTGGTCGTTGGCCACCGCGTTGGCGTTCTGGGCGAGCACCTGGGCCGCGGTGAAGCGGCGCGACAGGGACTCCGTCAGCTTCTTGGCGTCGGCAGGCGGCATCAGGGCCAGCATGGCGGAGAGCGACTTCTCCTTCATCTTGGCGGCGATGGGCAGGCGGACGCTGTCGTCCAGCAGCACGAAACGGGGCGCCGCGTCCTTGGGCTTCATGCCCTCGAACACCTTCACCAGGCGGTCGACCTCGGAGGCCTCCTTGCCGTCGGCCTGGGCCAGCAGGGCGGTGACGTCGGCCTTGAGCGCGGTGAGCGCCTTCAGCTTGGCGTCGACCTTGGCCTCGGCCGCAGCCATCAGGGCGGTCTGGGTGGACAGGTCGGTCTCGCGCTTGTCGAGCTGGCCGCGGCGTTCGCCGAGGTTCTGCAGGACCTGGAGTTCGGCGGGCGACAGGCCGGCTTCCTTGGCCAGTTCGGCGGCGGTGGGGGCGCAGACGGCGGGCGGCTTGATGGTCGGCGGCGGCAGGGTGGCGGCCGCGTCGGTCGCGGTTCCGGTGGCGGCGACGCCGGGGACCGCCGGCTTGGCGTCCTTGCCTTCCTTGCCGGGCTTGGCCTTGTCGCCCTTGGCCGGGGTCACGGCCTTGGCGGCGTTCTCGGCGAAGGCCTGGGCGCCGGACAGCAGGCCCGGCAGGTCGCGGGCGCCGGCCAGGGCGTTGATCGCCAGGACGCCGCCGATGGCGACGCCGACCAGCGGCAGGATGCGGGGCATGTTCTTCATCGGCCGGCTCCGCGCACGCGATCGAGGGTCAGGGGCTCGTCGTCGAAGATGTCGTCATCGATGGTGAAGCGCGGGCGCTGCACCGGCGGCGGGTCGCGGCGGGCAGGACGCTCGGCCCGCTCCAGTCGGTCGGGCCGCGCCTCGCGGGCGGCGGCCAGCAGCGCGCCCAGGCGGCGCTCGCCGATGCGGTCCTCGCCCAGCCGGTCCAGGTCGGGATCGCGCGCGTAGCGGGCGGGGGCGGCGGGGGCCTCCGGGGCCTGCTGGATCAGGCGGTCGAGCTTGCCGGCCAGAGTGCGGCCCGTGGAGATACGTTCGGAGAGCACATCGAGGGCCTCGTCGCTGGCGGCGCGCAGGTCGGCCAGGCCCTGTTCAGCGCGCGCGGCGGCGTCGTTGAGCTCGCGCACCGCGTTGGCGAAGCCATCCTGGCTGTCGCGCAGCGCCTTCAGGCGGCGGTTGAGGCGCATGCCCATGCCGAGCGCCGCCACCAGCAGTCCCGCCAGCAGCAGGTTCATGATCAGGCCTACGGCGCTCATGCGGTCCTCGTGACGGCTTGCCGGGCGTGAGGCGTCAGGGGCGCCTCCACGCGGACGGCGATGTGGGCGTTGCGGCGGCCCATGCGGCCGCGGGTGAGCGGTATCGTGCCCGCGCGAAGCTCGATCAGGCTGTCGGGGGTGGCGTTGAGCATGAAGGTGTCGCCGACCTTCATATCCAACACCTTCTTGAGGCCGATCTGCTGCTCGTCGAGGACGGCGCGGACCTCCATGTTGGTGGTCCAAAGTTCTGAGGCCAGGTGGCCTTCCCAGATGTTGTCGCGGCCGAACTTCTCGCCCATGAACTGCTGCAGCAGCATCTTGCGGATGGGCTCCAGCGTCGCATAGGGCAGCAGCAGTTCGATGCGGCCGCCGCGGTCTTCCATGTCGATGCGCAGCTTCACCAGGATGGCGGCGTTGGCCGGGCGCGCGATGGCGGCGAAGCGCGGATTGGTCTCCAGCCGGTCGAGGGTGAAGGTCACGGGCGTCAGGGGTTCGAAGGCCTCACGGGCGTCGGCCAGGACGACCTCGACCATCCGCTGGACCAGGACGCGCTCGATGGTGGTGTAGGGCCGGCCCTCGATGCGCATGGCCGCGGTGCCGCGGCGACCCCCCAGCAGGACGTCGACGATGGAATAGATCAGGTTCGAATCGACCGTCAGCAGGCCGTAGTTGTTCAGCTCTTCGGCCCGGAAGACCGACAGGATGGCCGGCAGCGGGATCGAGTTCAGGTAGTCGCCGAACCGGATCGAGGAGATGTTGTCGAGGGAGACTTCGACGTTGTCGGAGGTGAAGTTGCGCAGGCTCGTGGTCATCAGCCGCACCAGGCGGTCGAAGACGATCTCGAGCATCGGCAGGCGCTCGTAGGAGACCAGGGCCGAGTTGATGATGGCGCGGATGCCAGTGCGCTCGCCGCTGTCCTCCTCGGAGAGATCGAAGCCCAGCAGGCTGTCGATCTCGTCCTGGTTGAGGATGCGTTCCGCGCCGGGCTCGCCGCCCTCGCCCCAGTCGGCGACCGGCGCCTCGGCGGCGTCTTGCGCCCCAAGGGCGGCTTCGGTTTCTGTTTCGGTCTCGTCGGCCATGTGCGTGCTGTCCGCCAACCCCTTAGGGTCAGTTGATCAACATCTCCTCAATCAGTACGGCGTTCGCCTTCGATGGCGCGATCACCAGGTTGACCCGGCGCAGGATCTCCATGCGCAGCTGGTAGGAACCCTGGCTGCCCGAGAGGTCTTCCGGGCGCAGCTCGCGCAGGAAGGTCTGGAACATGTCCTGCATCCTGGGCATGTTCGGCTCCAAGGCGTCGACGGCCTCCTGGTTGGGCATTTCCAGGGTGAGCTTCAGCTTCAGGAAGGTCGGCCGGCCGTCAGCGGTCTGCATGTTCACGACCACGTCGGGCAGGGTGTAGAACAGGACGCCGTCGGGGCCCTCGCGGACCTGGCCCGCGGCCTTGTCGTCCTTCTTGCCCTCTTCCTTCTTGCCCTTCTTCTTTTCGGGCTTCTTGGCTTCCTTGCCGGCGTGGGCAGCGTCGGGCTTGGGCTTGAGGAAGATGAACGCCGCCGCCCCGCCGCCGCCCACGATCACGAGGGCCGCCGCGCCAGCGATCAGCATCAGCTTCATGGGGAGCTTTTTCTTGGGCTTACCGCCCTCGCCCTCCTCGCCTTCTGCGGCCTCCCCTTCGGGGGCCTCCTTGACCTTGTCTTCGGCCACGCGCGCGTTCCTTAGAAACCTTGAGCCCCATTGATCGCGCGGGTTTGGTTAAGAGGAGGTTTTTAACGGAGATTAACGCGGCCATTTCCGACCCGGCATTTTCCGCCGCCGGGCGCCCGTTAACTTTCTTATTTGCTGAAATCGTTGATCTTTTGAGTTGGCCCGAAGCTTGCAGCCGAAATGGGCGAAAGTGTCGCGTCTACGAGAGCTCAGCGGAAAATGGATAACGCCACCTACGTCGGACTGTCGCGTCAGATGACGCTGCGGCGCGAAATGGACATCGTCGCCAACAACATCGCCAATGCCGACACCAACGGTTTCAAGGTCGAGAGCCTGATCACCAAGGAAGATCCAGCCGCCCCGGCCATGACCTTCGGCGGCCCCAAGCCGATCAAGTTCGTGATCCCGGGCGGCGTCGCCCGCGACTTCGGCCAGGGCTCCCTGCACCGCACCGATGCGCCGCTCGACGTCGCCGTCGAGGGCCAGGGCTTCTTCAAGGTCACCACCAAGGCGGGCGAGCGCTTCACCCGCGACGGCCACTTCCGGATGGACGACAACGGCGTCCTGGTCACCCAGGCCGGCGATCCCGTGGCCGACGACGGCGGGGGCCAGATCACCCTGGACCCGCTGAAGGGCGAGGTTTCCGTCGCCTCGGACGGCACGGTCAGCCAGGGGACCGAGCGGATCGGCAAGATCGGCGTCTACAAGTTCGACAATCTGTCGGTGCTCGAGAAGGTCGGCGGCAACCTCTACCAGAACGCCTCCAACGCCCAGCCGACAGCGGCCACCGACGCCAAGGTCCGCCAGTCGATGCTGGAAGGCTCCAACGTCACCCCGATCACCGAGATCACCCGGATGATCGAGGTCAGCCGGGCCTACGAACAAGTCACCCAGATGATGAACTCCGAGACCGAGCTCTCGCGCAACTCGATCGCGCGCCTCGGCCGCCTGCAATAGGGAACCCTGACCGATGAACGCCCTCCGCACCGCCGCGACCGGGATGTCGGCTCAACAGCTGAACGTCGAAGTCATCTCCAACAACATCGCCAACATGAACACGGTCGCCTTCAAGCGGCAGCGGGCGGAGTTCCAGGACCTGCTCTACCAGACCCTGGAACAGCCCGGCGCCCAGTCGTCGGACCAGGGCACCATCGTGCCGACCGGCGTCCAGGTGGGCGCGGGCGTCAAGGCCGGCAGCGTCTACCGCATCGGCACCCAGGGGTCGCTGACCCGCACCGACAACCAGTACGACCTGGCGATCAACGGCAAGGGCTACTTCCAGGTCCTGCTGCCCACCGGCGAGACGGCCTACACCCGGGCCGGCAACCTGGGCGTCAACGACCAGGGCCAGCTGGTGACGCAGGACGGCTATCAGATCCAGCCGGCCGTCTCGATCCCGCAGGACGCCACCAACGTGACGATCTCCAAGTCCGGCCAGGTGCAGGTCACCCAGCCCGGCAACCCGACCCCCAGCATCGTGGGCACCCTGGAGCTGGCGAACTTCATGAACGAGGCCGGGCTCTCGGCCCAGGGCTCGAACCTGTTCCTGGAAACCGGCGCCTCGGGCGCGCCGACCACCAGCACCCCCGGCACGGCCGGGTTCGGGATGCTGGAGCAGGGCTACACCGAGGCCTCCAACGTGGACTCGGTCACCGAGATCACCGCCCTGATCGTCGCCCAGCGGGCCTACGAGATGAATTCCAAGGTCATCTCCACCGCCGACTCCATGCTGGGCGTGGCCAACCAGGTGAAGAGCTAAGCTCATGAAAGCGCTTCTGATCCTCGCCGTGGCGCTCAGCGTCGCGGCGCCCGCCCTGGCCGGCCAGCCGGTCAGCCTGAAGGCCGACACCTTCGACGCCGACGGCACGGTGACGCTGGGCGACCTGTTCGAAGGCGCGGGCGCGGCCAGCCGGGTCGTGCTGGCCAACCGCACCGGCGCCAGCCTGGTCCTGGACGCCGCCGCCGTGCAGGCCGTGGCGCGGCGCGCGGGCCTCGAGTGGGCCAATCCCGACAGCCTGCACAAGATCGTCGTGCGCGGGGCCATGCTGAACGCCGCCGCCAACGCCGGCGCCGTGCAGGCGGGCAATGTGGAGGTCCTGACCTACGCCCGGAGCCTGTCGGCCGGCGAGGTCGTCCAGCCCACCGACCTCGTCTGGGTCAAGCTCGCCGCCGCCCCGAACGACGCGCCCCGCGACGCCGATGCAGTGATCGGCCAGGCGGCCAAGCGCCCCTTGCGGGCCGGCGCCTCGGTTTCCAACCGCGATGTCGGCGCCGCCCAGGTAATCAAGGCCGGCGACATCATGACCGTCACCTACGAGGACGACGGCATCTCGCTGTCCCTGCAGGGCAAGGCGATGACCGCCGCCGGCGTCGGCGAGACCGTCTCGGTCCAGAACACAGCGTCCAAGAAGGTCATCCAGGCCCTGGCCACCGGCCCTGGCCAGGCCGTCGTCGGCCCCTCCGCCGATGCGCTGAAATCCGCCCGCCCCGCCCGCTACGCCGCCCGTTGAGAAGGACAGTTCCCATGCGTCTCACGCCCCTCATCCTCGCCGCCGCGATCCTTCCGCTGGGCGCCTGCTCGACCATCCAGGAGGCCGTGAAGGGCCCCGAACTGGCGCCCGTGGGCTATCCGGCCGCGCTCGCCCCCATGGACCAGCGGGTGATCAACCGCGACATGATCCAGCCGGCGACGGCCAATTCGCTGTGGCGCACCGGCGCCCGGACCTTCTTCATCGACCAGCGCGCCGCCAAGGTGGGCGACATCCTGACGGTGGAGATCAATATCGACGACAACGCCAAGACCACCAATTCGACGTCCAGCTCGCGGACCTCGGGGATGACGGCGGGCGTGCCGCACCTGCTGGGCCTGGAATCCAGCCTGGGGAAAATTCTGCCGGGCGGCTTCGATCCGGCCAACGCGGTGTCGACCAACTCCAAGACCAGCAATGACGGGGCCGGCGCGGTGAACCGGGCGGAGAAGATCAGCCTGACCATCGCAGCCGTGGTCTCCGCCGTCCTGCCCAACGGCAACCTGGTGATCCAGGGCACCCAGGAGGTGCGGACCAACACCGAGGTGCGCCAGCTGACCGTGGCCGGCATCGTGCGGCCGGAGGACATCACCTCGGCCAACACCATCAAGCATACCCAGATCGCCGAGGCGCGGATCAGCTATGGCGGTCGTGGCGACATCAGCCGGGTGCAGAAGACCCCGGCCGGCCAGTCGCTGATCGAGAAATTCTCGCCGTTCTAGACGCAGCCATGCGCCGCCCAGCCGCCCTTTGCCTGATCGCCGCGACCCTCACCGGTTGCGCCCTGCCGGCGGAGAACCTGCGGCGCGCAGGCTTGAGCTGGGAGCTTTACGACGAGCCCGAAAACGCGCGGCTCCTTCTGGGTGTCCCAGACACCCAGATCCTGCCCTTGGAAATGATATGCCGGCCCCATTCTGGCGCGGTCGATATTACGATCTTCGCTCGCAGCGGCGACAGCGCCGATGTGCAGCTGCATTCCGGGAAGGTCTGGAATCGCTACTTGGGCGCCGGCCACGCGGACGAAGAACGCACCGATGGCCTAGTCATCAGCCTACAGAAGCTTTCCGCCGCCGATCCGGTCTTGGCTGCTTTCGCCGATACGGGTGAACTCACCATCGCCTTCCAGCTGCGCAGGATCGTCCTGCCCAACGCCTTCGCCCCGGCCCATGACTTCATGGCGATCTGCCGGTTGCCTTAGAGCTCTCGACAAAATGGCCATATGCTGGCTATATTTGCCGTATGAGCCAGCACAGCGTCGTCGAGGCAAAGAACAATTTTTCCGAGCTGATCGCCCGAGCGGAAGGCGGCGAAGAGATCGTGATTACCCGACATGGCGTCCCCGTGGTTCAGCTCACGACCATTTCTGCAAACACGCCTGGTCCGCGACCGATGACCGAGGCTGATCTGAAGTGGCTGGATGCCAATAGAATCAAACTGAAGCCAGGCGCGCCTGACTCGGCGACGCTCATCCGTCAGATGCGCGACGAAGGCTATTGACGATCTATCTGGACGCCAGCGTCGTCGTTTCATTGTTCGCGGACGACGCGCACAGCGTGGCGGCGCAAGGGGTGGTGTCGACGCGCGACCCCCTGCTTATCAGCGACCTGACAGCAGCCGAGTTCGCGTCCGCATTGGCCATTCATCTACGAACCGGCCGCGCGGCGGAGGCCGAGGTGCGGGCGGCGCTCGCGCGGTTCGATCAGTGGAGCGAGTTGAATGCACTCAGGGTCGAGGTCTTTTCGTCGGACATTCGGCGCGCGGACGCGCTGATCCGACAGTTGGACAACCCCTTGCGGATGGCCGACGCAACCCACCTGATGATTGCCCAGCGGCTGGGCGCCGCCCTTGCCACATTCGATGTCGTCCTGGCGCGTGAAGCGGGCCGGCTTGGCGTGCCCCCGGGCGCCTGATCAGGCCCGCCGGCCGGCCGCTGCCGCGTTGCTGATGCCGAGGGCCGCCAGGGCGCCGCGGACGATGCCTTCGGCGTCGAGGCCGGCCTGGGCGTACATGGCCTCGGGCTTGTCCTGGTCCTGGAAGATGTCGGGCAGGACGAGGGTGCGGACCTTCAGGCCGCGGTCGAGCGCGCCGTGTTCGGCCAGCGCCTGGAGCACGAAGCCGCCAAAGCCGCCGGTGGCGCCCTCCTCCACGGTGATCAGGGCCTCGTGGTCGCGGGCGAGGCGCAGGATCATGTCCACGTCGAGCGGCTTGGCGAAGCGGGCGTCGGCGACGGTGGCAGAGAGGCCCCGCGCGGCCAGCATGTCGGCGGCCTTCAGGCTCTCGGTCAGGCGGGTGCCGAGCGACAGGATGGCGACCGCCGCGCCCTCGCGGACGATGCGGCCCTTGCCGATCTCCATGGGCGCGGCCAGTTCGGGGATGATCGCGCCCGTGCCCTCGCCCCGCGGATAGCGGAAGGCCGAAGGGCGGTCGTCGATCTCGACGGCGGTGGCGATGGCGTGGGCGAGTTCGGCCTCATCGGCCGGGGCCATCAGCACCATGCCGGGCAGTGCGCCCATGAAGCCGATGTCGAAGGAGCCGGCGTGGGTCGGGCCGTCGGCGCCCACCAGGCCCGCCCGGTCCATGGCGAAGCGCACCGGCAGGCGCTGGATCGCCACGTCGTGGACCACCTGGTCATAGCCGCGCTGCAGGAAGGTGGAATAGATCGCCGCGAAGGGCTTCATGCCGTCGGCGGCCAGGCCGGCGGCGAAGGTCACCGCGTGCTGCTCGGCGATGCCCACGTCGAAGGTGCGTTCGGGGAAGCGGTCGCCGAACAGGTCGAGGCCGGTGCCCGACGGCATGGCCGCGGTGATCGCCACGATCTTCGGATCGATCTCGGCGCGCTTGATCAGCTCCTGGGCGAAGACCCGGGTGTAGCTGGGGGCGACGGCGGCGGCCTTGGACTGCTGGCCGGTGACCACGTCGAACTTGACCACCGCGTGGTGCTTGTCGGCCGCGGCCTCGGCGGGGGCGTAGCCTTTACCCTTGTGAGTGACCACGTGGACCAGCACCGGCTTGTCGTCGATGGCGCGGGCGTTCTGCAGCACGTGGACCAGGGCGTCCATGTCGTGGCCGTCGATGGGGCCCACGTAGTAGAAGCCCAGCTCCTCGAAGAAGGTGCCGCCGGTGACCATGCCGCGGGCGTATTCCTCGGCCTTGCGGGCGGCTTCCTGCATGGGCTTGGGGAAGGCCTTGGAGACCTTCTTGCCGAGGTTGCGGATCGAGCGGTAGCCGCCGCCGGACACCAGCCTGGCCATGTAGGCGCTCATCCCGCCCACCGGCGGAGCGATCGACATGTCGTTGTCGTTGAGGATGACGGTCAGCTGGCGGGTGGTCTCGCAGGCCTGGTTCATCGCCTCATAGGCCATGCCGGCGCTCATCGAGCCGTCGCCGATCACGGCGACGACCTTGTTGTCCTGGCCCTTCTGGTCGCGGGCGGCGGCGAAGCCGAGCGCCGCCGAGATCGAGGTCGCCGCGTGGGCCGCGCCGAAGGGGTCGTATTCGCTCTCGGCCCGCTTGGTGAAGCCCGACAGGCCGCCGCCCTGGCGAAGGGTGCGAATGCGGTCGCGCCGCCCGGTCAGAATCTTGTGCGGATAGGCCTGGTGGCCAACGTCCCAGATCAGGATGTCGGCCGGCGTCTCATAGACGTGGTGCAGGGCGACGGTGAGTTCGACCACGCCCAGGCCCGCGCCCAGGTGCCCGCCGGTCTGGGACACCGCATTGATCGTCTCGGCGCGAAGCTCGTCCGCCAGCTGGCGAAGCTGGACGATCGACAGGCCGCGCGTGTCGGCGGGCGTTGCGACCGTGTCGAGGAGCGGCGTCGTGGAGGGCATGGGTGAAAGCGGACTGGTCATGCGGGGGATCAGGTTCGGCGCTCTAACACGAAATCGACACTGGCCCGCAGGAATTCCGCCGCCTCGCCGAAGGGCTCCAGGTGGGCCTTGGTCTGGTCGGAAAGCAGGGTCAGACGCTCGCGCGCGGCGTCGACGCCCAGCAGGGTGACGAAGTTGGCCTTGCCCATGGCCGCGTCCTTGCCGACCGCCTTGCCCATGGCCTGGGCGTCGCCCTCGGCGTCCAGCAGGTCGTCGACGATCTGATAGGCCAGGCCCAGGTCGTGGGCGAAGCCCAGCACCGCGTGACGCTCGGCCTCCTTGGCGCGGGCCACGACCAGCGGCATCTCGAAGGCGCAGGCGATCAGGGCGCCGGTCTTCAGCCGCTGCATCCGCGCCACCCCGCCCAGGTCGTCACGCACCCCCAGGATGTCGATCATCTGGCCGCCGCACATGCCGCGCGCGCCGGAGGCCTGGGCGAGCTTCATCACCAGCTCGGCCCGTAGGCCGCCCTCCGGGTGGGTGTCGGGATGGGCCAGGATCTCGAAGGCGGCGGTCTGCAGCGCGTCGCCGGCGAGGACGGCGGTGGCCTCGTCATAGGCCTTGTGGACGGTGGGGCGCCCCCGGCGCATGTCGTCGTCGTCCATGCACGGCAGGTCGTCGTGGATCAGGCTGTAGGCCTGGATGCATTCCAGGGCGCAGGCCGCGCGCAGGACCGAGCGCTCCGGCGCGCCGAACATGCGGCCGGTCTCGATGGCGAAGAAGGTCCGCAGCCGCTTGCCGGGCCCGAGGGCGGCATAGCGCATGGCCTCGGTGAGCCGGGCTTCCGGTCCGCTGGCGCGCGGCAGGAGTTCATCGAGGGCCACGGTGACGAGGTCAGCGGCCTCGGCGACGCGCTGGGCCAGATCCTCCCGAGGGACCTCGAACGCCATCAGCCGAACTCGGCGGGTTCAACCCCCGGCGCGCCGCCGGCGCCCACCACGATCTTCTCGACGCGCAGGCGGGCGGCCTCGAGCCGGGTCTCGCAATGGGCCTTCAGCGCGGCGCCGCGCTCGTACATGCGGATCGAATCCTCCAGCGGCGCCTGTCCGGACTCCAGCCTGGCGACGATCTGCTCAAGTTCGGCGAGCGCCTGCTCGAAGGTCAGGCCAGCGATGTCGGCGGGTTCGGACATGATGCTTACCTAGAGCCGCTCGAAGCGGCGCGTCGACCAGTATTTGTAGCCTTCGCGCAATGTCATGCGCCAGCCGCGCTTCCTGAGCGCCCGGCCGATCAGGAGATTGAAGAAGCCATGCGCCAGGACGACGACGTTCTGGCCGCCGTCGGCCAGGACCTCGAGCTTGGCCGCGGCCCGGTCGGCGCGGGCCTCGGCCTCCTTGCGGCTCTCCTGGCCGGCATGGTGGTTGAAGAACCACCACCAGAAGCGGGCGAAGAAGCCCCACAGCCGGGGCGACATGCGGATCCACTGCGGCCAGGGCGGCGGCGGCAGGGGCGCCTCGATCAGCAGCGCCTCCTGGGTGAAGGTGCGGCCGGGACCGACGGTCTGGGCGCTCTCGATCGCGCGCAGGCGGGTGGAGGCGACCATGACGTGGCTGTCGGCGACGAAGCCCAGCAGCATCGGCGGCGGCGTCTGGCCGGGCAGCAGGCCCATGAGCTCGTACTTGGCCCAGAACTCACCGTACTCGCGCGCGGTGAGCTTGACCTTGCGGGACAGCGCGGGTTCGCCGTGGCGGGCCAGGGTGATGGCGCCGGCGCGCGGCCGGGCGGTATCGGCGGTCAAGGCGCTGGCCATTCCGCGCTAAGGCCCTCGGCATGGAAGCGCAATAGGCCGACCCCTCGTCCCCTAACCCTCGGAAAGGGCCCGTACGTGCGCAAGCGCCGACGAGCCCAGAGCCTGAAGGTCGTAGCCGCCCTCGAGCGAGGACACAACCCGGCCCCGGGCGTGACGGTTCGCCACTGACACGATCGCCCGCGTGGCCCAGGCGAAATCCTCGGCCTCCAGGGCCTGGCCGCCGCCGCCCAGGGGATCGCGGACATGGGCGTCGAAGCCGGCTGAGACGAGGATCAGGTCCGGCGCGAAGGCGTCCACGGCGGGCATCAGGGTCTCGAAGGCCCGGCGCCAGACCTCGCGCGGCGCGCCCTGCGGCGAGATGGCGTTGACGATATTGTCGGGCGCCGACTCGGAGGGATGGCCGCTGCCCGGCCACATGGGCCACTGCTGGATGGAGGCGAAGAACAGGCCGGGCTGGCCCGCGAAGGCCGCCTGGGTGCCGTTGCCGTGGTGGATGTCGAAATCGACCACCGCCACCCGTGACAGACCGGCCGCCTGGGCCGCGCGCGCCGCCACCGCGACATTGGAGAAGATACAGAAGCCCATGGCCAGGTCCGGCTCGGCGTGATGGCCCGGAGGGCGCACCGCGCAGAAGGCCCGTTCCGTCTCGCCGCGGGCGACGTCGCGCACCGCCTGGGTGACCGCGCCCGCGGCGCGGCGCGCGGCGCCCAGGCTGCCCGCGGACATGGCGGTGTCGGCGTCGAGGCGGCGCAGGCTCGCCCCGGGCGCGGCGGCGAAGATTCTGTCGACGTAGGCGTCGGGGTGAACCCGGCGCAGGTCGGCCGCCTGGGCCAGGGGCGCATCCAGGACCACAAGGTCGAGGTCGCTGTCGCCCAGGGCTTCGGTGACCGCGGCCAGCCGCTCGGGCCGCTCGGGGTGGCCTTCTCCCGGACGGTGGTCGAGCATGTCCGCATGGGTGTAGAGCGCGACGGTCATGCCCTACCCTACTCCATTTCGCGCCCTCGCCAGATGCCACAGCCGCTGATCCGCCGCGCCGGGCCGGGCGATTCGCAGGCGCTGGCCGCCATCGGCCGGGCGACCTTCACCGAGACCTTCGGCCATCTCTACCCCGCCGGCGATCTGCAAGCCTTCCTGGCCGAGGCCTATGGCCTGGAGCGGACGCGGTCCGATCTCGCCGATCCCGCCAGGGCCAGTTGGATCGTCGAGGCGGAGGGCCAGACCATCGGCTATGCGCTCGCCGGCCCTTGCGGCCTGCCGCACCGCGACGCCTCGCCCGAAGATAGGGAATTGAAGCGGTTGTACCTGCTCAGGGCCTGGCAGAACGGCGGCCTGGGACGGCGGCTGTTCGACGAGATCATCGCCTGGCTGCAAAAGGACGGACCCCACACGGTCTGGATCGGGGTCTGGTCGGAGAACCACGGCACCCAGCGCTTCTACGCCCGCCAGGGATTCGAAAAGGTCGGCGATTATGACTTTCCCGTCGGCGGCACTGTCGATCACGAATACATTCTAAGACGCAGTGCAGAGAGTTTTTCTACGGCGCGCATCAGGTAGGCTGAAAGGGACAAAATTTGTTCCTAAGTGAACGTTGTTTACCCCTTGAATATTGCGTCGATTTAACCTTTGACCCGCTTGGCGGGGGGCTCCGCATTTGTGAACTTGCATCGCACACCCAGGCGCGGAGTGACGGGCGGAATGATACGGATCGGATACGTCAGGTTGCGCGACGCCAACTCCGCTGCGGAGACGGCGGCGCTCAAGGCCATGGGCTGCCACGTGGTGCGCGCCGAGGAACCGGCCGCGCCGGGGGGCGATGACGCCGTGGTGCTGGCCTCCATCCTGGATTTTGTCGGCGAAGGTGACGAACTGGTGGTCACCCGCCTGAATCAGCTGGCGGGTTCGAGCCGCGGCCGGCTGGATGTCATAGACCGGCTGGAACAGCGCGGCGCGCGGCTTTTCGTGGTCGAGCAGCAGCTTTGCACCGAAGGCGCCGGCGGCCGCGCCCTGCGCGCGGCGCTGGAAGCCGTGGCGTCGGTGGAGCCGCAGGTCTTCGGCGGCCGTCGCCCGGCCCGCACCCATGAAATCCGCGCCCTGCAAAGGGCCGGCGTCGGCCCGGTGGAAATCGCCCGCCGGCTTGGCGTCTCGCGGATGACCGTGTGGCGCAAGCTGAAAGCCGACGCCTAGGGTCTCGTCGGCGGCCGCCGCGTGGCCGCCCGCGCCCATGGCCCGTTGACCTCAGGCCACAAACGGCCGCGCGCTGGACATCGCTGCTACGCAGCCGCATCTTCGGCGTTCAAACAGCCGTTCGCCGTCCGGAATTCCGATGTTCATGCGTTTCTTCACCGAGCTTCGCCAGGCCAAGGTGCCGGTGACGCTCAAGGAATACCTCATGCTCATGGAGGGCATGGACAAGGGCGTGATCGACCGCTCGGTCGAGGATTTCTATTACCTGTCGCGCGCCGCCCTGGTGAAGGATGAGAAGAACCTCGACCGCTTCGACCAGGTGTTCGGCCACGTGTTCAAGGGCCTGGAATCCATGGGCCAGGACGTCACGCCCGACATTCCGGCCGAATGGCTGCGCAAGATCTCCGAGAAGTTCCTGACCGAGGAGGAGAAGGCCCAGATCGAGGCCATGGGCGGCTTCGACAAGCTGATGGAGGCCCTGGCCGAGCGGCTGCGCGAGCAGAAGGAGCGGCACGAGGGCGGCTCCAAGATGATCGGCACCGGCGGCACCTCGCCGTTCGGCGCCAACGGCTACAACCCCGAGGGCGTGCGCATCGGCCAGGACAAGGGCCGCCACGGCAAGGCGGTGAAGGTCTGGGACAAGCGCGAGTACAAGAACCTCGATGACTCCGTCGAGCTGGGCACCCGCAACATCAAGGTGGCCCTGCGGCGCCTGCGCAAATGGGTGCGCGAGGGCCATCAGGACGAGCTGGACCTCAACGGCACCATCCGCGGCACGGCGGAAAAGGGCTACCTGGACATCCAGATGCGCGCCGAGCGGCGCAACAAGATCAGCGTGTTGATCTTCTTCGATATCGGCGGCTCGATGGACAGCCACATCAAGGTCTGTGAGGAGCTGTTCAGCGCCGCGCGCTCGGAATTCAAGAACATGGAGTTCTACTACTTCCACAACTGCCTCTACGAGAGCGTCTGGAAGGACAACCGCCGCCGGCACAGCGAGAAGATCAACACCTGGGACGTGCTTCACAAATTCCCGCATGATTACAAGGTGATCTTCGTGGGCGACGCGACCATGAGCCCCTATGAGATCACCTACCCCGGCGGCTCCGTGGAACACTGGAACGAGGAGCCGGGGGCGGTGTGGATGGACCGGGTGTCGAAGATCTACGAGCACATGATCTGGCTGAACCCGACCGCCGAGCGGCACTGGGACTACACCCAGTCGGTGGGCGTGATGAAGCAGCTGGTGGGCGACCGCATGTACCCGCTGACGCTGGCCGGCCTCGACAAGGCGATGAAGGAACTGGCGCGCTGACCATGGCCCAGTCCGAGGCGCGGGCGGCGCCGGAACCCCGCGGGGCGGAGGCGGCGACCAAGGCCGCGGTGTTCAACGCCGCCGAGCGGCTGTTCGCCCTGCATGGCTTCCAGAACGTCTCGGTGCGCGACATCACCGCCGAGGCGGGCGTCAATCTGGCGTCGTTGAACTATCATTTCGGCTCCAAGGACGCCCTGCTGTTCGAGATCTTTCGGCGGCGGACCATTGAACTGAGCCGCGAGCGGGCGCGGATGCTTCATGAGGCGACGCACCGGGCGGGCGGCAAGCCCAGCGTGCGAGACATCCTGGAGGCCCTGTTCGCCCCGCCGCTGAAGTGGGCCGATCCCGCCAGCGACCGACGCATCAGCGTGCAGTTCCTGTTGCGGGCGCGCTCGGAGGGCACGGCGCCCATGCGCGATGTGCTGCAGAACGACGTCTCCCACCTGGAGCGCTTCGCCCAGGCCCTGAAGACCGCGCGCCCGGACCTGGCGCCCGAGACGCTGTATTGGCGCCTGCACTTCGCGTTGGGCATGATCCACAATAACCGCTTCGCCGAGTTCGATCGCCTGAACCATCTGTCGGGCGGCCTGACCCGCGAGGGCGACATCCCGGCCCTGCTGAAACAGATGCTCGACTTCGCCGAGGCGGGGTTCGACGCGCCGTAGCGAAAGCCCCAAATTCCCCCTCCGTCACGTCTCGCTACGCTCGCCGCGCCACCTCCCCCTGAGGGGGAGGACAAAGGCTCCAGGCGAATTTCAGGTCGTCGACAAATTGGGCGTAGGCCCTGGCCTTGGCGTCCGGGTCGGGCAGGCGCAGCAGGTAGGAGGGGTGATAGGTCACCACGCCCTTCGCCTGATCGGGAAGCTGGATCGCCTGCTGGCGCGCCTTCGCGACCGGGGTGGCCTTGCCGAACACCGCCAGTCCCGCCGTGGCGCCCAGCGCCACGATCACCCGAGGCCGGACGATCCGGCGCTCGGCGTCCAGCCACCAGCGGCAGGCGTTGAGCTCGCCGGCCGTGGGCGTCTGGTGGATCCGGCGCTTGCCGCGCAGGTCGTGCTTGAAGTGCTTCACCGCGTTGGTGACGAAGGCCTGGTCGCGGGGCACGCCGGCGGCGGCCAGCGCCCTGTCCAGCACCTGGCCGGCGGGACCCACGAAGGGCCGACCCGCGAGGTCCTCGTGGTCGCCGGGCTGCTCGCCCACCAGCATCAGCCGGGCCCGGGCGGGGCCCTCCCCGGCCACGCCCTGGGTGGCGTCGCGGTAGAGGTCGCAGCGGCGGCACATCTGCAAGCCGGCCTGAACTTCCTCCAGGGTGGAGGGCGCAAGGCCGTCGTAGAGGGCGTCGCGGTTGGTGCGCTGCACGGCGCGGATCACCCGGTCGGGAACAGTGGGCGCCTGGCTGACCATGGTCGAGGTGCGGGCCTCCGCCTTGGCGATGAGATCGGGAATGAGCCTGGCCTCCGGCAGGTTCCGCCAATAGCGCCTGGGCATCTCCTTTTGCATGGCGCCGACCTTCAGGCGGGCCGGGTTGAAGATCGAGGCGTAGTACGTGCGCCAGAAGTCCTCCAGAGCGTCCTCGGCCGGCGCGTCGGCGGCGTCGGCGCCGGGCGTGGCCACCAGGCGCTGGGTATCCCAGTGGACGCACAGGTCGGGGGTGAGGATCGAGAAGTTCATGCTGGAGAACCGGCGCGCGAAGAAGGGCGCGGTCATCTCGGTCACCCGGTGAGCCGGCTCGAACCAGGCGACATAGGTCTCCTCGCCGTGCGGGTCGGCGGTCAGGCGAAAGCGGACGAAGGCCTTCATCTTGTGGGCCGCGAGGCTGACCGCCTTGGCCAGGCCCCGCGCCTTGTGGACGTCGGGATCGGAGTGGATGCGCAACAGGTCGGCCTCACCGCCCAGCCGCCAGAGCAGGCGGTACATGAGGGCGAAGCGCTCGTCTGAGCGGTGCAGCGCCACAAGGTCGGCCAGCTCGAGAAACTCGCGGGGCACGGAGAAGGCCCTGCTTTCCTCGCCACCTTGAACGGAGGCGGCGAACAGGTCCGCGGCGCCGTCCACAGTCCACAGAACCGCCTCCGGCGGCACGGACCGGGCGCGGAGCGCGCGCGCCGCCTCGCGCCAGCCGGCGAAATCCGTCTCGGAGGCGAGGCGAACGGTCTGCATCAGAAGAGGTCCAGCTGGCGCGGCGGCGGGGGCGTCATCCGGACGCGCAGGTCCGCGCTGTCGGTCGAGGCGCCTGGGGTCCAATCGCCGGTGACGATGAACGGCTTCAGCTTTTCGAGTCCGCGAGTCAGGCGGCGAACGTCCTCCAGCACCAGGGTCTTGAAACGGCGGACCTCGATCATCCTATCGACCGAGCGCACCCCCAGGCCCGGAACCCGCAACATCTGTTCGCGACAGGCGGTATTGAGGTCGAGGGGGAAGTCGCCGCGGTTGCGCAGCGCCCAGGCGAGCTTGGGGTCGATCTCGAGGTCCAGGTCGTCGTTCTCGGCGACGATCTCCGCGCGCTCGAAGCCGTAGAACCGCATCAGCCAGTCGGCCTGGTAGAGCCGGTGTTCGCGGACCAGCGGCGGGCGCGCCAGGGGCAGGCGGGCCGTCGCGTCCGGGATTGGCGAGAAGGCGGAATAGTAGACCCGCTTCAGCCGGTAGGCGCCGTAGAGGCCTTCGGACCGCTTGAGGATCTCACCGTCGGTGGCCGCGTCGGCGCCGACGATCATCTGGGTGGACTGGCCCGCCGGCGCGAATTTCGCGGGCCTGGCGCGACGGCCCTTTTCGGCGCCCGCCTCGACCCCCAGCCTGACCGCGCCCATGGCCCTGCGGATGCCGCCAACGTCCTTTTCCGGCGCGAGCCTCGCCAGGCTGTCATCGCGGGGCAGCTCGATATTGATCGACACCCGGTCGGCGTAGAGCGCGGCCTGGTTGACCAGCTCCGGCGAGGCCTCGGGGATGACCTTCAGATGGATGTAGCCGCGGAAGTGATGGGTTTCGCGCAAGGTCCGCGCGACCCGGACCATCTCTTCCATGGTGTAGTCGGGCGAGCGGATGATGCCCGAGGACAGAAACAGGCCCTCGATATAGTTTCTCTTGTAAAACCCAAGGGTAAGATCAACAACTTCATCTACGTTGAAGCGGGCGCGCTCGGTGTTCGAACTGACCCGGTTCACGCAATAGGCGCAGTCGTAGACGCAGAAGTTGGTGAGCAGAAGCTTCAGCAGGCTGATGCAGCGGCCGTCCGGCGCATAGGCGTGGCAGATGCCCATGCCGCCATCGACCGACCCCACGCCCTTGCCGCCCAGGGAATCCCGTTTCGTCCCGCCCGACGAGGCGCAGGAGGCGTCGTACTTGGCGGCGTCGGACAGGATGGCGAGCTTGCGCTTCAGATCGAGGGTGGCCATGGCCGTACACTAATGTTGCCATTTTGTTCTGAAAAGGGCGATGGGAATAAAACTGTCGGCGGACGCCCGTCGGGAACCCTCCCGCGGACAAGCTGTTCACGAGCCATGGCCCGTCTCTCGATCCGTCACGGGACGCTCTATTCCTATGAGCGTCCCGTCCGCTTTGCCGCGCACCGCCTGCTGGTCCGGCCGCGCGACAGCCACGCGATCCGCGTGGTCGACGCCTCGCTGACCCTGTCGCCCCCGGGCGACACGCGATGGCTATATGACGCCCTGGGAAACTCCGTCTGCTGTTTCACTCCGCGCGGGGAAAGCAGGGTGCTGTCGATCGTCAGCGATCTGGTCATCGAACGGTTCCCCGCCCCGCTGGTGCGTTTGCAGGTCAACGATCCCCAGACGGTCACCCCCATCGTCTACAGCAATGCCGACCGGGCGGTGCTGGCGCCCTTCATCGAACCGGTCAGCGAGGACCCGGACAACGTGCTGCTGTGCTGGCTGCGCGACCAAGTGGGCGACAGCCGCGAGCCGGCGCTGGAGTTCCTGATCCGGCTGAACCGCACCATCCACGACCAGTTCGTGTATTCCGCCCGCGACTATGGGGCGGCCCAGGATCCATGGCACACGGTGCGCATGGGCTCCGGCACCTGCCGCGATTTCGCCTGGCTGATGGTCGAGGCGCTGCGGCGGCTGGGCTACGCGGCCCGGTTCGTCACGGGCTATCTCTATTCACCGGCCCACAGCGGGATGCGCGGAGCCGGCGCCACCCACGCCTGGTGCGAGGTCTTCCTGCCCGAACTGGGCTGGACCGAGTTCGACCCCACCAATGCGCTGGTCGAAAGCGCCGACCTGATCCCGGTGGCGGTCACCCGCACGCCTGCCGAGGCCGCGCCGGTGTCCGGCGCCATCTTCGGCGACGGCGGCTATACCAAGCTGTCGGTTCACGTAGACGTGCGCCCCACGGAGTCGCTTCCCGCCGCCGCCTGAGCTTAGATCGCCGGGACAGCAGAGGAGACGCGCCATGACGCACGGTTTCCAGCAGCAGGGGGCCGCCGCCGGCTTCTGCATCCCCAAGTCCGCCGCCATGCCGCAGCACGGGCAGAGGGCCGACAGGACCAGGGCCGAGCCGCCCCGCCCGCCCCGCAGCTTCGAGCCACGCCCCGGGCACTAGGCGCTGCGGGCGACAGGCGCCGCGGCCTGAGGCATTTCGCCCGGCTTGGCGCATCCTTAACCAAACGGTACCCGTAACACCGCAATCTCGGCGCATTCGTGCGTACAAAGGTGTTCGATGACCCCAGCGCTGTTTTCCCGCCGACGCCTGCTGGCCGCCGGCCTCATCCTGCCCTTCGCCCCTGGCCTGGCCAGCGCCGCGCAGCGCAACCTGACCTTCACCGTGCTGCGCAACGGGGAGAAGATCGGCGAGCACCACATCTACTTCTCCGGCGACGCCGCCTCCCTGACCGCCACCACCGAGGCCACCATGCTGGTGAAGCTCGGGCCCGTGCCGGTGTTCAACTACGCCCACCACGCGGTGGAGAAGCGCACCGCCGGCGCCTTCGCCTCCATCGAGACCACCACCAGGACCAACGGCAAGGCCCAGAAGCTGGACGCCGAGAACGCCGGCGGGGTGATCCGCATCGCGTCCAGCGCCGGCCAGCTTACCGCCCCGGCCGGCTCCAACCCGATCACCCACTGGAACCCGGCGATCTTCTCCGGCCCCCTGTTCGACCCCCAGAACGGCAAGATGATGAAGGTGACGGCCTCGAAGGTCGGCGCCGGCCACTGGGCGATCCGCGGCAAGGCTGAAATCGACGACTACTATGACGACGGCGGGAACTGGCTGGCGCTGAAGGGCAAGCTCACCGACGGCTCGATGGTGGAATACCGGCGCGTCTGATTTCGCCGGTCTTGCTGGGTGGCTTGTCGGGAGGGCCGGTGTCTGTGCGTCCTTAGGGCTGCCAGCAACAGGAGCCGCCCATGCGGATGATTTTCGTGAACCTGCCGGTGAAGAGCGTCGCGGCCTCGCGCGCGTTCTTCGGGGCCTTGGGCTTCACCTTCAACGCCCAATTCAGCGACGAGACCACGGCCTCCATGGTGGTGGAGGAGAACATCGTCGTCATGCTGCTGGAGCACGCCAAGTTCCAGGGCTTCATCACCGGCGAGATCGCCGACCCCGCCAAGGGCAAGGAGGTGCTGGTCTGCCTGTCGGCGGCCAGCCGCGCCGAGGTCGAGGCGACCAAGGCCAAGGCGCTGGCCGCCGGCGCCAAGCCCTGGATGCCCCCCCAGGACCACGGCTTCATGTACGGCGACAGCTTCCTCGACCTCGACGGCCACGTCTGGGAGATCGTCTGGATGGACCCCGCGGCGGTCATGCCGAGCTAGGGCGTGTGCGCTAGGCCGCCGCCTTCTGTTCCGCCGCCAGGGTGATGCGGGCCCTGGCCATTTCGTTGGCGACCTGGTCGGTGGGGCGGCGCTCGGTGCGGGAGCGGTCGAGGACCTCGTCCAGGGTCAGCATCAGGGTCGAGAGCTTCATCTCGACCCAGGCGGGATCGAAGGCCTCGCCCAGGTCCAGGGCGCGGATCTCGCCGGCCACGTTGATGATGCCGCCGCCGTTGATCACATAGTCGGGCAGGTAGAGGAGGCCGCGCTCGTAGACCGAGCGGCCGGTTTCGGGATCGGCCAGCTGGTTGTTGGCGCCGCCGGCGATCACCTTGGCCCGCAGGCGCGGCAAGGTGTCGGCATTGACCGCCCCGCCCAGGGCGCAGGGGGCGAAGACCTCGGCCTCGGCGTCGAAGATGGCGGCGGGCGCCACGACCTTGGCGCCGGTGCGGCCGGCGACCTCGCGCAGGATCTCCTCGTTGACGTCGGTGACGATCAGTTTCGCGCCGGCCGCGTGCAGCTTGTCGGCCAGGAAGCCGCCCACGTGGCCGACCCCCTGGATGGCGACGGTGATCCCATCGAGATCGCGGTTCAGGGCCCGGCGGACGCCCAGCTGGATGCCTCGGAATACGCCCTCGGCGGTGACCGGGCTGGGGTCGCCGGAGGCGGCGGGGTGACCGGTGAGGCCCGCCACATAGCGGGTCTGGGTGCGGGCGTGCATCAGGTCCTCGGGCGAGACCCCGACATCCTCGGCCGTCCAGTACTTGCCGCCGACATCCTCGATGGCCCGGCCGAAGGCCTCGAACAGGGCCGGCGTCTTCTGGGTGCGGCTGTCGCCGATGACCACAGCCTTGCCGCCGCCAAGCGCCAGGTCGGCCATGGCGTTCTTGTAGGACATGGCCCGCGAGAGCCGCAGGGCATCCTCCAACGCCGCGTCGGCGCTGGGATAGGGCCACATGCGGCAGCCGCCGGCCGCCGGGCCGCGGGCCGTGGAATGCACGGCGATGATGCACTTGAGGCCGGTTTTTTCGTCTGAGAAGGCGTGGACGCCTTCGTGGCCCTCGAATGCGGGAGAATCGAACAAGGTCATGCCGTGGACTTCGCTGATGTGAGGAAGGAATTGCGGGAGCGTCTACGCCGGTCGCACGCCGCTCACAACCCCGGGCGATCAGGCCAGCTCAATCCGGCGCGGCAGGGATCTTCGGGGCGCCGGACGGCAGGGGCGCCTTGGGATCGCGGATGAAGGCCAGGATGTCCTTCCAGACCATGGGCCCCTCATGGTCGCGGGTCAAAAGGTGCCAGCCATCGGCGTAGTAGGCCGAGCGGTCGGTGGGCTTGAGGTTGGCGGCGGCCTTGAAGGCGGCCTTCTTCGGGATGATCTGATCGTGCGCGCCGTAGAGGTAGAGGGTGGGCACGGGCGCCTGGCCCACCGCGCGCGAGGCGCGCTCCATGCTGGTCACCAGGCCATAGAGGGTGTCGGACCGCGCGCCCCAGATCATCAGGGGATCGCGCCCCATGGCGATCAGTTCCTCGCGATTGTCTGTGGGGGTCACCTTGCGGGTCAGCCAGTTGGGCGGGGTGTAGACCTTCGAGGCGGTGAAGTTGGCGGCGAACCACAGCGTCGTCTTGAAAGGCAGGGGCTGGGTCTTCCAGCCCCATACCGCCGGCGACAGCAGGACCAGGAGGTCGGCGGCGGGCGGGCGGTCGGAGGCGAAGGCTTCGGCCGCGATGGCGCCCCCCATGCTCTCGCCCGCCACGACCACCACCGCCTTGGGATATTGGCGGCGCACGAGGGCGGTCACGGTGCGCAGGTCCTCAGTGGTCGCCGCGTCGTCGGCCCAGACCCCGCGGCCGGGCGAGCGGCCAAAGCCGCGCTGGTCGTAGGCGAGCGTCGTCACCCCCTGTTCGGCCCACCAGGGCGCAGCCATGTGGAAGGCGTTGGCGTAGTCGTTCATGCCGTGGACGCCGACGATCACGGCCCACGGTTCGCCCGTGGCGTCCCATTGCGAGAGGCCCAGGCGGGCGCCGTCGAAGCTGACGATGGCGTCGCGCTCGATATGCGGCCCCTGGAACCCCAGGGGCGGCTGGCCGGCCTGCTGCACCATGAGCGGGGTGCAGCCGGCCAGCATGACGGCGGCCAGCAGGGCGGCGAATAGGCGGCTCATCCCAGCGGCGGCGCCTCGTCTTCGGAGGTCGTGGGGACCACGTCGCCGGGCAGCGGCAGGCGGATGCGGTAGACGCCCTTGAAGTCCTCCGGGTCGGCCGGCTTGTTGTGGCGCAGGACCACCACCCGGCCCTGCCGCGCCAGGCCGCGCGCGATGGCCCGCACCTGGCCCAGCAGCCGGCGCCAGCCCTCGGGGTCCACCGCGCGGGCGACCTCCTCGGGCGAGACCGACTTGCCGGGCGCGATCTTGGCGGCCAGGAGGTCGAAGATCGCGGTCTCGACATCAACGCTCATGGTCAGTGGTCCTTACTGCAGCCGGGCTGGGCGAGCGCCGTCTTGCCGGCTGTCTTAAAGCGCGCCAGGCCGACGGCGACAATCGGGGCGGGCCACGATTGGGTCCGCACGCCGCCCGCGGCGACAGGGCAGAACGCCACCGGCACGGGCGTCAGCACCTTGCCGCGCATCACCAGGGCCACGGCGCGCAGCTCCACCGGATGGTCGAGCCCGTTCCAGACCTTGAGCACGGTCGCCCGCTTTTCGGCCGACCCGTCGAGGGCGGCGGCCAGCAGGCCCTTGCCGGGCGGGACGAAGGTCTCGGCGACCTCGCCGGGCGGATGGGCGTCGGCCAGGCGGCCGTCTTCGACGGCGTCGAGCACCGGCAGGCCCTTGTCGTCCAGGCGGAAGGCCGCGCGCTGGCCGAGGACGACCTGCAGGGTCTCGCCGTCGGTCTTGGTGCGGGGATCAAACTCGAAGCCCGGCGGCGGCGTCGCCTGGGCCGCGCCAGGGGCGGCGTCCGGAGTTGCGTCGGGGGCAGGCTCGGACGACGGCTGTGGGCCTAATTCCGGCGTCGCCTCGGGCGCGGACGGGACCTTCACGACCTCGACCGGCGGGCTCAGCAGGGTGTCGGCGATGGGATCGCCGGGCGCGGGCCGGGCGGGCGCCTCGGGGTCGGCGGCCAGGCCTGTGGGCGGGCGTTGCGCGGTGCTGATCGGGGCGTCCGGCTCCGGCTGGGCGGCAGACAGCAGCAGGGCCAGGGCCGCGGCGAAAAGGCTCATGCCCGGGCCGCCGCCGTGCGGTTCCCGGTCGGGTTGGCGCTGCGCTCTTGCATCGGGACTCCCTGCCGCCGTAAGCGATAGCCGCGCGGCGCCGTTCGCCCGCGCGGCAAACTAGGGTTGGAATCGGTGCGGAGCAATTTCCTTCGCGCCGGTCGCGGGAGAGGCCGATGGGTAATGGCGCAGCACTGAACTATTCGCCCGTGCCGGTGGTGATGACCGAGGGCGAATGGGCGGGCTGGACCTATCCGGGCGCCGACCCCTTCGAGCACCTGATCGGGCCGTTCTACTGGCGCATGGACGAGGGCCGCGCGCGGTGCGGCTTCCGCGCCGAGCCACGGCATATGAACGGCGGCGGGTTCATGCATGGCGGCTGCGTCATGGCCTTCGCCGACTTCACCCTGTTCGCCATCGCCGACGACATCCTGAAGGAGCGCTACGCGGTCACCGCCGCCTTCAACGCCGAATTCCTGGGCCCCTCGCGGCCAGGCGACCTGATGGAAGGTACGGGGGAGATCGTGAAGGACACCCGCAGCATGATCTTCGTGCGTGCGATCATCACCGCCAACGGCGAGCCGGTGATGAGCGTGTCCGGCGTCCTGAAGAAGACCGGCTCGCGGACCTAGAAATCCCCACTGGACAGTCGCGCCAGCCTCGTACCCCATAGGGCCGAGGGATTGTGTAACCTATGATTGAAGCCACCTGCCACTGTGGGTCCGTCCGACTGACCGTTCCGGAAGCGCCGGTCCAGGTCACCGAATGCAACTGCTCGATCTGCCGGCGGCTGGGCGCGCGCTGGGCCTATTATTCCCCGAGCAATGTGCGGATGCCGGTGGCGGGATCGACCCAGCCCTATGTCTGGGGCGACCGGATGCTCGCCTTCCACCGCTGCCGGTCCTGTGGCGTCACCACCCACTGGCAGAGCCTCGACGGCGCCCAGGACCGCATGGCGGTCAACGCGCGGCTGTTCGAGGACCTCAACTGGGACGCCATCAAGGTCCGCCACTTCGATGGGGCGGATACGTGGAGCTATCTGGACTGAGCTCAAAGCTCGTCATCCCCCGGCTCGTCCGGGGGATCCATGCCCACCCGATGATCGTGGACGAATCGCGGCGGCGCCGTGGGCGGCCTTGCAGCGCGGAGATCATGGGTGGCCCGGACAAGCCGGGCCATGACGACAGGAGAGAAAGGTTGGCGTCCCCCTCAGTCCGCCGCCTTCCAGGCGCCGTCCTCGCGCACCAGGCTGTAGAAGCTGCCGTCGGGGGTCATGACGATGGCGGTGGCGCGGCGCACCACGACGCGCTTGCTGGTCTTCAGGGCCTTGATGGCCTCGGCCGACTGGCCGGCGATCATCTTCATGGCGGCGGGCGGGATGGCGTCCAGTTGCGCGGCGGATTTGCGAGAGGAAGCCGCCTTGGCCGCCGCCAGGTCGCCGCGGCCCATGGCCTGGGCGCGGGCCATCAGGACGGCGACCTGCTCGCTCTGCTGGGCGACCGGCCCCTTGAGGTCGGCAACCACCGGGTCGGTGAACACGGGCGCGGAGAAGGTGAACTCCAGGTCGGTGTCGTCGGCGGACTTGTAGTTCCCCGAGACGCGCTCGGCGCCGGCCTCCAGCTTTTCCCACAGGCCCTCGCTGTTGGAGATCGAGATGCTGGGCGCGAAGGCGCCTTCCTCCTTCGGCTTGTCGAGGACGGTGACCTGGATGCGGGTCCTGTCGGCCGGATCGAACTCCAGGAGCAGGCCCCGGACCTCGCCCGCCTGGGCCATGGCCCGGACCGGCGGGAAGACCGCGCCATAGAGAGCGTCGATCGGTATCTCGCGGTCGCTGAGCAGGACACGGACCTGGGGCCCGTTGTCGAGCATGCCCTCGGTGTTGTCCTGCGACAGCGCGATGGCGTGGCTGAACTCCAGGCGCGCACCCTCGCGGACGTAGTGGCCGGACGAGGCGCCCGGGTCCAGGGCAAGGCAGGGACCGGCGCACAACGCCAGCAGGCCGATCAGCGCTGCACGTAGCCTCGACATGATGGTGGCTCCTTAGGCCGAAGCGGCGGGACGCGCGCGCATGGCGCCGACCCAGCGGGCCAGGTGGGCAAGGTCCTCCGGCGGCCGCAGGCGGACGATCCGGGCGAAGTCGATGCCGATGTAGGCCACGATGTCGGCGATGGTCAGCCGGTCGCCGGCCAGCCAGTCGTTCTCGGCCAGCTGGTCGTCGAAGACGGTCAGGGCGGCGAGCGCCGTGCGCTGGTTATAGGCGGCGACCTCGGGAACCTGGGCCTCCAGGATGGCGAAGCCCGGATGAGAATGGCGCACCCCCAGCATGAAGGGCACGGCCAGCAGCATCTCAGCCCGGCGCATCCACATCTCGATCACCGCGGTCTCTTCCGGGCCGCGTCCGAAGAGGTTGGGCTCCGGATAGCGGCTTTCCAGGTAGCGGCAGATGGCGATGGACTCGGTGATCCAGGTTCCGTCGTCCATCTCCAGCGCCGGGAGCTGCGGCAGGCCCGCCCGGTCGAGATAGTCCGGCTGCTTGTGCTCGCCGGCGGGGATATCGACCACCACCACCTCGAGGTCGGTGACTCCCTTTTCCGCCAGCAGCCAGCGCACCCGGCGCGGGTTGGGGGCGACGGCGGCGTCATAGAGCCTCACGGCGCGACCTTGGCCGAGGGGGGGCCGGGTTGCAGGGTCATCACAGGCTTGGGGGCCGGCGTCGCCTCGTGACCGAACAGCTCCGAGGGCATGGCGCCCACCACCGAGGCGGTCAGGCAGGTGGCCATGAAACCGGCGAACATCGCCTTCCAGACCATGCCCATGATCTCCTGGCGCCGTTCGGGCACCAGCACGGAGTAGCCGGCGACATTGATGCCCACCGAGGCGATGTTGGCGAAGCCGCACAGCGCGTAGGTCATGATCACCCGCGTGCGGTCGTCGATGGCGCCCAGCGGCGTCGCGCCCAGGCGGATGAAGGCGGTGAATTCGGTCAGCACCAGCTTCACGCCGAGGAGCGAGCCGGCGGTGGGCGCGTCGGCCCAGCGGATGCCCATGGCCCAGGCCACCGGCGCGAAGACGAAGCCCAGAACCCGCTCCACGGAGATCGGCGCGCCGTGGACCTCGCCGGCCAGGCCGAGGATCGAGTTCAGCATGGCCACCAGGGCCACGAAGACGATCAGGGTCGCGCCCACGTTGAGCACGATGTTGAGGCCGTCCGTGGTGCCCTTGATCAGGGCGTCGACGGAGCTCTCGTAGACTTTGTCCTGGGCCGGATCGAGCGGGGCGACGACCTCGGTCTCAGGCATGCGGGGCACCAAAATGCGGGCCAGGAGCACGCCGGCGGGCGCCGAGATGATCGAGGCGGTCAGCACGTGGGACGCGGCGTTGGGCAGGACGTCCTTCAGGATCGTCGCATAGGCCACCATGGTCGAGCCGGAGACGCAGGCCATGCCCACGGCGATCAGCATGAAGAGCTCGGAGCGCGACAGGCTGGGCAGGTAGGAGCGGATGAAGATCGGGCCTTCCACCTGGCCCATGAAGACGGTGGCGGCAGTGGCCAGGGCCGGCGGACCGCGCAGGCCCATGGTCTTTTCGAAGACCACGCCGAAGCCCTGGGTGATCCACTTCAGGATGCGCCAGTGCCACAGCAGGGCCGCGAGCGCGCAGACCACCAGGATCACCGGCAGGACGCGGAAAGCGAAGACAAACAGCGAGCCAGGGTCGGTGAGGGTGTAGGGCTGGTTCGGCGTGCCGGCCAGGAAGCCGAACACGAAGGCGACCCCGGCCTGGGTGGCCGCCGACAGGCCGTCGACCGCATGGCCCACCCCGATCAGGGCCGCGCGCAGGGCCGGCACCCCGAACAGCACCAGCACCAGGACGGCCTGAACCACGATCGCCCCGATCGCCAGCTTCCACGGGAACCGGCCGCGGTTCTCCGAGATCGCCCAGCAAAGGCCGATGGCGAGCGCGATGCCCACGAGGCTCTGCGCGTTTTCAAGACGAAACATGGATGGACCCCAACCGCCGCCCCTGAGTCTGGCGGCCCCGACAGGGATAGAGGATCAGAAGCTCGGCTTCCGCAAGCCGGGGCGTAACAGCCCGGCCTTGTGACGTTACGCCGAATTAATCCGCAATAGCCGCACCTTACCGGACTTTAACTGGCGGCGGCGCGGGCGCGGGCCGACACCTTCCGGCGACTGGAAGGGGTTCCGCAGCATGTCGTTGGCTCTGGCCACGCTGATCTACGAATGGCGGCGCTACACCGCGGCCATGGTGGCGCTGGCCTTTTCCGGCCTGCTGATCCTGGCGCAGGTGGGGATGTTCACCGGCATCGTGCGGGCGGCCACCGCCAGCATCGACCGCAGCCGCGCCGACCTGATCATCCTGTCGCCCAAGAACGAGAGCATGGTCGATTCCGGGCCCACCAGCCTGCCGGATCGGATCCTGCCGCAGATCTACCTCAACCCGCAGGTCGTCGAGGTGCAGAGCCTCGGCGGCAGCGGGGCGCGCTGGGTCAATTCGCCGGAGCCGGGCAAGAAGGCCGTCACCACCTACGTCAACACCTTCGACGTGGACCCCAGGCAGGGCTCGGTGACCCTGCCCACCGACTTCCCGGAATCCATCCGCTTGGCCCTGCTGGAGCCCTATGCGGTGGTGTTCGACAAGACGGCCGAGGCGACGCTGGGCGCGCACCTGGGCTCGGTGGCGACGCTCAAGGACAAGACCGTGCGGGTGCGCGGCATCCTGGAGAACTACGCCAACGTCAACCAGCCCACCGTCTACATGTCGCGCGACACCATGCGGCTGCTGGGCATGGGGCCGAAGGGCGGCAAAACTGGCCCTTTGATGGTGCGGCTGCGCGATCCCGCCCAGGCCCAGGCGGTGGTCGACCAGCTGAACGCGGCGTCGCACGGCGCCTACAAGGCCTGGACCCGCGAGGCCCTGTCGAAGGCCAACGAGAACTCGCTGATGAAGGAGCAGATCATCGGCATCTTCCTGGGCTTTTCCCTGTTCCTGGGGGTGCTGATCGGCATCGGCATCACCTCTCAGACCCTGCGCGGCGCGATCCTGGCGAGCATCAAGGAGTTCGCGAGCCTGCGGGCGCTGGGCGTCTCCATGGGTTCGCTCAGCCTGATCGTCCTGGAACTGTCGCTGTGGGTGGGCGTGGCCGGCCTGATCGCCACGGCGGCCTTCACCTTCGGGGTCTATCTGCTGGCCAAGAACGCCGGCATGCCCATGGGCTTCCCGATCCCGTGGGTGGTGACGGTCACCGTCATGCTGGTGCTGATCTCGATCCTGTCGGGGCTGTTCTCGCTGGGCGTCCTGAAGAAGAGCCAGCCCGCGGATCTGCTGCGATGAGCGCCCCTCGGCCATGAAGGATCGGCCCGCCATCGTCGCCCACGGCCTGGTCAAGCGGTTCAAGACCGGCCGCAGCCACATCGAGGTGCTGAAGTCGGTGGACTTCGACGCCCGCCACGGCGACGTGACCATGGTCATGGGGCCCTCGGGCTCGGGCAAGTCGACGCTGGTCGCCGCGCTCTCCGGCCTGCTGAAGCCCGACGCCGGCTCGGTCAGCGCCATGGGCCACGACCTGTGGAGCTATCGTCCGGGCCGGATCGACCGCTTCCGTCTCGACCACTGCGGCTTCATCTTCCAGGGGTTCAACCTGTTCCCGGCCCTCACCGCCCTGCAGCAGGTGGAGATCATCCTGAAATACAAGGGTTTCTCGCGGACCGCGGCGCGCGACAAGGCGGCGCTGGCGCTGACCGAGGTCGGCATGGAGTTGCGTATGAACCAGCGCCCGTCGGAGCTGTCCGGCGGCGAGAAGCAGCGCGTCGCCATCGCCCGCGCCCTGGCCAAGGACCCCCAACTCCTGTTCGCCGACGAGCCCACCAGCGCGCTGGACGGCGAGAATGGCCAGGTGGTGATCAAGCTCCTGCAACGGGCCGCCAAGCAGTTCGGCGCGGCGGTGATCTGCGTCACCCACGACCCGCGGCTGGAAGTCTACGCCGACCGCATCATCCACATCGAGGACGGCCGCATCCTCGACGACCGGCGGATCGCCCCGGCCGCCAGTCACAGCCTGCAACAGCCCGCGCTCGCCGGGACCTAGGATCGCTTCGCCATGCCCGCCTTCACCCGCAACCGCCTCGTCTGGTTCGCCGCCGTCCTGCTGATCGCGCTCGTCGCCGGCGGGGTGGTGATGTCCGGCCAGGCCAAGACCAAAAAGGCCAAGGCGGTCCAGGCCGCGGCGGCGGCCGCGCCCAAGAGCCCCTATGTGGCCATCGCCAACGGCAAGGCCGACGTGGAGGGCGGGGTGATTCAGGTCGCCGCCCGCACCTCCGGCATCGTGCGCGAGGTCCTGGCCCAGGAGGGCGACGTCGTGACGAAGGGCCAGGTCCTGGCCCGGCTGGAGGACGACGAACCCCGGCTGCGGGCCGAGAGCGCGGCGGCGGAGATGCGCCAGGCCCAGGCGCAGATACCGCTGCTGCAGGTCCAGCTGTCGACGGCCCAGCGCGAACTAGGCCGCCAGCAGGGCCTGGTGGCGACCAATTTTGTGGCGGGGCAGAGGCTCGACCAAGCGCGCGACGCCGTACGCCAGGCCCAGGCGGGGATCGAGGCCCAGAAGGCGGCCATCGGCGCCTACCAGGCCAAACTTAACCAGGCCCGCTACAACCGGGAACTGACCGTCATCCGCGCGCCCGCAGATGGCCGGATCGTGCGCCGCTACGCCAATCCGGGCGCGGGCGCCTCGACCCTGAACGTCTCCAACATGTTCGACCTGGAGCCCCGCGCCAGCCACATCGTCCGCGCCGAGATCAGCGAGGGCGCCCTGCCCTTCGTGGAAATCGGCCAGGCGGTTCAGATCGCGCCCGAAGCTGACCCGAGCCGGCTCTATACCGGCAAGGTGCTCCGCCGCGCCGCGGTGTTCGGGGCCCGCAAGCTGCAGTCCGACGACCCCACCGAGCGCAGCGACGAGCGGGTGGTCGAGGTGGTGGTGGGCGCCGACAACGCCCCCTTCCTGATCGGCCAACGGGTGCTGGTGAAGTTCCTGCGCGGCCCGCAACAGGCCGCCGTCGCGGCCAGGCCGGCAGGCTAGATCCCTCCGAATCCTGCCCTTGGGGAACCTTGGCCCACATTTACGGGCCGCTTGACGCCTGCGGGGCTTCACCGCACAAACCCGCCCTCTTTTGCGTCAGAGGACCCATCCATGGCCGACATTCGCTTCGACGGTAAGACCGCCATCGTCACGGGCGCCGGCGGCGGCCTTGGCCGTCAGCACGCCCTGGAGCTGGCCCGCCGAGGCGCGCGCGTCCTGGTCAACGACCTGGGCGGATCGCTGGACGGCTCGGGCGGCGGATCGGACGCGGCCCACAAGGTGGTCGAAGAGATCAAAGCGTTCGGCGGCGAGGCGATCGCCAACGGCTCCTCGGTGACCGATGACGCGGGCGTCGAGCTGATGGTCAAGCAGGCCATGGACGCCTGGGGCCGGGTGGACATCCTGATCGCCAACGCCGGCGTCCTGCGCGACAAGACCTTCTCCAAGATGGAGATCAAGGACTTCGAGTTCGTGCTGAACGTCCACCTGATGGGCACCGTGAAGCCCACCAAGGCGGTTTGGGAGATCATGCGGGCGCAGAACTACGGACGGATTGTGGTCACCACCTCGTCCACCGGTCTGTTCGGCAATTTCGGCCAGTCCAACTACGGCGCCGGCAAGGCCGGGATCGTCGGCTTCATGAACACGCTGAAGCTCGAGGGCCAGAAGAACAACATCCACGTCAACGCCATCGCCCCGGTCGCCGCCACCCGGATGACCGAGAACCTGATGCCGCCGGCGATCCTGGAGCGGCTGAAGCCGGAATTCGTGAGCGCCGGCGTGGTCTTCCTGTGCACCGACGAAGCCCCCAGCGGCGTCATCCTCAGCGCCGGCGGCGGCGCCTTCGCCGTGGCCCAGATGATGGAGACCGAAGGCGTCTACCTGGGCGACAACGGCCTGTCGGTGGAAGAGGTCCGCGACAACTGGGGCAAGATCACTGATCCGGCCGGCCAGATGGGCTTCCAGGCCGGCGGCGAGGAGAGCGCCAAGGTGTTCCGCAAGCTGCAGGGCGGCTGAGACACGCGAAACCGCTTGCGCGGCGCTAGCTGATCGCGCGTAACCTGGGAGCGGCCGGCGCCCGCCAGAGGCGCCGCCACCAGGAGACGCGCTTGAGTTCGACCACGGCCCAGCCCGCCAGGCCCCGAAAGCTCACGATGGCCGGGACCCTGGCTTTTGCGGCCACCCAGATTCCGCTGGGCGCCGTGGCCCTGGCGGTCAGCGTCCAGATGCCGCGCTACTTCGCCAATACCCTGGGCTGGAGCCTGGCCCTGATCGGCTCGGCCTTCGCCATCGTGCGGTTCATCGACATTCCGATCGATCCGCTGCTGGGCCTGGCCATCGACCGCACGCGCACGCGGTTCGGACCCTACCGGCTGTGGACCCTGATCGGCGCGCCGCTGCTGGCCGTGGGCCTCTACATGCTGATCCATGCCCCGCCCGGCGCGGGACAGATCTACCTGATCGGCTGGCTGCTGATCATGTACGGCGGCTATTCGATCCTGCTGCTCTCCAGCCTCGCCTGGGCCGCCTGCCTGGCCACCAACTACGCCCAACGGTCGCGGATCTTCGGGGTGTTCACCGCCCTTGGCGTGCTGGGCGCGGTGCTGGTCCTGCTGATCCCCGTGGTCGCCGCCAAGCGCGGCTACACGGACGGCCAGGGCGTCGAGGCCATGGTCTGGTCGATCATCGTGGCGGTGCCGATCTGCGCCCTGCTGATGGCCTGGCGAACGCCGCACCCGATCAACCGCGACCACGCCCACGCCAAGTTCGCGCTAAGCCACTACTGGGCCCTGCTGACCCGGGGCAATGTGCTGCGGATCCTGGGCGCCGACCTATGCCTGACCCTGGGCCCCACCTGGATGGCGGCCATCTACCTGTTCTTCTTCAAGGACAGCCGCGGCTTCGACACCACCCAGGCCAATTTGCTGCTGCTGATCTACATCGCCGCGGGCTTCCTGGGCGCGCCGGCCACGGCGTGGCTGGCCGGGGTGATCGGCAAGCACCGCGCCCTGATGGTCAACACCACCGTCTTCTCGCTGATGCTGCTGAGCCTCGTCCTGCTGCCCAAGGGCGACTTCATCGCCGCGGTGCCGACGCTGTTCATCACCGGCGCGATGTACGGCGGCTTCACCGTCATGACCCGCTCGCTCACCGGCGACATCGCCGACGAGATCCGGCTGGAGAGCGGACGCGAGTGGATGGGGCTGATGTACGCCATGACCAACGCTACGACCAAGGTCGGCGGGGCGGCCTCGATCTTCCTGACCTTCAGCGTCCTGGCCGAAGTCGGCTACGACGCCAGGGCCGGCGCGGTGAACACCGCCTACGCCATCCGCGGCCTGGAGATGGCCTTCCTGATCGGGCCGGTGATCTTCGTGATGCTCGGCGGCGCCTGCTTCCTCGGCTACAAGCTCTCCGCCCAGCGCCACCGGGAAATCCGCGACATCTTGGAAGCCCGCGACGCCGCCCACGACGAGGACCTGGCCCGCCCGGCGGCGGAGGTCCTGGCGGCCGAGGCGCGGGCGTGAGCGCGCCCAGCGACCGGATCCCCTTCCGCCACATCCTGGCGCTCGGCATGACCGGCATGCCGCTGGCGATGATCGTGCTGGCCTTCGGCGTCTTCCTGCCGCGCTTCTATGTCAGCTTGGGCGTCAGCTTCGCCGCGGTCGGCGCAGCGGTGGGCCTGGTGCGGCTGCTGGACGTGATCATCGACCCGGTGGTCGGCCTCTTCATGGACCAGACGAAAAGCCCGATCGGGCGGTATCGCCCGTGGCTCCTGGCCGGGGCGCCGATACTGATGCTGGGGGTCTGGCGGCTGACCCAGCCGGACGGCCCCGTGGACCAGACCTATCTGATCGTCTGGCTGCTCGTGGCCTATCTGGGCAATTCGATCCTGACACTCGGCATGGCCGCCTGGGGGGCCAATGTCGCGGCGGCCTACCACGAGCGGGCCCGGGTCTATGGCTTCATCCAGGCCATGACCGTGCTCGCCACCACGACCCTGCTCCTTCTGGGCCTGATCACCGCAGGCCGCATCGAACCGGGCCGGCCCGCCAGCATGGGGATGATCGGGGCGATCATCGTCGTGGCCATCCCCGTGGGCGTGCTGATCACCAGCCTGTTCACGCCTGAACGGCGGCTGGCCGGGGTCACCCGCACGAAATTCAGCTTCTCGGACTACGGCGTGGCGCTGAGGCGGCCCTCGATGATGCGGGTGATCGCCGCCGACCTGATCCTGACCCTGGGCGCCGGATCGACCGCGCCGATCTATGTCTACTTCTTCCACGACGCGAAGGGCTTCTCCATCGCCGCCACCAGCTCGCTGCTGGTCTTCTATATCGCGGCCGGCCTGATCGGCGCGCCGCTGTGGAGCCTGCTCGCCAACCGGATCAGCAAGCACCGCGCGGTCCAGGCCGCCTGCGTGGTGACGGGGGTCGCCCAGACCATACTGGTGGCGATCCCGCACGGCCTCTACCTGGCCACGGCGCTGGCGATGTTCACCGTCGGCGTCTGCGTGTCGGGTTTCGTGCCCCTGGTGCGCTCGATGGTCGCCGACATCGCCGACGAGGTCCGGCTGGAGACCGGCAAGGACCTCTCGGCGGTGATCTACGCCATGGTCACCACCACCTCGAAGGTGGGCACGGCGCTGACCGTGGCGATCATCTTCCCGGTGCTGGGGCTGGTGGGCTACCAGGGGGGCGAAGGCGCCCACAACAGCGCCCAGGCCATCTTCGGCCTGGAGATGTGCTACCTGTTCGCCCCGGTGATCCTGGTCTTCGCCGGCGCCCTGACCATGTTCGGCTACACCCTCGACGCGCGCCGGCACGGCGAGATTCGCGCCGCCCTGGAGGCCCGCGAGGCGCTCTCGGTGGCCGCGGCCGAGGAAGCCCTGACCGGCCCCCTGCTCCCGCAGGTTCCCTAGCTAGCGGAGCGCCTGCGCCATCCTGATGAACACCTCGGACGCCGGGCTGTCGGGGTTCGTCGCCACCAGCGGCCGGCCGTCGTCGCAGGCCTGGCGGAGCGCCACCTCGATCGGCACCGCGCCCAGCAGGGGCACGCCCAGGGCCTGAGCCTCCTTGGCCGCCCCGCCGGTCCCGAAGATGGCGATGGGGGCGCCGGTCACCGGATCCGGGAAAAAGGCCATGTTCTCGACCACGCCCACGATATCGGCCCCGGTTTTGCGGAACATGGTGGCCGCGCGCCGGGCGTCGATCAGGGCGATCTCCTGGGGCGTCGAGACGATCACCACCCCGTCGAGCTTCAGCTTCTGAACGAGCGTCAGCTGGATGTCGCCGGTGCCGGGCGGCAGGTCGATGACCAGGACGTCCAGCGGGTCGGCGGCCGTGCCCCAGACGCTGTTCATCAAGGTGCGCAGCGCCGAAGAGGCCATGGGCCCGCGCCAGATGTTGGCCGAGCCGTCCTCGACGATGAAGCCGATGGACATCACCTTGACCCCCCAGGCCTCGATGGGGATCAGCCGCTTGTCGGCGTCGAACTCCGGCTCGCCCTTGATGCCCATCATGTGCGGCGCGGACGGGCCGTAGATGTCGGCGTCCAGCAGGCCGACCTTCAGGCCCAGGTGGGCGAAGGCGGCGGCCAGGTTCACCGAGACGGTGGACTTGCCCACCCCGCCCTTGCCGCTGGCCACCGCGATCACCTTGCCGACGAAGGCCGGCTTCTCGGCGTCCGGCATGTTGGAAAGCTTGGCCTGCGGGTCCTCCATAACCCTTGCGGTGGGACGGCGCGGGGTCACCTTCAGCTGGGGCGCCGCCGTCTCGGCGGTCAGCACCACCTGGGCGGTCTCGACATTGGCGACGTGGGCCATGGCCTCCTCGGCGGCGTCGCGCACCGGGCGGTAGAGGTCGAGGTCGGCGGCGGGAATCTCCAGCATGAACGCCGCCCGCCCGCCGCGGATCACCAGGCCGCGCACCAGGCCGGCGGCGGCGAGGCCCTGGCCGGTTTTCGGGTCCTTCACCGCGTCGAGGGCGGTCAGGATGGCGGCGCGGTCGGGGGTGGCTTCTTCGCTCATGAGGGCCTTGGGCTTGCTTTGACCCGTGCGGGGTCTCATATCCGGTTGACGGCACGGGTCTACACGCCCGCCGCGCCCGGATCGACAACAACAAAGCGTACGAAGCAAAGACCGACCCGGCCCAATGCCCTGGAACGACAACGCCAATCCCGGCCCCTGGGGCTCGCCCCCCTCGGGCAATGACGGTGACCGCAAGGAGCCGCCGAAGCGCCGTGGCCCCGGCGGCCCCAAACCGCCGCCGGGCGGTCCGGACCTGGGCGCGGGCCTCGACCAGCTGCGCCGCGCGCTGCGCCGCCTGGTGGGCGGCCCTGGCGACAGCGTGCGGCCGGGCGCGCTCGCCGCCATCGCCGGCGCAGCCTTCGCCATCTGGGCCGCCACCGGCCTCTACCAGGTCTCGCCCAACGAGGAGGCCGTGGTCACGACCTTCGGCGCCTATTCGCGCGATGCGGGGCCCGGCCTGCACTACCACCTGCCCTCGCCCATCGAGCACGCCGAAAAGGTCGCGGTGACCTCGCTGAACCGGCTGGACGTCGGCGGCACGGGCACGCCGGACGGCGACATCCCGCAGGAAAGCCTGATGCTGACCAGCGACGAGAACATCGTCGACCTGAACTTCAGCGTCACCTGGCGGGTCGCCGACGCCTCGCGCTACCTGTTCGCGACCCGCAATCCGGAAGAAGCCGTGAAGGCCGTCTCCGAAAGCGCCATGCGCGAGGTGATCGGCAAGACGCCGCTCGACCTGATCCTGACCACGGGTCGAGGCAAGGTTCAGCTGGAGACCGCCGAGCTTCTCCAGAAGACCCTCGATTCATGGGGCGCCGGCATCAGTGTCGTCGAGGTTCAGATCCGCACCGTGAACCCGCCGCAAGAAGCGGTCGCCGCGTTCCGCGATGTGCAGAGCGCCGAGCAGGATCGCGACTCCGCCGTCAACGAGGCCAATTCCTACCGCAACCGGGTGGTCAACGAAGCCAAGGGCGATGCGGCCAAGATCGTCCAGTCGGCCCAGGGCTATCGCGAGCAGTCGGTGCGTGAAGCCACCGGCGACGCCGCCCGTTTCAACCAGATCTACGCCGAATACCGCCGCTCGCCGCAGGCGACCCGCGACCGGCTCTATATCGAGACCATGCAGCGGGTGCTGGCCAAGTCCAACAAGGTGGTGGTTTCCGGTAAGGGCGTGACCGCACCCGTCATCCTGCCGCCAGATATCTTCCGACCAAGGACGGTGGCCGCGCCGGCCAATGTCGACGTCGCCCCCGTCCAGCCGAGGGCGGCCCAATGAACCGCCGCGCCCTTATCGTCTATGGCCTGATCGCCATCGCCGCCATCTGGCTGCTGGCCAACACCCTGTTCGTGGTCGATCAGCGCCAGCAGGCCATCGTCGTGCGCCTGGGCGAGCCGGTCCGCGTGATCCACGCGCCGGGCCAGGGCGGCGCCGGCCTCAACATCAAGACCCCGCTGGTCGAGGACGTCATCAAGTTCGACCGCCGCAACCTGGCGCTGGAAGCCGACCAGGAAGAGGTCATCGCCGCCGACCAGCAGCGGCTGGTGGTCGACGCCTTCCTCCGCTACCGGATTTCCGATCCGCTGCAGTACTATCGAACCCTGCGCGACGAGCGCACCGCGCAGGACCGGCTGGAACGGCTGGTCAATTCGTCCCTGCGCCAGGTGCTGGGCTCGACCAATACGCCGGACATCATCTCCGGCCGCCGCGACGCCCTGATGCAGCAGTCGAAGCTGGACGTGGCGCGCCGCGCCAAGGAATCGCGCCTCGGCATCGAAGTCATCGACCTGCGGATCAAGCGCGCCGACCTGCCGGCCGCCAACGAGGCCTCGGTCTACCGCCGTATGCAGACCCAGCGCGCCCAGATCGCCGCGCAATTCCGCGCCCAGGGCGAACAGCAGAAGCGCGAGATCATCGCCGGCGCCGACAAGGACGTGGCCATCACGCTCGCCACCGCCCAGCAGCAGGGCGAGACCACCAGAGGCGAAGGCGACGCCATTCGCACGCGCATCTTCGCCCAGAGCTTCGGCAAGGACCCCGGGTTCGCGGCCTTCTACCGCTCGATGCAGGCCTATGAGGCGGGCCTGGGCCAGGGCGACACGACGCTCGTCCTGTCCCCCGACAGCGCCTTCTTCAGATATTTCCAGAACGGCCCGTCCGGCGGGTCCAGCCGCCGCTGATGCCGGCGCTGAGACGGCCAGAGCTCGCCCACATGGCCTCCTTCGTGGAGGCCATGCGCGAAGGCTACTCCCGAGACACGCTTCGGCCCGAGACGCCGGACACCATCGCCGGCGTCGCCGCCGATCCCGCCTGGTTCCTGAACCAGATCGTCAACCCGCCCACCACCGTCGTCCTGCCGGACGGGACCCTTGGCGAGCGGGTGCCGGAGACCCTGCTCTGGTACGTGGAGGGCGACGAATTCCTGGGCTCGATCGCCGTCCGTCACTGGTTGAACCCGGTGCTGGAGCAATGGGGCGGCCATATTGGCTATGCGGTGCGGCCCTCGGCGCGGGGCAAGGGCTACGCCACCGCCATGCTGGCCGGGATGCTGGACCATGTGCGCGCGAACCTGCCGCTCACCCGCGTGACGCTGACCGCCGTGCAGGAGAACCACGCCTCCAACCGGGTGATCCGGAAGAACGGCGGCGTGCTGGAAAAGGCGATCCCCCACCCCTGGCACGAGGGCGCCATCGGCAACCGCTACTGGATTGAGCTGTAGCCGCATTTCGGTCCTCTCCCCGCAGGGGGAGGTGTCACCTGGAGCGCAGTGACAGGTGACGGAGGGGGAATTGCCGGCCGCCGCAGCCCCCTCCGTCGCGTCTCGCAGGCTCGCCGCGCCACCTCCCCCTGAGGGGAGAGTATCATGGCGGCTGAAGGCCGGTCGGGCTAGGCCTGCGCTTCCAGCAGTTCCCGCACCTCGTGCAGGTCCGAGGCGATACGGAGGCACATCTCGTGCATCTCCTCGGTGGGGTCGAGCATGTCGGGGACCATGATGGTCATCATCCCGGCGGCGTGGGCGGCGCGCACGCCGTTATGACTGTCCTCCAAGGCCAGGCAGTCGGCGGGATCGACGCCCAAGGCCTCGGCCGCTTTCAGAAAGGGTTCGGGGTGCGGCTTGCCGCGCGTCTGTAGTTCGCGGCTGATCACGGCGTCGAAGCGGCCCACCAGGCCATAGGGCCCGAGGCTCTGCTCCACGGCCTGGCGGCTCGACGAGGTGGCGATCGCCCGGGGCAGGCCCACGGCGTCCAGGTGATTGAGGATCTCCACCACCCCGCCCTTCAGCGCGATGCCGGCCAGCGCCAGTTCCGCCTGGAAGTGATGGCTGACCGCCGCCGACCAGCCCTCAAGGTCGAGGTCCTTGCCGAAATGCTCGACCAGGATCAGGTCGCTGGCGGCGTGTTGCAGGCCCAACATACGCTGGAAGACCGGGAACGGGATCTCGCCGCCGATGCCGGCGGCCGCAGCCTGCATGGCGCGGAACACCACCTGCTCGGTGTCCACCAACAGGCCATCCATGTCGAAGACCACGGCCCTGACCTGACGCGGCAGGGTCATCAATCGATGATGAACTGGTCGGCGCCATAGCCCTGGAAGTAGAGCAGCGCGGTAAGGTCGGCGTAGTCGATCTTGGCGTCGGCCTGGGCGGCCACCACGGGCTTGGCGCGATAGGCGACGCCCAAGCCCGCGGCCTCGATCATCGCCAGGTCGTTGGCGCCGTCGCCGATGGCTATGGCCAGTTCGAGCGGAATCCCGAAGAGCCCGGCCTCTTCGTGCAAGGCCGCAAGCTTCGCCGCCTTGCCGAGGATCGGCTCGCCCACCTGGCCGGTGAGCACGCCGTCCGCCTCGATCAGGGTGTTGGCGCGGTTAGTGTGGAAGCCCGCCGCCTGGGCCACGCGGCTGGTGAAGAAGGTGAAGCCGCCCGAGACCAGGGCGCAGCGCGCGCCGTTGGAGACCATGGTGCGGATCAGGGTCCGCGCGCCGGGATTGAGCCGCACCCGCTGGTCATAGGCCTCTTGCAGGGCGCTGATCGGCAGGCCCTTCAGCATGCCGACACGCTCGCGCAGCGCGCCCTCGAACTCCAGCTCGCCGCGCATGGCGCGCTCGGTGATGGCCGAGATCTCGGCCTTCAGCCCGGCGAAATCGGCCAGCTCGTCCAGGCACTCGACATTGATGATCGTAGAATCCATGTCGGCCAGCAGCAGGCGCTTCCTGCGGCCCTTCACAGGCTGGACGCACCAGTCGATCTGCTGGTCCGCCAGCACGTTGGCGATGGCGGCCTTGGCCTGAGCCACATCGGGAGCGTCGAAAAAGACGTCCATCGCCATGTCCATGTCGGCGCCCGACAGGACGCGAGACTCTTTGCCCTTGGCGCCGATTGTTGCGAAGGCTTCGCCCAGGCTGACTTTGAAGGCGCCGGCGTCCGGCGGCGTGACGAGGGTAAGAACGAGTTCCATGGACCCCCGCATCTGGCTGATCGCCGGACCCACCGCAAGCGGCAAGTCGGCCCTGGCCCTTCGGCTGGCGGCCGCGACGGGCGCTGAGGTCGTCAATGCGGACTCCATGCAACTCTACGCCGACCTGGCCGTGCTGAGCGCCCGCCCCTCGCCGGCCGAAGAGGCGCGGGCGCCGCACCATCTGTTCGGCGTCGCCGACGCGGCGGATGGCTGGTCGGTCGGGCGCTGGCTGCGGGCGGCGACGGAGGTTCTGGCCGGAATCGCGGCGCGCGGCCGCCCGGCCATCGTGGTCGGCGGCACAGGCCTTTATTTCAACGCCCTGACGCAAGGCCTGGCGGACGTCCCGCCGGTGGCCGCCGCCGTCCGCGCGGCCGCCACCGCAGACCATGACCGCCTGGGCGAAGCCGTCTTCCGCGAGCGCCTGGCCGGCCACGATCCGGCCGCGACGCTGCGCATCGAGGCCGGCGACCGCCAGCGGCTGATCCGCGCCTGGGCGGTGTTCGCCGCCACGGGCAAGGCATTGAGCGACTGGCAGGCGTCGGGCGATCCGCTGCTGGCGCCGGGGTCGTGGCGAGCCATCGCGCTCGAGCCGCCCCGCGACGCGCTCTACGCCCGCTGCGACGCGCGGCTGGCGGCCATGATCGATGATGGCGCGCTGGAGGAAGTGTCGGCCCTCATGGCGCGCGGCCTCGATCCAGACCTTCCCGCCCTCAAGGCCCTCGGCGTCCGCGAACTGGCCGCCCATCTGCGCGGCGAGACCACCCTGGCCGAGGCCCTGGCCGCCGCCCAGATGCAGACCCGACGCTACGCCAAGCGCCAGACCACCTGGATGCGCGGGCGGATGGCCGATTGGCCACGGCTGACGGAAATCGACGCGGGGAGCCAATGGAGGCAGTTTCTTGCCCTCAACCCCGGCTTGACGGCCTCCTGACGGCATGCGAAACGCGTGATCCTCGATTTCCAAGGAATGCCCGTGCGCAAGCTCCTCGTACTCGTAAGGCGGCCGTAACCGGACTGACAACGACGTCAGCCCGCGAACGACCGCTTGCACCAGGCCCCCCGAGGGCCTTTTTTAATGTCCGAAACCAGAGCCCCGACAATGACCGCCCACCAGACCATCGAAGCCCAGCAAACTACCCTCTCCGGCGCCGAGATGGTCGTGCGCGCCCTCGTCGACCAGGGCGTCGAGGTGCTGTTCGGCTATCCGGGCGGCGCGGTCCTGCCGATCTACGACGCTCTCTTCGCCGAGCCCCGGCTGCAGCACGTGCTGGTCCGCCACGAGCAGGGCGCGACCCACGCGGCGGAGGGCTATGCGCGCTCCACCGGCAAGCCCGGCGTGGTCCTGGTCACCTCCGGCCCCGGCGCCACCAATGCGGTGACCGGCATCGTCGACGCCCTGATGGATTCGATCCCCCTGGTAGTCATCACCGGCCAGGTCGCCACCCACCTGATCGGCACCGACGCCTTCCAGGAGGCCGACACCATCGGCATCACCAGGCCCTGCACCAAGCACAATTACCTGGTGAAGGACGTGGCCGACCTGCCGCGCATCCTGCACGAGGCCTTCCACATCGCCACCTCCGGCCGCCCCGGCCCGGTGGTCATCGACATCCCCAAGGACGTGCAGTTCTCAAAGGGTCTCTACCAGGGTCCCGACCAGGTCCGGCACGCCCACAACTACCAGCCGCGCACCAAGGGCGACGCCGGCAAAATCGCCGAGGCCGCGGCGATGATCGCCAAGGCCCGCCGGCCGATCCTCTACACCGGCGGCGGCGTGATCAACGCCGGCCCCGACGCCTCGCGGCTGCTGCGCGAGTTCGCCGAACTGACCGGCGCGCCGGTCACCTCCACCCTCATGGGCCTGGGCGCCTTCCCGGCCTCGGACCCCAAGTGGCTGGGGATGCTGGGGATGCACGGCTCCTATGAATCCAACAACGCCATGCACGACTGCGACGTCATGGTCTGCATCGGCGCGCGGTTCGACGACCGGGTGACCGGACGGCTGGACGCCTTCGCGCCGGGCGCGCGGAAGATCCACATCGACATCGACGCCTCGTCGATCGGCAAGAACGTGCGCACCGACATCGGCATCGTCGGCGATGCGGGCTCAGTCCTGGCCGACCTGGTCGCGGTGTGGAAGCAGCGCGGCTATGCCATCGACAAGGGCGCGCTCGCCGACTGGTGGCAGGAGATCGACGCCTGGCGGGCCCGAAAGGGCTTCGCCTACCGGCCGGACAGCAAGCTGATCAAGCCGCAGTATGCCATCCAGCGGCTCTATGAGCTGACCAAGGACCGCGACACCTACATCACCACCGAGGTCGGCCAGCACCAGATGTGGGCCGCCCAGTTCTATCACTTCGAGGAGCCCAACCGCTGGATGACCTCCGGCGGCCTGGGCACCATGGGCTATGGCCTGCCGGCGGCGGTCGGCGTGCAGATGGCCCACCCCGACAGCCTGGTCATCGACATCGGTGGCGACGCCAGCGTGCAGATGACGATGCAGGAGTTCTCGACGGCCATCCAGTACGGCCTGCCGATCAAGATCTTCATCCTCAACAACGAATGGATGGGCATGGTCCGCCAGTGGCAGCAGCTGCTGCACGGCGAGCGCTATTCCCACTCCTATTCCGACAGCCTGCCGGACTTCGTGAAGCTGGCCGAGGCCTATGGCGGCGTCGGCTTCCGCGCCGAGACGCCCGATGAGCTGGACGGCAAGATCGAAGAGATGATCGCGGTCAAGCGGCCGGTGATCTTCGACTGCCGGGTCACCAAGCAGGAGAACTGCTTCCCGATGATCGTCTCCGGCAAGGCGCACAACGAGATGACGCTGGCCGACGAAGTCACCGAGGCGGACATGGGCTCGCTGGTGTCCGAGGCCGGCAAGCGGCTGGTGTGAGCGACACGGCTGAGCCCCCTCCGTCACGTCTCGCAAGCTCGCCGCGGCCCCACCCCCCCACGGGGGGGGGAGATGACCGGT
>CANJLK010000006.1 GCA_947475465.1 Caulobacteraceae bacterium | reverse complement strand
CGGCGAGCGCGGCTTCTGCGCCGGCGGCGACATCCGCATGCTGGCCGAGAGCGGGGCCGGGGACGGCGCGGCGGCGCGTGAATTCTTCCGCACCGAGTACCAGCTCAACCACCTGCTGTTCACCTACCCCAAGCCCACCGTGGCGATCATGGACGGGGTGACCATGGGCGGCGGCGTTGGCCTGGCCCAGCCCTGCCGCTACCGCGTGGCCACCGAGCGGACCACCTTCGCCATGCCGGAAACCGGCATCGGGCTTTTCCCGGATGTCGGCGGCGGCTGGCACCTGTCGCGCATGCCGGACCACCTGGGCATCTGGCTGGCGCTGACCGGCGCCCGGCTGAAGGCCGCCGATTGTGAGCTCGTGGGCGTGGCCACCGACTATGTGGAGAGCGCCGGTGTTGAGGCGCTGAAGGCCGCGATCGTCGCCGATCCCGCCGCTGTCGAGACCCTGCTCACCGAGGCCGAGGGCGACGCCGGCCGCCCGCCCATCGCCGCGCACCAGGACGAGATCGCCCGGCTGTTCTGCGGCGACAGCGTTGAAGCCATCGTCGCCGCCCTGGAGGCCGCCGACAGCGACTGGGCCCGCGAGCAGCTGGCGGTGCTGAAGACCAAGTCGCCGCAGACCATGAAGGTCGCCTTCCGGGAACTTCAGCTTGGCGCCAAGGCCGCCAGTTTCGCCGACAACATGGCCATGGAATTTCGCATCGGCGCCCGGGTGGTCCAGATGCCGGACTTCCTCGAAGGCGTGCGCGCCGTGATCGTCGAGAAGGACAATGCGCCGCGCTGGAGCCCCGCCGCGCTGGAAGGCGTCACCGAGGCCATGCTCGACGCCATCTTCGCCCCTCTGCCCCCGGCCGAGGAATGGACGCCCCTGGAGACCTTGAAATGACCCGCATCGCCTTCATCGGCCTGGGCAACATGGGCGGTGGCATGGCCGCCAACCAGGCCAAGGCCCAGCGCCAGATCCTGGCCTACGATCTTTCGAAGCCGGCCCTGGACAAGGCGCAGGCCGCCGGCTGCACGGCCGTGGGCTCGATCGCCGAGGCCGTGAAGGACGCCGAGGTGGTGATCACCATGCTGCCCGCGGGCCAGCACGTGCGCGCGGTCTATGCCGACGAGATCCTGCCCAACGCGCCGAAGACGGCGCTCCTGATCGACTGCTCGACCATCGACGTGGAAAGCGCCCGGGTCGTGGCGGCCCAGGCCAAGGCAGCCGGTTTCCGCTTCGCCGACGCACCGGTGTCCGGCGGCACCGCGGCGGCCGATGCCGGTACGCTGGCCTTCATGGTGGGCTGCGAAGAGCCGGATTTCGCCGCGGTTGAGGACGCCCTGAAGCCAATGTCGCGGGTCACCCTGCGGGCCGGCGACCATGGCGCGGGCCAGGCGGCCAAGATCTGCAACAACATGGTCCTGGGCATTTCGATGATCGGGGTCTGCGAGGCCATTGCGCTCGCTGAAAAGCTCGGTCTCGATCCGGTGAAGTTCCACGAGATCGCCTCGCAGTCCTCCGGCCAGTGCTGGAGCCTGACCAGCTATTGCCCCTGGCCGGGCCCGGTCCCTGCCGCGCCCTCCAACCGCGGCTACGAAGGCGGCTTCGCCACCGCCCTGATGCTGAAGGACCTCAAGCTGGCCCAGGAGGCCGCCGCCAAGTCCGGCGCCGCTGCGCCGCTAGGCGCCAGCGCGGAAGGCCTCTATGCGCTGTTCGACCGCATGGGCGGCGGCGGCAAGGACTTCTCCGCCATCCTGCAGATGATGAGAGGACGTATCGATGAGCTTTGAAACCATCCTCACTGAGGCGCCCAGCCCCGGCGTCACCCTCATCCGGCTGAACCGCCCGCAGGCGCTGAACGCGCTGAACAGCCAGTTGCTGGACGAACTGGGCCAGGCCCTGGAGATCGCCGAGGCCGATGACGCGGTCCGCTGCGTGGTCCTGACCGGCTCGGAGCGCGCCTTCGCGGCGGGCGCCGATATCAAGGAGATGTCGGAGAAGACCTACGCCGAGATGTTCCGGATCGACTTCTTCGCGCAGGCCGCCCAGCGAATCGAACGCTTCCGCAAGCCGATCATCGCGGCGGTCGCCGGCTACGCCCTGGGCGGCGGATGCGAACTGGCCATGCTCTGCGACTTCATCGTCGCCGCCGAGACCGCCAAATTCGGCCAGCCCGAGATCACGCTTGGCGTGGCGCCAGGGATCGGCGGCACCCAGCGGCTGACCCGCCTGGTGGGCAAGTCCAAGGCCATGGACATGATCCTGACCGGTCGGATGATGGACGCCGCCGAGGCGGAGCGGGCCGGGCTGGTCAGCCGGGTCGTCCCCGCCGACAAGCTGCTCGACGACGTGCTGGCCACGGCCGCCAAGATCGCGGGCTTCGCCCCCATCGCCGTGATGATGAACAAGGAACTGGTCGACGCGGCCTACGAGACCACGCTGTCGGCCGGCGTGGCCATGGAACGGCGCCTGTTCCACTCGCTCTTCGCCTTCGATGACCAGAAGGAAGGCATGAGCGCGTTCGTCGATAAGCGACCCGCCAAGTTCACCGGCCGCTAGGTCTCGGCGCTGGCGGTGGTGACGCCCTAACTATCAGGGATGGCTATGGTTTTCCCGGTCCGGTGGACGCATGTTTGTCGACCCTGCGTTTGACAGGCCACGCTGGCAGGCCTAGCTTTTCGGCCAGCAATGACGACCGGGGAGCGCCCGGCGATCAACCCGATGCGGAGGAGCGGCGCAGCGATGTCCCAAGCACTGGCGGCCAAGGTCGAAGCCCGGGCGGCGACCGACGAAGAGGTCAAGTTCTACCACAAAAACGGCTGGGTGAAGATGGAGGGCCTGATCTCCAAGGACCTCGCCGCCCAGATGCTCGAGCGCGCCAAGGCCGAGATCCTCGACGGCCAGTCGGACGGCGCGCGTTCGCACGACCGGCCCGCCTGGCGCGACGTCTATAACCTCGGCCGCGACGAGATGGTGGAGCCCTTCGCCAGCCTGGTCCGTTCCCCGGTGATCGGCCGCAACACACAGCGGTTCATCCGCCGCGACGTCGGCATCGCCACCCACGCCGACATGCTGGCCGTGAAGATGCCCAAGGGCCAGCCGGGCAGCGGCGTCACCGAATATCATCAGGACTATCCGAACTTCCCCCTCGACCGTCACGGCCTGCTGACCTTCTGGATCGCGCTCGAGGACATGGGCCCTGAGCAGGGAATCATGCGGTTCTTCAACGGCTCCCACAAGGAAGGACCGCTGGGCAAGCGGCCCCTCGACACCGGCGGGCTCCTGGATTTCTACCCCTACGTGGCCGAGGATTATCCGCTGTCCGAGCCCCTGAGCCTGAAGGCGGGCGACTGCACGGTTCACAACAGCCTGGTTGTCCACGGCGCGCCGGCCAACAGCACCAGCGACAAGCCTCGCTGGACCTATCTGATGAGCTACTACCCCACCGACGCCCGCTGGACGGGCGCGCCGCACCACATTTTCAACGCCGAAGCCGGCCTGAAACTGCAGGAGCCGGTGGTGTCGCCGAAGTTCCCCATCGTCATCGGCGGCTGACCATCGACCAATAGATGCGTGAGACAAGAGGCGCCTGATGAACATCGCCATGACGGCCGATCCCGCGCAGATCGACTTGAAGAACGTCAACTGGGCAGATTGGGAGGAAGACCCCTATCCGCTCTACAGGGCGCTGCGCGACCGCAGCCCGGTGTTCCATGCGCCCCATCACGGCGTCTACGGCAGCTATCTGATCACCCGCTACGATGACGTGGCCTCGATCCTGATGGACGTCGAGCGGTTCTCGAACATCCCGCTGAACCTGCTGGACGTCGATCCGGGCGAGCGGATCAGCCCGCTGCGCATGGCCGATCCGCCGCGCCACACCTGGCTGCGGGCCACGATCATGCCCCTGTTCACCTCGCGGGAGATGCGCAACCGCGAGCCCTATCTGAAGGCGCTGGCCACCGACCTGCTCGACCAGTGCGAGGCCAAGGGCGATGTGGTCGAGGTTTCCTCGCAGCTGGCCATTCCTCTGCCGGGCCGGGTGACCTGCGACATCCTCGGGTTGCCGCTGGAATACCACCAGAAGTTCATCAATTTCACGGTCGAGCGGCGCGAACTGTCGTCGGCCCAGCAGCGCAAGGAAGCCTACGGCGCCAAGACCTTCGACGACGTGCGCGAGGAGATGTGGGCCATCGTCGAGCCCATTGCGACGGCCAGGCGGGCCAAGCCGGAAGTCGACGCCATCAGCCTGATGATCAACGCCCAGGCCAAGGTCGGCAAGGACCAGATCCCCGACAAGCTGATCATCGACATGCTGCTGCTGCTGCTGACCGGCGGCTTCCACACCACCCAGCACCTGGTGGAGAACTTCCTCAGCATCATGGCCGACCGGCCGGACCTGTGGACCCAGATGCGCGAGGACCGCTCGCTTGTGGCCCCGGCCATCGAAGAGATGCTGCGCTACGATGCGCCGGTGCAGATGCTGCCGCGCCGCGCCCGGCACGACGTCGAGGTGGCTGGAACCGTGATCCCGGCCAACGCCACGCTGGCCATGGTCTATGGGGCGGCGAACCGTGACGAGCGGGCCTATCCCGATCCGGACAGCTTCCGGCTGGACCGCAAGGAGCCGAAGCGCCAGCTGTCATTTAGCGGCGGCATCCACACCTGCCCGGGCGCCCCCGTGAGCCGCGCCGAGGTGCTCTGGCTGATCCAGGAAATGCTCAACCGCTACAAGACGCTTGAGCGGACCGGCCCGTCTGTGCGGTGGCCGGGCGCGGGCTTCCGCGGTTACCAGCACGTGCCGCTCAGGTTCGTCCGCGGCTAGGGCGCGGCCGTCCGCCTAACCCTTGGTTGACAGGCGGGCGCCGTGGATACCGAATGATGGCGAGGCGCGCCGCGGTCACGGCCAGGGCGCGCCAGCAAGAAACAAAAAGGGTGGAGGGAACTATGGTCGAGCGCACAAACAACGTCCCGGCGAAGTGGGACGAGGAAACCGACGTCGTGGTGGTCGGATCCGGCGGCGCGGCGCTGACCTGCGCGGCGGTCGCGGCGATCGAGGGCGCGGCGGTGACCATCCTGGAAAAGGCCCCGGTGGTCGGCGGCACCACCGCGATGTCCGGCGGCGGCGCCTGGGTGCCGTGCAACGATCACATGAAGGAGCACAATGTCTCCGACAGTCGCGAAGAGGCCATGACCTATCTGCAGGCCTGCGTCGCCGATTCCGGCGAGCAGGACATGCTCGACGCCCTGGTGGACGATGGCCCCGAGGCCGTCCGCTATCTCGAACACAAGGGCGGCGTGTTCTTCCGCTCCTGGCCCGCGTTCGGCGGCACCAGCGATTACCGCCCCTGGCTGCCGGGCGAGCGTCCCGGCGCGCGGACGCTCGATTGCGGCTGGTTCGAACTGGAAGGCCTGGGCGAGCATGTCCGCAAGCTACGCAATCGCAATGTCAGCTCCGCCGACAAGCTCGAACTCTACACCAAGAGCCGCTCCATAGCCCCGCCGGACGGCAGCAATGAGATGCATGCGCACCCTGTGCCGGCCGACCATGTCACGGGCACTGTGATTGGCGGCGCGGCCTTTGCCGGCCGGCTGTTCAAGGCGGCGCTCGATCATGGCGCCAAGATCCACGTCTCGACGCCCGGCAAGCGCCTGGTCGTCGACGGCGGCCGGGTGATCGGCGTCGAGGCGGAAAAGGACGGCAAGCCCTACTTCGTGCGCGCCGCCAAGGGCGTCTATATCGGCACGGGCGGCTATTCGAAGAATCCCGACCTGATGAAGGCCTGGATGTCGCGGCCGATCGAATACTGCTGCGAGGTCGAGAGCTCCACCGGCGACGGCCACCTGATGGGCATGGCCGTGGGGGCCCAGACCGCTCACCTGGGCGACGCCTGGTTCATGCCCTCGATCCCTGGCCTCGACTGGTCGGTGTTCGGTCACAGTCGTGGCGAGCGGGCTCTGCCGCACACCATCATCGTCAACAACCGCGGCCTGCGGTTCGTCAACGAACCCCTGAACTACAATGACATCGGCGGACGCTTCGGCTCCAAGCAGGACGGACCACTGAACCTGCCGGCCTGGATGATCTTCGACCAGCAGGGTGTGGAGAAGTACAAGTCCCTGTCGATCTTCGCCAACACCCGCCAGGGCAGCCGCGGCTTCGCCATGGCCAACACGCCGGAGGAGCTGGCGGAGAAGCTCGGCATCAAGCCGGCCGCCAATCTGCGCCACACGATGGAGCGGTTCAGCAGCTTCGCGGCGAAGGGCGAGGATCCCGATTTCGGCCGCGGCCAGAACCCCTGGGACATCCGCTGGGGGGATCCGAAGAACAAGCCGAACGCCTCCCTGGGCACGCTGGAAAAGGCCCCGTTCTACGCCGTCGAGATGCGTCCGGGCGCGCTGGGCACCAAGGGTGGCCTGAAGATCAACAACAAGGGGGCGGTGATCTCCGCCGACACCGGCAAGCCGATTCCGGGCCTCTACGCCGGCGGCAACTGCGCTTCGAGCGCGACGCCGGGCGCATATCCGGGGCCGGGGGCGACGCTTGGGGCCTGTCTGACCTTCGGATATCTGTCGGCGCTGGAGATGACCGGCGGCAAGGCGGCGAAGCAGAACACGGGCGGGGAACTCGCCGGCGCGAAATAGTCCGCCAGGGGAGGGTTGGCCGCGCCGGCCATCCCTCCTGACGCCGGGATCAGCTCAGGCGCTTGCGGGCCTGGTCGAAGGCCAGCGCCGCTTCGACCACCTTGAGGACGGCCCGGCCATCCTCGCCGGTCGCGCCCACGCTGGGCTCGCCCCGCACTGCCGCGGTGAAGTCGACGAACTGGTCGAAGTAGGGTGTCAACTCGTCGTCGAGGCTGAACCGCGAGACCTCCCCGTCGCTCCAGGTCAACTGGCCGTGGCCGCGCCAGATGCCGTCGCCATGCACCCAGCCCTCCGAGCCATGCACCTGGATGGTGTGGGTCCAGCCGTGCGAGGCGGCGCTGACGTCGACGATCGCTATCCCGCCTTCGGATAGCTCCAGGGTGATGGTGGCCGCATCTTCAGTCTCCACCGCATAGCGCTGGGTCTTGAGCAGCGAACTCACCACGGCGGGCTCCTGGCCGGTGCAGTAGCGCAGCAGGTCGACCATGTGGGCCCCGAATTCCTTCAGCACCCAGCAGCCGCCGCTGCCCTCCAGCGAACCGCGGCTGGGCGCCTCGGCGATCTCGTTGCTGAAATTGCCGAAGAAGAAATGGAACCGGGCGTAGCGGATCTTGCCGATCCTGCCGTCGGCCAGTTCGGAGCGCAGCAGCCGGTAGACCGGCCGCATGCGCTGGTGGTTGCCCACGTGCAGCACCCGTCCGGCCTTGCGCGCCGCGGCCACCATGACGTCGGCGTCCGCCACCGAGACGGTCATGGGCTTTTCCACCAGCACGTGCTTGCCGGCCTCCAGGGCGGCGATGGTCATGGGCGCGTGCAGCGCGTCCTTGACGGTGATCCACACCGCATCGACCTTGGGGTCGGCCAGCAGTTCAGCGAAATCGGCGTAGGCCCGGACGCCGTACTGGTCGGCGAGCGCCTTCGCGCCCTGGAGCGTGCTGCCCGCAACGCCCGCGAAGTCGACGTCGCCCCTGGCGGTCGCCGCCGCGGCGCGCAGCGCGAAGGCCGACGAGCCGACGATCGCGAAATTCAGCCTGTCCATCGCCTAGTTTCCTTCAGGCCTGGTCGAAGGCCACGTGCACGGCCAGCGGCGCGCGGTGGTTCATATCGAGGATGTGCTGGAAGTCGTTGGTCTCAGTCAGCCGCAGGTTCCGGGTCCTGGCCAGCATGCGGTTGAGGCTGGTCTTGCCTTCCACCCGGGCGAGCGGGCCGCCGATGCAGGTGTGAATGCCGTGACCGAAGGCGACCGGCCCGATGATCCGGTCGTCCTTGGCGCCGGGGCGGTCGGGCCAGAAGCGGTCGGGGTCCTCGAACTGGCTGGGGTCCCGGTTGGCCGCGGCCCAGACCAGCAGGACGTAGTCGCCCTTCTTGATCGGCGCCCCATGGATCTCGGTGTCCTGCATGACGACCCGCTGGAGCCACTGGACGGGGCATTCCAGACGCAGGGCCTCATCGATCACCCGCCCGGCCCGCGACGGATCGGCCCGCAGCATCTCGACCTCGTCGGGGTGCTGCAGCAGCAGGGTCATGGCGCTGGCCAGCATATGGGCCGTGGTGCCAATCCCCGCGCCGTGGAAGTTCATCAGCTCGACGGTCAGGTAGGCGAGGTCGAGTTCGCCGTCGCGCTCCATCTTCATCTGCACCATGTGGCTGGCGTAGTCGTCGCGCGGGTTCTCCAGCCGGTCGAGGATCACCTCGCGGTAGTATTTGGCGCGCTCGCGGGCCTGATCCTTGAGGGCGGCCTTCTGTTCGGGGCTGGAGAGCAGCGAGCCGACGCCGCCGCCCGTCATCTTGCGGCCGGAACTGTCCAGCGCAACCGCCGGCCGGGGCTGGGTCTCCAGGCCGAAGATTTCGTTGACCACCAGGACCGGCAGCTTGTCCGCGAACTGCGCCTTGAAGTCGGCCTCGCCCTTGTCGATGAAGCCGTCGATCAGGGCGTCCACGTGCTTTTCGATGATCGGCTCGAAGCTGCGAAGGCGGCGGGGAACCGTCAGCTGTTGTCCCAGCGCGCGCTTGAGTCGGTGTTCCGGCGGGTCGGAGAAGGGCGCCTGCCAGGGCGTAAACCGGCCGCTGGTGTCGACATCCAGCCCGTAATCGCCGTTCAGCCCCGGGTTGGACGGGCCGATGTGGCTGGAGAACAGTTCGGGCTGCCGCGCGATGGCCACGACGTCTTCGTAGCGGGTGATCATATAGGCGCCGCTGGGGATCTGGTGGACCGGCGCATCCTCGCGCAGCGCCTTGTAGAAGGGGAACGGATTTTCCAGGACCTCTTCGGATGGGTAGTCGAAGTCCGCCAGCCGGTTGGCCTTGTCCATGGTCGTCTCACCTCAGGGCGATGGACAGGCCGCCGTCCACCGCGATCGTGGTTCCGGTGTGATAGCGGGCGGCGTCGCTGAGAAGGTAGGTGACGATGCCGGCGCAATCTTCCGGCACACCGCCGCGGCCCATCGGGATCACGGAGTGGCGGTCGCCGGTGGCGGCGATGTTGCGCCTGGTCGCCGCGCCCAGCTCGGTGGCGATCCGGCCCGGCATCACCATGTTGGCGCGGATGTCGTAGGGCCCGAATTCCACGGCGATCGAGCGGGTGATGGTGGCGAGCGCCCCTTTCGAGGCGGAATAGTGCTGGATGCGCGGGACCCCCGCGACGACGGTCAGGCTGCCGCAAGTGACGATGGAGCCGCCGACGCCTTCCCGATCGAAGCGTTCCTTCATGTGCCGCACGGCTTCCTGGATGCCGTAGAAGGCGCCGTGCAGGTTGATGCCCAGCAGCTCGTGGTACTGCTCCGAGGTCATGTGCAGGAAGGATTCTGGGCGGGTGTTGATCCCCGCGTTGGCCACGAAGCCATCCACCCGCCCCATGGCCTCGACCGCCTCGGCGAACCCGCGCCGCACTTGGCCCTCGTCGGCCACGTCGATGGCCTGGGCGAAGACACGGCCGCCGTATTCGCGAAGGGCTTCCGCAGCCTCCTCGTTCTTGTCGGCCCGGCGGCCCCAGATCACCACGTCGCCGCCGGCCTCTGCCACACCGTGGGCCCAGCCAAGGCCCAGGCCGCTGTTGGCGCCGGTGATCAGGGCGACCTTGCCGGTCAAGTCGAAGACGTTGCGCTTCACATGGGCCATCAGGCGGCCTCCAGAACCTTGCCGTGGACATCTAGGTAGTCGCTGAAGAACGGCTTCAGCGCCGCCTGGGTCAGGCCGAACTGCTCGAGGTTGTAGCTGTGCTTGCCAAAACGCCCCTGCGGATTGTCGGCCAGCCATTGGCGCATGGCCGCCTCGGCCTGGGGCGTGAATTCATCCCCGGCCCAGGCATACAGGCGCTGCATGACGCCGATGGGGTCGCGCAGCATGTCGCCGTAGTAGAGGTCGAAGATCTTGTCCTGGCCGATCCGCTCGCGAAGCCGCATGGGTCGGTTCACGTGTTCCCCCAGTTGCCGCGGATAGTGCTCGCGCAGCCATTCGACGTTGGGGTCACCGGTGTTCCGCATCCACGAGGCGGACTTCATGCTGAACAGTGAGGCCAGGGCCTCGTAGGGATCGCGGTGGGTCCAGACGATGCGCGCGTCGGGAAAGACCCGGTAGAGCGCCTCCACGTGCAGGGCGTGGGAGGGCATTTTCAGCGACCAGCGGCCCGGGGCCTTCGACTGAAGGACCTGCAACGCCATCTTCTGGTAGGCGTAGGCGCTGGTCATGTCGGTATCCATCATCCAGCGGGAATATTCCTTCACCGGCAATGGGCCTTCGAACATGATCGCCTTGAAGTCCTGGCTGTGCAGCCGCAGGCACTCGGTGGGCCCGTCCTCGAATTCCACGTGCGGGCGCACCATGCCCGGTGTCTTGGCCCATTCGGCCTGCTGGGCGGCGACCCGGGCCAGGCAGCGCGGGTCGGTCTTCAGCGTCTCTGTGGTCGGCGGCGGGACGGACTCCCAGGCCTCCCAGACCAGCAGCGAGCGCCTGGCCGGATCCTGGCCCACCACGTAACTTGCCACCGTCGTGCCGCTGCGCGGCATGCCGATGATGAACAGCGGTTTCTCCACCGGGACATCCAGCACCTCGGGGTGGCGCTTGACGTAGTCGGTGAGGCGCAAGCGGTTGGTCAGGCCGTTGACCGCGATGTCCTCCATGCGATCCACGGCGGAGGGTGGCGCCGGCACGTCGTGGCTGGCGCGCATCAGGATCTCGAGGCCTTCGCGGAAGCTGTCGGCGCCGAAGTCGGTGAGGCCGGCCCGTTCGATGGCGCGCGCCTGGACCTGATCGACGCTCCTTCGCCAGTCGCCCATGACCATCTTCCCTTGCCCCGCCAACGGTCCGTATTTTCGGATTGCAATCCAATTATCCGGACGCTACGCATGGGGTCTGGGACTGTCAACATGCGCAATATCGAGAGAACCCTTGCGCTGCTGGAGCGCGTGGCCGTCGGGCCGCCGCTGACGCAGGCGCAACTCGCCGACGACCTTGATCTGTCGCGCAGCACCGCCTCGGACCTTCTCCGCGACCTGCAGAAGCTGGGCTATGTGAGCTTGCGCGAGCGGTCCTATTCGCCGGGCGTCCGCCTTCTGTCGTTGCTGGTCCGTTCGCGGCAGGCGACGAGTCTTTCGGCGGCCGTGCGGCCGACCTTGCAGGCGCTTTCGGAAGCGGTCGGCGAGACCGCGATCTTCGTGACGTCCGTGGCCGATGCGAAGGGCCTGCAGGTCATGTCGGTCGACGAGGTGCAAAGCCCCCACGAGCTTCGCTATGTCGCCCAGCTCGGACGCCCCTATGACGCGGCGACGACCATGGCCGGCCAGGTCATGCTGGCGTTCGGCGAGGACACCGCGGGCGTCCTGAAGGCCTCACAGCGCGCCGCCATCCGCGAGCGCGGCTACACCCTGACCGCCAGCGACCCCAGGGGCGCCACGATCATCGCCGCGCCTGTCCTGGACGCCGCCGGACAGGCGGTCGGCGCCATCACTGTAATCGGGCCCGCGAGCCGCATCGCCGACCCCGAGGGCATGATCCTCGGGCCCCTGCGCGAGGCGGTCGCCCGCCTGGGCGCGTCGCCGTCGGAAAAGGACTGAACATGGCCATCCGCCCCTTCTTCCACGTCGGGATCATCGTCGAGAATCTCGAGGCGGCCATGGCCGAGCTCTCGGACGCGCTGGGCGTCGTCTGGCGGACCCCGCATGTGAGCCAGTACGGCGACTGGACCATCAAGGTCGTCTATTCGCGTGGCGAGGCGCCGTACATCGAGCTGATCGAAGGGGGCCAGGGCGGCCCGTGGGATGTCAGCAAGGGCTCGCACATCGACCACATCGGTTTCTACTCAGAGGATGTGGTCGAGGAGGCCGAGCGCCTGGTGAAGGCCGGTCTGCCCATCGATTTCGACCCCGCGAGCGTCGGCCGGGGACACGGGTTCTGCTACCATAAGGCGCTGGCCTGCGGCGTCCGCATCGAACTGATCGACGCCTCGCGCAAGGCCTCCCATGCGCCGTTCCTGTCCGAGGCCGTCGGCGGCGACGACTGACGGCTAGGTGGCCTCTGCTCTGGCAGGCTTTCGCTCGACCAGGGCCAGCCTCTGGAACACCAGGGCGGTGGTCAGGCCGCCGATCATCACCACGGCCAGGGCGGAGCCGATCTTCATCGGGTCGTGGTAGACGAAGTCGGTGAGCCCGCCGATCAGCATGGGCCCCAGACCCTGGGAAAACACCGGGACGACAGCGATGGTCAGCCCCGTCATGCGCCCCCGAAGGTGCGATGGGGTGATCATCTGGATGCCGATGGAGAAGTAGAGCGAGTAGGGCAGAACCAGCACATAGATGGCCGCCAGGCAGATCAGGAAATGCCAGGGATTGGCCATGAAGAAGGCGGCGAAGACGAACGGCAGGGAGGCCGCCAGTGTCCAGGAAAAGTAGCGCGCGGATGAGCGCCGCACGCCGCGCTTGAAGAGGCGGTCGATGATCAGGCCGTGGAAGACGGTGACCACCGCCGCCACCGCCACGATCGTGCCGATGGGCGGGCCGTATTGCGCCGGGGTCCAGCCGTAGTGGCGCTGCATGAAGGTCGGCAGCCAGGCGGTGAGGGCGCCGTTGACGATGGCCGTCAGGGCGTTGGCGAGGAACAGCGGAATCAGAAACGCGCGATGCTCCTTGATGAAGGCGAGCAGGCTTTCGCGCGGCGCCGCGGAGACCGTCTTGGTCGCGTGGCCCTGCGGCCTGGCATAGGCGCCGCCAAATGTCAGCGGCAGGAACGCCAGGATCAGGCCCGGGGCGGCGAAGACCACGAAGACGATCTGCCATGTGGCGAAGCCGGCGGCGGGCGCGAAGTTCGTCTTCAGGGCCAGGGCCGCGACGATCGCCGCGGCGACCGTGAAATAGGACAGGCTGGCGCCCACCTTGGGCGCGGTGTTGTACACCGCCATGGCGCTGCTCAGCCGGGCCTTGGGGAAGCAGTCGCCGATGAAGGCGAAGGCCACCGGATTGAGCATGGCCTCGCCGACCGCCAGCATCATCCGCGCAACCGCCAGCCAGATCAGGCCCGGTGCAAAGCCGCAGGCCATGGTCGCCAGCGACCAGAACATCATCGCCCCGCCCGCCACGAGGCGGCGGTCGAATTTGTCGACGATCCAGCCGCCGGGCAGGGCGGCAAGGGAATAGGAGACCGCGAAGGCCGGGCCCAGGATGAGGCTCATCTGGAAGTCGCCCAGATTGTAGGTCTTGCGGATCGGGTCGACGAACTGGGCGATGATGCCGCGGTCGATCTGGGACATCAGGTAGAAGCAGAACAGGACGAAGACCATCCACCAGCTGGCTATGGTGATCCGCCGTTCATCGGCCGGCGCACTGGCGCCGGCGACGGCTTCGCCGCCCATGGCCCTGGTCATATCCTCGCCTCCGACGGCCGCTTTGAGCGGCTTCTGTCCTGGCCCGGCGACGATGTCGCGAAGGCGCAACCGTCAGCATAGCCGCGCTGTTCGGCTCCGCAATGCGCGCGTCAGTCGTTGGTGGGCCGGTAGTCCTTGACCAGGCTGCGGCCGGCGAAGAAACACCCCACCGCGCCGACGAGCAGGAAGGCGATGGAGAGCGCCACGGAATAGCGGATGGCCATGGGGCCGTAGACCAGGGAGAGACCGTCGTTCATGGCCCCGATGATGAACGGTCCAAGCGCACCGGCGACCGACTGGAAGACCAGCATGGCCGAGGCCGACAGGGTCTTGGCGCGCGGATCCACCACGCCCACGGCGCTGGCCGCCACCGTCGGCGGCCAGAAGGCCAGCAGGTAGCTGAAACACCCGAAGTAGATGAAGCCGAGGTTCGCATCGGTCACGAACACCGACGCCAGGCCGAAGGGCACGGCCAGGGTCAGCGCCATGCCGGTGATCCACATGATCCAGCTCGGACTGCGCTTCTTGAAGCGGTCGGCCAGATAACCCGAACTGAGGTTGCCGAACATCATGCCCAGAACCAGCGCCAGACCGAGCTTGATCCCGACTTCGCTCTTGGAGAGGTGGTGCACCCGGATCATGAAGCTCGGCATCCACGCCAGGGTCGCGAAGCCGCTGTAGCCGCCTGCGAACGCGACCACGGCCAGCGCCCGGTAGGACGGGATCCGCCAGAAGCTCAGCAGGGCCTCACGGACCCGCGGCGGCTTCTTGATTTCCGAGGGGGCCCGCTTCTCCCGCGGCTCGGGCAGTGTGAGCCAGATCAGGGGCGCCAGGATGAAGCCCGGGATGCTGACGACCAGGAAGACCATCCGCCAGCCCAGCATCTCACTCAGCGTGCCGCCCAGGAAGGTGCCGAATGCGACGCCGATGGCCGAGCCGCTGCTGATCACCGACAGGGCGCGGACCCGAAGCCGCTGGGGAATGATTTCGGCCAGCAGGGAGGTGATGGCCGGCGCGCAGCCGCCTTCGCCGACCGCCACACAGGTCCGTGCTAGCGCCAGCTGAGCATAGGATTGCACCGCGCCGGAAACCGCCGTCGCGACGCTCCAGGCCCCGACGCAGGCGGCGATGATCACCCGTCGGCTCTTGACGTCCGCCAGCCGTGCGATCGGCAGGCCGCCCGCCATGTAGAAGACCATGAAGAAGGTGCCGGCGATAAGGCCCATCGCGGTGTCGCTGGCGTGGAACTCGTGCTTGATCGGCTCGATCAGGATGCTCAGAACCTGCCGGTCGATCTGGTTGGAGATCGTCACGAACAGCAGAAGGCCCAGGACATAGGCCTTGCGCCAGGTGGGCATCTCCGTTGACGCGGACGACACTGGCGCCGAAGAACTCGTGGTATCCAAAACGCTATCCCCAAGGTCGCCTCAAGGGCGGCTCTGTTGTCGTACCGAGAGTTTGGCTGACTAGCCTTCGACCCCTAATCGCGCGGCTGGGGCCCCTCGTCTACATGCGAGATAGTCGCAAACCTTCATCGCATCCGCCAGGGGCCAATTCTGCGGCTTGAAATCGAGCTTCGCCTCTGATCGACTTGACGAAGCCACAACCAAGCGTTCGGTGGCCAATGTCCAGTTCCGGAGTCCAGGCCATGGCCTGGGCGGGCCGGGCCCGGCCAAAAGAAGAAGACTAAGGCACGGCCGAAGACCGCCGGGGAGGAGAAAGCCTAGATGGACAAGCCCGCCGCGGACGCACCGGCCAGCCCGAAACCGGCCGCGCGGGTCAAGGGTTCGAAGGACCTCCTGAGTGGCTCGGTGGGCCGCACACTCCTGGCCTATTCGCTGCCGATCATGGTGGCCAACATGCTGCAGCAGGCCAACACGGTCGTGAACACCATGTGGGTCAGCCATGTGCTGGGTCCCGGCGCCCTGGCCGGAACGTTCAACGCCAACCTGCTGCTGGCCTTCCTGATCGGCTCGGTGTCGGGGATCTCGATGGCGGCGAATGTGCTGATCGCCCAGGCGGTCGGCGCGCGCGACACCGAACGGATGCAGAAGTCGGTCGGCGCCTCGATCACCCTGTTGAGCTTCATCTCGGTGATCATCGCGGTGCTAGGCGCCGTGCTGGCTCCGCAATTCCTGGCGATGATGGGCACGCCGGCCGGCGCCCTGCCCGACGCCATCGCCTACCTGAGGGTGATCTTTTACGCCGCGCCCTTCATGTTCTTTTTCAACTTCATCCAGCTGGCCCAGCGCGGGTCGGGGGATTCACGCACCCCGCTCTACTTCAGCATCCTGGCGGTCTTCCTGGACGTCGTGCTGAACCCGCTGCTGATCATCGGCGTCGGCCCGTTCCCGAAGATGGGCGTGGCGGGCTCCGCCATGGCCACCCTGTTGGCCCAGGTCATCAGCCTTGGGATCATGGTCGTGCTGCTCTACCGGGGAAAGAGCCTGCTGATTCCGCGCAAGGAGACCCTGCGATTCCTCAAGCTGGACCTCCACATCGTCAGCCTGTTGATCACCCGCGGCGTGCCCATGGGTCTGACCACCATCGTCGTCACCGGCGCGGCCCTGGCGATGATGCGCCTCGTCAACGGCTACGGTGTGGCGACCGCGGCGGCCTATGGCGCGGCGACCCAGCTTTGGGTCTATGTCCAGATGCCCGGCGCCGCCAACGGGGCCGGCGTGACCGCCATGGCCGCCCAGGCGATCGGCGCCAAACGATGGGATCGCTTCGACCAGCTGGCGCTCAAGGCCATGCCCGTAGGGTTCGCGGTGACCTTCATCCCGGTGGTGTTCATCTACATCTTCAATCGCCAGGTCATGGGCCTGTTTCTCACCGATCCGGAGGCGCTGCGGATCGCCCAGGTGGTCAACAACCACGCCCTTTGGGGCTTCGTCTGCTTCAGCGTCAGCATCGTCTCCACCAGCCTGTTGCGGGCGGCCGGCGCAGTGGTGGTGCCGCTGATCTTCATCTTCGTGGCCATGTGGGGCGTGCGCATCCCGCTCTCGGCGGTGACCTCGCACTACTTCGGGGTCGAGGCCTTGTGGTGGAGCTTCCCCTTCGCCTCGGTGACCATCCTGATCTGCTCGCTGACCTATTACAGGTTCGGGAATTGGCGGGCCAAGGCGCTGCTGCGCTGATCCTCGCCTCCAGGCCGTGAACCCGCGGGCTACCTGCGCTGTTTGAAGCGGGGCAGGAGTGGTTGGATGGCGAAACGATCGGCGGCGGCGCAGCCCGGTGCGACAGGCGACAACATGGGCAGGCTGGGCGCGTTCGGGCTCGGAATCCTCGTCGGCCTGGTCGCCGTGTTCGCCGACCGTCGGCTGGGCGCAGGCCGCCGCGCCGAGGGCAAGGCGGGTGTCGCCCTTTGCCAGCCCGCCCGCGCCCCGACCCAGATCAGCGCGGCCGGTTGGCGCGCGGTGCTTCGGCGGGCGTGGGGCGAATTCAACGAGGACCGCATTCCGGCGGTGGCGGCGGGCGGCGCCTTCTACTGCCTGCTGGCGCTCTTTCCAGCGCTCGGCGTCTTCGTCTCGCTCTATGGGCTGATCGCCGACATCGAGCAGGCCCGCCGCCAGATCGCCAGCCTGGCCGGCGTGCTGCCGGCCGGCGGCGTCACCGTGCTGAGCGAGCAGCTCGAGCGGCTGGCCGCGGCGCCCCAGGCCAGCCTGGGCTTCACCTTCCTGCTGAGCCTAATCCTCTCGGTCTGGAGCTCCAACGCCGGGATGAAGGCGCTGATCGCCGGGCTCAACGTGGCCTATGAGGAACGGGAGAAGCGGAACTTCATCGCCCTCAATCTGCAGTCCCTGGGCTTCACGGCGGCGATGATCCTCTTCGCCGTGCTGTCGCTGGCCGCCATCGGCGCGGGGCCCGGCCTGCTCGCGCGGTTCGGCTGGGAGGCGATGCAGTGGGTCGCCCTGTTGCGCTGGCCCGTGCTGCTGTTCGTGGTCGTGGCCCTGCTTTCGGTGCTCTACCGCTATGCGCCTTCGCGCGAGCATGCCCGCTGGCGCTGGATCACGCCGGGCGGGGTGGTCGCCGGCCTGGCCTGGATGATCATGTCCGTCGGCTTCTCGATCTACGTCGGCAACTTCGGCCACTACGACAGGACCTATGGGTCGTTGGGCGCGGTCGTGGGTTTCATGACCTGGATCTGGCTGTCTTTGATCGTCGTCCTGGCCGGGGCGGAGCTCAACGCCGAGCTCGAGGCCCAGACCTCGGTGGACACCACGACAGGCCCGCCGCAACCGGCGGGGCTGCGCGGCGCGGCGGTGACCGACGGCGCCCGGACGCGGCGGACCGGTCCGTCAGGCGGCGGCCTCAGGTCGCGGTAAAGGTCCCTGAGTAGGTTTCGCGCAGCAGGTTCTTCTGCACCTTACCCATGGCGTTGCGCGGCAAGTCGGCCACCATGAACACCCGCTTGGGGGTTTTGAACGCAGCCAGCCCCTCGCGCGCCTTTTCCTGGATCGCCTCGGCATCGGCGCTGCCGATCACCACCGCCACGACCGCTTCGCCGAAGTCGGGATGCGGCACGCCGATCACGGCGCTTTCAACCACGCCCTCAAGCTCGTCGATCAGGAGTTCGACCTCCTTCGGGTAGACGTTGAAGCCGCCGGAGATGATCAGGTCCTTTGCGCGGCCGGAGATCCAGACCCGGCCGTCCGGATCGCGGCGGCCCACGTCGCCGGTGATGAACCAGCCGTCGGCGGTAAATTCCTCGGCGGTCTTCTGCGGATTGCGCCAGTAGCCGGTAAATACGCTGGGGCCCTTGATCTCGATGACGCCGGTGTCGCCGCCTGAGATGCGCAGGTCGACGCCGGGCAGTGGGTAGCCGACGCTGCCGGCCACCCGCTCGCCGTCGATCGGGTTGGAGGTGATGATCACCGCCTCGCTCATGCCGTAGCGCTCCAGGATCCGCTGGCCCGTCCGCGCCTCGAACTCAGCGAAGGTCGATGGCAGCAGCGGCGCCGAGCCGCAGACGAATAGCCGCATGTGCGCCGCCGCGTCACGGGTGAAGGCGGGGTTGGCGAGGAGCCGGGTGTAGAAGGTGGGAACCCCCATCATCACCGTCGAGCGCGCCAGGCCCAAGACGACCGCATCGTCCTCGTATTTCGGCAGCCAGACCATCGCCGCGCCGCTCAGGAAGACGCAGTGAAGGGCCACGAAGAGACCGTGGACGTGGAAGATGGGCAGGGCGTGAAGCAGCACGTCCTCGTCCGTGAACCGCCAGGCGCGGGTGAGCGCAAAGCCGTTGTCGGCCAGGGCCCCGTGGCTGAGCATGGCGCCCTTGGAACGCCCGGTGGTGCCGCTGGTGTAGATGATCGAGGCGATGTCGGAGGCCTGGCGTGGGGCGCAGGCGCCGCACGGCGCGAATGCCTGCGAGTCCCGTTCCAGCGCGACGGCGTCGGTCACCACCAGCCGCGGCTCGGCGTCGCCCACGAAGTACTCGATCTCCTTGGCTGTGTAGGCGGTGTTGAGAGGCACATAGACCGCCCCCAGCTTCAGGACCGCCAGGTAGAGCATGACCGCCTGGGGGCTCTTCTCGGCCTGGACCACCACGCGGTCGCCCACCTCTACGCCGCGTTCGCGAAGCAGGGCCGCGATCCGGCCGGCCGCCGTCTCCAGCTGGCCATAGCTGATGGCCGACCCGTCGCTCAGCAGGAAGCAGGGCCGCGCGCGGTCGGCGGGGAAACGGGCGGCGAGGATTTCGTAGAGGTTCTCGGACATGGGGCTCGGCGACGGGTGGCAAGGGGCTCGGCGCAGGCTAGTTTGATTGGGCGGGCGGGGCCAATGGAAGCGGCATGGACGAGTTCGACTATATCGTCGTGGGCGCGGGCTCGGCCGGCTGCGTCCTGGCCAACAGGCTTTCGGCCGACCCCAGGAACCGGGTCCTGCTGCTCGAGGCCGGGGGGCGGGACAACTGGATCTGGTTCCACATCCCGGTGGGCTACCTGTTCGCCATCGGCAATCCCCGCGCCGACTGGATGTTCGAGACCCAGGCGATTCCAGGGCTTTCCGGTCGGAAGCTGAATTACCCGCGAGGCAAGGTGATCGGAGGGTCGTCGTCGATCAATGCGATGATCTACATGCGCGGCCAGGCTGCGGACTACGACGGCTGGCGGCAGATGGGCCTGGCCGGCTGGGGCTGGGACGACGTCCTGCCGCTGTTCCTGACGCAGGAGGATCATGTGGATCCGCAGGGGTCCGCCCACCGCAGCGGCGGCGAGTGGCGGGTGGAGCACCCCCGTATGCGCTGGGACGTGCTGGACGCCTTCGCCGAGGCCGCTGTCGGCGCCGGCATCCCCAGGGTCGCGGACTTCAACGGCGGCGACAACGCGGGCGTCGGCTATTTCCAGGTCAACCAGAAGGCCGGCCGCCGCTGGAGCGCCGCCAGCGGCTTCCTGAAGCCCGCCCTCCACCGGCCCAACCTGAAGCTCGAGACCGGGGCGTCGGTGCGCCGCGTCCTGATCGAGAACGGCCGCGCCGTCGGCGTCGCCTGGGCGAAGGATGGCGTGGTCCGCCAGGCGCGGGCGGCCGGTGAGGTGGTGCTGGCGGCGGGCGCGGTGGGCACGCCACACCTTCTGGAGCTGTCCGGGATCGGCGACGGGGCGCGGCTCTCGGCGCTCGGGGTCCAGACCCATCGCCACCTGCCCGGCGTCGGCGAGAACCTGCAGGACCACCTGCAGATCCGGCCCTACTACGGCGTCACCGGCGTGCCCACCATGAACGAGCTCTACGCTTCGTGGTGGCGGCGCCCGCTGATGGCGGCCGAGTATGCGCTCCATCGCCGTGGCCCGATGTCCATGGCCCCGTCGCAGATGGGCGCCTTCGCCCGGTCCTCAAGCGACTACGCCACGCCCAACCTGCAGTTCCACGTCCAGCCGCTGTCCCTGGACCGCTTCGGAGAGCCCCTGCACCGAACCGCCGCTATCACCATCAGTGTCTGCAACCTGCGCCCCACCAGCCGGGGATCCATCCACGCGGCCAGTCCCGATCCTGACGCCAAGCCGTCGATCCAGCCCAACTACCTGTCCACCGCCGAGGACGAGCGGGTGGCGGTGGACGCCATGCGCCTGGTTCGGAAGATCGTGGCGCAGCCCGCCTTGGCCCGCTTCCACCCTGACGAACGACGACCCGGCGCGCAGGCGGTTTCGGATGACGACCTGCTGGACGCCGCCCGCACATTGGGGACCACCATCTTCCATCCGGTTGGCGCCGCGAAGATGGGGCTGGCCGCCGATCCCCTTGCCGTGGTCGACGAGCGCCTGCGGGTCCACGGGGTCGCGGGCCTGCGGGTCGCCGACGCCTCGGTGATGCCGTCGATCGTCTCGGGCAACACCAACTCGCCGACCATGATGATCGCCGAAAAGGCCGCGCGGATGATGCTCACCGAGCGGTAGGCCATAATGGACAAGCCGCCAAAAGCCCGGCAATGAGTCCGCGTCGCGGCTGACCACCGCCGCGATGGTCCGCGCAAAATCGCGGGTCCAAGACCAATGCGCGCCGATGCCCTCGGGCTTAAACGGGAACGCAGGAGGGGGTCTGACCCCCGATCTGCGGCTGTCCCTGCAACTGTGAGCGGTGAGCGCTTATGCGACGGGGAGGGGGGTCAGACCCTTTCGCCAGCCACTGGGCCGAAGGCCCGGGAAGGTCCGCATAGGCCGCTATGACCCGCGAGCCAGGAAACCGGTCGGTGCGTGTCGCTCGAGCCCGCGGATCAGTGGAATCCAGGGCGCGGAACTCCGTCTGAGCGACGAGCAGAAGCGGTTGAGGGCCGTTTCGACCGGTCCGGCCAGGCGCACCCGCGTCCACGCCAGCCGGCCCGTCGGCCGTGGGTCCTCTTTGGGCCCGCCGGAGGCTCTCGGCCCGTCGTTCAGGACGAAGGCAATGGAAGAGCTCATGCTCAGATATCTCATCGGCGTAAGCGCGCTCGCGCTGGTCATCTCAACACCTCAGCAGACCCGGGCGGCGGACGCCGCCGCCACCCTGGTCGACGACCTGCTGGTCACCGGCACCCGCGATCCTGAGGGCGTCGAGGCCGGCAAGATCGGCGGTTCGGTCAGCGTCATCACGGCCCAGGACTTTGCCGACCGGCAGGTGCGGATCGTCTCCGACGTCCTGCGCGACGTGCCGGGGGTCTCCGTCAGCCGCACCGGCGCAGTCGGCAGCCTCACCCAGGTGCGGGTGCGCGGAACGGAGAGCAATCACGTTCTAACCCTGATCGACGGCGTCAAGGCCGACGACCCCTTCTTCGGCGAGTTCGACTTCGCGACCCTGCTGGCCGACGACGTGGCCCGCGTCGAGGTGCTGCGCGGCCAGCAGAGCGCGATCTATGGCTCGGACGCCATCGGCGGGGTGATCAACTACATAACCCCCACCGGGCGCCAGGAATCGGGGCGCAGCCTGCGGGCTGAAGCCGGCTCGATGGGAACCTATGGCGGGGCCGGCCGGGTCGCCGGCTACAGCCTGGGCCTCGATTATGTGCTGAGCGGCGGCTACCAGTCGACGGACGGATATGTCGTCGCGCCCGGCGGAAAACGCGACATCGGATCCAGGCTGGGGTCGCTGGCGGCCAAGCTCGGCTATGAGGTCGCGCCGAACCTGCGCCTTCGCGCCGTGGCCCGCTATACGAACACCCAGGCCGACAGCAACGGCCAGTCGTTCCTGCCGCCGGGCTTTGCGACGGACTCGCCCGGCTCCGGCTTCCGCGCCATCAGCCGCTACGGTTTCCTGGGCGCGGACTACGAGATGCTGGAGGGCCGCTGGACCCACAGCCTGCAGGTCCAGGGCGTGGACTCCACCCGCAGCAGCGACAGCAATTTTGCGCGCACCGGCGGCGACGAGGGGACCCGGCTCAAGGCCTCCTACGCCACCACCTTGGGGGTCGACGCCGGGCCCCTGACCCACCGGCTGACCGGGGCCTTCGACGACCAGCGCGAGACCTATCGCAACACCAATCCGGCCGGTCCCTTCAACGCCGACACCACCAGGCGCGCGGTGCGGAACCTGGGCTTCGTGGGGCAATACGATCTGGCGGTGGGCGAGGTGGCCGGGATCGGCGGCGCCGTGCGCTACGACGACAACGACGCCTTCCAGAACGCCACGACCTACCGCTTTCAGGGCTTCTACAAGCTCAGCGACCAGGTTCGTCTGCGGGCGGCCGGCGGCACGGGGATCAAGAACCCCAGCCAGACCGAACTCTTCGGCTACAACGCCAGCGCCTTCCCGTTCGTCGGCAATCCGAACCTGAAGCCCGAACGGTCAAAGGGCTGGGAAGCCGGCGTCGACCTGACACTGGGCGAGGGCCGGACGCATCTGGGCGCGACCTATTTCGACTCCGCGCTGCATGACGAGATCTTCAGCATCTTCGGCGCGCCGGTCGCGCTTTGTACGCGCCCCGGCCAGCCGGCGCCTACCAGTTGCAGCACCACCGGCAACCAGCCGACGACCTCCACCCAAAAAGGCGTCGAGCTGTTCGCCGATGCGAAGCTCTCCGAAAATGTCAGTCTGGATGCGGCCTACACCTGGCTCGACGCCAAGCAGAACGGGGTGAAGGAGATCCGCCGGCCGCCGACCATCGCCAGCGTGAACCTCACCTGGCGCGCGCCGCGCGATCGGGGGAGCGCCACCCTGACGATGCGCTACAATGGCGACGTGACCGACACCGATTTCTCCGTCTTTCCGGCGCGGACCGTGACGCTTGGGGCCTACACCCTGGTGAACCTGGCTGGCGCCTGGAAGCTGAATGACGCGGTGGAGCTGTTCGGGCGGGTCGAGAACCTGGCCGACCAGCATTACTGGGAGGTCTACGGCTTCAACACGCCGGGGCGTGCAGCCTACGCCGGTGTCCGGGCGCGCTTCTGACGATGATGCGCGCCCTTCGCATCTTGGCGAACGGCGCCGCCGCCGCGGCCCTCCTGGCGACAGGACCGGCCGCGGCGGCTCCGTCAGACCCGCCTCAGGCCCGGCGGATCATGTCGATGAACATGTGCGCCGACCTTCTGTTGCTGCAGATGGCGCCGCGCGCACACATCCTGTCGGTGAGCCATCTGGCTCATGACGGCGCCGAAGCCCTGTTCCCGGGGCGTGACGCCGGCATAGCGGTCAACCATGGAACGGCCGAGGACATCATCAACCTGAAGCCCGACCTGATCCTGGTGGGCGACACCTCCACACCCATGACCCGCGTCCTGGCCCGGCGGGTGGGCGCGCGCATCGTCGAGGTGAAGAGCGTCAACAACCTGGCCCAGGCGCGCCGCGTCGTCGTGCAACTGGGCCGCGATATCGGCGAGCAGACCCGCGCCGAGGCGCTCGCCGCCCAGATGGACGCAACCCTGGCCGACCTCGCGGCGCATCCGCCGCAGCGCCGCCTCCGGGTCATCGCCTGGAGCGGCGGCGCCTTCGTCCCGGGGCGCGATACCCTGGTCAATGACATCGTCGCGGCGGCCGGGGCCGTGAACATCGCCGCCCTGCCGGGGCGCGACAATTCCACCTTCGATGTCGAAAGGCTTCTGGCCGCCGACCCCGACGCCTTGCTGTACGGCCGCGAGCGGTCCGGGCCGCCGTCGCTGCACAACGCGGAGGCCCAGCATCGGCTGATCCGCGAGCGATATGGCCCCCGCAGCATCGCCTTCCTGGATGTGGCGGCCGAGTGCGGCCTGCCGCAGTCAGCCGGGGCCGCCCTCGAACTGCGCCACGCGCTCGACGCCCTGCCGCCGCGCCGGAGCGCGCCGTGAGCGCCTGGGTCCGCCGCATCGGCGTCTGGGCGCCCGGGTTGGCTGCCGTGGCCCTGGCGGTGGCCGTGGTCGCCTCCCTGTTCATCGGGCGGGTGAACATCAGCCCGGCCGATCTGCTGCGCGGAGTGATGGCGCCGAACGTCAGCCTGGCGGGCCTGGTGGTGACGGAACTTCGCCTGCCGCGCGCCATTCTCGCAATCCTGGTGGGGGCTTCGCTGGGCCTCTCCGGCGCTGTGCTCCAGGGGCTGCTGCGCAATCCCCTGGCCGAACCCGGGCTGCTGGGGGTCTCCAGCGGCGCGGCGGTGGGCGCCGTGATCTCGATCTATTTCGGATTGGCCGCGGCCTTTCCCCTCTCCACCCCGTTGCTGGGGCTGGCCGGCGCGGTCGGCGCCGGGGTCCTGACCTTCATCTTCGGGCGCGGCAGCACGCTCACCCTGATCCTGGCCGGGGCCGCCGTGTCGGGCCTGATGGGCGCCTTCCTGGCGGTGGCGCTCAACTTCGCGCCCAGTCCCTATGCGGCCTACGAGATGAGCATCTGGATGCTCGGCTCACTGTCGGAGCGCAGCTGGGACCACATCTTTCTGGCCGCACCCTTCATCCTGGCGGGCCTGGCGATTCTTTCCACCATGGGCCGGGCTGTGGATGCGCTCGCGCTGGGCGAGGCCCAGGCGGTCAGCCTCGGCATCCATCTGGACCGCACCCGGGTCCTGGCGGTGCTGGGTGTCGGCCTGGCGGTAGGTGCAGCGACCTCGGTCACCGGATCGATCGGATTCATCGGACTGGTCGCGCCCCACCTGGTCCGGCCATTCGTCGGCCATCAGCCCAGCCGCACCCTCTTGCCCTCCGCGCTGCTTGGGGCGGCGCTGCTGCTGGTGGCCGACATCGGAACGCGGGTGATCCACACCAACACTGAACTGCGGCTGGGGGTCATCACCAGCCTGATCGGCGCGCCCTTCTTCTTCTGGCTGGTGGTGCGCTTGCGGAAGGTCGCGCCATGAGCAGGCTGGAGGGCCGCGACCTCACCGTTCGGCGCGGTGGGAGGGCCATCGTGGATGGTGTCACGGTAAGTCTTGAGGACGGGGCATTTGTGGCCTTGCTGGGGGCCAACGGGGCCGGGAAATCGACCGTGCTGTCCGTACTGGCGGGCCTGCTGAAGCCGGATGCCGGCTCGGTGGCCATGGACGGCCGACCGCTCGCGGATTTCAATCGCCGCCGGCTCGCGCAACGCCGCGCCTTCCTGCCGCAGAGCCTGCGCGCCGAATGGCCGATCAGTGTCGAGCGGCTGGTGGCGCTGGGCCTGATCCCGCGACTGCCCGCGTTCGGCGGCCTTCCGGGGGGCATCGAACCGAGACTCACCGAGGCGCTCGCCGCCTGCGATCTCCTCGATCACCGGCTGCAGCCGGCCACCACCCTGTCCGGGGGCGAGCTGGCCCGGGCCATGCTGGCCCGGGCGCTGATCGGCGATCCTCAGGTGGTGATTGTCGATGAGCCGATGTCCGGGCTCGACCCGCGCCACGCCCTGGACACGGTCGGCCGCCTGGCCGGGCTCGCCGCTCAGGGCAAGCTGGTCATCGCCTCGATCCACGACCTCACCCTGGCGGCTCGCTGGTCGACCCACCTGATGGCCCTGAAGGACGGTCGACTGGCCGCGTTCGGGCCGACGGCGGAGGTCCTGACCCCCGCCCTGCTGCGCAGGGTCTTCGATGTCGAGACCCGGATCGAAGGTGTCGGCCGCGAGGCTCTGGTGGATTTCCTGGGCCCGGCTTCCCTGCCGGCCGCCGCGCCGCTATAGAGACCGCGCCTCGAACCTTCCGCCGGTGAAAATCCCGATGCGCTCCCAGCGCCTCACGACTGCGAAAATGATTACCACCGGCCAGACGGACGGGGGGCGAACGCGCGCGACTTAAGACATCGCAACGATCGCCAGGTCAGCAACCCCGCTCCGGATCAGGACACGGGGTTTTTTAATGCGCCGCGCCGGTCCGAAGCCAAGTCGGACAACGCACAGATGCCAAGCTTCGAAGATCACGACAAAGCCGGAGACGCCGCCGAGGCGGTCCGCAGGTTCGCCGCCGCCGTGGCCGGACGCCCCACCGACCGCATCCAGGTCCGGCTGGACGGCGAGAATGGTATGGACCAGCTGTGCGTGGCCGAAGCCGCGCTCAGCGACATCTGGCCGCCCGCCACCGCCAAGGAACTGGTCTGGCTGACGCGCAGCGGCGCCGAGTCGGGCGCGCGTCTTCACCTGCAGGCCTTCGCGGCGGATGGTGAGGTGCTTTGCCGGGCCAGTTTCAGGCTCGGCGGCGCGATCAGGGGGCGGGACGACGTCGGATCGGGGCCCGGGTGACAATCAGGGTCGGGACGGCCTTCACCGGTTCCGGCGGCTTGGAGGTGTCCACACGGGCCCGCAGCCGCTGGATCTTCGGCGGGTCGCTCAGAAAGTCGGCGGTCAGGCCCAGGCGCGCATTGCACTTGGGGCAGCGCACATGTTCCTCGGTGGAATCGGCGGCCACCTCGAAGCCGGCGCCGCAGGGCTTGCACTTCCAGCGGGAAGGCCCCTCGGGCGGGGCGGCTTCCGCGGGCTTGCGGGGCTTAAGCGACAGGATGGGCCGGTCGGACACGGGAACTCCTTGGGATCATCCAGTGCTGGACCGAACTTGGCGATCCTACAAGCTCTAGCGCGGCGAACTTAACGGTGAGTTTGGCCGCATTGAAAGCCTGAGGCACGGGAAAATCGGTCAGCGTTGGCGCCGCGGGCGAGCCTGACCCATTTATGGCAGGCTCTGGAGATCGTCATGACCGCCCAATCCCCCAGCCGCGCGGTGCTTCGCGCGCTTTACCGCCAGTCGGAGCCGCAGGTCCTTAGCGCGCTCCTGCCCCTGGCCCGTCCTGCCGTGGCCGAAACCGGCCCGATCCGCGCGCGGGCGCTGTCGCTGATCGCCGAATTGCGCAGCGCCAGGCATGTGGGCTGGATCGATCGGTTCCTGCAGGAGTACGGCCTCAACACCGACGAAGGGATCGCCCTGCTCGGCCTGGCGGAAGCCTATCTGCGGGCGCCCGACGCCTATACGCAGAATCTGCTGATCCAGGACAAGGTGGGCGAGGGCGACTGGCGGGCGCATGCGGGCGCCTCGCCCTCCCTGAGGGTGAACAGCGCCACCATCGGCCTGATGCTGACACGCGCCCTGGTGGGAGAGCGCGAACCCAAGCCCCTGCTGCGGCTGGTCCAGCGGCTGGGGGAGCCGGCGGTGCGCGCCGGGGTGGCCAGCGCCATGCAGATCATGGGCGAGCAGTTCGTGCTCGGCCGCGACATCGCCGAGGGGCTGAAGCGCAGCCGCCGGGCCGAGGGCGCCGCCTTCCGCTATTCCTTCGACATGCTGGGCGAGGGGGCCCGCACACGGGCCGACGCGGCGGACTATCAGCAGGCCTACCTGGGCGCCATCGCAGCCGTGGGCGCCGCGGAAGAGGGCGGCGACGTCTTCGGCCGCGACACGGTCTCCGTGAAGCTCTCGGCGCTGCATCCGCGCTACGAACCCCTGCAGGCGGAGCGCGCCGTTCCCGAGCTGACAGGTCTGGTCCTCGACCTGGCCCGCGCGGCCCGGGACGCCGGCATCGGCCTGACCATCGACGCCGAGGAGGCCGATCGCCTGGAGATGTCGCTGGACATCATCGCCGCGGTCGCCGCCGACCCGGGTCTGCGCGGCTGGGACGGTCTGGGCATGGCGGTGCAGGCCTACCAGCGTCGGGCCTCGGCAGTGATCGGCTGGGCCGACGATCTCGGCGCGGCCACCAGGCGAAGGCTATCAGTGCGGCTGGTCAAGGGCGCCTACTGGGACACCGAGATCAAGCGGGCGCAGGAACAGGGACTGGCGGATTATCCGGTCTTCACCCGCAAGGCAGCCACCGATGTCAGCTACCTGGCCTGCGCACGGGTCATGCTGGCGGCCCAACACCTCTATCCCGCCTTCGCCACCCACAACGCCTTGACCGTCGCCACCGTGCTGCAGTGGGCCGGTGCGCGGCGAGACTTCGAGTTCCAGCGCCTGCATGGCATGGGTATGGGCCTCTACGAGCGGCTGATCGCCGAAGAGGAGGTCAACGCCCGCATCTACGCGCCGGTCGGCGGCTACCGTGAACTGCTGGCCTACCTGGTGCGGCGGCTGCTGGAGAACGGCGCCAATTCCAGCTTCGTCAACCAGCTGGCGGACCGCAGCATCTCGGACGAAGACCTCCTGGCCGATCCGGCGGGCCTGATCGCCGCGACCGGGTGCGCCGCGAACCCGAAGATCCCCGCGCCCGGCGAGCTCTATGGCGAGACCCGGCGAAACTCCCCCGGCCTGGACCTGTCGGACGCGCCGGCCGTGGCGGCGCTCCTTGCGGAAATGGAAAAGGCCTGGGCGGTGGAAAACCGGCCCGTCGCCCCGCTGGGATCAGGGGACGCCCGGGCCAGCGTGATGCGCGCCGAAGCCGCTCAGCCCGCCTGGGCGGCGCACCCCATCGGGGCCCGCGCCGACTGCCTGGAACGCGCCGCCGATCTCATGGAGCGCGACCGCACGGCGCTTATGGCCATCGCCGTCCGCGAGGCGGGCAAGACGCTGGGCGATGCGGTGGGCGAAGTCCGCGAGGCGATCGACTTCTGCCGGTACTACGCCTTGCAGGCGCGCCAGGCCCTGGGGCCGGTCGTGCTGCCCGGCCCGACCGGCGAGCGCAACGAGCTGCGCATGGTGGGACGCGGGGTCTTCCTTTGCATCAGCCCGTGGAACTTCCCCCTGGCGATCTTCATGGGCCAGGTCACGGCCGCCCTGGTCGCCGGCAACGCGGTGGTCGCCAAGCCGGCGCCCCAGACGCCGCTGATCGCCCGGCGCGCGGTCGCCTTGCTTCATGAGGCCGGCGTTCCCGCCGCCGTCCTGCAGTTCGCCCCCGGCGGCCCAGATGTCGGCCAGGCCTTGGTCGCCGATCCCCGGGTGGCCGGCGTGGCGTTCACCGGGTCGACCCGGACCGCCCGGCAGATCGCCCGCACACTGCTGGAGGATGAATCCCGGCCGCTTGTCCCGCTGATCGCCGAAACCGGCGGTCTGAACGCCATGATCGTGGATTCCACGGCCCTGGCCGAACAGGTGGTGGCCGACGTGATCACCTCGGCCTTCCGCAGCGCCGGCCAGCGGTGCTCGGCGCTCAGGCTCCTTGTCCTGCAGGAGGAGATCGCTCAGCCGACCCTGGACATGCTGAAGGGCGCCATGGCCGAGCTTCGGATCGGCGACCCGGCCGATCCTTCCACCGACGTCGGCCCGGTGATCGACACCGCGGCCAGGACCCGGCTCCTGGATCACATCGCACGCCACCGGGATCGCGTGGTCGCGGCCTGCGGCGCCCCGGCCGAGGGCCTGTTCGTCCCGCCCACCGTCATCCGCCTCGACCGCATCGAGGACCTGACCGAGGAATGGTTCGGCCCCGTCCTGCATGTGACGACCTGGAAGGCCGACGAACTCGATCAGACGATTGAGCGGATCAACGCCTCCGGATTTGGCCTGACCATGGGCCTGCACAGCCGGCTGGGCGAGACGGCCGAACGGGTCGAGGCCCTGGCCCGGGTCGGCAACCTCTACGTCAACCGCTCGATGATCGGCGCGGTGGTCGGCGTCCAGCCGTTCGGCGGCGAAGGCCTGTCTGGGACGGGTCCCAAGGCCGGCGGGCCCCACTATCTCTACCGGTTCGTGACCGAGCGGACGGTGTCCATTGACACCACGTCGGCGGGCGGCAACGCCAGCCTGATGAGCCTTGAGGACTAGACCACGTGCCGTTCCGTGCCTGAGCCATCGATTGCTGACGTCCGCGAGCGGCGCTTCGCGCTGCCTGCGCGGGGCGGGGAGATGGCGGGTCTGGAACTAGGACCGGCGTCCGCGCCGTTGCGGGCCATCTTCAGCCATGCCAACGGCTTCAACGCCCGCACCTACCTTAGCATCTTGGCCCCCGTGGCGACGCAGAGCCGCATCCTGGCGCTGGACCTTCGCGGGCACGGGGCGACCACCCTGCCGACCCTGACCGAGGGCCGGACGTCATGGGCCGACATCGCCGCGGACCTCCTGGCGGTGATGGAGCTGGTCGATGCGCGCGACGTGATTTTGAGCGGGCATTCCATGGGGGCGACGACCAGCCTGCTGGCGGCGGCGCAGGCGCCGGCGCGGGTGCGCGCCCTCGTCCTCTTCGAACCTGTGATTTTGCCGCGAGGGGTATCGGAAATTCCGCCGGAGGCGCCGCTGCCCCTGGGCGCTTTACGGCGAAAGGCGGTCTTCCCCCATCGGGCGGCGGCCTTAGCCGCCTACAGGGGCCGCGGGCCCTTCGCGGCCTGGACCGAAGCGATGCTGGGCGACTACGTGCGGGCGGGCTTTCGTGACCGTCCCGACGGCCAGGTCGAACTGGCCTGCGCGCCGGCCTGGGAATATTCCAACTACCGCTGCCATGGGCATGACGGGCGAGCGGCGCTGAAGGATTTTCCGGGGATCGTCCGTATCCTGAAGGCCGAGCATGAATCGACCTGCTCGCTGACCGATGCGGAGGTGCAAAGCCTCGGGCGAGGTCGGATCAGGATGGAAACCGCACCGGCGACCACTCATTTCCTGCCGATGGAACGGCCGGAACTGGTCGCCGGCGCCTTGAGGGCCGCAGGCGTCTAGGGGTTCGGCGGCGCGGCCTTGGCGACGTAGGCTTCCAGCGCGGTGCGGGCCTCGGCCTTGCAGCCGCTGGTCTGGGCGACCCGCAGGATGTCGTCGATGGTGGTCAGGCTTTCCGCGGGCGGACAGAAGCCGCCGCGTCGGGCCCCGAAGGTCCGGCCTTCCGGCGGCGGGGCCAGGAGGGCGTGGAGCGTGTCGAACCGGGCGGAGTCGGCGGACGCGACCCTGAGCGCGGGGAGGGACGCGCCGGCGGGACCGCCCGTGAGCGTCGTGATCTCTCCGGAAGCGCGCATCAGCGTCACCTTCTTGCCGGACGCCAGCGGGATCCGCGCACCGCCGTCGAAGGATTGTCCACGAGCGATCGCAGGATCGGTGGAGCTGACGACGATGAAGTCGCTGGCCTGAGCCACGCCTGCAACCGCCAACGCCAGAACGATGCCAGATAGTACTCGACGCATGCGAAACCTCTTCTTGGTAGACGACTAGGTAACCAATGTACGTAGGTCATCCTAGCATAGCTTCACTTGAAATGGCGCCCTCTAGCCGAAAGGGCCGCCGCGACGCGGCGTCACGGTTCCGGAACCGGCCGGCGGGATCGGCTTTCAGCCTCCGCTGAGCCTGACCAGATCGAACTTGGCCAGCCAGACCAGGGCCCGCTCCAGCATCGGCCGTTGTTCGGGGCCGAACCGCGCCATCAGCTGTCCCACCAGCACCGGCCTGTCGACCGGCAGGGCGGCGATCAAGGCCTCGATCTCAAGGCCCGACAACAGGGGCGCGGCGGCCAGGCGCACCGCGTCCGTGGTCAGGATGCGGGCCAGATCCGCGGGCGCAAGGCTGCGGGTCAGCACAACGGCATGGTCGTGGGTCAGGATCCGGCTGGGATAGGCGGCGAACATCCGAAACGGATCGAGACGCCAGGGATTATCGCCGGCGCTTCGCGGCGGCTGGGCGGGCGCGGCGCGGCGTCGGCGACCGAGTTCGCTCCACAGCGCCTGATACTGGCCCATCACCACGCGCCAATCGAAAAGTTCACGCGCGCGGAGCTTGGCGGCCTCGCCCATCCTTCGGCGCAGGTCTGGGTCAAGGATCAGCGCGCACAGCGCTTCGGTGGCGGCGGGAATGTCTACGGCGGTCAGCTGGGCCACGGCGCCGGCGTAGACGTCATAGGTCGAAAGGCCGTGAGCGTGGCGATAGGCCAGGTCCGCGCCGAGCCCGGGCCGGGGGGTGGTCGTCGGGATGCGGAATCCGTCGATCCCGTGGCGCAGGGTGTCGCGATAGCCGTTCCAGTCGGAGATCACGCTGGGCAGGCCGGCGGCCATGGCCTCCACGACCGTCAAGCCGAAGCTCTCCTGGATGTTGTCGGAGAAGGACAGGAAGACATCGGCAGCCGACCAGATCGGTCCGAAGGCGTCGGGCCCAAGTTCGCCGGCGAAGCGCAGGATGACATCGGGGCAGAAGACCTGCGCGGCGGTCCGGAACTGGGCGTCGGAGGCCGGGTTCCGGGCGCCGCCGAACAGCAGCCAATAGACCGGCTTGCCGGTCTGTTCCGCGGCGGCCTGCAGCGCCAGGCCCATGGGCGCCGGGTTCATCTTGGTCTCAATGCTGAAGCGCCCGAAGTGCAGGACGACCAGCGCCTCGTCGGGGATATCCAGGGCCGCCCGCCAGGCCGACCGGGCCTGGCCGTCGAAGCCGAAGTCGTCGGCATGTACGCCCAGTGGGATGGTGACCAGCTGCGCCGGGGGGATCCGGGTCGCACCGACCCGCTCGCGCAGGTGCTCGGCCACGGCCTCCAGCTCCGTCGCCACGGCGCTGCGCACGGCGTTCGAGGTGCAGACCAGGGCGTCCCAGGGCTCCATCGGGGAGATAAGCAGGCCGGCAATCTCGTCGAGGATGTGGGTTCCGGCGATGGTGTGGGTGACGCCGGTGATCGAATAGGCGCTGGACCCCAGGGCCTGACGGGCCCAGGCCTCACGCTGCAACTCCGGCGTGGGCATGTGCACTGCGCCGGGACGGGCCAGCCCGGCGCGGTCGACCGCGTCCAGCCAGGTGACGGGCCCTGACGGCGGGCCCAGGCGATTCAGCAGGCCGTCGAAATCCGCCCGGCGCCGGTCGTCGACATTCCACAGGTAGATGCGGTCAACGTCGGCGTACCGAAGGTAGGCGCGCAGATAACCTTCGCCCGCCGAATTGCGACCCATCGGCCGCGGGATCGCCGCGTCATAGGCCTCCTGGTCGAGGGGGATCGCTGCGCCGGCCGAAGTCGCCTGGCGGTTAGCCTCCGACACGAGCCACGGTCGGCATGGCGCGCGCGCCGTCCCCGACGATGGTGAAGGGCGCCCAGAAATAGGGATGCGAGTACCTGTCGTTCTGCTGCAACGCGACCTGCGCGTGCTGCAGGGCCTCGCCCTCCGTCGCCGTGCCTGAAGAGAACAGGCCGGTCATCAGCCGGACTGTCGCCGCGGAATCCACGGACCAGTGCGACACGATGAGCGCCCGGCCCCCGGCGTAGATCACCGCCCGCGTCAGACCGCCCAGGGCCTCGCCGCCGCCCTGCAGGCCGGTGGTGTCGGCGGCCTCGTTGCCCGCGCCGCCGGTGTCGCAGGCCGAGAGCACCACCAGGTCGGCGTCGAGCTTCAGGTCGAGGATCTCGCTGGCGTCCAGCAGACCGTCGCTGTCGCCGCTGGGCGAGACAGATGTCACCAGGGCGGGCTCGGGCAGGCAGGCCGACGGCTGCGGCAAGAGGCCGTGGGTCGCGAAGTAGAGCACCTTGAAGTCGCCCAGGTCCTTGCGGTCCTTGACGGCGTCATCGGTGAAAGACTTGCCCAGCATCAGGTCCTCGGTGGCCTGGGAGAAGCTGGATCCGACCTGGCGGACTTCGTCAGCCGTGTCGGGGAGAGCGGGCAGGCGCAGCAGGGCCTGGCGGGTGCCCTCGCAGATGTTCTCGCCGCCGCTGGCGAACTTGCCGCCCGAGCGCTTGAGCACCGAGGCGAAGGCCCTGGGGTCGGCCTTGTCGCTGGCGGGGTCGGCGAAGGCCAGGAAGTTCTGCTTCGCCCGCGACGGCGCAAAGGCGCGCGACTGCATGAAGCTGGCGGCCGAGAGGACCAGTGAGGAGTCGACCTTGGCGCCCAGCCATTTCACCTGGCGGTAGTCCGGGTCGGCGCCCGGTTTCAGGCCTGTCAGCAGGGCGGCCGGATCCTCGGTGACCAGGGTCGCCGCCGGCAGGGAGATCAGCGCGCCGTCCGGCTCATAGATCAGGTGCTTGGCGCCGACGATCTGGGCCCGCGCCGGGCCCATCAGCTGCTGGAACACCGTATAGGACCTGGCGACGTCAAAGGCCGGCAGGCTGTCTTCCGACTCGAAGGGCGAACGCAGGGCCTGGACCGAGGCGGCGGCCTGGTTGCGGGTGATCGGGATGGCATAGGGTTTTGCGGTGTCGCGCGACACGACGATCCCGTAGCCGCGTTCCCCCAGCAGGACGATCTTCAGATAGACCTCGTCCTTGCGCAGCACCTTTTGCAGGTCCGGCAGAGAGGCCTCGGAGGAAACCAGCTGAGAATAGCGCGGATTGGCGGCCAGGAGCTGGGCTTCGAGGCTGTCGGACTGGGTCTGAAGCGCCTTCAGCTGGGCGTCGATGGTGGCCTTTTCCTCGCCCACATAGGCCTGCTGGCCCTGCAGGGTGGCCACCCGGGCCTCGGCGGCGCGCAGTTCGCGGCGGGTGTCCTCCAGCGCCCGGACCAGGCCCGTGATCGCTCCGTCGCCCGAGGCGACCCGGGCGGCCAGCTTGGAGACCGTCTGGGCCGTGGCGTTGCTGACGACGCTCTCGGCCGCGGAGAAGAAGCGTCCGCGGTAATCGTCGGCGTGGGCCGGGTCCTTCTCGATGCGAGCCAGCAGCAGCTCGAAATAGGGAATGGAGTCATCGGCCGAGGCGCCCAGGGAGCCGCGCTGGCTCTGGAACAGCGAGAACGAGCGCGCGTAGGTGACCAGCGCGGCGTCTTCCTGGCCGGCGGCGATCTGGGCGCGGCCCAGGGTCAGCAGGAGGCCGGCCTCGGCGGCGCTGCCCGCGTGACGGCGACGAAGGATCTGGACGGCGCTGCTCAGTCGGGCGGCGGCCTGCGCGGCCTGGCCGGCGTCGAGGTCGAGTTCGGCGAGGTCGGCTTGGACGCGCGAGTGCAGCCAGACGCTGAGCGCGCCGTTGGCCTCGGCGGCCGCGAGCATGCGATCGGCGCGGTTCAGCGTCTCGCGGGCAGCGGCGGCCTCGCCCAGCGCAGCCTGGGAAGATCCGATCACCTCCAGGGTCTGGGCGTCCTGGACTTCCAGCTGGTCGCCCAGCGACACGGAACCCGAGGCCATGACGTCTTGTCCGCCGCCGCGGCTGTTGAGGGCGTGCGAAAGGTCCTTGCCGATTTCGATGCCGGAGTCGCTCGTGACGACTTTCGGGCCGCCGGCGCTGATGCCCTGGGCGCCCCGCACCTGCTCGCGTGAGGTCAAGGCCTGGCGGCCGACCCGCACCGCCTCTTCGAACTTGCCTTCGTTGCGCAGGTGCAGGGCCCGGTAGCTTTGGGCCTGACCCGCCAGCACGGCGTCACCGGCCAGGGCGACCTGCACGTCGGCGTCGGCGAACAGCTTGTCGGCCTCGGCGAAGCGGCCGTTGTTTGAGATGTTTAGCGCCAGGTTCAGAAGGGCCTCGCCCAGCTCGCGCGGCGGGGCGTTGCGCGCCTCGGCGTCGGCGACGAGCGCCTGGAAATCGGTTTCGGCCAAATCGAAGCGCCACTCGTTGTTCTGCACATAGGCGCGGGCCCGAAGACGGGCCGGGTCGGCGGCGGCGGCGGCCTGGGCGCGGGCCAAGCCCCCGGCTGACCCGCCGAAGTCGGCGGCGATCTCGGCGCCGGCGGCGGAAACCTGGACGGCGGTGTCGGCGGGCGGCTTTGCCGCGCCGGACACGACTTTCAGGCCGGTCTCAAGCACATCGGCGATCTGGCTCGCGCCCTCTGCGGCATAGACTCCCGCGCCGCGCCGGGCTGCATAGGCGACGTAGGGCGCCTGGCCCGAGGCGCTGCGGCAGGCGCGGCGGTTGACGGACGACAGGCCGGCCAGGTCCTGCGACTTGCCGTCGGCGCAGGTCGCGCGGCTGGCGAGCGCCTTGCTCCATACCGGTTCGTCGGCGGCGGCCGGCAGGGCGTACAGACGGCCCAGGCTGGTTTCCCAGCCGCGGCAACGGATGCTCCAGGCGCGGCGGCCTGCAGCCTGGACCACCGGGTCGTCATAGTCGCGGACCGCTTCGCAGACCGCGCCGCTGGCGCTGGACCGGCCAAGCGGGATCAGGTCGGCGCGGGTCTGGGCCTGGGCGGAAACCGCCCCGCCGGACAAGGCCAATACACAGCCCATGGCGATGAGTAGGCGTTGACGGATCATTTCTTCGCCCTGTGCTTGCGCCAGATTTCCTCGGACCCCGAACCGGCGGTGACCGGATCGGAAACGATCTCATGCAGATCGACCGGCGCGACAGCTGCCAACAGCGGCGGCGGCTGGGTGGCGACGGCGGACGATCCGGACTGTTTGGTAGGGTTGCCTCCCCCATCCTTGTCGTCGGCCAGGGCTTCTGGCGAACTGAGGATGGGCGCGGTCTGCGACACGCTGATCGAACCGCTTGAGGAACCTGTCGACGGGTCTGGCCCGCCGCCGCCCAGGCTGAGAGGGGCGCTTGCCGAACACTGCCCGCCACCCACCGAGCAGCTGTTGAAGGTGTAGGACGAACCAGGCGGCTGCGGGATGCTCCTGCCCGTGGAATCCACCACCGCGACGGTCAGCACGTTGGCGGCGCCAATGCTGGAGACGAGCTTGCCGTCCGCGCCCAGCACCGCGCCGAACAGCTGCACGGTCTGCGGCGGGTCGATGATGATGTCGGGAGACCCCTTGCTGGTGATCAGCACCCCCACGGGGGAGGATAGGGTGGGAGCCGTGTTCTGCTGCACGACCTTGCCGGCTGCGGAGACTTCTAGGCGTCCGGCCGCGGCGAACATGCGGAACTGCTCGGCGCCCGTCGCCGCCGCGCCGGCCGGCTTGCCGGCGCTGAGGTTGATATCGCCCACCGCCGTGCCCTGGATCAGGGTGATGAAGCGCTGCGAGCCCATCAGGATGTCGTTGACGGCGTGGAGGCGCACGTCGTCGAACGCCGCGATGCCGGAATAGGCCCCGCCGGAGAAGGTCGCCGCGCCGATCGAACCGCTGACCAGGATCGAACCCGGCTGCCAGGCGGTGTTCGCCGCATCGCCGACGCGGAAGGCCCCGCCGGACACTGTCGGCGCCGCCACGCCCTGGACCAAGACATTCTGGGAGGAGCCGGCAAGGAGGGTGACAAGCGGCGTGGCGGCCGGATTGACCGTCAGGCCCAGCACCGTCAGGTCGCCGCGCGCGGTTCCCACCGTCGGCCCGGCGTAGAGCTTGACCTCGCTGGAGGCCTTGAGCCGGCCGAACTCCGCGTTGTCCAGCCAAAGCCCGGAGAAGGCCCCGTCCGCCGCGGTTCCACCCAGGCGCATGGGTCCGAGGCGCGACTCGATCTGGATCGTCGCGGCCGTGACGTTTCCGGACAGCTGGATGTCGTTGGCGACGAGGTTGACGTTCCGCGTCGCGCTCAGGTTGTCGGTTATGGTCAGCAGGCCCGGTGTCGTGATGGACAGGTCTCGTCCCACCGGCCCCACCGATGAGCCGAGGGAGAAGGCCGTCCCTTGCAGGGTCAGGTCGCGGCCCGCCCGGTAGCTGTTGACCTGCACGCCGCCGCCCAGGGCCTTGAGGGTCAGGTCCTGGGCCGCCGATATGGCGCCGCCGGTGACCGTGGCGCCGGTCAGGCTGATGGAGCCCGATGCGGCTGTCACATCGCCGACCCGAAGCGCCCCGGCCGCGCCGATGGAGATGTTGCGCGTGGCGTTGAGCGCCCGTGTCAGGGTGAAATCGCCGACGCTGGTGGCGATCGCCAGGTCGCGCCCCGCGCTGACCAGGTCGAGGCTGACGGCCGGCGCCTTGAGGCTGGCGTCCCGGCCGGCCGTTTCCGAGAAGGTCCCGGGAAGCGCGCTGGCGATATCGACAAAGGCGTCCTGCTGGGCCCGGACGGTGACGACCGTGGCGCCCGAGACCGACCCTGTGCCCAGGCCAAGGCGCGCGTCCTGGCCCGAGGTCACGCTGACCACCTGGCCGTTGCCCGCCGCGTCGAGGTTCTCCGGGAAGCTGAAACTCACCGAATCCGGCGCGCGGCCTGTGGATGTGGCGCTGGTGAGCGAGGCCGTACCGTTGTTGGCGATCACATAGACATCGTCGCCGGCCGTGGCGTTCGTCACGGTCGCATCGCCGTTCAACGACACCACATAGACGTCGGTGGCGCTGGTGGCCCGCCCGATGGTCACCGAATCCGCACGGGCCAGCAGGCGCTGGGCGCTGACGCTGCCGACATTGAGGCTGCCGCCGCGCAACACCGCGTCACCGCCGGCGGTGACCGACCCCAAGGTGGCGCTGCTCAGGTCGACGGCCACGCTGCGCCCGGCCGCGATGTCGATGACGCCCGCACCGCTGAAGGCGCCGCCGGTCAGGTTGATGTCCCGCACGGCGTTGATGGTCGCCCGCTGCCCGCCGCCGGACACCAGGCTGAGGTTGTCGATTTCCAGATCCTGGCCGCTCGAGAACGTCCCGGCCCCGCCGAAACCGGCCAGGGCGACCAGCATGTCGCCGCCGACGGTCGTGACCGTCATGGCGCCTGTGGCGCCCAGGGAATTGGCCTTGAGGCTGCCGGCTTGGATGCTGAGATCGCGGGAGGCGCGCGCAGTCCCAAGGTCGATGTGTCCTGTCGCGGTGAGGCGGATATCCCGGGCCGCGCTGATCGACGACACGATCGTCGGATCCATCCCGGCCATCAGTCCCGGCACCGGGTCGTTGACGTTCAGCAGCCGCTCGCAAGCGAAGCCGTTGCAGCCATTGTAGCCGTTATATCCGTTGTAGCCGTTGTCCGGCGGCCCATCGCCATTGCCGTCGACGTCGGGCGGCGACAGCACAGGCGGGCGTTTCGAGGGTCGCAGCCATGGGCGACCATAGACTGTGCCGGTGTTGTTCTTCACCCGGACGTCGCGCGAAGCGGCGGCGGTGCTGAGATAGATGTCGGTGTCGGCCCCGCCCGTCACCGTCGGTCCGGCCTGGCGTCCCACGATGCCGCCGCCGCCCGACAGCACGATGTCGCCGCCGTCGCTGGCGGCTGACTGGGCGGTGATCATCCCCTCGAGGTTGATCACCGCGCTGGCGAAACTGGTGTGGCTGACGGCGGCCACGAACACCGAACTTCCGTTGGTGGACCCCTGCAGGTCGATGGCCACCGGATTGGTGCTGCCCGAAGGCGCATCGGGAACGATGAAATCCACTAGGTCGAAATCGCCGCCCGAACCGCTCGACAGGGTCAGGGTGTAGCCGCTCGTCGCGCCATAGAGCACGCTGCCGCCGCCCTGGGCGCTGACCACGCTGTCGGGATCGCTGGTGATGCTGGGCGCCACCAGGGCCAGCAGACCGCCGTGGCTGGTGATCTTGGCGTCCTTCTGCAGCGCCACGGCGCTGGCTCCGAACGTCTCCCCGCCGGAGAAGTCGAAGCTGGACTTGGCGGGATTGAGGAAGTCGGCCGAGGCGGGCGAGGCCGTGGTCACCAATATCCCGCCGGCGTCGAAGCGCGAGCCGGCGCCGAAGATGATGCCGCCGGGCGACGTGAACCAGATGTTGCCGCCGAAGGCGCCGCCGACCTTGCCGGTGATCGTCCCTGCGACCGTCGGCGCCGTGAAGGTGCTGATCTTGTTGAGAACGATCCAGTTGCGGTTGTCGAAGACGTAGCTGACGCTCTCGTCCGCCGCCACGTCGTAGCCGCTCCAGGTGATGATGGTGCGCGGCGACTGCAGGGTGACGGTGGTCTGACCGCCGACCGCGATGACCGGTCCGGCGCCGCTGGCCTGGCTGGAGCCCAGGATCGGCGCGGCATAGACCGGCTGGCCCATGAGGGTCGAAAGCGACGCCAGGGCGCCGCAGATGCCCGACCGCGAGAACAGCTCATTGCGACGCGGACGACGCTTCGTTTGAACTTGAGGAGCGTGCAAGGTCATCGAACTATCTGCACATCTCAGAGCACGCTGGCCGTCAGGTTCAGAAGCAGGCGCGGCGCCGGTTTCTGGCCGCCGGTGATCACCTCGTCCAACGGGTAGGCGTAGGTAAGCTCCAGATTGGCGCGGTTGGCGATGCGGAACAGGACGCCTGCGCCCACAGACCGCAGGCTGCGGCCGCCGCCGGTCGCCGTCCCGTTGTTGCGCACATAGCCGGCGTCGAAGAAGACGTACGGCGCGGCCGCCAGCTTTGGGTAGATGGAAAAGGGCGCGTAATGCAGCTCAACTGAGGCCGCGGCCCCCTTGTCGCCCAGCAGGGCCGCGGGGTCGTAGCCGCGCCCAACGCTTAGGTTGCCCAGCGAGATCTGCTCGTAGGGAACCAGCGCCTTGTCCGTGTACTGCGCCTGGACCTTGATGATCCCGGTGATCGCCGGGCTGAGAAGGGTCTGCAGGTCGCCGCCGGCCTTGACCACCCAGGCGTCGGGTTCGGCGGTGGAACGGCTGAGCTGGGGCGAACCCGCGCTCGTGGCGCCGAAGGCCTCGAACCCCTTGCGCAGCGAGACACTGCCACTCAGTTGCACCGGCAGGTCGAACGCCTGGGTCCGCAGGTCGCCGTCAGCCCGCACATAGCCCACCCGAAGTTCGTCATGGCTCAGCGACGCGGCGCCGGAGATGTCGGTCTTCTGATCGACGATGTCGAAGCCGGCGGCGACGTTCAGGTTCTCGCGCCGCATCCGGATCAGCGGATAGGCGAGTTCGGCGTTGACGACCACCGACTGGCTCTTCAAGCCCAGCACCTTCAGGGCGTCGCCCGGATGGCTGACGCCATAGACGGCGGCGCCGCGGGCGATGAGGCCCTCACCGCCGACGCGGGCGCTCTCCACCACCTGGATCACCGACTGCTCGTTGGAATCGAGGGTGTGGAAGGCGACGAGCGACGTGCTCTCGCCATAGGGGCTGAAGCTCAGGAAGTCGGCCCGCGCCAGGCCGCCCCAGCGGCCGACGACCTTCGAACCCAGGTTCTGGACATTGGCCAGCACGTCCATGCCGTCGCGGGTGACGCTGACGTCAATGTCCACCGCACCGCGGTCGGGATTGACCGAGGGCTTGATGGCGGCCCGCACCCGAACGCCCGGAATGTCCGACGCCAGCAGCAGGTAGCGTTGCGCGCGGCGCATATCGAACGGCTTCATGCCGCGCAGCTTCTCGACGAAGCGCTCCACGGCCGCCTGGGCCGGGCCGATGTCGCCACGCACCCGAACATTGACCACGTGGGCCTCGATGACGTCGAGGACCAGGGCGCCGCCGCTGATCCGCTGTTCGGGGATCTCCACCCGCGCCAGGACGCCGGTGTCGAACAGGATGCGCGCCGCGCGGTCGCGGATCGTGCAGATCGTCGAGACGGGCAGGGGCTTGCCAACAAATTCGGCATAGGCCGGCCGGAACGCCGCCTCGTGGACCGCCGTGCTGCCTCGGAAGGTCACCGAACTGATCGCCACCTGGACGGTCGAATCGGCCAGCGGGCAGGGCCCTGGCGGCTCCGGGGCGAAGATGTCGTTATTCTGTGGCGCAGGGCGCGGAGCCCTTGCGGCCGGATTGAGCTCTGGGGCCGAGACCCCGGCCCGCGCCGCATTGGCGGCGGTTGGCGCGAGAGACTGCGCCTGGCCCCACGCCAGCGTCGGAGACGCAAGCGTTGTCGAAGCCATCAGTACCAGCAAAACGCGAGGGCCAAGGCCTACGCGAGGCATCCTCATGCGTAGCCCCCCTACTCAACGAATTTTTAATGCTTCCACTAGAGGACCATTTGCAATGGTTTTCTAGGGTTAACGCGGCCGTAGCGGCATATTGATCAATTGCAAAGCGAAGCTTCTTGCGCTGCCGCGATATTGCTACCTAAGCCGTGGGCGGGCGGGTAAGATTCCCGTTCGAGAGGCATCGTTGGAGCGACGATGGGGCGGGGCAATGCAATTCCGGTGACAGGGCTGTTTCGTCTGGCGATCCTTTGGCTGTTCGCCGCCGTGTCGTTGGCGGCGGCGCCTGCCTTGGCCGGTCCCAACGCCCATGAAGGCGTCGCCTCCTGCGCGGGGTCCACCTGCCACAGCCGGCCCGCGGCCACAGGCGTGGCCGTGCGCCAAAATGAATTGATCACCTGGCAGGACCCTTCCAGCGTGGCAGGCGCCCACAGCCGGGCCTGGCGGGTGCTGACCGAGGCGCGGGGCGAGGCGATCGCCGCCCGACTGGGCCTTGGGCCGGCGGAAAAGGCCGCCGCCTGCCTGGGCTGCCACGCCGATCCCGCTCCGGTGGCGCTGCGCGGCGCCCGGTTCCAGATGTCCGACGGCGTGACCTGCGAGTCCTGTCACGGGGCGTCCGGCGGCTGGATCGCCAGCCATACCGCCGTAGACGCCACCCATGCCGGCAATGTCGCGCGGGGCATGGTCGCCCTCGACGATCCGAAGGCGCGCGCCAACCGCTGCCTCGACTGCCATTTCGGCGGCGCCGGCCCCGACCAGTTCGTCACCCACCAGATCATGGCGGCGGGGCATCCGCGGATCGCCTTCGAACTCGATCTCTTCACCAGCCTGCAGCGCCACCACGATGTGGATGCCGACTACCTGTCTCGTCACAAGACCGCCGCCAGCGGCGTGAAGACCTGGGCGGTCGGACAGGCCCTCGCTTTGAACCGGGCGCTGACGCTCTACAGCGCGCCGGGCCGCGACACCGGAGGCGTGTTCCCGGAGTTCTATTTCTTCGACTGCCAGAGCTGCCACCGGCAGATTTCGGACGATCCCAAGTTCCGCCCGGCGGCGGAGCCCAACCCCGGCCGTCCCGTTCCGGTGGGCATGGCGCCGTTCAATGACGAGAACATGATCATGCTGTCGGCGGCCGCCAAGGTCGCGGCGCCGGGTCAGGCGGCCCGCTTCGAGGCCGATTCGCGCGCCTTCCACGCGGCCCTGGGCAAGGACCGGGCCGGCGCGTTCCGCGCCGCCTCGGCCCTGGCGGGATCGTCGCGGGCGCTTGGCGACGCTTTCGCGGGCCGCGCCTTCGGGCGGGCGGAGACCCTGGCCATCCTCGACAACGTGCTGAGCGGCGAAGTGGCGCGGCGCTACACCGACTACGCCGGCTCCACCCAGGCGGTAATGGCCGCTGACACTCTGCTGTCGTCCCTGGTCGCCGAGCGCCAGGTGGACCGCGCCCAGGCGGCCCGCATCCGTCCCGACCTGGACCGCGCCTACCGGGCCGTGCGCGACCCCAACAGCTTCCGCCCCGCCGAGCTGCGCGCGGCGCTCGCCGAGGTCGCCCAGGCGGTCAGGGGGCTGAAGTGACCGGGCCCATCCGCTCTTCACTGCTGGCCTGCGCCGCGGCCCTGGTCCTGGCCGGCTGCGGCGGCGGCGGGGGTGGCGGTTCCTCGACCACGGCCACCACACCAACGACCCCCACCACGCCCTCGACCGTCTATGCGGTTCCGGGCGCCGAGGCCCTGACCGCGGGCGACGTCCAGCAGGTGATCGCCCAGGCCGTGGCCGAATCGAAGGCCCGCGGCCTGCCGGCTGTGATCGCGGTGACCGATCGGGTGGGCAATGTACTGGCGGTCTATTCCATGACCGGCGCGCGGGCCACGGCGACGCTCCGGCCCGGGCCCGGCGGCAACCTCGACGCCCAGGGCGTGGTGGCGCCGGCCGCCGCCGCCGCCATCGCCAAGGCGATCACCGGCGCCTACCTGTCCTCGGGCGGCAACGCGTTTTCGACCCGTACGGCCAGCATGATCGTGCAGCCGAACTTCCCGCCCAGCCCGGCCACCGTCGGGTTGGAAAGCGGGCCGCTGTTTGGGGTGCAGTTCTCCTCGTTGCCGTGTTCCGACCTGACGGCGCGGTTCATCCCTGCCGGCGGCGCATCCGGCCTGATCGGACCCAAGCGCTCGCCGCTCGGCCTGGCGGCCGATCCGGGCGGGTTCCCGCTCTACAAGAACGGCGTCCTGGTGGGCGGCGTGGGCGTGATGGCCGACGGCGACTACGGCTTTGATTCCAACGTGCTCGACGTCGAGGATGACGCGGAGGAGGCCATGGCCTTCGCCGCCACCAACGGCTTCGCGCCGCCCGATACGATCCGCGCCGAGCGCATCACGGTGGACGGGACCGCCCTCCGCTACAGTGACGCCACCGCTGCCTCGCTGAAAGTCAGCCCGTCGTCGGCGACCCCGTTCGCGTCCCTGCCGGCCGCCACGGGCGCCCTGGTCGCGGTCAACGGCTATTACCCCGGCGGAGCGGTCCTGGCCGGCCAGGTCTATGGCAGCGAGACCTCCGGCGTACGCCCCTCGACCGCCGCGGAATTCTCCAGTCGCGACGCCTTCGTCCTGACCAACGGCTCGGGCCAGAACCGCTATCCGATCAAGGGCGGCACCGACGCCGCCGAGGTCCAAACTCCGCTTACTGCGGCTGAGGTCACCGCGGTGCTGGAGGAAGCCTTCAAGACCATGAGCCGGTCGCGGGGCCAGATCCGCCAGCCCAACGACAGCCGCGCCCAGGTGTCCATGGCGGTGGTCGATACCCGGGGCGTGATCCTGGGGCTAGTCCGGGCGCCGGACGCGCCGGTGTTCGGCATCGATGTCTCGGTCCAGAAGGCGCGCACCGTAAGCTTCTTCTCCAGCCCCTTCGCGGCCGGCGATCTCAATGGCGATCCCAGCAGTGATGTTCGGAGCTTCGTGCAGAAGGTCCGCAGCTTCTTCGGCGACGCGACGGCTCTCACCGGCAAGACGGCCTTCGGCGACCGCTCGATCGGCAACCTGGCGCGGCCCTATTTCCCGGACGGCCAGGTGGGAACCCAGAACGGCCCGCTGTCGCGGCCAATCAGCCAGTGGAGCCCGTTCTCCACCGGCCTGCAGTCGGCCCTGGTGCTGACAAATATCGCTCAACACCTCGGGTTCGTCGGCGGGGCGGGTTCAGACACCGCCCAGCGATGCAGCATGATCCCGGACGCCACGCCCGGCCAGAACCGCCTGCAGAACGGCATCCAGATCTTCCCCGGCGCCGTGCCCATCTATCGAGCCGGCAAGCTGGTGGGGGCGATCGGCATCTCCGGCGACGGCATCGACCAGGATGACATGACCGCCTTCCTGGGCGTCTACAACGCCGCCCAGCGGGTCGGCATCACGAACGCCGATCCCGCGATCCGCGCCGACCAGCTGGTGGTCGGAAATCCCTCGGCGCGGCTGCGGTATGTCAGCTGTCCGTTCGCGCCGTTCCTGGACACGGCCGACCAGAACGTCTGTCAGGGCAAGTAGGAATGCGCCCGGGCCTCCTCATCCTCCTGGCGGTGGCTTCGGCCTCGCTGGGCGCCTCGGCCCGGGCGTCCTCCCTGACCATCGACGAAATCCTGGCCCAGGCCGGTGTCGCCGCCGCCCAGGCGGTCGAAGTCCCCGATGAAGCCCCCGTCGACGGCCGTCGCCGCCCGGGCCGCCAAAGGGACCTCCCGCCGCCCGTCCGGCAGGTCAATCCCGGCGCGGTCAGCGCCCCGCCGCCGGAAGCCTTTCCGGTCGACCAGACGCCGATTCCCGACCGCTGGCGGCTGATTGAGGCCGTGGGCGTGCATTCGCGGTGGTTCGATCCCTACAACCAGAACACCCTCAAGGGCGATCGGCCGATCAAGGGAACCCACGACTGGTTCTTCGCGCTCACCGGCGTGGTCGACACGGTGCTGGAGCCGCGCAGCTTCCCCATTCCTGTCGGCGTGCAGACCACCCAGCGGGCCGGCAGCCTGGACGTGTTCGGCCGCGCCTCCAGCCTGGTGGCGTCGCAGACGACCCTGGTGGGCATGGCGTTGACCAAGGGTTCGACCGCCTTCAAGCCGCCCGAGGTGGAAGTCCGCCTTACCCTGGCGTTCAACGCCAACTACGTCCAGGTGCCGGAGAAGCGCGTCCTGTCCGTGGCCCCCAGCCGCGCGCCCCACCGTACGGACGGCTGGATCGGCGTGCAGGAAGCGTTCGTCGACTACCACCTGCGCAATGTGTCGGAGCGTTACGACTTCGACTCGCTAAGAGTTGGAATTCAGCCATTTTCCAGTGACTTCCGAGGATTTCTTTTCCAGGATAATCAGCTGGGCGTCCGACTGTTCGGCGACCGGGACAACAACCGGTTCCAGTATAACCTGGCCTGGTTCCGCCGCCTGGAGAAGGACACCAACTCCGGCCTGAACGACGTCACCCAGCGGCTGCGCGACGACGATATCTTCGTGGCCAACCTCTATCGCCAGGACCTGCCCGTACCGGGCATGACCTCGCAGTTGACCGTGGCCTATAACCGTAACCGTGAATCCGGCCGGATCCATGTCGATGACAACGGCTTCCCCGTCCGCCCCGCCCTGATCGGAAACATCAGGACGCGGGATTACGATGTTGTCTATGTTGGTTATAATGGCGACGGGCACTACGGTCGCCTGAACCTCACCACCTCGGTCTACGGGGCCTTCGGGGAGGACCGGAACAGCGTCTTCACCAACAAGCCGGCCAAAATCCGCGCCTGGTTCGCCGCCGCCGAACCCTCCTACGATTTCAGCTGGATCCGGGTGCGCGGCTCGGTCCTCTACGCCTCCGGCGACTCCAAGCCCTACGACAACAAGGAAACCGGATACGACGCGATCTTCGAGAACCCGCAGTTCGCCGGCGCCGACACCAGCTACTGGATCCGCCAGTCGATCCCGTTCGCGGGCGGCGGCCGGGCGGTGGCGATCAGCGGCCGCAACGGCGTCCTCAACGATCTGCGCTCCTCAAAGGAAGAGGGCCAGTCGAACTTCAACAATCCCGGCACGATGCTTCTGGGCGGCGGCGCGGACTTCGACCTGACGCCCCGGCTGCGTCTGTCCGGCAACGTCAATCGCCTGGCCTTCGTGGACACCGCCGTGGTGCGGGCGCTGCGCAACGAGGGCTCGATACCCACCGCGCTTGGCTGGGACTATTCCGTCTCGGCGATCTGGCGGCCGAAGATGACCCAGAACGTGGTGCTGCGCGCCTCGGCGGCGGTGTTCGATCCCGGTCAGGGTTTCGGCGATCTATTCACGAACAGCGGCGGCGACAGCCGCTACTATTCGATCCTGCTCAATGCGATTCTGAACTTCTAGGGGCGGCATGGGGAAAGCGGGCACATGGACCTGGAGGATGGCGGCGCTGGCGGCGCTGATCTTCGCCATGCCTGTCGCCCTGCACGCCGCCGGGGATGAAGAAAAGCCCGTCGCCCGGACCTATGTCGCCGCGCCTGCGGCCCCGAAGACCCAGACCGAAGATCAGGCCGCGGCCAAGAGCGCCGGCTGCATAAGCTGCCACTCGGCCTCCGACGCGCCCTCGATGCACGCCTCAACCGCGGTTGTACTGGGCTGCGCCGACTGCCATGGCGGGGATGCGACGGTGAAGGCGCCGGCGGGCCTGAAGAAGGGCCAGGCCGAATATGCCCGCATCCGCGACCGGGCCCACGTCCTGCCGCGCTATCCGGGCGCCTGGAAGTTCCCGAGTTCCGCCAATCCGAAGGAGAGCTATACCCTCCTCAACCGCGAGGCGCCGGCCTTCGTCCGCTTCGTGAACCCGTCGGACTACCGCGTCGCGCGGCAGGCCTGTGGGGCCTGCCACCAGGAACTGATCGAGAAGGCCGAACGCTCGCTGATGGCGTCCGGCGCCATGCTGTTCGGTGGGGCCGCCTACAACAACGGAATCCTGCCCTTCAAGCACTACATCCTGGGTGAGGCCTATACGCAGGACGGCGAGCCCGCGAAGATCGTCTCGCCGGGCAATCCGCCGGGCACGGTGACGCCGGAACAGAAGGCCCGTGGCGCCTTGCCCGCCCTCTATCCGCTGCCGACCTGGCAGGTGACGCCGCCCGGCGACATTTTCCGCGTCTTCGAGCGCGGCGGGCGCAACATCAATCCGACCTTCCCCGAGATCGGCCTGCCCGACGCCACCGGCGAACTGCAGCGGCTCGAGGAGCCCGGGCGGCCGGATATCCGCCAGTCCAACCGGGGTCCCGGCACCGGCCTGCGCGTGGCCATCCCGCTGCTGAACATCCACAAGACGCGGCTGAACGACCCCTTCACCTGGTTCATGGGCACCAATGACCAGCCGGGCGACTACCGCTCCTCCGGCTGCGCGTCCTGCCACGTAGTCTACGCCAACGACCGCCAGCCGCAGCACAGTCTGGGCTATTCGCAGTATGGCCGCGACGGCCAGTCGGCCACGGTCGACCCGACCATCGACAGGTCGGAAAGCGGGCACCCGATCACCCACGCCTTCACCCGTTCGATCCCGACCTCGCAGTGCATGAACTGCCACATGCACCAGCCGAACATGTTCATGAACACCTACCTCGGCTACACGATGTGGGATTACGAGGCCGACGCGCCGAAGATGTGGCCTGAACGGCAGCGCTATCCGACCGCCGAAGAGATGCGGAAGGTCCTGAACCGCAATCCGGAAGGCGCCTCGCCCCGCGGCCTGTGGGCCAGCTTGGACTTCCTGCGCAACGTCTTCGGGCTCAACGACAGCCTGAAAGACACCCAATTCGCCGACTACCACGGCCACGGCTGGAACTTCCGGGCGATCTTCAAGCGCGACCGGGACGGCAACCTGCTGGACGCCCAGGGCAAGATCGTCGCCAACGACGATCCGGAGAAGTTCCGCAAGAAGGGCGCGCCCGAGTTCACCCCGCCGGGCGAACAGAAGGGCAAGGCGGTCCACATGATGGACATCCACGCCGAGAAGGGCATGCAGTGCGCCGACTGCCACTTTGCCCAGGACAGCCACGGCTCGGGCCTGATCATGGGCGAGGTCGCCAATGCGGTGGAGATCCGGTGCAAGGACTGCCACGGCTCGATCAACGCCTATCCGACGCTGCGCACCTCCGGCCCGGCCGCCGGACCGGGCGGCGCGGACCTGTCCTTGCTGCGTAATCCCGACGGCCAGCGGCGCTTCGAGTGGGTGGAGAAGGATGGTCGTCAGGTGCTGATGCAGCGCTCGATCATCGATCCCAAGCTCGAATGGCAGGTCCACCTGGTGAAGGACTCCGTCGACCGCGCCAGCCCCGACTTCAACCCCCGCGCGGCCCGCGCCAAGCTGATGGGCAAGATCACCAAGGACGGTAAGCCGTTCACCTGGGGCCCCGGCGTCTCTGAAGCCAATCTCGCCCACAAGGACAGCGAGATGGAGTGCTTCACCTGCCACACCTCGTGGACGACGTCCTGCGCCGGCTGCCACCTGCCCATCGAGGCCAACTGGAAGACCAATACCCACAAGTACGAGTCCCAGGAGACCCGCAACTACGCGACCTATAATCCGCAGGTCGCCCGCGACGACATGTTCCAGCTGGGCCGCCACATGACCACCAAGGGCTCGACCATCGCGCCTGTGCGCTCCTCGTCGGCCCTGATCCTGACCTCGACCAACATCAACCGGGAACGGATCTACAACCAGCAGCCGCCGATCTCGGCGGTCGGCTTCTCCAGCCAGGCCTTCGCGCCGCATTTCGCCCACACCGTGCGGACGACCGAGACCAAGACCTGCGACGACTGCCACGTCTCGGCCGCCAACGATAACAACGCCATCATGGCCCAGCTGCTGCTGCTGGGGACCAACTACGTCAACTTCCTGGGCCTGCATGCCTGGGTCGGCGAGGGCCAGGACCTTGAGGCGGTGCGGGTGACCGAGTTCAGCGAACCCCAGGCGGTGTTCGGCTCCTATCTGCAGAAATATGCCTATCCCGACTTCTACCGAATGCACGTGGAGAAGAACGGCCGGGAGCTGAAGACCTGGGTCCGTGGCGCGCCGTTCGTCAAAGGCCTGAAGGGCGGCGAGGGGGATGGCGCCGAGGACATCCGCAATGTCGTAGAGCACACCAGCGACGCGGTCCGCTGCCTGCAGCTGCGCGGCGAATACATGTACGCGGCCGGCGGCAAGGACGGGTTCCGCGCCTATGACGTGGCCAGCATCGCCAACAAGGGCGTTTCCAAGAAGATCGTGACCGCGCCGTTCTCGCCGCTGGGGGACAACACCCGGGTGGCGTCGAAGAACGCGACCTGCATGGCGCTGCCCACCAACCAGTCGATCGCGCCCAGCCGCAACACGCCCGCCATGCGCGAGGCCAACCAGGAACAGGCCTTCCACCCGATCTATTCCTACGCCGTCATCACCGACGCGGAGGAGGGGCTGATCCTCGTCAACATCGACACCCTGGCCGACGGCGATCCGCGCAACAACATGCTGAAGCGGGCCGTGACCTGGAACCCGGGCAATGTCCTGAAGGGCGCGCGCCACGTGACCCTGGGCGGCCATTTCGCCTACATCGCCGCCGATGCGGGCCTGGTGGTGGTCGACCTGGATAATCCGCTGAAACCCCGCCTGACGGCGACGCTGGCACTGCCGGACGTGCGGGCCAGCGCCCTGCAGTTCCGCTACCTGTTCGTCACCGACGCGCGCGGGCTGGAAGTGGTCGATGTCACCCGTCTTGACCAGCCGCGCCTGGTCGCGGGCGCCACCGTGCCCCTGGCCGACGCGCGCCGCGTCTATGTGGCCCGCACCTATGCCTACGTGGCGGCCAAGAAGGACGGCCTTGTCATCGTCGACGTGAAGGCGCCCGAACGCCCGCGGATCTACCAGAAGGTCGACTTCGGCGGCCGGATGAACGACGCCGAGGATGTGGTGGTCGGCTCCACCAACGCCTCGCTGTTCGCCTATGTCGCCGACGGCCGGAACGGCATGAAGGTGCTGCAGCTCACAAGCCCGGCCAGCCAGCCGAACTTCTACGGCTTCTCTCCGCCTCCGAAGCCGGAACTGATCGCCTGGGCGAAGACCCCATCGCCGGCGCTGGCCATGTCCAAGGGGCTGGACCGCGACCGGGGCGTCGATGAGACGGGCGGCCAGATCGCGATCTTCGGGCGGGTGGGCTCCAGGCCGTTCTCGCGGCCGGAGATGGAGCGCTTCTTCACGGACGGGTACGGCCGGCCCTACAGCGTCGCCAACGATCCTGACATGGCCGCCTGGATCGCCGCCGGACCCTAGAGCTTCATCCGCTCCGGTAGCACCAGAGTGGCCGGGCGCGTCAGGCGATTGCGCGCCGGCGATTGGCGCGAAGCACGGCGCCCAGTCCGCCAAAGCCCACCAGCATCAGCGACCAAGCCGCGGGCTCGGGCGTCGCGGAGGTGCTGTCGCTGCTGAAGATCTCAAAACTTTCAGATCCATAGCCATTGTCCGCGGTCAGCGGTCCAATGCTGCTGTCCGACGCGGTCGAGGGGCCGAAGTTCTCATCCCAATAGGCGAAGCCGCTCTGCGACGTCACGGCGTTCTGGAGCACCAGGTAATAGGTGCCGGCCGCCAGGGTCACATCGCCTGTTTCAAAGCTGCTGGAGAAGATGTCGAATTCGCCGTTGCTGTCCAGGAAGGTGGAGCTCACCTGGGCCATGGCGCCGGTGCTGTAGTCCTCAGGCGCGGCAACGATCGACCACATGACATTGTTGAGCGAGTCGCCCTGTTCCACCCAGCTGCCGAAGCTGATGCTGGAGATTGTGGCCGCGCTCGAGAGCGTGAAGGAGTTGGAGACCGCGTACCCATTGTTGATGGTGAACCCCAGCGTCTGGCCGCTGATGGTGCCATTGCTGTAGAGCACGCTCGCGGCGGCCGGAGGTGCGGCGCAGAGCGCCATGCCGATGGCGGCTATGGGCGCGAGATGCGCAAGATTGCGTCCCCAGGTGGTCGCCGTGAACATGCCCATCGCCAAGCCCTCGTCTGTCCTTGGACGCGGCCGACACCGGCGTCCGAGGCTCAGTGATCACGAGGAAAATACAACGACAACGCGATTCACCTAGGAGGTGACTCAACTCTAGTGAGAATTTCTTGGTTAAAGCGTCGTAAACGCTTCAATTGGCAATGGAACGCCCTTCAGCTCGATACTGCCGACTGGGCGCACGTCGCCCGGTTCTCCGGCCAGCCGCTTGGTTTCCGCCGAGAACAGGATGCGGGTCCCGAAGGTCTTGTTGGCGGCTTCAAGGCGGGCGGCGATCACCACCACCTCGCCATAGGCCGTGTAGTTGAACCGGCGCTCGCCGCCGAAATTCCCGACCAGCCCGATGCCGGAATCCAGTCCCATCCGGGTGCGCCCGAAGATGCCGTGCTCCGCCAGCATCCGTTCGCGGTAGGCCTCGGCGAAGGTGTCGATCTCCTTGACGCAGGCGATCGCCCGCTGGGCGTGGTCCGGGATGGCGATCGGGGCGCCGAAGATGACGATCAGGCCATCGCCGGTCATCTTGTCGATCATCGCCTCATGCTTCCAGAGGATCTCGATCAGGCCGTCGAAGTAGCCGTTGATCACTTTAGAGAAGGGTTCCAGCGGCAGCGTGGCCACGAGGTTCGAGAAATTCTCCAGGTCGGAGACCATGACGGTGATCTCGCGCTCCTCGGCGCCGATCTTCACCGCCTCGCGACCCTCGACGATGCGGTCGATCACCTGGGGCGCCAGGTAGCGTTCCAGGGTGGAGGAATAGAGCGCACGCTGGTTCTGCAACTCCACAGCGGCCAGGCGGCTCATCAGGAAGAAGGCAAAGGCGAAGCACATGGTCGGCGCCATCACCGGCGTGATGATGTTGTACCAGCGGAAGAAATAGATCGCGCCGATGAAACAGCCGCCCAGGATCAGCAGGACGATCGCCACGGCAACCCACCAGCGGTTGCTGCCTCGGCCGAGGGCCGCGCCCCCAAGTCCCGCCACCAGCACAAGGGCTCCGGCCCAGAACGGGCCGGGCTTGTGAATCTGGTCGCCGGCCATCATCTGGGACAGGGCGTGCACATGCACTTCGACGCCCGGTGTCCCGTGGTCGTGGCCCGGCCGATAGCGCAGGGGCGTTGAGTGCATGTCCTCCTTGGGCGTGCTGGAATCTGCAGTAGCCGATCGGGTGACGCTGCCGATGAAGACGATCTTGTTCTTCAGCTGGACTTCGGGAACGAAGGGCACGAAGGCCGCGGAGAACGATGGACTGATAGCGCCCAGGTTCTCCGCCCCCAGGCGTGCGTCAGGCTGCCGGTAGCGGATCAGGAAAGGGTGCTCGGGAGGCTTCCGGCCGATCGCGGCGTCGACCGCCGCCGCCAGGGCGAGGTACTGGCTGGGCTTGGGGTCGTAGTCCCGGATGACGTCGTCGTAGTCCTTGTGGGTCAGGGCCCGGGCGTCGGAATAGATCAGCTTGGGTGACACCGGGTAGTCGACGCCGGCCTGCCGATCAGGATCTACCGCGACCACGATGGGCGCCTTCACCTGTGCAATGCGCGCGTTGAAGTCGGCGAATTCCTCCGGCGAGGACCAGGTGTCGAGCAGGTAGTCGACGCCGATCGCCTTGACGCCCTTGGCGTCCAGGGCCGCGATCAGGTCCCCGAGCCAGGCCTTGTTGATCGGCGCCAGGCAATGGCAGGGAGACGCCTCCTGCATGGCTGCGGTGGCCGCGTCGTCGATCTTGATGATCGCGAAGTCGGGCTGGGCCGCCGGCGCGTTGAACGACACGCGCAGGTCGTACATCAGGTTCTCGACCGAGCGGACAGGCGTCGTGGCGTTCAACGCCAGGGCCAGGACCGAACAGGCGACGGCGACAAGCCCGACGACCGCCGCATCGCCCCATCGCCCCGCGACCGTCCGCAGGGCGGCCAGGCCGCCGGCCAGCCGGCCCAATACGCCCCTTTGAACCCCTGGCACTTGCAGCCCCCCGCTAGCCCCTCACGAATGGAGAGGTATAGGCCACCGCAGGCGCATAGTCGCCTGCCACGCAGACGTGGGTGTTCACCTGGCCCTCATAGGCCATCACCACGGCGAAGCCGGGCGGTTCCTCCACCAGCATCTCGCGGCCGTCGGGATTGCGCATGTCGACCGGCGTGAGGTCCAGGGTGAGCTGGATCGACGTGGCCGGCGCCGCGGCCACCGCGCGGCCGGCAAGCACGCCGTTGAAAGCCCGGTGAACGTGACCGCAGAGGATCGAGCGCACCTGATCGTGTCCGCGCACGGCATTGGCCAGCCGGGCGATCCAGCCGGCCTTGGGATCGGGATCCATCCAGCGGATGCCGCTGGCGATGGGCGGGTGGTGCAAAGCGATGACCGTCGGCTGGTCAGGCGCCTCGTCCAGCGTCTTGGCCAGCCAGGCCGCGCGGTCCTCGCAGAACGCCCCGCCCTCGCTTTCCTCATCCAGGGTGTCGCAGACGATGACCCGCAGGTCGCCGAAGTCGACGGCGTATTGCACGAAGCCGTTGGGATCGGTCTGGACGCCGTGGCCGCTGAGCGCGGCCAGGAACGGCTCGCGGCGGTCGTGATTGCCGATCCCGAAATAGATTGGAATCTCCACGTGCCGCAGGATCTCGATCAGCGCTTCGTATTCTTCCGGCTCGCCGCGGTCGACGAGGTCGCCGGAGGCGAAGATCGCCACCGGCCGGGGCTTCAGCGCGTGAATGGATTTCAGGACGTGCTGCAAACGCTCAGCGTTCCGCCACAGATTCACCGGGTCGGTGTCGGTCGTTATATGCAGATCGGTTATCTGTGCGATCGTCAGCACTACGGCCTCCCCAGGCCCCTGCAATGGCCTGCCCTGGCCGCTGCTTCGATAGAGATACGTATGGTTATCGCCGACGGATGACGAGGTTTCGAATTTCCGTCATGTCCTCCATGGCGAAGCGCACGCCTTCACGTCCAAGTCCTGAATCCTTGACCCCGCCGTAGGGCATGTTGTCGACCCGGTAGCTCGGCACGTCGCCGATCACCACGCCGCCCACGTCCAGCCGGTCCCAGGCCTCGAACATCTTGTAGAGGTCGCGGGTGAAGACCCCGGCCTGCAGGCCGAATTTGGAGTCGTTCACCTCGTCGAGGGCGTCGGAAAACTCGTTGAATTTCGAGAGGATCGCGACGGGCCCGAAGGCCTCTTCCCTGTAGAGCCTGGCCGAGCGGTCGACGCCTTCCATCAAGGTGGCTTCCAGCATGGCACCCTCGCGCTTGCCGCCGCACAAAAGGGTGGCCCCGCCAGCGCTGGCCTCCTGGATCCAGTTGTCCAGGCGGGTGGCCTCCTTCACGTCGATCATCGGCCCGATAAAGGTCTTTTCGTCCTTCGGATCGCCGGCGATCAGGGCCCTGGTCTTGGCCACCAGCCGGGCTTTGAACTCGTCGTAGAGGCTGGCATGGACGATGATCCGCTGGACGCCGATGCAAGACTGGCCGGACTGATAGAAGGCCCCGAAGATGATCCGCTCCACGGCGTCGTCCAGGTCGGCGCCCGTGATGTCCTCGTCGACGATCACCGCGGCGTTGCCGCCCAGTTCCAGCACCACCTTCTTCTTGCCGGCCCGGGCCTTCAGGTCCCAGCCCACTTCAGGCGAGCCGGTGAAGGACAGCAGTTTCAGGCGCTCGTCGGTGGTGAACAGGTCCGCACCCTCGCGGTGGGCCGGCAGGATCGAGAAGGCGCCCTTTGGCAGGTCGGTCTCGGCCAGGACCTCGCCGATGATGATCGCGCCCAGGGGAGTGCGCGAGGCGGGCTTCATGACGAACGGGCAGCCGACTGCGAGCGCCGGTGCGATCTTGTGGGCCGCCAGGTTGAGCGGGAAGTTGAAGGGCGAGACGAAGGAGCAGGGGCCGATGGGCACCCGCTTCCAGATCCCCTGGTAGCCCTTGGCGCGGGGCGAGATGTCCAACGGCTGGACTTCGCCAGTGATGCGCACGGATTCTTCCGCCGCGATGCGGAACGTGTCGATCAGCCGGCCGACCTCGCCGCGGGCGTCGCGGATCGGCTTGCCGGCCTCGATGCACAGCGCCATGGCCAGTTCGTCGAAGCGCTCCGTGAACCGGGTCACGCAATGGGCCAACACCGCCTGGCGCTCGTAGGCGGCCATGCGGGCCATGGGCTCGGCGGCCTCGACGGCCGCGGCTATGCCCGCGTCGATGGTCGCCGCGTCGGCCTGGGCGACCCGGGTCGCCACCTCGCCGGTGAACTTGTCGGTCACCACAAGGTCGAGGTTCGGCGTCTGGGCGACGTTGGCGAGGTAGAGCGGGTAGGAGTCTTTGAGGGCGGCCATGGGGCTATCGACTTCTGCTGGCGTGACGGAAGGTCAGAGGGCGGCGCTCAGTTCCTTGATCTGCTTGTTCAGGATCGGGTCGTTGTCGCTGTAGTCCACGGGGACCTCGATCAGGTTCACGCCAGGCGTGTTCAGGCATTTTTCCAGGAGCGTCGGAAGCTCGGCGGCCGAGCCTACACGGTAGCCGTTGGCCCCGTAGCTCTCGGCGTACTTCACGAAGTCCGGATTGCCGTAGGTGAGGCCCCAGTCCTTGAAGCCCATGTTGGCCTGTTTCCAGCGGATCATTCCGTAGGAATTGTCGTTGAGGATCAGCACGGTGATGTTGAGCTTCAGCCGGACCGCGGTCTCCATCTCCTGGCTGTTCATCATGAAGCCGCCGTCGCCGCAGACGGCCATGACCTTGCGGTCCGGATAGACCATGGCCGAGGCCATGGCGGAGGGAAGGCCCGCGCCCATGGTGGCCAGGGCGTTGTCGAGCAGGACGGTGTTGGTCATCCGCGCGGGATAGTTGCGGGCGAACCAGATCTTATAGACCCCGTTGTCCAGGCAGATGATCCCGTTGGCCGGCATGGCCTGGCGGATCTGCGCCACCAGGTGCTGCGGATAGATCGGGAAGCGCATGTCGTCGACCTGGCTGGCGGTGTGCGCCACCTCCGCCTCGCGGGCCTTGAACATCTTGGAGAAATCCCATCCGGCCTGGGGCAGGATGTCCTCCTTGATCTGCCAGATCGAATTGCCGATGTCGCCGATCACCTCGTACTGCGGGAAGTAGACCGGATCGACTTCGGCCGAGCGGAAGTTGATGTGGATCACCTCCGCGCCGCCCCGTTGCATGAAGAACGGCGGCTTCTCGATGACGTCGTGACCGACGTTGATGATCAGGTCGGCCGCGCCGATGGCGCGGTGCACGAAATCGCCCGCGGACAGGGCCGCGCAGCCCAGGAACTTCGGGGACAGCTCGTCGACCACGCCCTTGCCGAGTTGGGTCGAGACGAACGGAATGCCGGTCTTGTCGATGAATTGGGACAGCATCCGGCTGGTCATGGTCCGGTTGGCGCCCGCGCCGATCACCAGGATCGGCGACTTGGCCTGCTCGATCCGTTTGGCCGCGGCGCGGACCGATTTTTCGTCGGCCACCGGGCGGCGCGCATTGCTCTTCGGAATGGGCGTGGAATCGGTCTGCTCGTGGGCGATGTCCTCGGGGAATTCCAGGTGGACGGCGCCGGGCTTTTCTTCCTGGCCCAGGCGGAAGGCTTCGCGGATCCGCGACGGGATGTTGTCGGCCGAGGCCAGCTGGTGGGTGTACTTCGTCAGCGGCCCCATCATCGCCACCACGTCGAGGATCTGGAACCGGCCCTGTTTTGAGCTCTTGATCGGCTTTTGGCCGGTGACCATCATCATCGGCATGCCGCCCAGCTGGGCATAGGCCGCCGCGGTCACGAAATTGGTGGCGCCGGGGCCGAGCGTGGCGACGCAGACGCCGGCCTTGCCGGTGTGACGCCCATAGGTGGCGGCCATGAACCCCGCGCCCTGTTCGTGGCGCGTCAGGATCAGCTTGATCTTGGTCGAGCGCGACAGGCTGTCCAGGAAGTCGAGGTTCTCCTCGCCCGGCACGCCGAAGACATATTCCACGCCCTCTTCTTCGAGGCAGGAAATAAAGAGGTCAGATGCCTTGGTCATTGGTGGAGCCCCCCCGCTCAATCCTCCGAGTTGTGGCGATTTCCACGGGTTTGTGAAGCCCTCTAAGGCAAGGCTTGGACGGGCTTTTAAGAATGTCACTTAAACTCTGCCGCGGATGCCTGCTAAGCTTGCGTCCGCAACGGCGAAATCGGCGTCGGTTCTCCGGCGCCCGCAGCTGAATTTCGGGGGAAATTTGCAATGGCTTCCAGCGACCATGTCGATCTCGAGCGGTTCATCGCCGGTGTAAACCGGCGCAATCCGGGGCAGCCGGAATTCGTCCAGGCGGTGCAGGAAGTCGCCGAGGACATTTTCGAGTTCATCGCCGACAAGGAACAGTACCACGAGTACCAGATCCTGCGCCGGATCGCCGAGCCGGACCGGGTGATGAGCTTCCGGGTCTGCTGGGAAGACGACAGGGGCAATATCCGCGTCCAGCGCGGCTGGCGGGTGCAGAACAACAACGCCATCGGCCCCTACAAGGGTGGCATCCGCTTCCACCCGTCGGTGACGGAAAGCGTGCTGAAGTTCCTGGCCTTCGAACAGACCTTCAAGAACGCGCTCACCGGCCTGCCCATGGGCGGCGGCAAGGGCGGCTCGAACTTCAATCCGCGCGGCAAGTCGGACCATGAGGTGATGCGGTTCTGCCAGTCGTTCATGACCGAGCTCTACCGCCACATCGGCGCGGACATCGACGTGCCGGCCGGCGACATCGGGGTGGGCGGCCGCGAGATCGGCTACATGTTCGGCCAGTACAAGCGGATCACCAACCAGTTCACCGGCGTCCTGACCGGCAAGGGCCTGGAATACGGCGGCAGCCTGATCCGCACTGAGGCCACCGGCTACGGCGCGGTCTACTTCCTGCAGAATATGCTGAAGAACGTCGGCGACAGCGTCGAGGGCAAGACCGCGGTGATCTCCGGTTCCGGCAACGTGGCGACCCACGCCGCCGAAAAGATCGTCCAGCTGGGCGGCAAGGTCCTGACCCTGTCGGACTCCGAGGGCTTCATCCACGACCCGGACGGCATCGACCAGGCCAAGATCGACTGGATCAAGGAACTGAAGGGCCGCCGCCGTGGGCGGATTTCCGAGTATGTGAAAGAGTTCAAGGGCGCGAGCTTCCACGGCGACGGCGCCCGGCCCTGGGGCGTCGCCTGCGACGTGGCTCTGCCCTGCGCCACCCAGAACGAGCTCAACGGCGCCGAGGCCCAGATCCTGGTTTCCAACGGCTGCAAGGCGGTGTCGGAAGGCGCCAACATGCCGACCGACCTGGATGGCGTGCACGTCTTCAAGCAGGCGCAGATCCTCTACGCGCCCGGCAAGGCGGCCAACGCCGGCGGCGTGGCGGTCTCCGGCCTGGAGATGAGTCAGAACTCAGCGCGCATCTCCTGGAAGGAAGCCGACCTGCAGCAGCACCTGCTCGACATCATGGCCGGGATTCACGAGCGCTGCGTCGAGTACGGCGCCCGCAAGGATTCCAAGGTCATCGACTACGTCCGCGGCGCCAACATCGCCGGCTTCAAGAAAGTCGCCGACGCCATGCTGGCCTACGGGGTGGTGTAGAGCCTACCCGCCCGGGATCCCCCGCGCCGGCCCATCGGCCGGCGCGAAGATCGCCTCGAAGGTGCGGCTCTGGCCGGTGGGCGTGGCCTTGCCGGGCTTGTGATAGCTGTGGCAGTCGGCGCACTGGCCGCTGGCGGCGGCCGGCGTCTGGTGTTCCGTCTTGCCATGGCAGGTGGCGCACTTGGCGACGCCCGGCAGCAACAGGTCCTCGGCATGCTCCGAGGTCTTGGCCTTGTGACAATCCACGCAGTTGAAGGCGCCCAGGCCGTCGCCCTTGTGGGCGGGCACGCTGTGGTCGAAGGCGCCACGCGGCAGGAAGCGTGAGGCCAGGTGGACCTTGGCCACCTTGACGCCCATTGGGCCATCGCCGTCCCAGGAGATCCGGTGGCAGCCGTAGCAGGTCCCGCCGGGCGAGAAGGCCTGGCGGAAGGCGCCTGAAGCCATGGCCGGGTTCGCCGCCCTGGGGGCCGCGGACTGCGGTCGGAAGTCGCCGGGCAGGCGGCGCTGGGGCTCGGCGCCCGCGCCTGACCCGCCGCCATAGAACGCTTGCAGGGTGGCCATCACCTTGCCCGCGTCACCGTGCGGCAGGAGCTTGATCTCACCGCCGGCCGAGGCGAAGCCCAGGGCGTGACAGGCCGCGCAGTCGCGCTCCATCTCGATCGGCTTGAAGCCGCCGGCGCCCGGTGTCGGTCGGTGGCAGGAGATGCAGGTGAGCGCCCCGCCGTAGCCGCGCGCCGCGCCCAGGCCGACCCCCATGCGGGCGACGCCGCCGGTGGGATCCAGGTGCTGGCGGTGGGAAAACACCAGGCCGGAATGTTCCTGCGGGTCCGCGGTCAGGGCGATCCGCTCGATCCTGGGCGCCGGGCCCTCGGCGGAGACGGTCACCAGGGGCCGGAAGTCCGGATGGCGCTTCCAGTCCGGGGTGTCGATCAACCCGGTCGAGGGCAGCCTCGACTTCAGCTGGCCGTGGCAGCCGCCGCAGGTGGTGGCGACGACCAGGGTCGGCTTGATCGGCCGGTCGGCCTCGATCACCGGACCCTTGGGGCCGGTATGCTCCAGGTGGCAGCTCGCGCAGCGGTCGTTGGGGTGGTTGAAGGCCTTGCCGAACAGCCCCTTCACCTTGCCGCCCAGGGTGGGCGGCGGCGGCATGGCCTTGAGCAGGCGGTCGTGGCCCGCGTGGTCCGAAATCAGTCTGGGAATGAACGGACTGCCGCGCCGACCGAGGTCGGCGTTCAGGGCCAGGGTCTGGGCCGGCGTTCGGCCCGCCTGGTGGCAGGCCAGGCATGCCTGGTCGCGCACGGCGACGAACTTGGCCTGGTGGCAGGACTGGCAGTCCTTTTCCAGGAAGGCGTGGGCCTTGGAAAGCGGTCCCGTCGACCACTGCTGGTCGGGATGGATGTGCAGGTGACGGAACAGGGAGGCGCCGGCCAGCGGCACGATCAGGCAAAGCGCCAGGATCGTCAGGCCAAGGGCCCAGGCCATCCGCCGGCGCCCGAACAGGCTGGCCTTCAGCGAGAACAGGCTGGGGGAGGGCGCGTGCTCCTCCTCCCGGCGCGTCACCGCCACGGCGATGTCGTCCTCGGCGCCCTCGCTGACGCTGAGGTCGAAGGCCCCGAAGCTCGCCATCTGGCCACGGCCGGCGTCCAGGTCGGCGCGCAGGGTCTGCTTGCCGTCCACCTGGAAGGCGACGCCGGTCAGGGATTCGATGGTCACCCGGTTGCGGCCCGCGACCCGCATCAGGGCGTGCTGCGGGTCGACCGACAGGTCGGGCAGGTAGATGTCGCAACCCTGGGCGCGGCCGATCATCGCCTCGCCGCTGTCGATCCGACGGGTCCGGACGATCTCGCCGCCGCCGGCCTGGCGGGTGATCAGTCGCAGGGTGATCGCTTGGGTCATGTCACCAGTACGCGAAGACGCTGACGATGTGCACGGTGAGCGCGGCCAGCAGGGCGAATGTGGCCGGAACGTGCACGAACAGCCAAGCTTCCAAAAGGGCCGTGATGTGCATTTGCCGCCGCGCCAGGCCCAGCGCATCGCCCTTGCGCCGCATCAGAACCGCCACCTCGCCCAGGGCCTTGGCCTCATGGGCGCCGGCCGTCCGCTGGGCCGCCTCGATCTCGCGCAGCGCGCGCAGGTTCGCACAGTCACGGTAGTCCTCGAACAGCCGCCGCCAGAAGCCGCCGCCGATGTCGGTCTGCTCCAGCGAGATCCGGACGATGGCGGCGGTGTCGCGCGGGAAGCCCTGAGCGGCCTCGTGGATCAGTTCGTCCAGGGACTGGATCTGCGCCAGCATCTGTTTGCGCGTGGTCTCCCCGCGGTTCTCGCTGAGCCGGGCGGGCAGGGCGACATAGGCCCAGACGCCGATGGCTCCGGAGGCGATCACCAGCAGCATCAGCCCATAGGCCAGGGTGTGCACGTTCCACCCGAACTGGAACCCGGTGTGCAGGGTGGCGATCACGATGAGCGACAGGCCGAGATAGACGTGGGCCGACACCCAGGCCTTCAGGGAATAGTGGCCGCTGCTCACCGCGCGCTTTCGCACGCCTAGCAGCGCCAGCCAGACGATCAGGCCCGCGCCGACCGTGCCCAGGAAATAGCCCAGCGGTGTTCCGCCGCCGGGCCGCGGGCGGGCATGCTGGAAGAAATAGGCGGCGACGGCGGCGACACAGACGAACACCGCCACCTTGAGGAACAGGAATCCCTTGTGTCTGAGGAAGCTCTCGTGCGTCGAGGACCGGCGCCTCTGCGATACTGTCGCGCTCCTTGCCACGGATCAGTTCGCCCCACGGTCCAGAAGGGCCACCGAGAGGAAGTCCTCCGGCGACACCCGGATCGCCGCCCCGGTCGGACAGGCCCGCACACAGGCCGGCCCCCCGGCCTTGCCGATGCACATGTCGCATTTGATGGCGACCTTGCCCTTCTCCACGGCTGGTTTCGGCTGCTTCTCGCGCCAGGCCTTGTCGGGCTCGCCGGGGCCGGGGCCCTTGCCGAACAGCATCCAGGACAACAGGCCCGGCTTTTCGGGCGGCGGCTTGTCCATCTGGATCACGTCATAGGGGCAGTTGCGCTGGCAGTTGCCGCAGCCGATGCAGGCGTCGGAGATGAACACCTCGCCGTCCGGCCCGCGCTGGATGGCGTTGGGCGGGCAGTCGGTCATGCAGTAGGGATGTTCGCAGTGCCGGCACGAGGTCGGCACGTGGATCTTGGCGTAGGTCTTGCCGGCCTCGCGGTTCAGCCGTGACAGGCCCTCGTGGCTGTCGGCGCAGGCCTTCTCGCAGTTGTCGCAGCCGACGCAGAGGCTCTCGTCGATCAAGAGCACGTCGGTGGCCTCGCCGATCCCCTGGTCGATCAGGAAGCTGGCTACCGAGGAATACATGTCGACGACGCCGTCGAAGCTGTCCTTCTGGTCCTCGACAAAGGCGTTCACCTGGCGGCGCGCGGCCATGTCGCCGCGCATCTTGGCGTCGAGGTCGGGCTTGCGGGCCAGCAGCTTGCGGAACGGGTCGGCCGGCAGGCGCACCACCTGCGAGCGGATCGCGGCCTTGACCGTGGCCGTCCGCGGGCCGCCGTCGATCATCGCCATCTCGCCGGAGTAGGAGCCGGCCGGGACGTAGGACATGAAGACCTGCTTCCCGCCCACCGCCTTCTCCACGATCATCGAGCCTGAGCGGATGATGTAGAGGTCGTCGCCCAGTTCGCCTTCCTTGATGATCGCCTGGCCGGGCCTGACCTCCATGACCTGGGCGCCGGCCAGCACCTCCTCGAGGTCGGAGGGCGCGAGGCCCGACTTGAAGATCTGCAGGATCTGCCGCTCGGTGGTGATCCGGTTCACCGTCTCGCGGGCCTCGGCCACCTGGGCCATCAGCTTCAGCGCCGCGGTGCGGGGGATTTCCACGACGATGCAGTCCTCGCCGGCGCGGATGGTCGCCCCGCGGCGGCGGCCGGAGATCAGCCCGACCTCGCCGAAGATCGAGCCCGCGCCGATCGGCACGGTGTTGGACGGGTTCTTGGGATCGATCTCGACGCGCACCGAACCCTGGGCGATGCCGAACAGGGACGACCCGATCATGTTGCGCTCGAAGATCGTCTCGCCGGCCCGGAAGGCGCGGACGTCGGAATCGAGCAGGAATTCCCGCATCTGCAGGGCCGACAGGCCGTAGAGGATCTCCACCCGGCTGCGCAGGTATTCCAGCCACTCCGACACCGACATCCTGCCGGGCAGTCCGGCCAGCTTGGCTTCCAGGATCGGTTCGTCGGCGGGCTTCAGGTCTGTGCGCCCGTCGATGTATTCGACCACGTCGTGGCCCTGGTTCATGCAGTGCTTGATCAGCGGATAGCCCGCCAGCGCGCCGATGACGTAGATGCCGGGCGTGGTGGTCTCGAAGGTCGCCGACAGGTGCGGGAAGGCGCTGGGCGCGTCGCTGGTGAAGGCGATGCCGGCGGCCTCGACGAATTTGCGCGGCGGGGACGAGCCCATCCGCGCGATGATCCGGTCGCACTTGTGCCGCGCCGAGCCCTGCGGCGTGTCGACCGTCACCCACCCGGCCTCGATCAGGCTGGGGGTCGTCTCGGCCAGGATGGTGATCCGGCCGTTGTCCCTGGCCTGCATCAGCGCCTTGACGTTGGCCTCCTTGGCCCGGGCGAAGTCGGCTGAGCGGTTGACCAGGGTGACCACATTGGCCTGGGCCTGGTCGGCGGCCAGGCCCAGTGCGTTCTCGATGCCCGCGTCGCCGCCGCCGAAGACGAAGATGTGCTCGTCGATGAAGGCCGCCGGGTCATCCAGCGAATACTGGACGTGGGGCAGGGACGCGCCGTCGCAGCGCATCAGGTTCGGATTGCCCTGGGTGCCAATGGCCAGGATGATGGTCTCGGCCTTGATGACGTCGCCGTTCGTCAGCGCGATCGAGAAATCGCCTTTGGCGCCGGTGATCGCCTTGGCCTCGGCGTTGTAGAGGACGTTGACGCCGGCCTTCCTGGCGTCGGCGTTCCACTGCTCCAGCACCGCCTCGCGCTTGCCGGCGGCGAAGTCGCAGTCCGAGCGCAACACCAGCTGGGCCGGCGTCGCCATGACGTGCTTGCCCTTCTGGTAGCGGTAGATGGTGTCGGACAGGTGGTCGGTCTTCTCCAGCAGGACGTGGCTGATACCCTTCGCCGCCGCATGCGCGGCCGCGCTCAGGCCCGAAGGTCCCGAGCCGACGATCGCGATCCGAAAGGTCTCCGACATCCCAACCCCTGACGCCACGACTACCCCTGCAGCCGACCGGCCGCCGAGCCTGTGGCTTCACGCCCCCGTGAAGCTTTGGCACTGTACCATTTCCCGGCCAGCCACAATGCGCTCTAAAGCCACCCAGTCGGAAGGGGAACATAAAGTCCATGGCGGCGGAAGTCGGTCAGTTCGCGCTGATTCTCGCGTTCGTCCTGGCGATGGTCCAGACGGTGACGCCGCTTTGGGGCGCACACAGGGGCGATCCGGTGCTGATGGCGCTGGGGCGGACCGCGACGATTCTCCAGGCGGGCTTCGTGATTCTGGCCTTCGGCTGCCTGGCGGCGAGCTATCTTCTGTGCGATTTTTCCGTCGCCCTGGTCGCCGCCCATAGCCACACCCTGCAGCCGGCGGTCTACCGATTCGCCGCCACCTGGGGCAGCCACGAGGGCTCGATGCTGCTGTGGGTGCTGATTCTGGCGGTCTATGGCGCGGGCGTCGCGATCTTCGGCAGGACCCTGCGCGAGACGCTGCAGGCCCGGGTGCTGGGCGTCCAGGGCCTGATCGGCGTGGCCTTCCTGGGGTTCCTGATCTTCACCTCCAACCCGTTCCTGCGGCTCGATCCCGCGCCGCTGGAGGGGACGGAGCTCAATCCGCTGCTGCAGGACCCCGGCCTCGTGATGCATCCGCCGATGCTCTACATGGGCTACGTCGGCTTCTCGGTGTCCTTCGCCTTCGCCATCGCCGCTCTGATCGAGGGCCGGGTGGATGCGGCCTGGGCGCGATGGGTCCGCCCGTGGGTGCTGGCCGCCTGGGCGCCGCTCACCGCCGGCATCACGCTCGGCTCCTGCTGGTCATACTATGTGCTGGGCTGGGGTGGCTGGTGGTTCTGGGACCCGGTTGAGAACGCCTCCTTGATGCCCTGGATCCTGGGCACGGCCCTGCTGCATTCGGCGCTGGTGCTGGAGCGGCGCGGCGCGCTGGTCACCTGGACTATCCTGCTGTGCATCCTGACCTTCTCGCTCAGCCTGGTGGGCACATTCCTGGTGCGCTCGGGGATCCTGACCAGCGTGCATGCCTTCGCGGTCGATCCGCAACGCGGCATCTACATCCTGGGGATCATCGCGCTGACCACCGGCGTGGCGCTGGCGCTGTTCGGCTGGCGCTCGCCGCAGCTGAAGACCGGCGCGCTCTTCGCACCCCTGTCGCGGGAGGGCGGGATCACGCTCAACAACCTCTTCCTGACGGCCCTCGCAGCCACCGTCTTCCTGGGCACCTTCAGCCCGGTCTTCGTGGAGATCCTGCGCGGCGACAAGATTTCGGTGGGTCCGCCCTACTACGCCCGAACCTTCGCGCCCCTGGCTATTCCGCTGCTGCTGATCTCGCCGTTCGGGCCGATGCTCAACTGGAAGCGCGATGAACTCGCCCGCCTTGTCCGCCGCCTGCGCGTCCCGGCGGGGATCGCCGCGGCCGTGCTGCTGGTCGCGCTGGTCACGGTGGGGTGGCGCATGATGCTCACCGCCGGCGCCCTGGCGCTCGCCGCCTGGCTGGTCGCGGGCGCTCTGGCCATCCTGGGCCGCCGCTGGTGGGCCGGCCGCGCCGAACTTGGCCGCACGATCCGCGCCACGCCGATCGCGCTCTATGGCCTGGTCATGGCCCACGCCGGGCTTGGCCTGCTGACCCTGGGCATCGCCAGCGTCACCGCCTGGGAAAGCGACAAGGTGCTGACCATGCACCCGGGCGACAAGGTCGCCTTCGCCGGCCGCACCCTGACCCTGGACGCCCTGGGGCCGGTGGAGGGCCCCAATTACCAGGCCCATCAGGCGCGGTTCCTGATCGAGGGTCGCGGCGGGCCCTATAAGCTGACCAGCGAGCGGCGGATGTACGCCTCCAGCCAGACCCAGACCACCATCGCCGGCATCCATGTCTCTCCGGCGGGCAACTTCTATGTCTCGGTGGGCGACGTGCAGGACGGCGGCGGGGTCGTCGTCAGGCTCTGGGACCATCCGCTGATCATGTGGATCTGGGTGGGCGGGTTCACCATGGCGCTGGGCGGGCTCGTCTCGCTGAGCGACCGGCGTCTGCGGCTTGGGGCGCCCAGCCGCGTCATGGTCCGCTCACCCGCCGCCGCAACAACGGCGGCTGCCGAATGAAGCGCCTCCTCGCCTTCGCGCCGGCGGCGATCTTCGTCCTGGTCCTGGTCGGTTTCGCGGTCGGCCTGCGGCGCGATCCGACGCTGTTGCCTTCGATGATGATCGGCAAGCCCGTGCCGGCCTTCAACCTGCCGCCGGTCCGGCCAAGCGACGCGCTGTCGGGCCGTGGCGGCCTGGCCACCGATCAGCTCTCCGGCGAACCGGTGATGCTTAATGTCTTCGCCTCCTGGTGCGTCGCCTGCCGGGTGGAGCATCCGATGCTCATGCGGCTGAAGGAACAGGGGGTGACGATCCATGGGCTGGACTGGAAGGATGAGCCCGCCGACGGGGCCGGCTGGCTGGCCGAGCGGGGCGACCCCTATGCCCGCGTCGGCAACGACCGCACAGGGCGCGCGGGCATCGACCTGGGCGTGTCCGGCGTGCCCGAGACCTTCGTCATCGATCGGAAGGGCCGCGTCCGCTACCGCCATGTGGGCGCGATCAGCGTCGAGGACTGGAACCGCAAACTGGAGCCGCTGCTGGCGCGGCTGAGGGCGGAATCATGAGGCGCCTGATCCTCCTGGCGGCGGTCCTGGCCGCCATGGCCGGCCCGGTCCGGGCCGTCACGCCCGACGAGCAGTTGCCCGACCCGAAGCTCGAGGCCCGCGCCCGCTCGCTCAGCCGCGACCTTCGCTGCGTGGTCTGCCAGAACCAGTCGATCGACGAGTCCGACGCCGCCCTGGCCCACGATCTGCGGATCATCCTGCGCGAGCGTCTGCTGGCCGGCGACACCGACGATCAGGCCGTGGCCTACCTCGTCCAGCGCTATGGCAATTTCGTGCGCCTGAAGCCCCCGTTCCAGGCCGACACCCTGGCGCTCTGGCTGGGGCCGCTGGCCGTGCTGCTGGCCGGCGGCGCGGGCGCGGCGATCTACATGCGCGGCCGTTCCGGCCCGCCCGCGCCGCTGGACGCCGCCGAAGAGGCGGAGCTGGCGGCCCTGATCAACACCGACGAGGCGCACTGAATGCTGTGGATCATCCTGACCCTGATGACGGTCCTGGCCGCCGTCGGCCTGGCGATCCCCCTGATCCGCCGCCACGATGCGACGCGCAGCCCCCGCAACGACACGGTCGAGGTGCTGAAGGCCCAGCTTGACGAGATCGACAGCCAGGCAGCCGGAGGCGCGCTGCCGCCGGCCGAGGCCGAGGCCCTGCGCACCGACGTCAAGCGCCGCGTCCTGGCCGAGGGCCGGGCCGCTCCGGACAGAACCAGGCCGCTCAGCGAGCGCGCCCTCCTGGGCCTGGCGCTGGGCGTCGCCGCCGTGGTGGTGCTGGCCGCCACCGGCCTCTATCTGAAGATCGGGCGCCCCGATGTCGCCTCCGTCCATCCGACGCCCGGGACCGCGCCCGCCGTGGACGCCGCCGGCCACCCGAACGGCGACGTGCCCAGCATGATCGCCGAACTGGAAACCCGGATGAAGGAGACGCCGGGCAACGCCGAAGGCTGGCGGATGCTCGGCTGGTCCTACCTGCAGGTGGGCCGCAACGCAGAGGCCGCCGTGGCCTATGGCAAGGCCGCCGCCCTGGACCCCGGGAACGCTGAGTATCTCTCGGCCCAGGGCGAGGCGACGGTGCTCGCCAACCAGGGCCAGGTCAGCCACGAGGCGCAGGACGCCTTCAAGAAGGCGTTGGCCGCCGACCCCGCCGACCCGCGCGCCCGCTACTACCTGGCCATGGCCAAGGACCAGGCCGGCGACGCCAAGGGGGCGATGAACGACTGGATCGCCATGCTGAAGACCGCGCCGGCCGACGCGCCCTGGGCGCCCGAGGTCCGCGCCTTCGTGATCAAGGTCGCCCAGGCCCGCGGCGAGGACATCTCCAGGCGCCTGCCGCCCGAGACCTCGCCGCCGCCGGCCATGGCCGCCTCAGCGCCGCCACCGGGCCCCACGGCCGATCAGGTCGCCGCCGCCGGCCAGATGTCCGACCAGGGCCGGGCGGCTATGATCGAGGGCATGGTCGCCAAGCTCGCCGGCGAACTGAAGGCCAACCCGCGCGACCGGGCGGGCTGGGAGCGGCTGATCCGGGCGCGCATGGTCCTGGGCCACCCCGACCAGGCCGCCGGCGACTATCGCGAGGCTGTGCGGGCCTTCGCCGGTTCGCCCGCCGACCAGGCCGCGCTGAGGCAGACGGCGCAGGGCCTGGGCGTCCCGGGGGCCTGATGCTCAGTCCCGCGCCAGACGCCGCTCTCGAACGCCTCCGTAGCCTTTGCCTCGCGCTTCCGGAGACCGCGGAGAAGGTCTCGCATGGAACCCAGGCCTTCCAGGTGGCGGGCAAGATGTTCGCCTACTTCCGCCACAACCATCACGGCGACGGGATGACGGTCGTCTGCCTCAAGACTACGGGGCGGGACCAGCAGGACATGCTGATCGAGGCCGATCCCGATCTCTATAGCTGGCCCGCCTATATCGGCCCGGCCGGCTGGATCGCCATCAACCTGGCCCCAGCCGACACGGACTGGGAACACGTCGGCCAATGGATACGGTCGAGCTACGACCTAGCTGCGCCGCGCCGCTTGCGGACGTAGTTCTCACCGATACCGCGCAAACCATGCCAGGATCGCGCGGGCCTTGCCCGCCGATTGCGACGGCCGTTCAGCCAGTCCGTGGTGCGAAGCGCCCGGCACGCGGACCAGGGTGGTTGGCACGCCGCGCAGCTGCAGGGCGTCGAAATACTGCTCCGCTTCGGATGGCGGGGTGCGGTGGTCGTCCTCGCCGACAATCACCAGGGTGGGCGTCTTCACATTGCCGACCAGCGACAGGGGCGAGCGGGCCCAGTACCCCTGAGGGTCTTCCCAAGGCATCTTGCCGAACCAGTAGGCGGCCATGGAATTGTAGCCGTCCGTGGTCAGGACCTCGCTGGTCCAATTGATCACCGGCTTTTGGGTCGCCGCGGCCTTGAAGCGGTCGGTCTTGCCGACGATCCAGGCGGTGAGCGCGCCCCCGCCGGAACCGCCGGTTACATAGAGATGGCCCTCGTCGACCGAACCCTTGGCGATGGCGGCGTCCACCACGCTCATCAGGTCGTCGTAGTCGTGGCTGGGGTAGTTGCGGTCGATCTCGTTGGCGAAGGCCTCGCCGTAGGACGTCGAGCCGCGCGGGTTGGCGTAGACCACGATGTAGCCTGCCGCCGCGTACTGCTGGTCGTCGGTGGAGAACACCGGCCCGTAGGCGCTGAACGGCCCGCCGTGGATCTCCAGGATCAGCGGATACTTCTTCGCGGGGTCGAAGCCGGGCGGGGTGACGATCCAGGCGTCGATGGGCTTCTTGTCGAAGCTGGAGATCACCGGCAGCGCCTGGACCTTGCCCAGCTCCTTGCCGGCGAAGAGGTCGTCGTTGAGCCGCGTCAGGCGCTGGGTCTTGCCGCCCCGGACGACCGAGAGGTCGGCGGGCGAGGCCGCGTCGCCCGAGGTGAAGGCCACCAGACCATTGCGGCCTACGGAATAGTCGCCGCCGGTGTAGGGCCGGTCGAGGTCGGCGGGGACCAGGCCGCTGGCCACCGTCTCAATCTTGCCGTCGAGGCTGACGCGCGCGACCTTGGTTAGCCCGTGGTCGGCGTAGTCGAAATAGAGGCTCTTTCCGTCCGCCGCCCAGGTCGGCGTGCCGACGCTGCGGTCCAGGGTTCCGGTGACGACCCGGCTGTTTGCGCCATCGCGGTCCATCACATAGAGGCGCTGGTTCTCGTAGCCGCGGTGGCGCGTGTCGTCGAAGCCGATGTAGGCGATCTTCGAGCCGTCGGGGGAGGGCGTGGGCGCCAGGTCCGGGCCGACCCGGTTGGTCAGTCGGGTCAGCGTCCCGTCGGCGACGCTGGCGCGGTAGACCTCGCTCTCCTGTGGGTCGAGTTCCCAGTTGGCGGCGCGGTTGGTGGCGAAGAGGACGCCCTGGCCGTCGGCGGTGAAGCTGATCGGGCCGCCGTCGTCGAACTTGCCGAAGGTCAGCTGCCGGGGCTGGCCGCCATCGGCGGTGACCACAAAGAGGTGGCGGTACCCCGGCTTCAGATAGCCGGCGCCATCGGCGCGGTAGGTCAGGCGGTCGATCACCTTCAGCGGATCGGCCCAGTGGGCGCCGGCCGGGGCCGCCATCGGCGCCGCAAGGGGCCGGCCGGAATCCAGGGTCAGCATGGTGAAGGCCAGGGTCTTGCCGTCCGGCGACCAGGCCAGGCTGCTGGGCGATTGCTCCAGGGTGGCGACCTTGGCGGACCGGCCGCTGGCGATCCAGCGGACGTAGAGCTGCGCGCCGCCGGGACCGGCCGAGACATAGGCCAGGCGCGAGCCGTCCGGCGACCAGCGCGGCTGGAAGTTCGCCGCCTCGTCCACCACCAGGGGCGATTGCGCGCCGGTCTGCGGATCGACCAGCCAGATCGACGGATGCCCCTCGTCGGTCATGATGTCCTGGGTGGTCCGCACATAGGCGATCGCGCCGCCGTCCGGCCGCACCTGCGGATCGCTGGCGGTGCGCAGTCCGAACAGGTCCCGGGCCTGGAAGGTCCTGGCTGGTCCCTCCGGCGCCTGGGCGAAGGACGGCGCGGCGGCGATCAGCGCCAGCACGGAAACGAGCGATACAAGACGCATAAGGACCCCTGAATTCAACGCAGCCTAGAAAGGCCGCCCATCCAGGGTTTGTCCAGCCGCGCGGGGAGGGCTACACCGCGCGCCATGGCCGAAGCATTCAACAACGCGACCCTGCCGGCCGAAAAGGCCGAGCGCTATGCGGCGGTCGCGGGCGAAATCGCCGCGGTGCTGGCCGGGGAGACAAACCTGACGGCCCGGATGGCGACGGTGGCCGCCATGCTGTCGGCCAGCTTCGATCACTACTTCTGGACCGGCTTCTATGTGGTGGACCCTGAAAAGCCCGACGAGCTGGTGGTCGGTCCCTATCAGGGGACGTTGGGATGCCTGCGGATCGCCTTCGGCCGCGGCGTCTGCGGGACCGCAGCGCGCAGCCGCGAGACCCAGGTGGTGGAAGACGTGCACGCCTTCCCCGGACATATCGCCTGCGACAGCCGCTCGGCCAGCGAGATCGTCGTGCCGGTGGTCGACGCCCAGGGCCATCTGATCGCCGTCTTCGATGTTGATTCTGAGCGCCCGTCCGCTTTCGACGGGGTCGATAAGACCTGGCTGGAGCGCATCCTGCAGGACAGTTTCGCCGACTAGCGAGGGGATGCTCCCCTAAGGGGACATTGTTTTCCCTAGCGGCGCCCGACTACATATGTTGCAGCGCCATCTTGGCGCGGAAGATCAAGGAGCCAGATCATGGCCGAGGCCTATATCGTCGCCGCCACACGCACCGCCGGCGGCCGCAAGGGCGGGCGACTGCGGGAATGGCATTCCGCCGACCTCGCTGGCGCCGTGCTGGATGAGCTGATCGCGCGCACCGGCATCGATCCGAACCGGGTCGACGACGTGCTGATGGGCTGCGTCACCCAGGCCGGTGAGCAATCCAGCAATATCGCCCGCAACGCGATCCTCGCCTCGAGCCTGCCGGAGCGCGTGCCCGGGGTTTCCCTCGATCGTCAGTGCGGGTCCTCGCAGCAGGCCATGCACTTCGCGGCCCAGGCCGTGATGAGCGGAACCATGGATGTGGTGATCGCCGCCGGCGTCGAGAACATGAGCCGTTCGCCCATGGGCATGGCGGCGATGATGCCGATGAAGGCCGGGTTCGGCGGGCCGATGAGCCCGAAGATCCACGCCCGCTATCCCGACGTCCAGGAGTTCTCGCAGTTCGTGGGCGCTGAACTGATCGCGGCCAAGCACAACCAGACCAAGGACCAGCTGGACCGGTTCGGCTTCGAATCCCACCAGCGCGCGATCGCCGCGACCCAGGCTGGCGCCTTCAAGGACGAGATCCTGGTGCTCGAGGGCAAGGACGCGGAAGGCAATGTGGTGGCCCACGACAGCGACGAGGGCATCCGGTACAATGTCAGCCTGGAAGGCATGCAGGGCGTGAAGCTGCTGCAGGAAGGCGGCCGCCTCACCGCCGCCACCTCCAGCCAGATCTGCGACGGCGCCTCGGGCGTGATGATCGTCTCGGAGAAGGCGCTGAAGGAGCTGGGCCTGACCCCCATCGGGCGGATCCACCACATGACCGTCATCGGCGGCGACCCGATTTTCATGCTGGAAACCCCGCTGCCGGCCACCGAACTGGCCCTGAAGCGCGCCGGGATGAAGATCGACGACATCGATCTCTATGAGGTCAACGAGGCCTTCGCCTCGGTGCCCATGGCCTGGCTTGGCGCGATCGGCGCGGACCCGGCCAAGCTCAACGTCAACGGCGGGGCCATCGCGCTTGGCCACCCGCTGGGCGCTTCGGGCACGAAGCTGATGACCACCATGCTGCACGCGCTGAAGGCGCGCGGCGGCCGCTATGGCCTGCAGACCATGTGCGAAGGCGGCGGCCTGGCCAACGTCACCATTGTCGAACGCCTGAACTAAAGGGCAAGGCCGTGGCCGGCGCCGGCGCCGGTCACGGTCCCCTCCGTTCTAGGACGTGGGGCCGGTCGTTGTCGTGGTGACGACGCTGGCGCCCGGGGCGACCCGCCAGACGATCCCGCCCACGTCATCGACAACCAGCAGGGCCCCGCGCTTGTCGACCGCCACGCCCACCGGTCTTCCCTTGATCTTGTCGTCGGCGCTGAGGAACCCGGTCAGGAAAACCTGGGCAGGCATCTGCGGCTTGCCGCCGGCGAAGGGCACGAAGACGACGCGGTAGCCGTTCAGCGGCTTGCGGTTCCACGATCCATGCTGGCCCACGAACACCCCGCCGCGGTACGGCGCCGGGAAGGCCTCGGCGGTGTAGAAGGTCAGGCCGAGCGAGGCGGTGTGGGGCCCAAGGCCGTAGTCCGGCGCAATCGCCCTGGCCACCAGGTCCGGCCGCGCGGGCTTGGCGCGCACATCGACGTTCTGGCCATAGTAGCTGTAGGGCCAGCCGTAGAAGGCGCCATCCCTCACGCTGGTCAGGTAGTCGGGGGGCGTATCGTTGCCGATCTCGTCACGCTCGTTGGACACGGTGTAGAGCACCCCTGTCGCGGGCTCGAAGCCCATCCCGTTCGGATTGCGGATGCCGGTGGCGAAAGTCCGCAGCTGGCGGGTGGCCAGGTTGTATTCGTAGATCTGAGCGCGGCCTTCCTCGGCCGCCATGCCATTGTCGCCGACATTCGAGTTCGACCCCGTCGTGGCGTAGATCCTGGTCCCGTCGGGGCTGGCGACGATGTTCTTGGTCCAGTGGTGATTGATCGGTCCGCCGGGCAGGCTGAACACAGGAGTCCCGGAACCCGCTTCCGATGTCTGGCCGTCCGCGTAGGGGTAGCTGACCACGCCGTTGTCGTTGGCCACATATAGCGTCTGGCCGATCAGGGTCATTCCGAAGGGCCGTGTCAGGCCGCTGGCGAACAGGCTCCTGGTTTCGGCGACGCCGTCGCCGTCCTGGTCGCGCAAAAGGTAGATGGCGTTGGGGCTCTTCTGAACCGAGCCGACGTTCTTCATGAGCAGCTTGCCGAAAAAGCCCTTGATGCCCTGGTTCATTTTGTCTGCGGGAGCTTCTTCCGTGGCGCTTTCCGAGACCAGGACGTCGCCGTTGGGCAGGACATAGGCCCATCGCGGGTGGTCCAGGCCCTCGGCGAAGCGGTTGACCGTGAAGCCAGGCGGCGCCTTCGGCGCGTCCCCGGCCTGCCAATGGATCACCTTCGGCACGCCCACAGTGGGGATCAGGGCCTTCTGCGGCGGACGAAGGCTGGGGTTTGGCCCGAAACCCACCAGTGGGTCGGGTGAGCCTAGCGGCATCGAGCACGCCGCCAAGCTGAGGGCCGCGACGCCGGCGCCGGCCAGCAGATATCCGCGCATGTTCATCTCTCCCGCTCCGGTTTCCCAACGGCGGCGGCGGGGTAGAGTTGCAAACGCCGCCCTAGCCGCGCGCCAGGTGCTCCGGCTTTCCCTTACGCCTGGTCGAGGCCATCTTCTCAAGTTCCGTCTCGCTCATGGAGGTGGCCATGGATTTCGAAGCCCCTTTCAGCTTGGACTTGGGCGTGTCGCCGCGCTTGGCGGACAGCGCCGCGCCGGCGGCTTTCTGCTGGGCTGCGGATTTGGCGGGCATGGGCGGGTCTCCTCTACCGACCTCCGTGAAACCCGCAACTCCAGTCCCGGGTTTCAGCGCCCCGCCGATAGGCCCCAGCCCAGGGGCACATGCACCGTGTCCGGCGTAATTCCCGCCACATCGGTGTGGCCGCAGAAGGCCAGAGCCAGGTCGAATTCGGCGCGCAGGATCTCCAGCACCGCGTGCACGCCCTGCGCCCCGTCCACCGCCAGGCCCCAGAGGAACGGCCGCGCCACGCCGACCGCCCGCGCGCCGAGCGCCAGGGCCTTCAGCGCGTCCGACCCACGGCGGACGCCGGAGTCCAGATAGACCTCCACCCGGCTTCCCACGGCGTCGACCACGGACGGCAGGGATTCAAGGGCGCTGAGGGTCCCATCGACGATGCGTCCGCCATGGGTCGAGACCATCACGGCGTTGGCGCCGGCGTCGGCTCCGATCCGGGCGTCGTCGGGGTGCGTCAGGCCTTTGAGCACGATGGGCAGTTTCGTCAGGCCGCGCAGCCATTCGACCTCGCGCCAGGTCAGAGGCTCGCGCGGTTGCGCCGCGAAGGCCATGGCGGGGTAGGGCGCCACGGAGCCCGCCACATCGCCGGTCTGGGCGTAGCGCAGGACGTCGAAGCCGTTGCGCTGGTCGCGTTCCTTGAGGCTGTACACGGGCACGTCGCAGGTCAGGCAGATGGCGGCGAAGCCCAGCGCCTCGGCCTGGCGCACCACCCCCTCGGTGTGCTCGCGCGAGCGGTGGTAGACCTGTTGCCAGAGCGGTCCGGTCGCCGCCGCCGCGATGTCCGCCAGGGCGCGATTGGCGCCCATGGGCACGGTCATGATGGTGTCCGACAGTCCGACGCCCCGCGCGGTGGCGACCTCGGCTTCAGGATCGGCCGCCGCCTGCACCCCGGCCGGGGAGACGATGATCGGCATGCTGACCGGGGTCCCGAGAACGGTGGTCCTCAGGTCGCGGCTGGTCACGTCGCGCAGGTTGCGCGGCTGCAGCGCCAGGGCCTCGAAGGCCGAACGATTTCGCCGGAGGGAAATTCCGTCCATCGATCCGCCGGCGATGAAGTCCCAGATTTCCCGGGGCAGCCGATCCCTGGCGGCCGCCTCGTAGTCGGCAAGGTTGATCAGTTGCGCGGCCATGCTCAGGACGGGAACACCGAGGGGTCGGTGCTGCGCTGGTGGGTCATTTCGTCCGTATGCAGCCGTCGCAGTTCCAGCCGCCGGATTCGCCACTGCCCATCCGGGTCCTTGCGGTACTGCTCGATGTAGTGGCCGTAGCCGATCAGGGTGCGTCCGGTCGAATTCCCGGACAGCAGGTCGGCGGGGTGCTGGCCCATCAGAAGGTCGTACATCGCCCAGACCCCGTTGGCCTCGCGCTCGCCGGTGATGGTGATCTCGGGCATGTGGCCGTGGTGGACACTAAGCGTATTGGCCAGGCGGCTGCTCACCAGACGCTGGATCTCGGCGCGGCCGACGATGGGTTCCGGACGGGCGCTGGGATTATGCAGCTCGGCGTCCTCCGTCCAGACCATGCCCCACTTGTCCCACTGCTTGGTGTCCATGAAGCGGAAGTAGCGGGCCTTCAGCTGCTTGATGGCTTCGATTTCCTCGAGGTTCATCCGGCTCTCCCTGGGTTTTCGCGGTTCGCCCTCTTTGTCGGTGGGGCGTCGTCGTTTTCGCTACAGCGCCTTCCGAGAGAGGGGTCAAGCCTGATGGAGGCGCCGCGGCTTGACCTGGGTCAAACCGGCTGGGCGTGGCCCATTCTAGCCTCGGATGTCTGGAGGCCCCCCGATGTCCGAATCCGCCTTTCTCGCCGCCTGCTTCACCCGCACGGCCCAAACGATCACCGCGACGTTCAATCTGACGCTCGACAACCATCTGGAGGAGGTCTGGGCGGAGCTGACAGAGTCGGCCCGACTGTCGCGCTGGCTGGCGCCTGGAACCATCGAGCTCAAGGTGGGCGGCCTGGCCCGCATCGATTTTTCGGACAGCGGCTCGGTGATCGACAGTCCGGTCACCGCCATGCAGCCGCTGCGCCTGCTGGCCTATTCCTGGAGCAGTCCCGGCCAGCCGGACCGGCCGATCCGCTGGGAGCTGGAGCCGCTGGGCCCGATGACCCGGCTGACCTTGCAGGTGACCGTCCCCAGTTCCGAGGACGCCGCGCGCGCCGCCGCCGGCTGGTCCGCGCACCTGGAGATGCTCTGGGCCGCCCTGATGGGCGTGCCGGTCAAGTTCCCCCTGAACGCCTTCAAGGCCGCCCGCGCCGCCTTCGCCGCCGAGCTGTCCGAAGCACAAGCCCAGGTCGCCTGAGCTGTGGTCAGCCGCGCCGGCGCCATCGAGGCTTTTGGGAAGGCCCGCGGATCGCTATCTTGCCGCCAGTGCGTCCCGCCCGGCGCCGGCCCGTCGAGACACCTGCGCCTTGCAAGACCTACAGCCCCACCGGCTATCCGTCGCCCCCATGATGGACTGGACGGACCGGCATTGCCGGGTCCTGCACCGGACGCTGAGCGGGCGGGCGATGCTCTATACCGAGATGCTGACCACGGGCGCGATCCTGCATGGCGACCGCGCGCGCCTGCTGGCCTTTGATGCGGCGGAGCATCCGGTGGCCTTGCAGCTGGGCGGGTCGGACCCGGCGGATCTGGCGCAGGCCGCGCGGATCGGCGAGGCCGAGGGCTACGATGAGATCAACCTCAACGTCGGCTGTCCCTCCGACCGGGTGCAGTCGGGCCGGTTCGGAGCGTGCCTGATGCGCGAGCCGGAGCTGGTGGCCGAGTGCATGGCGGCCATCGGCGCGGCGGTAAAGGTCCCGGTCACCGTCAAGTGCCGCATCGGCGTCGACGACCAGGACCCGGAGGAGAGCCTGTTTCGCCTGGTCGATCTGTGCGCCGCTGCAGGCGTGCGGCATTTCGTGGTCCATGCCCGAAAGGCGCTGTTGAAGGGGCTGTCGCCGAAGGAGAACCGCGATGTGCCGCCGCTCAACTATCCGCTGGTCTATCGGCTGAAGCGTGACCGCCCGGACCTGACTATTGTCCTCAATGGCGGGGTCGCCAACCTGGAGGAGGCGCAGGCGCACCTGGCGCATGTGGACGGGGTGATGCTGGGGCGCGCCGCCTACCATACGCCGGGGCTTCTGGGCGAAGTCGATGCGCGGCTGTTCGGCGAGAGCGACGTGGTCACGGCGGTGGAGGCGGTCTCGCGCTACCGGCCCTACATCGCCCGCGAACTGGCGGCGGGGACGCACCTGGCGGCGATGACGCGGCACATGCTCGGGCTCTTCCACGGCGAGGCCGGGGCGCGGACCTGGCGGCGGATCCTCACGGTCGAGGGCGTGAAGCCCGGAGCTGGCGTGGAGGTTGTGGACGCCGCGCTCGGCGCCGTCCTAGGGCTGCAGGACCAGCGCCGTGCGGCTCGCCTGGAAGCCGGCGAGGCGGCCTAGGTAGGTCATTCCCAGCAGGGAGGTGTCGAGGCCCTTTTCGATCACCAGGGCGTCGACGTTCTCCAGCCGGGCGCCGGCGACCGTGATGCTGGCCAGCTTGACGGGGGCCGCACGGGTCTGGCCGGCGGCGGTGACCACCTGGAAGCCGTAGTGCAGGTCGGCGGGCTTCAGCCCCAGGCGCTGGGCGTCGCCGGGCGTCAGCGCCACCGCCGTGGCTCCGGTGTCCACCAGGAACCGCACGTTGGCGCCGTTCACCTGGCCGTTGGCCCAGTAGTGGCCGTCAGGGGATTTCGGGATGGCCACGGCGCCGGGGTTCGCTGCCGATGGCGTCAACGCCGGGTTCAGGCTCTCGGCCTTGGCCGCGCGCAAGGTCGGCCCGGGGCGGGCGAGCGTCAGCACCGCCTCGGCGCCGACGGCGCCCGAGATCAGCGCCACCGCCGCAATCGTCGCCAATTTCAGGCCGCTCGCCACGCCTGGATCCACCCGCGTCCACAGCCTTTCGGCCAATTGCGGGCGAGTTTAGCGGGCTGCGGTTTGCGAGCGGTGAACGGACAGGGTTAGCCAAACATGGAGAGCTTGGCGGGGTCGATCCGTGATCGGCGGCCCGGCAGGTCGCGCATCAGATCGGCCCGCTGTTCGTCGGTGAGGCCGCTCCAGCCGCCGATCTCCGCCAGGGTCCGGAAACAGCCCAGGCAAAGGCCGCTCGGCCCATCGACGACGCACACCTGCACGCAGGGCGTCCGGATGGCGGTTGGGCGGCGGGCGGGTTGGCTCATGGCAGGGGTGAACCTAGGGATTTGCGGCCCGCCGCGCCAGCCGCGTGAATTAAATTCAGTTCATGATCAGTAACAATGTCACGCGGTGTCTCCAAAGCGTCTCTAGAATTTCATTGCTTCCAGTTAATTTGAGTCTGAGATGCAACAAGAACAGTTTCCGTGCGGGGCGAAAACCGATGGAGATTTGTTGATGAAGATCGCTGTTATCGCATTCATGCTTTGTGGGGCGGCGGCGGGGTCTGCCTTTGCTGCGAAAAATGTGACCGATATTGACTATATCAAAGCAACGCGATGCAAGGGGCTGGCCGTGGGCTCCGGCCTGACCGCCACCAAGGGCCTGGACGCATACCTGAAGGCGGCCAGCCGCGGCCGCATGCAGGTAGCCGAGGACCGGGCGCAGAGTGAGTTCGAGCGGGCCCGCCGCCAGACCAAGAGCGACGAGGGCCGCGCCCACTACGCCGCCGAACTGGCCGGCGCCTGCTCGGCCTACATGGGCGGCCCGCAGACCACCGCCTCGGTCGGCGGGGCCAAGGATACGTCTTCGCGCTGAACGCAGCGGCGCGTCGGTTTTGCGGGCCGGCGCGCGTCTTTTCGGCCGATCCGGCGCCCCTGGCCGGAACCCAAGCTTCGCCCTAGGCTTTCTTGTGCGGCAGAGACATCGGGGATTGGGGGATCGGTTGGATACGGTGCTGAGACCCGGCGACACCTGCTGGCGCACCGCGCGGGCCAACCGGGCGGCGTTCCTGATCGACACCGAGGCCTATTTCACCGCCGTCTTCGACGCGCTGCAGAACGCCCGCCGCTCCATCCTGCTGCTGGGCTGGGGGTTCGATCCGCGCACCCGCCTGTTCCCGGACGGCTATGATGGCGCCGACGATCCCGACGAGGTCGGCCGGATCCTGGTGGAGTTGGCCTGCGCCCGCCCGGAGCTCGATGTCCGCCTGCTGATCTGGCGATCTGCCCTGCCCATCGCCGCCCAGCAGGAATTCTTCCCCCACAAGGCGCGCAAGTTTTTCCACGACACGCCGGTCAAGTTCCGCCTGGACGATGCGGTGCCGTTCGGGGCCTGCCACCACCAGAAGGTGCTGGTGATCGACGACCGCCTGGCCTTCTGCGGCGGCGGCGACATCTCCGTCGACCGCTGGGACACGCCCGGCCACCGCGACGACGACCCGCGCCGGATCATGCCCGACCAGGACTATCACGCGCCCCGCCACGAGGTGATGATGATGGTCGACGGCCAGGCGGCCAAGGACCTGGGCGACCTGGCCCGCGAGCGCTGGCATCGCGCCACCGGAGAGATCGTGGCCCCGCCGCCCGACGCCGGCGGCGACCCCTGGCCCGATCAGGTGCCGGCCCAGCTGACCGACGTCGAGGTCGGCATCGCCCGCACCGAGCCCGACTGGAAGAAGCGCCCGATGGTCAGCGAGATCCGCAAGCTGACGCTTACCTGCATCGCCGAGGCTCGCGACACCATCTATCTGGAGAACCAGTACTTCACCTCGCCCCTGGTCACCGAGGCCCTGGCCGCGAGGCTGGGCGAACCCAACGGGCCGCAGATCGTGTTGATATCCACCGGCGAGGCGCCCAGCTGGTTCGACCGCCTGACCATGGACCGGGCCCGCGGCGCGATGATCTGGCGGCTGCGCGCGGCGGACGTCTTCGGCCGGTTCCGCGCCTTCTGGCCGATGACGCCGGGGGGCAAGACGGTGATCGTCCACTCCAAGACCAGCGTCTTCGACGACCGCATCGCCCGTGTCGGCTCGGCCAATCTCAACAACCGCTCCGGCGGTTTCGACACCGAGTGCGAGCTGGCGGTGGAAACCGATGACGAGGTCGCCCGGCTTACTGTCGAGGCCTTCCGCGATCGGCTGGTCGGTCACTTCATGGGCTACACGGGCGATGCGGTCGCCAAGGCCCGCGCCGACTTCGGGGGCCTGGTCGGCGCCATCGACGCCCTGAACCGCGACGGGCGCCTGCAACCCATCGAGCCACCCAAGGTCACCGCCTTCGGCGAATTCGTATCGCACTACCACCTGGGCGATCCCCAGGACACGCGCGACAGCTGGCTCCCAGGCCGCAGGCGCGAACGCCTCTACGCGGCCGTGCGCGGCGTGGGCTTGGACAAGGGCACCGTGATCGCGGACATGCCGTAGGGCGGCATCCCCATAACGTTCGTCATCCTCCGGTCAGCCGCAGGCTGATCCGGGGACCCAAGCCGGCTCGAGAGATGCCCCACTCAGCTTGGGTCCCCCGGATCGCCTCTTCGGGCGACCGGAGGATGACGAATGTAGCCATTCACACCACCTCGAAGTCCATCAGCAGCGGCAGGTGGTCGGACGCCGCGCGGGTGAGCGGCGAGAAGGGCGCCTGGACGTCCAGCACCCGGATATGAGGGCTTACGAACAGGTGATCGATGCGCAGAGCCGGGAACCGCGAGGGGAAGGTCGAGGTCGGCGATTTCGTCGGCGCCAGGCCGCGCGCCGGCATCAGGTGCGCCGTCAGGGTCCGGTAGACCACGGAACTCGCCGTGGCGTTGAAGTCGCCCAGCAGGATGGTCGGGCCCTGGCGCTGCGGATGCTCCAGCCAGCGCGGCCCCGCCAGCCATTGCGCCTGGATCTGCTGTTCGCGCGGCACCAGGCCCAGGTGGGTGTTGATCACCTGCACTGGCCTGCCGTCCACCTCGACCTCGACCCAGAGCACGCCGCGCGGCTCCAGCGCCCGGATGCGGTCGTAGCCGGGAAGCGGCCCCACCTGGATCAGGCGCTCGGGGAAATGGGTGAGGATCGCATCGCCGTATTGCTCCTCCTCGACCCTGAGCGCCGCGTGGAAGTGGCAGGCCATGTCGAGCCGCCGGGCGATCTCATGGGCCTGGTCCACATGGCCGGTCCGCCTGCGCCCGACATCCAGTTCCTGCAGCGCCACGATGTCGGGCTTCAGCGCCGCCAGCGCCTCGGCGATGCGGCCCACGTCGAGCCTGCGGTCGGTCCCGACGCAGCGATGGACATTGTAGGTGACGATGCGGGGCATGGGCTTCGGGGTGCACGCCTTCCCTGGCGGAGGCAAGAGACACAACGGTTGCGGCGCACAGGGGTTCGATCCTTACCGCTTCTGTCCCGTCTTGACCCCACGGCATTCTTCCCATCTGCCCGGGGACCGGCGTAAGGTTTGCCCGATAGGGATACGCTGTAAAACAAGCGGTCCAGGGAGCGCGCCATGAACCTCGACTTCACGCCAGAAGAGAACGCCTTCCGCGAGGAGGTCCGGGCCTTCATCAAGGGGAACTATCCGGCCAGCCTGCGCGCCGCTCAGGACGCCGGCGGACAGCTCTCCAAGGAAAACTACCTGGCCTGGCACAAGGTGCTGGCCAAACAGGGCTGGGTCGCGCCCTCCTGGCCCAAGGAACTCGGCGGCACCGGCTGGACGCCCACCCAGAAGTACATCTGGTCGGAGGAACTGGCCCGCGCCGACGCCCTGCCGGTCCTGCCGTTCGGGGTCAGCATGCTCGCCCCGGTGCTCTACACGTTCGGCACCGATGAGCAGAAGAAGCGCTTCCTGCCGGGCATCTACAACGGCGACGTCTGGTGGTGCCAGGGCTACTCCGAGCCCGGCGCCGGCTCCGACCTCGCCAGCCTGAAGACCAAGGCCGAGCGGGTCACCGCCGACGACGGCAAGGAATATTACATCGTCAATGGCCAGAAGACCTGGACGACGCTCGGCCAATACGCCGACTGGGGCTTCTTCCTGGTCCGCACCGATCCCGACGCCAAGCCGCAGGCCGGCATCTCCTTCCTGCTCATCGACATGACTTCGCCGGGCGTCAGCGTCCGGCCGATCATCACGCTGGAAGGCGGCCACGAGGTGAACGACGTCTTCCTCGACAATGTGAAGGTCCCCGTCGAGAACCGGATCTACGAGGAGAACAAGGGCTGGACCTGCGCCAAGGCGCTCTTGGCCCATGAGCGGTCGGGCATCGCCGGCGTGGCGCGCTCCAAGCGCGGGCTGGAAAAGCTGCGGTCCATGGCCTCGACAGAACGCTCCGACGCCGGCGGTTCGCTGCTCAGCGACGCCTTCTTCCGCCGCAAGGTGGCCGAGCTGGAGATCGACCTGACGGCCCTGGAGTTCACCGAACTGCGGACGCTGGCCGGCGAGTCGAGCGGCAAGGGCCCGGGCCCGGAAAGCTCGATCCTCAAGATCAAGGGCACCGAGATCCAGCAGCGCATCCAGGAGCTGGCCCTGGAGGCGGTGGGCCACTACGGCGCGCCCTTCCTGCGCGACCTCGGCCACAACGCCCAGATCGGCCCGGACTACGCCGAGGGCCTGGCCGGCGCCATGTTCAACGGCCGCAAGACCTCGATCTACGGCGGCTCCAACGAGATCCAGCGCAACATCATCGCCAAGATGGTCCTGGGCCTCTAATCGCCTTCACCTCCGACTGACGGAACCCAGCCGCAATGGATTTCAACTTCACCGACGAACAGTCGATGCTGCGCGACACGGTCGCCAGCTACCTGGCCGACCACTATGCCTTCGACCAGCGCCGCGCGATGCTGGGCAAGGAGCCTGGCTGGAGCCCGTCAATCTGGAAGGCGTTCGCCGAGGAACTCGGCATCCTGGGCGCGCCTTTTTCGGAGGAGGCGGGCGGGCTGGGCGGCGGGCCGGTCGAAAACATGATCGTCATGGAGGAGATGGGAAAGGCGCTGGTCGTCGAGCCCTACCTGGGGACCGTGGTGATTGGCGGCGGATTCCTGAAGCATTCCGGCCATGCCCAGGCGAGCGACCTGATAGGCCAGATCATCGCCGGCGAGGCGATCTTCGCCTTCGCCTACGCCGAGCCGCAGGGCCGCTACAACCTGGCCGACCTGAAGACCACAGCCAGGAAAGACGGCGGGTCCTGGGTGCTGAACGGCGCCAAGGCCGTGGTGATCGGCGCGCCCTACGCCACTCACCTGATCGTCACCGCCCGCACGGCCGGCGGCCAGCGCGACGCCCAGGGTGTCAGCGCCTTCATCGTGCCCAAGGGCGCGGCCGGGGTGACCACCCGCGACTATCCCACCGTCGATGGATTCCGCGCCTCCGAAGTCACCCTGGAGAACGTGAAGCTGGATGCCGGGGCCCTGATCGGCCCGGCCGATCATGCGCTGCCGCTCATTGAAAAGGTGGTCGACGAGGCGCTCGCCGCCACCTGCGCCGAGGCCTGCGGGGTGCTGCGCAAGCTGCACGAAGGCACGCTGGACTACACCCGGCAGCGCAAGCAGTTCGGCCAGCCGATCGCCAATTTCCAGGTCCTTCAGCACCGCATGGTCGACATGTTCATCCAGGTCGAGCAGTCGATCTCCATGACCTACATGGCCGCCATCAAGGTCGCCGACGATGCCGAACGCGCCAAGGCCTGCGCCGCCGCCAAGGTGCAGATCGGCAAGGCCTGCAAGTTCGTCGGCCAGAACGCCATTCAGCTGCACGGCGGCATGGGCATGACCGACGAGATGGCGATCGGCCACTACTTCAAACGAGCCACGATGATCGAGAGCGCCTTCGGCTCCACCGACCACCACCTGGCCCGCTACGAGTTCCTGAGCCTGGGGCAGGCGGCGTAAAAGCCCGTCATCCGCCGCGGATCAGCATTCAGCTGACCGGAGGATGACGATTTGGGTGGGGTTTGCCGCGCCCATGTGTTTCCTGCGCCTCCGGTCGATGTTTCGGCCCACGGAGAGATCGATGGCCGTCGCGAAACCCAAAGCCGCCCCCAAGCCCAAGGCGCCGGCCAAGCCGAAGGTCGCCGCGAAGGCTGCGGCTGTCGCCAAGCCCAAAGCCGCCGCGAAGCCGCCTGCGAGCACGCGCACCAGGGTGCAAAAGATCGGCGTCAAACCCGGCATGCGCGCCGCTGTCATGGGGGTGGTCGATCCGACGCTGAGCGCCGAGCTGGCCGGCGCCGAAGCGGTCCCGACCACCGAACTCGCCAACCTCGACCTGCTGTTCTACGCCGCGGACGACGCCCAGGCGCTCGCCCGCATCGAGGCGCTGGTTCCCATGCTTGCGGAGAAGGGCGCCCTTTGGATCGTCTCAAGGAAGGGCAAGGAGGCGACCGTCAAGGATGTCGAGGTGATGGCGGCGGCGAAGGCCCATGGGCTGGTGGACAACAAGGTGGTGGCCTTCTCGCCGACTCATACCTCGCTGCGCTTCACCCGCCGCAAGGCCGAGCCCGCCGCTTAACCGCCGTTGACGCTCGCCCAGGCGCTGCCCACCATCGCGCCATGACCTTCATCGAAGCGCCTTCGCCCAATTTCGACGCCCGCAAGGCGCCGCCGGACGGCATCGTGCTCCACTATACCGGCATGCCCACTGGCCCCGAGGCGGTCGACCGCCTGCGCGATCCGGAGGCCAAGGTCTCGGCCCACTATGTGGTCGAAGAGGATGGCCGCATCTTCCGCCTGGTTCCGGAGGAACGGCGCGCGTGGCACGCCGGCCGCGGGTCCTGGAAGGGCGACACCGACCTGAATTCGAGCTCCGTCGGCATCGAGATCGTCAATCCCGGCCATGAGTTCGGATACCGGCCGTTCCCCGACGCCCAGGTCGAGGCGGTCGTCACGCTGGTGACCGACATCCGCAGCCGCTGGACGATCGAGGACGGCAAGATCATCGCCCATTCGGATCTGGCGCCCGACCGCAAGGACGATCCCGGCGAGCTCTTCCCCTGGAAGCGGCTGGCGCAGGCGGGCCATGGCCTGTGGCTTGAGCCCCCCGCCGCGCCCGGGGCTCCCCTGGGCGAAGGCGAGGAGGGGGCGGGCGTGTTCGCCCTGCAGGCGGGCTTCACACGGCTCGGCTACGATATCCCGCCGTCCGGCAAGTTCGACGCCCACACCACCGCCGTGGTCCGCGCCTTCCAGCGCCACTGGGTGCAGACCCGCTTCGACGGCGTCGCCGACGGCGTCACCCGCGCGCGGCTGATCGCGCTCCTGCGCCTGGGCGGCTGAGCGCCCTCAAGCTCCGAAAGACTCAGGTCTCCTGGATCGCCGAAAGCTTCCAGGGGCCGCCGTCCCGCCGGGCGAAGGTCCAGAGCTCGACGGTCTGGCTGGGGACCGAGGCGTCGCCCGACAGCACCTTGCCCGTGGCGCGGTCGCGCATGATGTCGACGCCCTCATAGCGCATGGCCGCGGTGGCGTAGTCGGTGTCGCCCTCGCGCCAGGCCTCGCCCACATCGGCCTGCAGAAGGCGGGTGCCTGAGACCTCGTTGCGCCGGCCGTGGGTGGCGTTGTCGCTCAGTTCCTCGGCCAGGTAGGACATCACCTCCGGCGTGGTCCGCTCGCGAAGGGCGCCGTAGTCCTCGCGCCCGAAGGCGTCCTGGATTTCCTTCAGCAGGGTTTCAAACGCCGCCTGGTCCTGGGGGGTGATCGGGATCTGCCAGGCCGGGCCGCCGGTCGGGACATAGGGCGAGGCCGGCGCAGGGCTGCCGCCAAAACCGCTGCCGCCAAATCCGCCACCGCTGCCGAAGCCGCCGCCGAACGCCGGCTCAGGCTGGGCGAAGGGCGAGACGAAGGCCGGGCTGTTGCGCCGGCGGAACCACCGGACCGCAAACGAAATCACGAAGAACAGGATCGCCAGTTGGATCAGGCCGCCCAGGAAGCCACTGCCGCCGCCGCCATAGCCGCCGCCCCATCCGCCGCCGCCCCAGCCGTGGCCCATCAGGCTGCCGATCAGTCCGCCGGCCAGCAGGCCGCCGACCAGGCCGCGTCCAAAACCCCCGCCGCCCAGGCGTGAGCCGAACTGATTGCCGCCGTTCGCATAGCCCGGCTGGCCAGGCTGGGGCGCATAGGCCCCGCCCGGGGCCGCGCCCGGCGTCGTCATCGAGCGCCGCACGGGCGGCACATAGCCCGGCGCGGTGTCGGTGGCGCGCGGCGCCGAATAGGTCCTGGCCCCGCGGCTGCCGAAGCTGCCGCCGCGCCTGGCGTCCGCGGGCCCCGCGGCCAGCATCCCCAGCGCCAGGCTGATCCCCAGGGCCGCGCCGATCTTGGATCGAAGAGAGGTCATCGAAGTCTCCGTGTCGCGCGTGATGTAGGCGCTCGCCCGCCCGCCCGCCAGACGGCCGGGATTACAACCCTGTAACCATGCCTTGACCGGCGCCGCCCCAACCCTCACGTTCCGCGCGGATCAGACGGCCGGGCGGTCGCGGTCCCCGTGAGGGGGTCGAGGAAAGTCCGGGCTCCACGACGACATGGCGGCGGGTAACGCCCGCCGGGGGCGACCCCAGGGATAGCGCCACAGAAAGCAAACCTCCTCCCTCTCGAGGGCGGGAAGGGTGAAAGGGTGGGGTAAGAGCCCACCGCGTCGCTGGTGACAGGGACGGCATGGCAAGCCCCGCCAGGAGCAAGACCGAATAGGGATCGTGCGCCCCAAAGGACCTAGGTCCCAGGCGGGTAGGGGTGTCGTAGCCCTGAGCGGTCCGGGTAGGTCGCGAGAACCACCCCGCGAGGGGCGGTCCAGAGGAATGATCGCCTATGCCGGCGCCTTCGGGCTTCGGCGGCACAGAACCCGGCTTACAGGCCGTCTGATCCATCTCCCGAACACGGTTTGAACTGGGAGCGGATTCCCCTTGTGGGGGTATCTCCTGAATTTCGTTAACAACCGAAGCCATAGTTCGCGGTATGTTCTGTGGATAACTATATGTTGTTAACCATACGTGGCCGTCAGCCGTTGGTTTCTTAAGAGAAAGGGGTCTGGAGTCATTGTATCCCAATTAATCCCATGATATCCCAAGTCATACTTCGCTAACCAAACCGACGCGTTGGGGCGGGCGTTCGGGAAGCGGGTTTGGGCGATCGGTAATCCGGTCAATTGGCAGGGGCTTGGGCGGTGTTTCTCTCGACCTTCGAGAAGCAGCTGGACGCCAAACGGCGCATCGTCGTGCCGCAGGAGTTCCGCGCCCAGACGGCCGGGCCGTTCGACGGTGTCTTCTGTTTCCCGTCCATCGAGGCCGACTGCATTGAGGGGGGCGGCAAGGCCCTGTTCGACCGCTACGCGGCGCTGATCGAGGAGCTGGAATTTGGCGATCCGATCCGCAGCGCCCTTGAGGCCTCGGTGTTCGGGGGCGTCTCGCAGTTGGCCTACGACACCGCTGGCCGCATCACCCTGCCGGAACTGCTCTGCGACCAGTTCGGCCTGACCCTGGACGTGGTCCTGGTCGGCCTGGGCGACCGGTTCCAGATCTGGGAGCGGGAGGCCTTCCAGGCCCACCGCGCCGCCCAGCGCGAAATCGCCCGCGAGGGCCTGGCCTCGATGCGCGCGGCCCAGCGCGCCGCCAAGATCGCCGGTCCCGCAAAGCCGGGGAGCGCAGGATGACGACCCCGCACGTCCCCGTCCTGATCGGCGAGGTCCTGGACGCTTTGCAGCCCGTGCGGGGCGCCACCATCGTCGACGGCACCTTCGGGGCGGGCGGCTACACGCGCGCCCTGCTGGACGCCGGCGCCAGCGTCATCGCCTTCGACCGCGATCCCAGCGCCGCCAAGTTCGCGGCCGGCCTTCCCGCCGATCGATTTCGTCTGGTCCAGAGCCGGTTCTCCATCATGGCGGACGAAGTGGGCGAGGGGGCTGTCGATGGCGTCGCCCTGGACCTGGGGGTCTCCTCCATGCAGCTGGACGAACCCGACCGCGGCTTCTCCTTCATGCGCGACGGACCGCTCGACATGCGCATGTCGGCCGACGGTCCCACCGCGGCGGACCTGGTCAACGAGGCGGAGCCCGCCGACCTGGCCCGCATCCTCTACGTCTACGGCGAGGAGCGGCAGAGCCGCCGGATCGCCGGCGCCATCGCCCGGCGCCGCGACGATCAGCCTTTCACGCGCACCCTCGAACTGGCCGACTTCATCGAAAAGGCCCTGGGCGGTCGCCGGGGCGCCAAGACCCATCCCGCCACCCGATCCTTCCAGGCGATCCGCATCGCCGTGAACGAAGAACTGTCCGAGCTGGAGGCGGGTCTGGTGGCCGCGGAGCGGGCGCTGAAGACCGATGGCCGGCTCTGCGTCGTCACCTTCCATTCGCTTGAAGACAGAATCGTGAAGAGTTTTCTCTCGGTGCGGGCGGGTAGAACGCCGGCGGGATCGCGCCATGCGCCTCCGGTTGCGGCCGGTGCGGCGCCGAGCTTCAGCCTGCTGTTCAACGGCGCCCGCGCGCCGTCTGACGCGGAGCTGGCGGCGAACCCCCGGGCCCGGTCGGCGAAACTGAGGGCGGCGGTGCGAACCGACGCGCCTGTGTGGAGGGCGGCGGCATGAACCTGATTGAGCGCCGTTGGCGCGGCTTCCGGCTGATCGACCTGATCGCGGTTGGCGTCCTGGCGACCCTGATCCTTGGCGTCTACCTGGCCAAGACCATCGCCGGCGGCGAGCGCGCCAAGATCGCCCAGGTCGAACGCCAGATCGACGAGGAAAAGGCCCGCACCCGCCTCCTGCAGGCCGAGGTCAGTCACCTGGAGCAGCCGGCCCGCATCGAGCGCCTGTCGGTCGCCTACCTGGGTCTCGCCCCGGTGCCCATCAAGCATGAAGCGACGCCTGACGCGCTTCCGGAACTCGCGCACGCCGCGCCGGTTATGCCCGGGGCGACGGCGCAAACCCCTGCGGAAGTGACGCCGGACCCCACCGCCGCCCCCACCGCACCGGCGCCACCCGCGCCGCCTTCCCCGGGAACCAAGCCGTGAGCATGGCGCAGCAATCTTTCGGCGGATCGCCGCTCGCCCGCTGGCTGACGGGCTGGATGTGGCGGCTGGAGCACGCCTTCGAGCGGGCCCGCACCTCGGGCAAGGTCGTCGACGATACCCGCATCCGCATCTTCTTTGTGCTTGCGCTGTTCGCCACCGGATTTGTCGTGCTGTCGCTCGGGGCGACGCGCGCGGCGCTGTTCTCCGACGCCGGCAAGGGCGAGGCCTTCCAGCCGCCCATGGGCGCGGCCCGGGCCGACCTTGTCGACCGCAACGGCCAGATGCTGGCGGCCGACCTATTGCACTACGGCCTCTACATCGACCCGCGCGAAATCTGGGACACCAGCGAGACTCGCACCGCCCTGACCAAGGCCCTGCCTGATCTCACCCCCGACCGCCTGCAAAAGGCCCTGAAGTCCGGGCGCCGGACCTTCGTGATCGGCGGCCTGACCCCGGAGGTCCGCGCCCAGCTGCATGACCTGGGCCTGCCCGGCGTCAGCTTCGAGCCCGAGGAAAAGCGGGTCTATCCGCTGGGCTACACGGCCGCGCACCTGATCGGTTTCGCCGATACCGGTGGTGAGGGCCTGGCCGGGGCGGAAGCCGCGCTGAACGACGATATCCGCAACGCGGTCGCCACCCACGGCGCGGTGCCGCTCTCCATAGACCTGCGGATTCAGGCCGCCCTGGAGGATGAGCTCTACAAGGCCACGGCGCAGTTCCATCCCAAGGGCGCCACCGGCGTGGTGATCAACGTCCACACAGGTGAAATCCTGGGCTTGGCGAACTACCCCACCTTCGATCCCAACCGCCCCGGCCAGGCCAGCCTCGACGCGCGCCTTAACCGTGCGGCCGGCGCAATCTACGAGATGGGCTCGACCTTCAAGGGCTTCACCGTGGCCACGGGCCTGGACACGGGTGTCGCCACGCCCCGTTCGACCTTCGACGCCACCCACCCGTTCCAGCTCGGCTACCGCACCATCCACGACTATCACGCGACGCATGCGGTCCTGACCCTGGTGGAAGTGTTCCAGCACTCGTCGAACATCGGCACGGCCCGGCTGGGCGAGGCCATCGGGCCTGAGCGGCTGCACGCCTATTTCGACCGCTTCGGCCTCACCCAGCCGGCCAAGACCGAACTGATCGAGACCGCAAGGCCTCTGGTCCCCAAGGTCTGGAACGAGGACGCCATCGCCTCGACCTCCTTCGGCCATGGGATCAATGTCAGCCCGCTGGCTGTGGCGCGGGCCTACTCCGGCCTGATGAACGGCGGGGAATTGCTGCCGCTGACCATCAAGAAGCTGCCGCCCGGAACCGTGGTCCATGGCCCCCGGATGATCCAGGAAAGCACCGCGCTCACCCTGCTGCAGATCATGCGCTCCAACGTCAGCTGCACCTGCGGATCGGGCAAGTCAGCCAACATCCCGGGCCTCAATGTCGGGGGAAAGACCGGGACCGGCGACAAGTGGGATCCGGTCGCCAAGCGCTACTCCACCACCAAGCAGGTCTCGTCCTTCGCCGCGGTCTTCCCCACCGACGGGCCGCTCAAGGCGCCGCGCTATTTCGTGCTGATCCTCATGGACGAGCCGCAGCGCGACAAGACCGGCGCCGACCCGACGGGCGGCATCGCCGCGGCGCCGGCCGCCGGCCGGGTGATCCAGCGCATCGCCCCCTTCCTGGGCGTGCGTGCCCGGGCCGAGACCATGCCCTTTGCCGACGTCGCCGGCGCCGACGCGGGAGAAGACCATTGAGCCTGCGTCTCTCAGACCTGGTCCAGCGTGATCTGGGCGTCGATCCTGTTATCACCGGCGTCACCGCCGACAGCCGCAAGGTGAAGCCGGGCTTCCTGTTCGCCGCCCTGCCGGGTTCCAAGGTCGACGGCCGCAGCTTCGCGCCCAAGGCCGCCGAGATGGGGGCCGCCGCGATCCTGGCCGGCCGCGACATCGAAGGCCTGAACGTCCCGCTGGTCACCGCCTCCGACCCCCGCCGCGCCTATGCCCTGGCCGCCGCGGCCCTGCATGGGGCCCAGCCGCCGATCTGCGTGGCGGTCACCGGCACCAACGGCAAGACATCTGTCGCCGCCTTCTGCCGCCAGATCTTCGCGAGCGCTGGAAAAAAAGCCGCGAGCATGGGCACCCTCGGCGTGCGCATCAGCGCCCCCGGTGCGCCCGACCTCCAGATCACGCCGCCAGGCCTCACCACGCCCGACGCCGCCGACGTGGCTGAGCTGATGGCGCGGATCGCCGGCGAAGGTGTCACCCACCTGGCGCTGGAAGCCTCGTCCCACGGTATCGACCAGCGTCGCTTGGACGCGGTGAAGCTCACCGCCGCCGGCTTCCTCAACCTGACCCAGGACCATCTGGACTACCACGGCACCATGGGGGTCTACCGCGCCGCCAAGCTGCGCCTGTTCGAGACCCTCCTGGCGCGCGGCCGGACCGCCGTGCTGAATTCCGACTCCGACGCCTATGCCGCCTTCGCCGGCGCCGCGGTTTCGGCCGGGCAGTCGATCATGAGTGTCGGTGAAACCGGCCAGGGCCTGCGCCTGGTCGATCGGCGCCTGCTGCCGGAAGGCCAGCGCCTGACCGTGCTGTTCCAGGGCCGGGAGTACGATGTGAAGCTGCCGCTGGCCGGAGCCTTCCAGGCGTCCAATGCCCTTGTCGCCGCGGGACTGTGTATCGCAGCGGGCCTTTCGGTGGAGGACGCCCTGGCCGGGCTGGAGACCATCGAGGGCGCGCCGGGCCGCCTGCAGCGCGTCGGCGCGGGACCGCGCGGCGGCGAGGCCTATGTGGACTACGCCCACACGCCCGACGGCCTGGAAACGGTGCTCAAGGCTTTGCGCCCACACGTCACCGGCAAGCTCATCGTGGTGTTTGGCGCCGGCGGCGACCGCGACCGCACAAAGCGCCCGATCATGGGCCGCATCGCCGCCCAACTGGCCGATGTCGCCATCGTCACCGACGACAATCCGCGCTCGGAGGTCCCCGCCGCCATCCGCGCCGAAGTGATGGCCGGGAATGCCGGCCTGAACGACATCGGCGATCGCCGCGAAGCCATCCGCGCCGCGGTCGCCCAGCTTTCCGAAGGCGACATCCTGGTGGTCGCCGGCAAGGGCCACGAGCAGGGTCAGACCATCGGCGACACGGTCCACCCCTTCGACGACGTCACCGAGACCCATAGCGCCCTCCATGGCTGAGGCGCTCTGGACGGCGGACGAGGTCGCAGCCGCCACAGGCGGAACCCTCGCCGGACCGTCCTTCGCGGCCAACGGCGTTTCAATCGATACCCGGACTGTCGAACGAGGCGACCTGTTCGTGGCGCTCGCGGGCGTCCGGGACGGCCATGAGTTCGTGGCCCAGGCGCTGGCCAAGGGCGCCGCCGGCGCGCTCGTGTCGAAGCCCGTCGACGGCCCGGCGGTCATGGTGGCCGACACCTTCACCGCGCTGGAGCAACTGGGTGCGGCCGCTCGCCAGCGGGCGACAAAGGCCAGGCGCGGCGCGGTCACCGGCTCGGTCGGCAAGACAAGCGTCACCCAGGCGATCATGGCCGGCCTCACCCGGGCCGGTCGGGCGCATTCGTCGGTGAAGAGCTACAACAACCACATCGGCGTGCCGCTCACCCTGGCCCGCATGCCGCGCGACACCGAGCGCGCCGTCTTCGAGATCGGCATGAACCACGAAGGCGAGATCCGGCCCCTCACCGCGATGGTCCGCCCGCACTGCGCCGTGATCACCAATGTCGGTCCCGTGCATGTTGAGAACTTCCCTGACGGCGAGGCGGGGGTGGCGCGGGCAAAGGCGGAGATTTTCGAAGGTCTGGAGCCCGGCGGCGTGGCGGTCCTGAACGCCGACAACGTTTGGTTCGAGGCGCTCAAGGCCCAGGCGCTGGGGGCAGGCGCGCAGGTCCGCACCTTTGGACGCGCAGCCGGGTGCGACGCCCGCCTGATCGACTTCCAGGCTGACGCTGGCCACGCCATCGTCCAGGCCCGCTTCCACGGCAAGGGTCTCGACTTCCCCATCCTGCAGACCGGCGCGCACTGGGGTCCGAACGCCATGGCCGTCCTGCTGATGCTTGAGGCGCTCGATGTCGACCTGGACGACAGCCTGGCCGCGCTGGGCAGCTTCGAGCCCCTGGCGGGCCGGGGCGCCGAGAAGATCGTGCAGATCTCGGGCGGCGCCTTCACGCTGATCGACGAGAGCTACAACGCCAATCCCGTCTCCATGGCCTCCGCCCTGGCGACGCTTGGCGCGCGCAAGACGGGGACCGGCGAGACGGGAACAGCCAAGACCGGGGGGCGGCGGATCGTCGCCCTGACCGACATGCTGGAACTGGGCGAGCAGGCGCCTGGCTTCCACGCCGCCCTCGCGGAGCCCATCGCCGCGGCCGAGGTCGACCTGGTGTTCTGCGCCGGACCGCTGATGAAATCCCTGTGGGACGCCCTTCCGCCGACTCGCCGGGGCGGCTACGCCAAAACCGCGGCGGAACTGGCGCCGCAGGTCAGCCGGGCCGCAGAGCCCGGCGATCTGGTGATGGTGAAGGGGTCTAACGGGTCGAAGGCCAGCGTCATCGCGCAGGCCCTGGCTTCGCTCGACCTCGTGTCAGGGAAGGCGGGCTGATGTTCTACTGGCTGTACGAACACCTGTCGGCCGGCGGCCATAGCCACGTCCCGATCATCAACCTTCTGAAATACCTGACATTCCGGACGGTGCTGTCGATCGCCACCGCCCAGTTGATCGTCGTCGCCATGGGCTCGCGCTTCATCCGCTGGATGCAGACCAAGCAGGGCAAGGGCCAGCCGATCCGCACCGACGGCATCCAGCGCCATATCATTGAGAAGGCCGGCACGCCGACCATGGGCGGGGTGATGATCCTGGCCGGGCTCATCGTCTCGACCCTCCTGTGGTCGGACCTCTCCAACGTCTATGTCTGGGCGGTCCTGCTGGTCACCGCCGGCTACGGCTTGCTGGGCTTCCTCGACGACTACGCCAAGGTCACCAAACAGACGACGGACGGCATCTCCGGGCGGATGCGCCTGGTTCTGGAAGCCGCCATCGCCATGGGCGCCGTCGCTCTGATCATCCTATTCGCGCCCAAGGCCCCAGAAGCGCCGGACCTGCTGACCTCGGTCAGCTTCCCGATCTTCAAGCAGCTGCTCTTGAATCTGCACTGGTTCTACCTGCTGTTCGGCGCCTTCGTGATCGTCGGCGCCGCGAATGCGGTGAACTTCACCGACGGTCTCGACGGCCTGGCCACCGTGCCGGTGATGATCGCGTCCAGCACCTACGGCCTGATCGCCTACCTGGTCGGCAACTTCGTCTTCGCCAACTACCTGCAGCTCCACTTCGTGCCCGGCGTGGGCGAGGTGGCGGTCTATTGCGGGGCGATGATCGGGGCTGGCCTGGGCTTCCTCTGGTACAACGCTCCGCCGGCGCGGATCTTCATGGGCGACACCGGCGCGTTGGCGCTGGGTGGTGGCATCGGCGCGGTGGCGGTCGCCACCCGCCACGAGATCGTTCTCGCCATCGTCGGCGGCCTGTTCGTCGCAGAGCTGCTGAGCGTGGTCATCCAGGTGGGCTGGTACAAGCGCACGGGCCGGCGGATCTTCCTGATGGCCCCGATCCACCATCACTTCGAGAAGCTGGGCTGGTCGGAATCGACCGTCGTGATCCGCTTCTGGATCGTCTCGATCATGCTGGCCCTGCTGGGGCTGGCCACCCTGAAACTCAGGTAGGGGAGGCGGTGCGCGCACCATGATCGCCGTCTCCGGCTTCGAGGGAAAGACCGTCGCCGTCTTCGGCCTGGCCCGCACGGGCCTGACCGCCGCGCGCGCCCTCATGGCCGGCGGCGCCAAGGTGGCGCTTTGGGACGACAAGGCGTCGTCGCGCGAAGCGGCCCTGGCCGAGGGCTTCGAACTCACCGACCTGACCACAGCCGACTGGTCGGACTTCGCGGCCCTGATGCTGTCGCCAGGTGTGCCTCTGACCCACCCCAAGCCGCACTGGACCGTCGAAAAAGCCAAGGCGACGGGCGTGGAGATCCTGGGCGACGTCGAGCTCTTCGCCCGCACGGTGAACGCCGCGCCCGAGCACCGGCGCCCCAAGATCGTCGCGATCACCGGCACCAACGGCAAATCGACCACCACCGCGCTCGTCGGCCACATCTGCGCCCAGGCAGGCCGAGATGTGCGGATCGGCGGCAACATCGGCTTTGGCGTGCTCGGCCTCGACGACATGCACGGCGGGGCGGTCTATGTCCTGGAGCTGAGCTCCTACCAGCTGGACCTGACGTCCAGCCTGCACGCCGACGTCACCATCATCCTGAACCTGTCGCCCGATCACCTGGAACGGCACGGGAGCATGGAGAACTACGTCGCCGCCAAGCGGCGCATCCTGGCCAACCAGGGCAAGGGCGACACCGCGATCATCGGGGTGGACGACCCCTACGGCCAGCAGATTTGCACCGAGATCACAGCCGCCAACCGCCGCACCATCGTGCCGATCTCGGCCTCCAAGGCGATGGGCCGCGGGGTCTATGTGCTGCAGGGCATGGTCTATGACGCCACGGGCGAGCGCGCCACGGCGGTGGCCGACCTGTCCCGCGCCCGCTCGCTGCCGGGCCGCCACAACTGGCAGAACGCTGCGGCCGCCTACGCCGCCGCCAAGGGCCTGGGCATCCCGGCGGAGGAAGCCGCCGAGCACCTCCTGACCTTCCCGGGCCTCGCGCACCGGATGGAGACCGTGGGCCAGATCGGCCGCGTGCGCTTCGTCAACGACAGCAAGGCCACCAACACCGACGCCGCGCGCCAGGCGCTGTCCAGCTACGCCCGGGTCTATTGGATCGCCGGCGGCCAGCCCAAGACCGGTGGCATCGAGGCGCTGTCGGATCTCTTTCCCCGGGTGGTGAAGGCCTATCTGATCGGCGAGGCCTCGCCCGCCTTCGCCAAGACCCTTGAGGGCGAGGCGCCGGCCGTGGCGTGCGGGACCATGGCGGCCGCTGTCGCCCAGGCCTATGCGGACGCCGCCAAGTCGAGCCAGGACACCATCGTCCTTTTGTCGCCGGCCGCGGCCTCCTTCGATCAGTACGCCGACTTCGAGGCGCGCGGCGAAGACTTCCGCGCCGCGGTCCAGGCCCTGGCCGCCGCGCCGGCGGCCAGGGGGGCGGCATGAGCACGCCCTCTCAGGCCCATGCCTTCGCCCGCTCCGACCGCACCCCGATCGGGGTCTGGTGGTGGACCGTCGACCGCTGGATGCTGGGGGTCGTGGCGCTACTGATCGCCATCGGGGTGGTGATGTCCTTCGCCGCCAGTCCGGCGGCGGCGGCGCGGATGAACATCGGCGATCCTTTCCACTTCGCCGTCCGCCAGTGCGTCTTCGCGGCCGGCGCGGTGGTGATCCTGATCGGCACGTCCATGCTGGAAGTGCGTAATGTCCGGCGCGGCGCCTTCTTCATCTGGCTGATCGCTATCGCCGTGATGATCGCCCTGCCGTTCATGGGTCACAACGCCAAGGGGGCGACCCGCTGGCTGGAGTTCGGCGGCTTCTCCCTGCAGCCCTCGGAATTCATGAAGCCCGCCCTGATCATCCTGGTCGCCTGGATGTTCGCCGAGGGGCAGAAGGGGCAGGGGGTGCCCGGCGTCTCGATCGCCTTCGGCCTCTATTTCCTGTCGATCTCGCTGCTGCTCATCCAGCCGGACATCGGCCAGACGGTGCTGATCACCGTGGCCTTCGGGGCGGCTTTCTGGATGGCCGGCGTGCCGATGTCATGGGTGATGCTGCTGGGCGCCACGGCGCTGGCCGGCCTGTCGTCCACCTATTTCCTGTTCCCGCACGTCACCGCCCGCGTCGACAAGTTCCTGTCCCCGGACAAGGCCGACACCCACCAGGTGGACGCCGCGCGCGTCGCCCAGGCGGCCGGCGGCTTCTTTGGGCGCGGCCCCGGCGAGGGCGTCATGAAGCGCCACGTCCCCGACCTCCACACCGACTTCATCTGGTCGGTGGGCGCGGAGGAGTACGGCCTGATTTTCTCCCTTCTGCTGGTGTCCCTGTTCGCCTTCGTCGTCGTGCGCGGCCTCTATCGGGCGCTGAAGCTCAACGACCCCTTCGAGCAGGTGGCCGCCGCCGGCCTCTTCGTCCTGGTGGGCCAGCAGGCGATCATCAACATCGCGGTCAACCTCGACCTGATCCCCACCAAGGGCATGACGCTGCCGTTCATCAGCTATGGCGGATCGTCCATGCTGGCCATGGGCCTGACCCTTGGCATGGCGCTCGCCCTCACCCGCCGCCGTCCCGGCGCCTACACCCCCAGCGAAGGCCTTACAAAGGCCGGCGCGTACGCCTAAAGGCATCGGTCATGCGCAAAGTGGCCGTCGTCGCCGCCGGGGGCACCGGCGGGCACCTGTTTCCAGCCCAGGCTCTCGCCGAGGCCCTGATCGCCCGCGGCTGGACGATCGTTCTCGCCTCCGACGAGCGGGTGGCGGGCTTCGCCCAGGACTTTCCCGCCGAGCGCAAGATCGGCCTGTCCGCCGCCACCTACCGGCCGGGCGACCCCATCGGCATGCTGCGGGCCGGCATCGCGGTGATGCGCGGCGCCGCCCAGGCCCGGGCCGCCTATCGCGAGATCGGACCCAATGTCGTTGTGGGCTTCGGCGGCTATCCCTCGGCGCCGGCCCTGGTCGCGGCGATCATGGATCGGCGGCCCACGGTGATCCACGAGCAGAACGCCGTCATGGGCCGCGCCAACCGCATGCTGGCCAGCCACGTGACCACCGTCGCCTGCGCCTTCCCGACCCTGCTGAAGGCTCCGGCCAAGGTCGCCGGGCGCGCCGTCGTCGTCGGCAACCCGGTCCGCCCGGCGATCCGCGCCATCGCCGATGTCCCCTACGATCCGCCGGTGGCCGGCGGGCCGATCCGCATCCTGATCACCGGCGGCAGCCAGGGCGCGCGCCTGCTGTCGGAGCTGGTCCCCGAGGCCATCGCGGCCTTGCCGGAAGCCCTGCGCGGCCGGATCCTGATCCAGCAGCAGACCCGGCCCGAATCCATGGAGATCGCCCGGCGCTGCTATCGCAACGCCATGGTCGAGGCCGAGATCGCGCCCTTCTTCCGCGACATGGCCGGCCGGCTGTCCGCGGCCCATCTGGTGATCGGGCGTTCCGGCGCGGGATCGGTCTGCGAGTTCGCCGTGGCCGGACGCCCGGCCATCCTCGTACCGTTGGCCATCGCCATCGATGACGACCAGGGCCAGAACGCCAAGCTCCTGGCCGACGCCGGCGGGGCGGAGATCTGCCGCGAGAGCCAGCTCACCGTCGACAGCCTCTCCGGCGCCCTGGAAAAGCTCCTCAACAACCCGGCTCGCCTGGCCCGCATGGCCGCCGCCGCCCGCGCCGTCGCCATCCCCGACGCCGCCGAACGACTGGCGGATGTGGTCGAAAGGACGGCGGCCGGCCGGGTTTAGGGCGCGACGCCTTCTCCGACTGGGCGATCAGCCGCCGGCGCGGATCATCTCCACCATGGACCCGGCGATCTGCCGCATCTCGCAGACCCCATCCCAGTCCGGCATGTGCTTGAGATGCAGGTCCATGAAGTCCTTCGCGCTGGCCCGCGCCGCGTCGTCGTCAGGCAGTTCGAAGATCGCGAAGCCGCCGATCACTTCCTTGGTCTCGGTGAAGGGCCCGTCGATCGTCCGCATCTTCTTGCCGGCGATCTCGATCTGGAAGCCGGCGTCCTGAGGCATCAGTCCGCCGTCCGCGATCATTCTTCCCGCCTTCACCTCGAGCATCGCCGAGGCGTGCATGGCTTCCATCAGCGCGGGCGGCGGAGCCACCTTGCTGCAGGACTTGATCAGAAACAGATAGCGCATCAGGGTTCCTCGAAGGGCAGGCGGCACCATACCCGCAATCATTGGACGTGCGGCTCCTCACAGACCCGACATTTTTATTTTGAGCGCCCGGAAGCCTCCGGCTTTCCCATTCCGGCGCGCCGCGAAAAGCGCTAGCACCTAGCGGATGAACCGACGCCGCCCCGTGCCCTTCGAACTTGGCCCCGTGCACTTCATCGGCATCGGCGGCATCGGCATGAGCGGCATCGCCGAGATCATGCTGCGCATCGGCTACACGGTTCAGGGGTCCGACGCCAAGGCCAGCGCCAATACCGAGCGGCTGGAAAAGCTGGGCGCGAAGATCTTCATCGGCCACGACGCGACCCATGTCGAAGGCGCCTCCGCCATCGTCTATTCCACGGCGGTCAAGCACGACAATCCGGAGATGGCGGCCGGCCGAGAGCGCCGCCTGCCGCTGGTCCGACGCGCCGAGATGCTGGCCGAACTGATGCGGCTGCAGTTCTCGGTCGCCGTGGGCGGCACGCACGGCAAGACCACCACCACCTCCATGGTCGCGGCCCTGCTGGACGCCGGCGGCCTGGACCCCACGGTCGTCAACGGCGGGATCATCAACGCCTACGGCACCAACGCCAAGGTGGGGGAGGGCGACTGGATTGTCGTCGAGGCCGACGAAAGCGACGGCACCTTCCTGAAGCTGCGCTCGACGGTGGCCATCGTCACCAACATCGATCCCGAGCACCTGGATCACTACGGCGAGTTCGAGGCGGTCAAGAAGGCGTTCCGCGACTTCGTGGAGAACATCCCCTTCTACGGCTTCGCCGCCGTCTGTACCGACCATCCCGAGGTCCAGGCCATGGCCGCGCGGGTCGAGAACCGCCGCCTGGTGGCCTACGGCTTCAATCCCCAGGCCGAGGTCCGCGCCGAAAACCTGAAGATGGGCCCCGACGGCTGCCGCTTCGACGTAGTGATCCGCCCGCACACCCCGGGGGAAGGGGCGGGCGAGGCGATCCGCTATGACGATCTGCACCTGCCCATGGCCGGCCGTCACAATGCGCTCAATGCGCTGGCCGCCATCGCCGTGGCCCGCGAGCTTGGCGTCAGCGCCGAGGATATCCGCAAAGGCCTGACCGGCTTCGGCGGCGTACGGCGGCGCTTCACCACCACCGGCGTGGCTGGCGGGGTGCGCATCATCGACGACTACGGCCACCATCCGGTGGAGATCTCCTCCGTGCTGAAGGCCGCCCGCGCGGTGACCGGCGGCCGGGTGATCGCGGTGGTCCAGCCGCATCGCTATTCACGATTAGCCGACCTGTTCGACGAGTTCTGCAGCTGCTTCAACGACGCCGACGTGGTGATCGTGGCCGACGTCTATGCGGCCGGCGAGGCCCCCTTGGCCGGCATGGACCGCGACGGCCTGGCCGAGGGCCTGCGCCGCTACGGCCACCGCCACGTCCTGACCTTGGACAGCCCCGCCGCGCTGGCCGGCATCGTGCGCGCCGAAGCGCAATCGGGCGACGTGGTGGTCCTCCTGGGCGCAGGCGACATCACCGCCTGGTCCTATGCCCTGCCGGGCGAACTGGAAGCCCTGGGCCTCGCCGCCGAATGAGCGGCTGGCGAGACAGCTTGCCGGCGGTGCGCGGCAAGCTGCTGCGCGACGAACCCCTGGCGCCCCTGACCTGGTTTCGGGTCGGCGGCCCGGCCGAGCTGGTCTTCATGCCCGAGGACGAAGCCGATCTGGCGGCGTTCCTGAAGGGCCTCAATCCCAGTGTGCCGGTGAATGTCCTGGGCGTCGGCTCCAATACCCTGGTCCGTGACGGTGGGGTGGAAGGCGTGGTGATCCGCCTGGGACGTGGGTTCAACACCGTCGAGGCGCGCGGCCAGGGGCGGATCTATGCCGGCGCCGCGGTCCCCGACGCCATTCTTGCGCGAGAGGCCGCCAAGGCCGGGATCGCCGGCCTGGAATTCTATCGCGGCGTGCCCGGTTCGGTGGGCGGCGCCCTGGCGATGAACGCCGGCTGCTACGGCGCGGAGACCAAGGACGTCCTCGTCGAGGCCTACGCGGTGACCCGCTCTGGCGAGCGCGTGACCCTCTCCAACGCCGACCTCGGCTTCAGCTACCGCAAGTCAGCGCGGGCGGCCGCGGAGTTCCTGATCTTCACCGGCGCCCTCTTCACGGGCCAGCCCGACGATCCCGCCGCCATCGACGCCCGGATGACCGAGATTACGGCCCGGCGCGAAACCACCCAGCCCATCCGCGAGAAGACCGGCGGCTCGACCTTCAAGAACCCGCCCGGCCAGTCCTCCTGGAAGCTGGTCGACGAGGCCGGCTGGCGCGGCAAGCCGTTTAGCGCGAGCGGGAAGGCGGACGGCGGGGCGATGTTCTCGCCGCTGCACTCCAACTTCCTGATCAACACCGGCGACGCCACCGCCGCCGACCTCGAAGGCCTCGGCGAGGCGGTGAGAGCCGACGTGAAGGCGAAGTTCGGCGTAGAGCTGGACTGGGAAATCAAGCGGATCGGCAAGGCGCTCTGACCAGCACGCAGGGCGTTTCTCGCGGTTGGTGAATCAGGTTTACCGACGGCCGTAATCGCGTAACCATGGCCTGTGGTCCGCAATCCGCCCGGATCACGCAGGGGCGCCAAGACATGGCTATCATTTTCAAGGGCGTCACGGCCCTGTCGATAGCCGTGGCCATGAGCCTGGCGATGTCTGCTCCGGCTCCGGCGGCGATCATCCAGGCCACCTACAGTGGAACAATCACGTCTGGCCTCGACGTCACGGGCGTGTTCGGCTCCCCCAATACCGATCTGGCGGGCGCGCACTACACCTCGACATTCCTGTTCGACACATCGCTCGGCGAGCTGATCAGCCTCAGCGGTCTGTCGTACCTGGAGGATCTCAGAGGCGGATCGAGTTTCGGACCCATCGCCACGCCGCTGATCAGCAGCACCTTCCAGATCGGCGCCATTTCGGTCTTTGTCCGCAGCAATGAGATCGGCGAGCTGTTTGCGAGTCTGGCCGGCGACGTGGATGCATTCGGGAACATCGCCAGCGACAGTTTCGCCAACACGGGATATTTCTTCAACGATGTGAATAGCTTCGCATCGGAGATCAACGGATCGGAGATCCAGAACCACACCGGGGCCCTGCCGGGCAATTTCGACACGCCGTTCACCTACCATGCGGTGGCCGGGGACACTTTGCTCGGATCGTTCTTCTACGAGCACTATGACTACCACACCCAAGTCGAGCAGACGGTGAGGGCGACGCTTGCGCCCGACACCATCATCATCGGGCCAATGTCAGACCCCAATCCTCCGCCTTCCTCACTCGTTCCAGAACCCGCGACCTGGGCCCTGATGTTGACCGGCTTCGGCCTGGCCGGCGCGGCCCTGCGCCGTCGCAGCCCGGCGGTCCCAGCTTAACTCTCAAGGCTTTGACGGCATCGCGCCGCCGGTCTTCGGATCGGGGGCGTCGTCATGTCTGCAATCCACCCTCAGCCGACGGCTTGACGGACTGCCGCTGGGCGAAAAATCTTGACGGCGGGCTTGTTGTATGTTCCTGTTTTGTTCATGGAGACGCTCGCGGACACCACTGAAGCCCGCGCCCGCCGATTGGCGCGGTTCGCGGAGCTGGCCGAGAGCATCGCCGAGCATCTTCACGATGAAATTCTGACTGCAGAAACGGCCCAAGACAAACGCGACCTGACGCTGGCCTTCCACCGCATCACCCGCTCCGGCCGCCAGACCATGGCGCTGGAAGCCAAACTCGAGCGCGACGCCAGGCTGGAGATCGCGGCCGATCTCGCCCGGGCCGAACGGAGCGCCCGCGAGCCTGTCGAACGCCGCAAGGCCCAGATCGCCGCCGCCGTCGAGCGGCTCATCTGGCACGAGGCCTCAGGCGAAGCCGCCGAAGACCTGGAATCCCTACTCGGCGACATCATGGACGAGGAAGACCTCCATGACCGCTACGCTGAGGGCCCGGTCGAAGACCACATCCGCCGCCTCTGCATCGCGCTGGGGCTGGCAAGGCCGCAGGACGACATCCTGATCATGCCGATGGGCCTCGCGGCTTCAGAAGCGCATGCGCCCAACTCCTCCTGACGCCGCCTGATGAAGTTCGTCATCCCCCGGCTTGTCCGGGGGATGACGATCGGTATGGGGTGGAGGTGAGGGACGCGCCGGTGGATGGGACGCGCGATCCTTCCGTGTCGCTTTCCGTGTTTTCCGTGGTTCCCAATCTTCCTTGCCCCTTGCCACGCCGCCCCCACGCCTTGACGGGAATCCCGGGCGGGAGCACGCGGAAAGCCATGCGTCTTCTCATGTTCGCGGCGGCAGCCGCCAGTCTCGCGGCGGCGCCGGCCATGGCTCAGGACCTTCCTTCGAAACTCGCCGCCGTCCGCGACGCCGCCCTGGCCAGCCCCATTGCCTGGGACATCGCCGAAAGCCTGACCACCGAGGTCGGACCGCGAACCGTCGGGTCGCCGGCCATGGAAAGGGCCCGCGACTGGGGCCTCGCCAAGCTGAAGAGCCTGGGCTTCGAGAACGTCCACGCCGAGCCGTTCACCACCGCGGCCTGGAGCCGGGGCGCTGAACAGGCACTGGTCATCGCGCCCTATCCTCAGCCCCTGCAGATCCTGGGCCTCGGCGACTCCAGCCCGACCCCGCCCGGCGGGCTGACCGCGCCCATCGCGCTGTTCCACACCTACGCCGAACTGCTTGCCGAGCCGCCCGGCGCGCTCACCGGCAAGATCGCCTTGGTCGTTGAGAAGATGACCCGCACCCGCGACTCCGCCGGCTACAGCGCCGTCACGCGCATGCGCAGCGCGGGTCCGAAAGAGGCCGCCAAACGTGGCGCCGTCGGCTATCTGATCCGCTCCCTCTCGACCGGAAACACCCGTCTGCCGCACGCCGGCGAGGCTGACGCTGCGGGTATTCCGGCCGCCGCGCTCTCGACCGCCGACGCCGAGCTGCTCGACCGGATGGCGGCGCGCGGCCAGCCGGTGACCGTGCGACTGGACATGGCCTCCAGCGTCAATCCCGTCGCCCCCGCCTGGAACGTGGTGGGCGAGATCCGCGGTTCTGAGGCGCCCGATCAGGTCATCGTGGTGGGCGGTCACCTGGATTCCTGGGACCCTGGCACGGGGGCCATCGACGACGCAGCCGGCGTGGCGATCACCACGGCCGCGGCGCGGCTGGCGGGCGCGCAGAGGCCGAGGCGGACCATCCGCGTGGTCATGTGGGGCTCCGAGGAACAGGGCGGCAGCGGCCGGGCCTATGCCGCGGCGCACCGGGCCGAGGTGGGCGACATGGTCGTGGTCGGCGAGAGCGACGATGGCGCCGATTCCATCTGGACCCTGCGCCTGCCCAGGGGCAGCGCCGGCCATCCGGCCATGCAGGCGTTCCTGGACGCGATCGCCCCGTTCAGGATCGTCATCGATCCGGCGCCCGCCCGCTCCGGCGGCGCCGACACCCGCGCCCTGATGCAGGCCGGCGCGCCCGTCGTGGACTTCATCCAGGACGTCAGCCGCTATTTCGACATCCACCATTCCGCCGACGACACGCTGGACAAGATCGATCCGGCCTTGCTGGCGCAAAACGTCGCCGTCTGGGCCAGCTTCATCTACGCCACGGCCAACAGCGACATCGATTTCCACGCCCTGGGAGCCCCCGCCAAATGACCAAGCCACTCTTGGGCCATCACGTCGCCGTCCTGCTGGGCGGCCTCTCCTCCGAGCGTGAAGTCAGCCTGGTCTCCGGGCGCGAATGCGCGGACGCCCTGGAGCGTCTGGGCGCCAAGGTCAGCCGTGTCGACGCCGGCCGCGATCTGGCTGAGGTGCTGGGGCGTCTGAAGCCCGACGTCTGTTTCAACGCCCTGCACGGTGAGTGGGGCGAGGACGGCTGCGTCCAGGGGGTGCTGGAAACCCTGGCGATCCCCTACACCCACTCCGGCGTCCTCGCCTCGGCGCTGGCCATGGACAAGGCCAAGGCCAAGGCCGTGCTGGCCGCGGCCGGGGTCACCGTGCCGGGCGGCGGCCTCTTCAACCGCTTCGAGGCGGCCGCCGACCACGTCATGGCGCCGCCTTATGTGGTGAAGCCCAATTCGGAAGGTTCCTCGGTCGGGGTGTTCATCGTCCACGACGGCGCGAATCGCCCGCCGCAGGAACTGGTCGCGCCCACCTGGACCTTCGGCGAGGAGGTGATGATCGAGCCCTATATCCGCGGAAAGGAGCTCGCCTGCGGCGTCATGGACGGCAAGGCCATGACCGTGACCGACATTATTTCGTCCACCGAATTCTACGATTACGAGGCGAAGTACGGCGAGGGCGGATCCAGGCACGTGATCCCGGCCGATATTTCGCCCCAAGTCTTTGAAAAGGCGATGCGAATGACGGAGCTCGCGCACGCCGCCCTTGGTTGCCGAGGGGTTACCCGGTCCGACCTGCGTTATGACGATATTAACGACGTCTTGGTCCTACTGGAGGTCAATACACAGCCCGGCATGACGCCAACCTCGCTCGTTCCCGAGCAGGCGGCGCAGCAGGGCGTGGATTTCGACCAACTGGTGCTTTGGATCACGGAGGATGCTTATGCCCGCGGCGGTGCGGGGGGGATCGCGCGCAAAGGCGAAACCTCCGGTCAAGGCGCCTCAAGCTAAGCGCCCCGCTGCGGCGCGGCCGGCGTCCGCGCGCGGTCCCGGCGGCCTCTCGACCCGCTGGATCCTGGCCGGGGCCGGCGTTGTTCTGATCGGCGTCATGGGCGTCACGCTCGCCACGGGCCATCGCGGCCAGCGCCTGGCCGACGCGGCTGCCGGCGCCATCGACGGCAAGTTCGGCGACGCCGGCTTCCGCCTGGCCACCGTCAGCGTCGAGGGCGCCTCGCCCATGGCCAAGGCCGACATCATCCGGGCCGCGGGCGTCCAGGTCGGTCAACCGCTCCTGGGCCTGAACCTCGAGACCCTGCGCAAGCGGGTCCAGACGGTGGGCTGGGTAAAGGAGGCGCGCGTGGTGCGCCTGCTGCCCGACACCCTGGTCGTCGCCGTGACCGAGCGGCGGCAGATGGCGGTGTGGCAGCACGCCGGCAAGAGCGTCGTCATCGACGACCATGGCCAGACGATCCCGGAGGCCGATCCGGCGCGCTTCGCGGCCCTGCCTCTGGTGGTGGGCGTCGGCGGCGCCGCGCAGGCGCCGAAGATCCTGCCGATCCTGGCCCAGCGTCCCAAGCTCATGGAGCACATGGACGCGCTCGTCCGCGTCGATGACCGCCGCTGGGACCTGCGCATGAAGGACGGCTCGCTGATCCAGCTTCCCGCCCAGGGCGAGGAACAGGCGCTGATGGCGCTGGAGCACCTCAACGAACGCTCGCGCATCCTGGAGCTCGGCTTCGAGCGGATCGACCTGCGCAATCCCGACATTGTGGCCGTCAGGCCGCGCGCGACCCCCACGCCCGGCCAGTCCCTGCCGGCCGGCGCCTGAGAAGACGGAAGAGTTGACGATGTTGAACCTGGCGATGCGTGGTGATGCGCCCGAAACCAAGACCGCGAACCCCAAGGCCGAGGCGCGCAAGCCCGGCAAGGACGGGCTGAAGGCCGCCCTGGCCCGCTCGCCGATCGTCGCCGCCGTCGATCTGGGCGCCTCCAAGGTCACCTGTTTCATCATGAAGCCCGACGGCGTTCGGCGCGGGGACCGCACCCTGACCACCGCCGGCGTCGGCTATGTCCAGTCCCGCGGCATCAAGGGCGGCGCGATCGTCAATCTCGACGAGGCCTCCGAGGCCATCGCCCAGGCCGTCGAGCGGGCCGAGAACGTCGCCGGCGTCAATGTCCAGCACGTCACCGTCGCCACCGCCGGCGGGGCGCTGACCTCCAACCGCGTGGCCGGCCGGGTCTCCATCGGCGCGCGCCCGATCTCCGACAACGACCTCGTGCGCGCGATCAGCCATGCGCTGGCCCAGATCAAGCTGCCCGGCCGTAGAGCCGCCCACATCCTGCCCATCGCCTGGTCCGTGGACGGGCAGGGCGGGGTGCGCGATCCGCGCGCCATGTTCGGCCGCATCCTCGGCGTCGAACTGCTCGTCGTCTCGGTGTCGGAGGCCGTGTTCCAGACGCTCGGCGCCTGCGTCGAGCGCGCCCACCTGCAGTTCGACGGCGTGGTCGCCGCCCCCTTCGTCTCGGCCCTGGCGGCGCTTGAAGAGGACGAGATGGATCTGGGCGCCGTCTGCATCGACATGGGCGGTGGCTCCACCTCGGCGGCGGTCTTCACCGGCGGCTCCCTGGTCCACGTCGAGACCGTGCCGGTCGGCGGCCAGCATGTGACCCAGGACATCGCCCGCGGCCTGTCGACCTCCATCGTCGGCGCCGAACGGATCAAGACCCTGCACGGCTCGGCCATCGCCTCGGCCAACGAGGACCGCGAGATGATCGAGGCGCCCCCTCGTGGCGACGACCCGGGCGCGGGCCCGGTCATCGCGCCGCGCTCCCTGCTCAAGGGGATTATCGCCCCGCGCGTCGAGGAGACCCTCGAATTGCTCCGCGACCGGTTGAAGGCCTCGGGCGCGCCCGTCGAGGCCGGCGCGGGTCTGGTTCTGACCGGCGGCGCGAGCCAGCTGGCCGGCGTCCGCGAAGTGGCCGTCCGGGTGTTCGACCGCCCGGTGCGCCTGGGCCGCCCGCGCCGCGTGCCGCACCTGGCCGACGCCGCTTCGGGCCCGGCCTTCACCGCCGCCGCCGGCATTCTGCACCGCGCCGCCTTCGGCCCGCGCGAGGCGGTGTCATCCAAGGCGCTTGCCTCGGCCAAGCTCCGCCGCGAGCCGCTCGACCCCCGCGCCAATCCGGTCGCCAAGGCCGCCAGCTGGCTGCGCGACAACCTGTAGTTCGCGACCGCAGGCTTAGCCCTAGTAAATCGCTCAGTCGTCCACAGCTGAGTCACGGCGCCGCGGGGCGCGGGTGATTCGTCTTACGCTTTGTGATGCAAGGGGATTTTTCGGCTGTGGCAGCGCTGGACCGACTCGCGACTCACGCTATGCGCTTAACACTCGCTTAAGGATGTCGGCGTGTACTTAACGCATCCTTACGAGGAGCCGTGGGCGGAAAGGTTCGCTTAAGGCTCCCGGCAAATTCGGAAGGACGCAGGGGTCCCATGACAATCGCTCTTTCAGCGCCGCGCGCTACAGAATTGAAGCCGCGGATCGTGGTGTTCGGCGTCGGCGGCGCCGGCGGCAATGCGGTCAACAACATGATCGAGGCAGGGTTGGAAGGCGTCGAATTCGTCGTCGCCAACACCGACGCCCAGCAGCTGGCCTTCGCCAAGACCGACCGCCGCGTGCAACTCGGCGTCCTGGCGACGCAAGGGCTTGGCGCCGGCGCGCACCCCGAGATCGGCATGAGCGCCGCGGAGGAAAGCATCCCCGAGATCGGCGAGCACCTCGACGGCGCCCACATGGTGTTCATCACCGCCGGCATGGGCGGCGGCACCGGCACCGGGGCCGCCCCGATCATCGCCAAGTGCGCCCGCGAGCGCGGCATCCTGACGGTGGGCGTGGTCACCAAGCCCTTCCATTTCGAGGGACGCCACCGCATGCGCCTGGCCGACGCCGGCATTGGTGAGCTGCAGCGCTACGTCGACACCCTGATCGTCATCCCCAACCAGAACCTGTTCCGCGTCGCCAACGAGCGGACGACTTTCGCCGAAGCCTTCGGCATGGCCGACCAGGTGCTGCACTCGGGCGTGCGCTCGATCACCGACCTGATGGTTCTGCCCGGCCTGATCAACCTCGACTTCGCCGACGTCCGCACGGTCATGACCGAGATGGGCAAGGCGATGATGGGCACCGGCGAGGCG
>CANJLK010000005.1 GCA_947475465.1 Caulobacteraceae bacterium | reverse complement strand
TCTTGAGGAAGGCCTCAAGCCAGATCAGGCTTTCCAGGTCGAGGTGGTTGCTGGGTTCGTCCAGCAGCATGCCGTCGGGCCGCATCAGCAGGATGCGGGCCAGCGCCACGCGCATCTTCCAGCCCCCGGAGAGCAGACCGACATCGCCGTCCATCCGCTCCTGGCTGAAGCTCAGGCCGGCCAGCACCTCGCGCGCCCGCGCATCCAGCGCATAGCCGTCCAGTTCCTCGAAGCGCGCCTGAACCTCGCCATAGCGTTCGATGACGGCGTCCATCTCATGGGCGCGATCGGGATCGACCATCGCCGCTTCCAGCTCGGCCATTTCGGTGGCCAGTGCGCTGACCGGCCCGACGCCGTCCATCACCGCGGCGACCGCGCTCTGGCCCGACATTTCCCCGACGTCCTGGCTGAAGTAGCCGATCGTCATCCCGGGATCGATCACCACCAGTCCGTCATCGGGCTGCTCCTGGCCGGTTATCATCCGGAACAGCGTCGTCTTGCCGGCGCCGTTGGGACCGACAAGCCCGACCTTTTCACCCTTCTGGACCCCCATCGAGGCGTCGATGAACAGGATCTGGTGGCCGTTCTGCTTGGAGATATTGTCGAGGCGGATCATGGGGCGGTCTGCTAGCCCGGGGCCAAGGCGAACGCCAGCCTCAGCCTTTGGGTTGGCGCCCGCTGGACGACGATCCCGACGGTCTCCTACAGGTCCGCCCGGGCTTCCAGCAGCCGCCGCAGTTCGCTTTCCAGATCGGCGATCACGCTGCCGTTGTCAGGGGGCCCGCCGATACTCGATGGGGCCTGGAGGATCTCCAGTTCGCGCCGCACCGTGTTGATCGCCTCGGTGAGTTCTTCACGCAGGGTATTCTGGGGGTCTGACATTCCAGAGCTGTAGCCGATCGCCCGCCCGAGCGACACCGGCAGGCTCATGCCTGCCCCGTTCCTCCCCCCGGCGTGCAGCGCGACCTGCGGGAGGTGGATCGCTGCGGATACGCAGCGAGACGAAGGGGTCTAGCGCCCCAGGATCTTCTCCATCGGCCGGCCCTTGGCGAGCTCATCGACCAGCTTGTCCAGGTAGCGGATCTCCCGCATCAGCGGCTCGCCGATCTCTTCGATGCGCACGCCGCAGATCACGCCCTTGATCCCGGCCCGCGCGGGGTTCGGCGCCGGCGCCTGGGCGAAGAAGGTCTCGAAGTCCGTCTTGGCGGCCAGCCGCCCCTCCAGCTCAGCCTGGCTGAAGCCGGTCAGCCAGCGGATGATCTCATCGACCTCATCGCGGGTGCGCCCCTTCTTCTCCGCCTTGGCGACATAGTGCGGATAGACGCTCGCGACGCTGGTTGTGAAGATGCGGCGCCTGCCGGCCATGGCCTGATCCCGATGGTTCGCCAGAACCGATAGCCTATTCGAGGACAGGATATCCATTCCCCTCGCACGGCCCTCTGGCGCTTGGGATCGAAGGCCGCCGCCAGATGTTGCAGCAGTCAGTCCAGCGGATTGAGGTCGGTCTTCAAGGCGTCGTTTCCCAGGATCTTCGCCAATCGACCTGGCCGAAAGCGCCGTGGCGGCATGACGAGGTTCGCACGACGCCCCTCGACTCCGCCTTCCACCGCCCTCAGATAGTCCCCACGCGCGGCGCAGACCGGGCTGGGACAGATCGCGGAGGGGGGAGGCCCATGACGGCCAGCGACCATAAGCCTGTGGCGGCGGCGCCGATCGCCGCGAGCCCGCCCAAGCCGGCCCTGTGGTCCGACGAGGGTTTCGGCTACCGCGCCTACGTCAGCGCCATGATCGCGATGATCTACCTGTTCGCGTCGACCGACCGGAACATCATGTCGATCCTCCTGGTCCCGATCCAGAAGGAGTACGGCGCCAACGACACCACCATGGGCTGGATCACCGGGGCCGCCTTCACCTTCGTCTACGCCGTCGCGGGCTTCCCTCTGGCGCGCCTCGCCGACCGTGGGAACCGGCGAAACCTCATCGCCGCCTCCGTTGTCGTCTGGAGCGCCTTCACGGCGGCCTGCGGCATCGCGACGACGCTCATCACCCTGCTGCTCGCCCGCATCGGCGTCGCGGCCGGCGAGGCCGGCAGCCAGCCCGGCGCCATGTCGATGATCGGCGACCTCTTCCCGCGCCACCGGCGCGGCATCGCCATGTCGTTCACCCAGGTGGGCTCGGCCCTGGGCTCCGGCGTCGGCGCCTTCGTGGCCGGCGCCACGGCCGACCGCTACGGCTGGCGCGCCGCCTTCCTGGTCATGGGAATCCCCGGGGTCCTGTTCGGCGTCCTGCTCTTCCTCACCATGCGCGAGCCGAAGCGCGGGGTTTACGAGACGCTGAGCACCCGGCCGCCGGCCACCTCGTGGGAAAGCATCAGATACATCTTCAGCGTCCCCACCGTGGTCCGGCTGGTGGCCGCCAAGATCGTCCTGAACCTGGCGGTCGGCGGAATCCTGGCCTGGATGCCGGCCTTCTTCATGCGCGTGCACCACCTCAGCGCCACCGAGATGAGCGCCGGCTTCGGCCTTTCGCTGGCGGCCGGCTCCATCACCGCCACCCTGACCGCCGGTCTCGCCACCGACCATCTCTCCAAGCGCGGGGAACGCTGGCGCATCTACTACTGCTGCGCCTCGCTGCTGTGCGGCATTCCCTTTGGGCTCCTGACCATCCTGGCCCCGACGCCGCAGCTCTCCTTCTTCGGCTTCTTCATGTCGATGGTCTGCTGCGGCGGCATCCAGGCGGCCGTCAGCGTCGCGGGCCTCGCCGTGGTCCGCTCGGACGTGCGGGGCCTGATGACCGTCGTCACCGGCTTCTGCGTCATGGTCGTCGGCGCGGGCCTGGGCCCGGTGCTGTTCGGCGCGCTGAGCGACCTCTTCAAGGAAGCCTACGGCCACGAAGCGATCCGCTACAGCCTGCTGGCGGTGCCGGTGTTCTGGTTCGCGGCCTCGTGCCTGTTCTTCTTCGCGGCCCAGACCACCGACCGCGACGCCGCGGCCTCGCTGGAGGCCCACTGAGGTCGGGCCCCCTCGTCAGTCGATCTCCGGATACTCGCCCGCCTCCGGGTCCGGCGCGTCGGTGAACCGCCGGATCACCACCGTCAGCCCGCCGCCCTTGCCGGCCGCCTCCGCCTGCTCGGCCGCCAACGCCGCCAGCCCCTGGGCCACCACCAGCCGTTCGCAGTACTTCTTCGGCGCCAGCCTGGCGGTCATCCAGCGGATGGTGTCGAACCTCAAACGATCCGCCCACACGCTCTTCGGCGTCGCCCCCATCGCCACCTCGCGGGCCTCGTCCAGCAGGTAGTCGGCCTGCTCGCGGCGCGCGACCACATACATGGCCTCGAACTCGGGATACTCCCGCAGCCACCGGAACACTGTCGGCATCCCCGGCATCGCCGGATCGCGGCAGATCGCCAGCAGGCTCTCCCCACAGCTCAGCCGCGCGCAGATCGCCTCCGCCAGCGCGGGTCCGTACTTCGCCCGCTGGCCGCCCGGCGCCTTTCGCCGCGCCATCCACCGCGCCGCCGCCTCACGTTCGGCCAGCCGCCTGGCCGTGCGCGCCGCCAGCGCCGCCGCGTCCATCGCCGCCCCGAATTCCGGATACTGCCTGCGCCAGTTGGTCGCCGTCAGCCGGTGCGGCATCCCGGGCGACCGGCACACCGACGCCAACGTCTCGCCCGCCGCCACCCGCGCACAGATCGCCTCGCCCAACGCCTGCGAAAACCTCACCCCCGCCCCCGCCGAAATCCCGCCCTGCCCCGACCCATCCGCCATCGCCACCCTCCGCCGCCACGCCCTAAGCCCAGCGGCCTACCCTATCACCTTCCGCGCCAAATGAGAACAAAAACGGAACATATCTTAACGCCCTTTGGGATCTGTTCGGTGAGCAGGCGTTTGGGCTGAGACATCGGCGGCCGAATCCCGGCGCTGGTCGTGCTAGGTCACCAAGGCCATCGCTGCTCGGGACGTCTGCGCCTGCGTCCGAGTTCTCCAACCTTCCCCTAGAGCGAACGCGAGTCACCAATCGCCATGGATAAAGTGCCGATGACCGTCCGGGGCTATCGCGCCCTGGACGAAGACCTGAAGCGTCTCAAGACCATCGAGCGGCCCGCCGTAACCGTCGCCATCGGAGAGGCGCGCCTCCACGGCGACCTGAAGGAAAATGCCGAGTACCACGCCGCCAAGGATCGCCAGGGCTGGATCGAGGGACAGATTGTCCAGATCGGCGACATGATCGCGCGCGCCCAGGTCATCGACGTCACAAAGCTGTCCGGCGCCCAGATCAAGTTCGGCGCCACCGTCTCCGTGATCGACCAGGATTCAGAGGGACAAGCCCGCTACCAGATCGTGGGAGAACATGAGGCCGACGTGAAGCAGGGGCGCATCTCGATCACCTCCCCCATCGCGCGTGCGATGATCGGCAAGGAGAGCGGCGATGTCGTCGAGGTGAGAATTCCCGGCGGCTCGAAAGCGTACGAGATCACGAAGGTCGAGTGGGTTTGATCCACTAAGAAGGACCTTCCGTACCCCCGAACAGCGCGCCGAACTGCGCGACGGCGACAAGGTCCTGCGCCCCGCCAAGTCACCCTGCGCCTCGACGCCGACCTCATCGACCGCCTGCGCCAATCCGGCCCCGGCTGGCAAAGCCGCGTCAACGCCATCCTGGCAAGGCGGTCTGACGCCCGCCACGCCGGCCGTCAGCCCACGTCGTAGACCGGCACATAGATGAACCACCGGCGAGCGGCGAAGCGCCAACCGCCGTCCTCGCGGCGGTACTGGTCGCGATAGAACCCGACCACCTGGGAGAGGTTTCCCTCAACGTCCCGGGGCGTGTTGCGCATCGCACAGGTCCCTACCGCCTCGTCGCCCGTCACCGCGATGATATGGTTGCCGACGATGGGGCAGACCTGACCGGGCCTCACGCTGGCCAGCCGCTGGAAGATGGCCGCCCGGCCCACCGTCTCATGCCGCCCCCCGTCGGGGGCCGGCACCTCGAACACGCCGTCGGCGGTGTAGAGCGCGCTCACGGCCTCCGCCTCGCCGCGCGTCACAAGCCAGCAGTAGCGCGCCGTCAATTCCCGGATCGCCTCGCGATCCTCCAACAGGGCGAGCCGCCGCCCCAGGTCCGCGATGTCGGTCTGCGAAGTCGGCGTCATGAGGGTCTCCAGTCTCAAGGGGGGTCGCTGCGTCCCGGCGCCCAGCGGCGGCGGCGTGACCACGCTTTGGCCCGGACAATCTATACGTCAGCCCCGGGCCGCACGTAATTCCCGGAAGATCGCCGCGGCGAGGCGTGGAGCAAAACGCGGATCGCCGGGCGTTCAGGCCAACCCGTTTCAGACAGTGTCACCGTAATCCCAGACCGAACGAAAGCTCGCGGCGGCGCGCCGAGGGCCGAAGCCCCGAGCGCCCGAAGGTCAGGCCGACCTGTTTCGTACAGTGTCACCGTAATCCCTAAGCCCAGCACCCGGATGCAGTCGTTCCGGCTCGGCGGCGGTTACCCGAACCAGCCTGCCTTCGAGAGTGGGACCTCTGCCACCAGCTTGATGGTCTGATCAATTCGGGACTCAACCTCCAAGGCTTCGATGTGGCCCTGTATGTCGATGCCCCCCTGATTCAGGGCGACGGCTAGATCTCGGGCAGTCGCGTAGTCGGAAGTTGTCGCGACGGTGATGTGAGGCAGATAAGGGCTGTCCTGACGTAGGGCTGGCTTTAGAGGCCCAACGTGCAGAACGTCGTGCAGCTTCAAAATTGCACCGAAGCCTTCGTCCGGGATCAGAAATACGTGGAAGCGGCCTGCCGCGTGCTCAGGTACGACCAGTGCTGAGCGGAGACGGAATCGGATGGGGTGGATGTTCTTGGTGTGAGTGCGGACTGCTTTGAGGAAGGCTGCGGACGTTAGACTGAGGTTGGCGAAGACTAGGGTAAAATAGGGCGCGCCCCGGCTGCCGGCACGGCGTGTCCGGATATCTGTCAGCCAGGCGAGATCGACCTTGTTGAAGTGTGGCCGCGCGATGACTTCGAGTGTTTCCATAGCGGCCCCTTGCCGCCCGGTTTGCGGTCGCCCTGTCAGACTATTGCTGGGGCGTGCCGCGTGTCTATCCGTCCGACCAGAATAGCGTCGTCCCCTGTCTGCGCTGTTGTCCTGGCGCGTGCGTCGAAAATGAGTGGCAGGCTAGTGGGGTTACGGTGACACGGGGTTACGGTGACACTGTACGAAACAGCCCCGCAATCGCCCCAGTGTTTCCTTTTTGTTCCAATTGAGCTACTCTGCCGCCCATGGCTCGCCTCGCCCGCACCGTCATTCCCGCAATCCCGCACCATGTCACCCAGCGCGGGAACCGGCGTGAGACCGTGTTCTTCGGCGAAGACGATTATCGCGCCTATCTCGATCTGATTTCCACCGCAGCGGCGCGGGCCAGGACCGAGATCTGGGCCTACTGCCTGATGCCGAACCACGTCCACTTCATCATGACGCCATCCGACCCCGACGGGCTCAGGGCGACCTTCGCCGAAGCGCATCGTCGCTATACAGCCAGGATTCACGCCCGGCTGAAGGTGACCGGGCATCTGTGGCAAGGGCGCTTCAGTTCCACGGCCATGGATGAGCGCCACCTCATGGCCGCGGCGCGCTATGTGCCGATGAACCCTGTGCGCGCGGGATTGGTTCACAGGGCGGCCGATTGGCCGTGGTCGAGCGCTCGGGCGCATCTGGCGGGACGCGACGATGGCGTGGTGACGACGGCGCCCCTGCTGGACCGCATCGCGGATTTTTCTGGCCTGTTCGAGGCGGCCGAGGACGTCGCCGCCGTCAGGGCGATCCGACGGTCGCGGTCCACTGGCCGCCCGGTCGGTGCGGACGCGTGGATCACGGCGCTCGAAATCCAGACCGACCGAAAGCTAGCGCCAGCCCGGCGAGGACCAAAGCCCCGATCACCCGGCGATCAGGCCGACCTGTTTCGTACAGCGTCACCGTAATCCCGTAATCCATAGGATTGCAGGGCAGTGATTGGGGATAACCTGTCTCCGGAATTCCAAAGCCGATCCCATGCCCAAAGCACTGTCCTCGTCATTGACGAGACAATGAGCAGCGCCGTTCCGCAGTTACCCAACACCGAAGGTCTGGTACCATGATCGCGCTAGGCTGTTTAGCTACGGGAGGGCGTCCAATGGTTCGATCAGCGGCATTTATAACAGTCCTGGCGCTAGCTTTTCCGGCTGCAGCACAGACCACCACCAACTGCAGTTCGTTTGGCGGCACTTTAACCTGCGACACCGCGCCTAACGGCTTCGTGGCGCTGGGCAACGCGATCCGACAGCGCCGAGAACGCAAAGCGTTGGCTGAAGAGTTCGTGAGCGACCTGCGAGATGGGCGCTGCGATGCGGCCCAGGCTATCGCCAACCAATACGGCGACGCCAACGACAGGCAGATGGCCAGCGCCTGCGTGTCACCCGAGCGCCAAGCCGAACGAGCCACCATGGCAATGGTCTCGGAGGCAGTGCGCCAAGGCCAGTGCGGCGAGGCAAAACGCATTGCCCTAGAAGCCAATCGCCTAGACCTTGCCGATCAAGCGCTTCGTGTATGCATGCCGGCGCCGGGGCAGTAACGCTGCCCCATCCTAACGGCTTCTTCCCTACGCCTCGTAGTTCAAGATCGGCCCCAACCAACGCTCTGCCGTCTTCACATCCCACCCCTTGCGCCGCGCATAGTCCTCGACCTGGTCCTTATCGATCCGGCCGACGCCGAAGTAGTGGCTCTCGGGGTGGCTGAAGTAGAGGCCTGAGACCGCCGCCGTGGGGAACATGGCGAAGCTCTCGGTCAGCTCCAGCCCGGTGGCGGCCTCGGCATCCAGCAACCGGAAGAGGGTCGCCTTCTCCGTGTGATCCGGCTGGGCCGGATAGCCGGCCGCCGGGCGGATGCCGCGGTACTGCTCGGCGATCAGGGCGTCGACGTCGAAGACCTCGTCGGGCGCATAGCCCCAGAGTTCGGTCCGCACCTTGCGGTGCAGGGCCTCTGCGAACGCCTCGGCCAGCCGGTCGGCCAGCGCCGCGGCCATGATCGCCGAATAGTCGTCGCCCTTATCCTTGAAGGCCTTGGCGATCTGGGCCTCCCCGTGGCCGGCGGTGACGGCGAAGCCGCCGATCCAGTCGGGCCTGGTCCCCACCGGGGCGATGAAGTCGGCCAGCGCCACATTGGCCCGGCCGCCGTCGGCCTGGGCGGTCGTCTTGGCCATCTGCTGGCGCAGGCTGTGGAAGCGGGCGAGCTCGGTCTGGCGGCTCTCGTCGGTGTAGAGGACGATGTCGTCGCCGTCGGAGTTGGCCGGCCAGAAGCCCACCACGCCCTTCGCCTCGAACCATTTCTCGTCGATGATCTTTTTCAGCATCGCCTGGGCGTCCGCGAACAGGCTCACCGCCGCCTCGCCGACCACGTCGTCCTCCAGGATCTGCGGATAGCGGCCGATCAGCTCCCAGCTGGCGAAGAACGGCGACCAGTCGATGTGGCGCGCCAGGTCGGCCAGGTCGTAGGCTTCAAAGGTGCGCGTGCCGGTGAAGCTGGGCTTCGGCGGCGCATAGGCCGTCCAGTCGGGCGTAAACGCGTTGTCGCGCGCCTCGGCCAGCGTCGCGCGCGCCCGGTTCGACTGGCCCCTGGCGAACTGCTCGCGCACCTTGGCGTAGTCGGCCGCCGTCTCGGCCTGGATGCGGTCGCGCTCGGTGGGCGAGAGCAGGCCCGAGACCACCCCCACCGCCCGGCTGGCGTCCAGCACATAGGTGGTCGAGCCGCCCTTGTAGCGCGGCGCGATCTTCACCGCGGTGTGGGTCTTGGAGGTCGTGGCGCCGCCGATCAGCAGCGGGATGGTGAAGCCGCGGCGCTCCATCTCGCCGGCCACATAGGCCATCTCGTCGAGGCTGGGCGTGATCAGGCCCGACAGGCCGACGATATCGACGTTGTGCGCCTTGGCCTCGTCCAGGATGCGGTCGGCGCTGACCATCACCCCCAGGTCGATGACGTCGTAGTTGTTGCACTGCAGGACCACGCCCACGATGTTCTTGCCGATGTCGTGGACGTCGCCCTTGACCGTGGCCATCAGGATGCGGCCGGCCTGGACGCGGGGCTTGCCCACCTTCTCGGCCTCCATGAAGGGCTCGAGATAGGCCACGGCCTGCTTCATCACGCGCGCGGACTTCACCACCTGCGGCAGGAACATCTTGCCCGCGCCGAACAGGTCGCCGACCACGTTCATGCCGTCCATCAGCGGGCCTTCGATGACGTGCAAAGGCCGCTCGACGCCCTGGCGGGCCTCTTCGGTGTCGGCCTCGATATAGTCGGTCAGGCCGTTGACCAGCGCGTGGGTGATGCGCTCGCCGACGCTCTTCTCCCGCCAGGTCAGGTCCGGCCCCTTGGCCTCGGACTTGCCGCCCTTGTACTTGGGCGCCAGCTCCACCAGTCGCTCGGTGTTGGAGATGTTCGTCCGCTGCGGCCGGTTGAGGATCACGTCCTCGACGGCCTCGCGCAGCTCGGCCGGGATGTCGTCATAGACCGGCAGGTCGCCGGCGTTGACGATGCCCATGTCCATGCCCGCGGCGATGGCGTGGTAGAGGAAGACCCCGTGGATCGCGCGCCGGACCGGCTCGTTGCCGCGGAAGCTGAACGAGACGTTCGACACCCCGCCGCTGATCCGCGCGTGCGGGCAGGTCGCCTTGATCGTCCGGCAGGCCTCGATGAAGTCGACCGCATAGTTGTTGTGCTCGTCGATCCCCGTCGCCACCGCGAAGATGTTGGGGTCGAAGATGATGTCCTCGGGCGGGAAGCCCACCTGCTCGGTGAGGATCTTGTAGGCCCGCTGGCAGATCTCGACCTTGCGCGCCGCGGTGTCCGCCTGGCCCAGCTCGTCGAAGGCCATGACCACCACCGCCGCGCCATAGCGCAGGCAGGCCTTGGCCTGCTCGATGAACTTGGCCTCGCCTTCCTTCATGCTGATCGAATTGACGATCGACTTGCCCTGCACGCAGCGCAGCCCCGCCTCGATCACCTCCCACTTGGAGCTATCGATCATCACCGGCACCCGGGCGATGTCCGGCTCGGCGGCGATCAGGTTGAGGAAGGTCTTCATGGCGTGGACCGAGTCGAGCAGGCCCTCGTCCATATTCACATCGATGACGCTCGCGCCCGCGTCCACCTGCTGACGCGCCACCGACAGCGCCGCCGGATAGTCGCCGTCGGCGATCAGCTTACGGAATTTCGCCGAGCCCGTGACGTTCGTCCGCTCGCCGACATTGATGAAGATGGGTCGCATCGTCGTGAAAACCTACTTACCGCTCATCCCCGCGAAAGCGGGGACCCAGGCTTTTTTCGTCGCCGCACTTTGGATCGGGCCGGCCTGGGTAGTTGAAATTCAGAAACACAAAACCCCTGGGTCCCCGCTTTCGCGGGGATGAGCGGCTTTACGCCAGCTCGAACGGCTCCAGCCCCGCCAGCCGCATGGCGGTCGGCCGTTCTGGCACGGGCCGGGGCGTCATGCCGCGCACCGCCTGCGCCACATGCCGGATGTGATCCGGCGTGGTGCCGCAACAGCCGCCCAGGATGTTGACGATGCCCTGCTCGGCCCAGTCGTGCAGGGCGTGCCCGGTCTGGTCCGGCGTCTCGTCATATTCCCCAAAGGCGTTGGGCAGGCCGGCGTTGGGATAGGCCGAGACCAGGGTGTCGGCGATCCGGCTGAGCTCGGCGATATGCGGCCGCATCAGCTCGGCGCCCAGGGCGCAGTTCAGTCCGATGGCGAACGGCTTGGCGTGACGCACCGAGTTCCAGAACGCTTCCACCGTCTGGCCCGAAAGCGTGCGGCCGGAGCGGTCGGTGATGGTCCCCGAGATCCAGATCGGCAGGGGCTCGTAGCCCTCGTCCTGCAGATCCAGAATCGCCTTGATCGCCGCCTTGCAGTTGAGCGTGTCGGTGATGGTCTCGACCAGGAACAGGTCCACCCCGCCGTCGTGCAGCGCCTGGATCTGCTCGCGATAGGCCGCATAGACCTGGTCGAACGTCACCTTGCGCGCGCCCGGATCGTTCACGTCCGAACTCATCGACAGCATCACCGGCAGCGGCCCGATCGAGCCGGCCACGAACCGGGGCTTGTGCGGCTCCTTCGCCGTCCAGCGGTCGGCCACCTCGCGGGCGATCCGCGCCCCCGCCAGGTTCATGTCCCGAACCGCGGCCTCCTGGGCATATTCACCCTGTCCGATAGAAGTCGACGAGAAGGTATTGGTTTCACTTATATCTGCCCCAGCCGCGTAGTACTGGTCGTGCAGGTCCCCGACGATGTCGGGCCTGGTCAGGCACAGAATGTCGTTGTTCCCCTTCATCTGCCCGACGTGGTCCTTGAACCGCTCGCCGCGGTAGTCCTCCTCCGTCAGCCCGCGCTTCTGGAACATCACGCCCCACGACCCGTCGAGGATCAGGACCCGCTCCTTGGCGGCCTGTTTCAGCGCCGCGATACGTTCGGTCCGCGTCATGCCGCGGCCTCCTTCGGAGTTTCAGTGAGGGGCTCGCGCACGCCAAGCACGCGGCAGATGGCGTAGACCAGGTCGGCGCGGTTCAAGGTGTAGAAGTGGAAGTCCGAGAAACCCTCTTCGGCCAGCCGGGCGCACATCTCGGTCGCCACCGAAGCGGCGATCAGCTTGCGCGTCTCCGGGTCTTCATCCAGCCCGTCGAACAGGTTGGAGAGCCAGGTCGGGATCGTCACGCCGATCCGCCGCGACATATTGCTGAGACCCTCGAAGCTGGTCACCGGCATGATGCCGGGCAGGATCGGGATCGTCACGCCCGCCTTCCGCACCCGCTCAACGAAGCGCAGGAAGCCGTCGAAATCGAAGAAAAAGTTGGTGATGGCCCGGGTCGCGCCGGCATCGATCTTGGCCTTCAGCACCTCGATGTCGTGGTCCACCGACGGGCTTTCCGGATGGACCTGCGGATAGAGGCCGACGCTGACGTCGAAGGGTGCGATGGCGCGGATGCCGGCGGTCAGCTCCGTTGCGTTCTGATAGCCGTCGGCGCGCGGCGAATAGGCCCCGCCCAACGAGCCCGGCGGGTCTCCGCGCAGGGCGACGATATGGCGGATGCCGGCGTCCCAATAGTCGCGGATCACCTCGTCCACCTCGGCCCGCGAGGCCTCCACACAGGTCAGGTGGGCGGCGGGCTTCAGCGTGGTCTCGTTCAGCATCCGCACCACCGTGCGGTGGGTGCGCTCGCGGGTCGAGCCGCCGGCGCCGTAGGTCACCGAGACGAAGGTCGGATTCAGTGGCTCGAGGCGGCGGATCGCCTCCCACAGGCTGGCCTCCGACTTCGGCCCCTTGGGCGGCGAAAATTCGAACGAGACGCTGGGGCGGGGCTTGCCGCCCCCGCCAGCCCGCGCCACGGGTCCCAGACCAGTCTTCAGCGGGCTCATGCCGCGCTCCTTTGCACGTCCGCGGCGCGTTCCGCGGTCCAGATTTTCACCGTCAGCCCATCGCTGCGTGTCGCCGGCAGCGCCAGGGTCCGCACCTCGCCCAGCCCGCCCTCGCCCAGCCACCGGCTCATCTCCGGCTCGGCGAAGCCCAACCGGCGATGCTGGTGCTGCTCGCGCAGGAACTCCAGCTTGTGCGGCGCGAAGTCGACAATGATCAGCCGACCTCCTGGCGCCACGATACGCGCGGCTTCCTTAACGGCGGCTGCCGGATCGGAGAGGTAATGCAGCACCTGGTGGACCACCACCACGTCAGCGCTGGCGCTGGGCAGGCGGGTGCCGAAGATGTCGCCATGGCGCAGTTCGCAACGCTCCAGCCCGACCTCGGCCACGTGGCTGCGGGCGATGTTGAGCATCTGCTGGGACTGGTCGAGGCCGACCGCCTGCTCGGCCTTGGGACCAAGCAGGGTCAGCATGCGCCCCGTGCCGCTGCCCAGGTCGACCAGCCGGCGGAATGGGCCGGGCCCGGCGGCCTTCAGGATCGCCGCCTCGACGTCGGCCTCGGACACATAGAGCGAGCGAATCTCGTCCCAGCGCGCCGCGTTCTGCGCGAAATAATCGCCGGCCTCGTTGGCCCGCTCGGCCCAGACCGCCGACAACCGCTCGCGGTCGCGCGCCAGGGCCGCGTCGGAGGGGTCGATGCGCTCGAGCATTTCGCAGATCAGGTCACCGGCTTCGCCGGCCGCGGCCAGTCGATAGAACACCCAGGCCCCGTCTGGAAATCGCTCGACAAGGCCCGCTTCGGCGAGCAGCTTCAGATGGCGCGAAACCCTGGGTTGGCTCTGGTCCAGCACGCGGCAGAGTTCGAGCACCGCCAACTCCTCGCGCGCCAGGAGAGCGAGGATTCGCAGCCGCGTCGGCTCGCCCGCCGCGCGCAACACCTCAATCGCCTGAATCGCCGAAAGCGCCATACGAGATATAAAGATATCTTTATATCTAAAGTCAAGGACGGCTACGCGCCCGTCAAGGTTCAGCCCAGGAAGATCCAGCCCGGCGTCAGGCTGGCGAACTGCACGCACACCAGGGTTATCTGGTCGCCATTGCCCATGTCGATCACGGTGTCGGCGCCCACCCCGCTCAGCGGGTAAGTGGTCCCGCGATCGTGCTGCGCCCGGTCGCCTCCGCCCGCGTTGAAGTCCAGCACCCTGTCGATCCCGGCGTCCTGCGATCCGTGGAACAGGTCCGCCCCGCGCCGCCGGTAAGGTGTCGTCGCCCTCGCCGCCATCGGGCGCGACCTAGGCTGGTCCAATAGTTTGGAAGTGCCTCAGCTCTCCGACGGAAGGCGGGAGGCCACGCAACCTCAGTACAAGCCCCTACCGCGTGAACTTCTGGAACTTGATGCGGTGGGGGATCAGGCTGTCCGCGCCCAGGCGGCGCTTCTTGTCTTCTTCGTAGGCTTCGAAGTTACCCTCGAACCAATCGACCTGGCTGTCGCCCTCGAAGGACAGGATGTGGGTGGCCAGGCGGTCGAGGAAGAAGCGGTCGTGGCTGATGACCACGGCGCAGCCGGCGAAATCCTCCAGGGCCGATTCCAGCGCCCCCAAGGTTTCCACGTCCAGGTCGTTGGTCGGTTCGTCGAGCATCAGGACGTTGCCGCCCGAGGAAAGGGTCTTGGCCAGGTGCACGCGATTGCGTTCCCCGCCGGAGAGCAGGCCCACCTTTTTTTGCTGGTCTGCGCCCTTGAAGTTGAAGGTGCCGACATAGGCGCGGCTGGGGATTTCCTTGCCGCCGACCTTCATGATGTCGTTGCCGCCGGAGATCTCCTCCCAGACGTTCTTGCTGGGATCCAGGGTGTCGCGGCTCTGGTCAACGTAGGCCAGCTTTACCGTCTCGCCGAGGCGGATCGAGCCTTCGTCGGGCTGTTCCTGGCCGGTGATGATCTTGAAGAGGGTCGACTTGCCGGCCCCGTTGGGGCCGATCACGCCGACGATGCCACCCGGCGGCAGTTTGAAGGTCAGGTCCTTGAACAGCAGCTTGTCACCATAGGCCTTCTCGATCCCGTTGACCTCGATGACCATCTGGCCCAGGCGCGGGCCCGGCGGAATCTGGATCTGCGCAAAGGTCTGTTTGGCGTTGTCCGACGCGTTCTGCAGTTCCTCGAAGGCCGCCAGGCGGGCCTTGGACTTCGACCGCCGGGCGCTGGGCGATGAGCGAACCCAGGCCAGTTCGCGGTCGATCGCACGCTTCTTGCCGGCTTCTTCCCGCTCTTCCTGGGCGATCCGCTTGGTCTTCGCTTCCAGCCACGAGGAGTAGTTGCCCTCGTGAGGCAAACCCTTGCCGCGGTCGAGTTCCAGCGTCCACTTGGTCACCTGGTCCAGGAAGTAACGGTCGTGGGTGACCAGGATCACGCAGCCCGGGAACTCCTCCAGGTGGTGCTGCAGCCAGGCGACGCTTTCGGCGTCCAGGTGGTTGGTGGGTTCGTCCAGCAGCATCATGTCGGGCTTGGAGAGCAGCAGGCGGGCCAGAGCCACGCGGCGGCGCTCACCGCCAGACAGCTTGTCCACCGGCCAGTCGTTGGGCGGGCAGCGCAGGGCGCCCATGGCCATCTCGATGCGGCTGTCGATGTCCCAGATGTCGCCGGCGTCCAGCTTCTCCTGGAGGGCGGTCATCTCTTCCATGAGTTCGTCGGTGTATTCCTCACCGAGCTTCATCGCGATGGCGTTGTAGGCGTCGAAGATCTTCTTCTCTTCGCACCAGGCGATCACATTGCCCCAAACGTCGAGCTTGTCGTCCAGCTGCGGCTCCTGCTCCAGATAGCCGCGCTTGACGCCCTCGGCGGCGAAGGCTTCGCCCTGGAAGTCCTTGTCGATACCGGCCATGATCTTCAGCAGGGTCGACTTGCCGGAGCCGTTGACGCCGACCACGCCGATCTTGGCGTCGGGATAGAACGACAGCCAGATATCCGAGAAGGTCTTCTTCGGGGCGCCGGGGAAGGCCTTGGTCAGGCCCTGCATCTGGAAAATGTATTGCTGCGCCATGGGGCGTCCGCACCGCTTGTTCTGGAATTGTGGATTGAGGCGTGCAGATAGCGGCGAGACGGGCTCGGCGCAACGGACAGCGTCGGGAACCTGGGACAAGGCTTGCGCGTACTCACCGCCGACAGGGCCACACCGGTCCGGGACACGCGAGGAGAACGCAGATGCATAAGGACACGATCAAGGGCGCCGCCCTCGACGCCAAGGGCTCCGTCAAGGAAGCCGCAGGCAAGGCGACCGGTAACGAAAAGATGGCCGCCGAGGGCGCCGCCGAGCGCGTAGCCGGCAAGGTGCAGAAGGGCGTCGGCAACCTGAAGGACGCCGCGCGCTCCGCGCTCAAGAACTAGCCGCGACGCCAGTTACCCGTCGAGGGCCGCGCCTTGGGGCGCGGCCCTTTTCGCATCGCGTCGCGAGACGGCACGGTAGCGGTTGAGTTCCTGCGCAAACCAGCGAAGGTCGGCGTCCGACGACCCTATCCACCGGAGCCTCCGATGCGCAAAACCCTCCTCCCCGCCCTCGCCGCGGCAAGCCTTTCGCTCTGCGCCGCCTCGGCGCAGGCCGCCGGCGTTGTCCATGTCAATCCGGCCAAGAGCTTCATCTCCAAGGCCGTCGTCGTGCCGGCCGGTTCCGACACCCTCTATGTCAGCGGCATCACCCCCCAGCCGGCAGACCCGGCCAAGCCGACGGAACTGGGCGACACCAAGGCCCAGGCGGCCAGCATCCTCAGCCAGATCGCCGCCATTCTGAAGGACCAGGGCTACGCCATGGAGGACGTGGTGATGATGCGCGTCTACCTGGCCGGCGATCCGGCCAAGGGCGGCAAGATGGATTTCGGCGGCATGATGGAAAGCTACAAGGCCGTGTACGATCCCCTGCCCAACAAGCCGGCCCGGGTGACCGTGCAAGTGGCCGCCTTGGTGGCGCCCACCATGCTCTGCGAGATCGAGGTCCAGGCCGCCAAGGCGCCCGAGAAGCCCGCGGCCAAGCCGAAGAAATAGCCGCACTCAACCCGAGGGCGTCTTCAATAGTTCTGCCGCGCCCGGCCGTCGCGGCCGACCCCTTGCGGAGTCGCGCTTTCGTCGCAATTTCAGGGTCAAGCTTCTGCGACTTGAAGGGTCCGTGACTGGATCTCGAGTGACGGAGATTGACCCTTGAGCCGCAGCGCAGCCCCCAAATCACCCCGGCGCGGATGGACGCGGGCGGATCGAAGGGCGGCGCTGTTCGTTGCGGCATCAGCGAAAGCCGAGACGGGAAGGGCAAACAGCGTGTTCGATGTTGGCGGGAGGGCCGGCCAGGCCCTGACGGAGGCGGTCGCCCACGATGGTCTCTCGTCGGATGGCCGCGCGGGCGGCTTCCACCTGATCGACACCACCATGATGTATGCGCCGCGATCGGGCGGGGTGAAGCGCTATCTCACCGCCAAGCGCGCCTGGCTCGCGGCCCGCCGTCCGGACATTCGGCACACCCTTGTGGTGCCCGGCGCCTCGACATTGATGCAGGACGACGGCCTGGTCACTGTGTCCGCCGCACGTCTGCCCTTCGGCGACGGCTACCGGATGCCCGCCAGTCCCGGCAAGTGGGCCGCGGTCCTGCGCACCCTCAACCCCGACATCATCGAGGCCGGCGACGTCTTCGTACCCGGCCACGCGGCGCTCGAAGCCGGAGAGGCCCTGGGGATTCCAGTCGTGGGATTCTGCCATACGGACGCCCCTTCGCTCGCGGTCTTGCATCTGGGCGAGTGGGCCGAACAGCCGACCTTCAACTTCTGGGCCAAGGCTTACGAGCGGTTCGACCAGGTCGTGGCCCCCAGCCGCCACACCGCCAATCGCCTGGCCGAGGCGGGGGTCGAGCGGGTGGCCGTCTTGCCCCTTGGGGTCGACACCGACCTCTTCCACCCCAGGCGCGGCGACCGGGCCAGGCTCCTGAAACGGCTGCGCCTGCCCGGCGACAGCCGCCTGCTGGTCTTCGCCGGCCGCCCCGCCCGGGAAAAGAACATTGACGCCATGGTCGCCGCGGTCGAGCGACTTGGAGCGCCCTATCATCTGGTGCTAATCGGAGCCGGCCAGGGCGCGCGGCCTTCCCCCCAGGTCTCCTGCCTGGATTTCGAGGCGGATCCGGAAAGCCTGGCCGGCGTGATCGCCAGCTGCGACGCCTTCATCCACGCCAACGAGAACGAGATCTTCGGCCTGGTGGTGCTGGAGGCCATGGCCGCCGGCCTACCGGTCGTCGGACCCGACAAGGGCGGGGTCGGCGAATTGCTCGATCAGGCGGTGGGCCAGCTCACCCGCGGCGTCGATCCGGCCAGCTTGGCCGAAGCGGTCGACGCCCTGTTCGCCCGCGACGTCGCCGCCCTCAAACTGGCCGCCCGGCGCCGCGCCGAAACCCGCCACAGCTGGGATCACACCTTCGAGGGCCTGACCCGCCTCTACGCCCGGCTGCTGAACGCCGCGCCACGCCACACGCCGATGGCCTTGAGCGCCTAACGCCCGGTCGGCAGGTCCTTGAAGGCCGTCTCCTTGTCGAGGCGGATATCGCCCGGCAGGCCCAGCACCCGCTCGGCGATGATGTTCTTGAGGATTTCGTCCGTCCCTCCGGCGATCCGCATGCCAGGGCCGAACATCAGGGAGAAGTGAAAACCCGCCTTCAGGGGCGCCAGCGCCGGGTCGTCGATGATCCCGAACTGATCCAGCATCTCGATGGCGGCGGCGCCTAGCTCCTGCATCTGGATAGCCGACACTACCTTGCCGATCGAGCTCTCCGGACCAGGCGTCTGGCCCCGCGACAGGGCGGTCATGGTGCGGTTGCGGGTATGCTTCAGCCCCTCGGCCTGGACGTACCAGTCCGCCAGCCTTTCACGCAGCGCTTGATCCTCGATGGCCGGGGCCCCGTCGAGGCCGGGGGTCGACTTCGCAGCCTCCAGGAACTGCGTCCAGCCCGCGCCCACCGAGCCGCCCACCGCCAGCCGCTCGTTCATTAGCGTGACGAGGCTGACCTTCCAGCCGTCGTCCACGGCGCCCAGCCGCTGGCTGTCGGCCACCCGCACCTCGGTGAAAAATACCTCGTTGAAGCCGGAGCCGCCTGACATCTGGTGGATCGGCTTCACCTCGACGCCCGGCGCGCGCATGTCGATCCAGAACATGGTCAGGCCCTTGTGCTTGGGCGCGTCCGGATTGGTTCGGCAGATGACGATGCCGAAGTCGGCGAACTGCGCCCCCGTGGTCCAGACCTTCTGGCCGGTCACCAGCCAGTCGCCCGAACCGTCGTCGGCGCGCACCGCCTTGGTTCGCGCGCCCGCCACGTCTGAACCGCCGGCCGGTTCGGAGAAGAGCTGGCACCAGATCTCCTCACCCCGGATCGCCGGGCCGGCGAACCGGAGCTTGGTGGCGTCGTCGGCGAAGGTCATCACGGTCGGCACGCACATGCCCAGGCCGATCTGGAACGGGTTGGGCGGGATCGGATGGCGCGCTTCCTCCGCGCTGAAGATCACCTGCTGGATCGGATTGCCGCCTTGCCCGCCCCAGGCCTTGGGCCAGGTGATCGCGGCATAGCCGGCGGCGGCCTTCTTCGCCTGCCACGCGCGGGAGGCGGCGAGGCTGTCGTCGGCCTGCGAGCCCGCCCGCTTCGGCGCATAGGCGGCCAGCCACTCGCGGACCTGGGCGCGGTACGCGGCTTCTTCGGGAGCGTCGTTGAAGTCCATGAATTCCTGGCCCCTTAAGCCGCGTTACGCCGTTCGAGGTGGCTGACCAGCCGTTCCTTCCAGAGCCTCGGCGCTCCGGCCACCAGGCTGAGCTGGCGCGAGCGGCGGTAGTAGAGGTGGCAGTCCATCTCCCAGGTGAAGCCGATGCCGCCGTGGGTCTGGATGTTTTCTTTCGACGCGAACCAGAAAGCCTCAGACGCCGAGATCCGCGCGGCGCTGGCCGCCACCGGAAGTTCGGGCGCGTCGGTGTTGAGCGCCCAGGCGCCGTAGTAGGCGTTGGACCGGGCCAGCTCGTTCTTCACATAGATGTCGGCCAGCTTGTGCTTGATCGCCTGGTAGGATCCGATCACCCGGCCGAAGGCGTAACGTTCCAGCGCGTAGGCCTTGGCCATCTCCAGGCATCTGTCCGCGCCGCCGCACTGTTCGAAGGCCAGCAGCACCGCTGCGCGGTCGAGGAGTTGCGCCAACAGGTCGAGGCCTGCGCCGGGCGCCCCCAGCCGCCCGACCGGGGAGTCCTTGAAGGTGAGTCTGGCGGCGTCGCGGGTCGGATCGAGGGTCTTAAGCGCCTCGCGGGCGACGCTCGCATGTCCAAGGTCGGCCAGGAACAGACCCGGCTTGCCGTCCTCAAGCGCAAGCACGATGGCGACATGGGCGATATCGCCGTCGGTGACCGGCAGCTTGACGCCGTTCAGCCGCCCGCCCGCGACCGTTGCCTGGAGCGTCGCGGCGCTGACCGGACCGGGGCCCTCGGACGTCGCCAGGGCGCCGATGACCTCGCCGGCGGCGATTTTCGGCAGCAGATCCGATTTCTGCGTGTCATCGCCGGCCAGCATCAGCCCCTCGGCCAGCATGTAGACCGTCGAGGCGAAGGGGATGGGCGCCACGGCGCGGCCCAGTTCCTCGGCGATGGCGCAGAGCTCAAGGTGGCCCAGCCCAAGCCCGCCGAACTGTTCCGGGATCGCGGCCCCCAGCCAGCCCTGGGCGGCGACCGCCTTCCACAGGGCCTCGTCATGCGTCACGGCCGGATCGTCGAGCACGCGGCGCACGCGGTCCGTCGGGCAGTTGGCGTCCAGGAACCGCCGGGCCTCCGACTTCAGGGACTTCTGCTCATCGGAGAAATCGAAGTTCATGCGCCCGCCTGCCGTTTGCCGGAGATCTTGCGGCGGAGCATACCGGGCGCGCCCGGGGTGGAAAGTATGACCTCGCGTCAGGTGGCTATGAAGACGCCGGCTTTCGAGAAACGACCGACCAGCCGCCCGCCGTCCCAGAGCTCGCAGTCCTGCCCCTTGGGCGCCAGGCTCGCGGCAAGCCGAGCGGCGTCGCGGTCGCTGGGGGCCTCGATCGCCTCGCCCAGGGAGACCCGGCCGTCGTGGCCCAGCAGATAGATGCGATAGGATTTCAAAGGCGGCGCCCCCGGCAGCGAACACCGTTGTACGGGCTGGCGGAGGCGTGTCTGTCGGCTAGGTGACCCAGGCGGACCGGGGCTGCCCGCGGCAGGCGGCGCGGCGGGAGAGGCTCCGCCGCCGCGCCGTCATGGGGCTAGAACTTGTAGCCGAACCCGGCCGACAGGACCCAGGGGTCGAGGTTGACCGAGGCCTTCAGGCCGTTCTTGGCGTCCTTGGCGTCCGTCTTGAAGAAGATCTTCTTCACGTCGACGTTGACGCTCCAGGGGCCGGAGGCCGCAATGTCGACGCCGGCCTGCAGCGCCGCGCCGAACCCGTCCTTGAGCTTCAGGTTGAAGCCGTTCTTATTCGAGCCGCCATAGAAGATCATGTAGTTCACGCCCGCGCCGACATAGGGGCTGACCTTGGCGGCCGGGGCGAAATGGTATTGCAGCGCCACCACCGGCGGCAGCACCCAGGTGTCCTTGACCGCGACATTGGTGGTTCCGCCCACGGCCTTGATCTTGTGCCTGGTCGTGCCGGCGATGGCCTCCACGGCGACGTGATCGGTGAAGAAGTAGGTCAGGCCGATGGTCGGCATGACGTCCATCTTGACATCGGCGTGCAGGCCCGTGGCCGCGCCGGCCGTCGTGGTGATCGGGTCGCCCGCGTCAGGCGAGACATCGGTGAGCCGCACGTTGAGCATGACGAGGCCCGCCGTCTTCGGCTTGAAGTCGTCGGCGTGGACGGCGCCGGCCATGGACGCGGCGGCGGCGAGTGCGAGGGCGAAGTGGTTGTTTTTCATAACTATCCCCGTAATTGGCGGCATGGCCGCACCCGGGTAATGGCTCCGCCTGCAAAGCTCGGCCTTAACGTCCCTCAAGGGTGAGGTTGATTTTGCCCGCTGGCGAGGCGGCCGGGACACAGCTAAATCCCTGCCATGCGCACAGACACGCCTCAGCCGATCCGCCTCTCCGATTATCGCCCGCCCGCCTTCCTGATCGAGGAGGCGCACCTCACCTTCGACCTGCAGCCCGCCGCGACCCGGGTGAAGGCCAGGCTGCAGGTCCGCCGCAATGGCGACGGCCCCCTGGTGTTCAACGGCGAGCGCCTGAAATCCATTTCGGTGGCGATCGACGGCCGCGTCCTCGACCAGGGTGAATACGTTTTCGACGGCGAGCTGCTGACCATCCAGACCCCGCCGGACGCCTTCATCCTGGAGACCGAGGTCGAGATCGACCCGCAGGCCAACAAGGCGCTGGACGGCCTCTACATGTCCGGCGGCCGGTTCTGCACCCAGTGCGAGGCCGAGGGCTTCCGCAAGATCACCTTCTGGCCCGACCGCCCCGACGTCCTGTCGCGCTTCACCGTGCGGATCGAGGCGGACAAGTCGTTCCGGCGCCTGCTTTCCAACGGCAACCTGGTGGAGTCGGGCGAACTGCCGGCCGGACGCCACTTCGCAGTCTGGAACGATCCCTTCCTCAAGCCCTGCTACCTCTTCGCCCTGGTGGCCGGCGAACTCGACGTTCTGGAGGACAAGCTCGTCACAATGACGGGCCGCCCCGTCGACCTGCGCATCTACGTCGATCCCGGCATGTCGGCCCGGGCGGCCTATGCCATGGACGCCCTGAAGCGCTCGATGAAGTGGGACGAGGCGACCTTCGGCCGCGAATACGATCTCGACCTGTTCATGATTGTCGCGGTCCGCGACTTCAACTTCGGGGCGATGGAGAACAAGGGGCTGAACATCTTCAACTCCTCGCTCCTTCTGGCCGATCCGGAGACGGCCACCGACATGGATTTCGAGCGCATCGAAAGCGTCGTCGCCCACGAATATTTCCACAACTGGACCGGCGACCGGATCACCTGCCGCGACTGGTTCCAGCTGTGCCTGAAGGAGGGCCTCACCGTCTTCCGCGACCAGACCTTCTCCGCCGACCAGCGGGGCGAGGCGGTCCAGCGGATCAAGGACGTCAAGGCGCTGCGCGCCCGCCAGTTCGCCGAGGACCAGGGCCCCCTGGCCCATCCCGTGCGTCCCTCCAGCTACCTGAAGATCGACAATTTCTACACCGCGACGATCTACGAGAAGGGCTCGGAGGTCATCCGGATGCTCAAGACCCTGATCGGCCCGGAAGCTTTCCGGGCCGGGATGGATCTCTACTTCGAACGCTGGGACGGCCACGCCACCACCGTCGAGGAATTCATCCGCTGCTTCGCCGACGCCACCGGCCGCGACCTTTCGGCCTTCTTCGGCTGGTACGAACAGGCCGGCACGCCGCGCGTGAAACTGGCGAGCCGCTACGATGCGGCCAGCCGCAGCCTGGAGATCGAGCTCAGCCAGTCGACCCCGCCGACACCCGGCCAGCCGGACAAGAAGCCCCTGCCGATCCCGGTGATCGTCGGCCTGCTCGACGCCGACGGCCGCACCCAGGCCTTCGAACGCGACGGCCAGGCGGCGGACGAAACCCTGATCGTCCTGGATGGGGCGCAGACCAAGGTCACCCTCACCGGCGTCGACGAACGCCCCGTGGTCTCGGCGCTGCGCGGCTTCTCCGCTCCGGTGATGCTCACCAGCAACGCCGAATCCAGGGACCGCTACGTTCTGCTGGCCGGAGACCCCGACCTCTTCAACCGCTGGGAAGCCGGCCAGGAGCTGGCCCGGGAGCTGATCCTCGCCCGCGCCCAGGGACACCCCGACGAAGTCGGCGAGGAACGCTACGCCGAGGCCCTGGGCCGCGGCCTCGCCGACCAGGCCGCCGACCCGGCCTTCAAGGCCTTGCTGTTGTCCCTGCCCTCCGAACCCGACCTGTCCCTGGCCGTGGCGCACGCCGATCCCGCCGCGATCCACGCCGCGCGCGATGCGCTTCGGATGCGCCTTGCCCTGCACCTGGGCGATGACCTCAAGCGGCTTCACCTCGGCCTGCAGGAAACCGGTGAGTTCTCGCCCGACGCGGCCGGCGCCGGCCGCCGCGCCCTGCGCAACGCCGCCCTCGACCTGCTGGCCGCCAATCCACGGGCCGAGATCGCCGACCTGGCCAAGGGGCATTTCGAGGCTGCCGCCAACATGACCGACGCCATGGGCGGGCTGTCCGCCCTCATGCAGATCGGCGGCGAGGCCTACGAGGCGGCGCTCACGGCCTTCTTCCAGCGTTGGACGTCCGAGCCGCTGGTCATCGACAAGTGGTTCGCCATCCAGGCCCGCGATCCGGACGAAGGCGCGCTTGGCCGGGTCATGGGCCTGACCGCCCACCCGGCCTTCGAGCCCAAGAACCCCAACCGGCTGCGCGCGCTGATCTCCACCTTCGCCAGCTTCAATCCGGCGCGGTTCCACGACCCCAGCGGCGCCGGCTACCGGTTCCTGGCCGACCAGATCCTGGCGGTCGACGGTTTCAACCCGATGACCGCCGCCCGACTGGTGGAGCCCCTGGGCGCCTGGCGCAGGTTCACCCCGGCCCTGGGCGGGCTGATGAAGGCCGAACTCGAGCGGATCCTGGCGGCGCCTGGCCTGTCCAAGAACGTCTTCGAACTGGTCAGCCGCGCCCTTGCCGAGGACACGCCCGCGGCCTGAAGACAGGCGACGATCCGTCGCTCGAACAACGGTGACGCCTTAACCTCTCGCGGATAGTGTTTCGCGTAGGGTGGTCGCCGGTTTGGCGTTGGGCGTTCGGGAGCGGTGCGGCTTGTCGGTCAGAGGCGATAGTCAGTCGGAGGCCAGGCCGCAGGACCGGCCTGCCGACCTCGCGCTCGCGCCGCCGCCGACGCAGAGGTTCGCGCGGATTGCGGTCCTCGCCGCCCTCCTGCTCCTGGCCATCTATTCGGCCGCCGCCTTGTTCCGGATCAGCCGCGGCCCACAGTCGGCGCTCGAACAGATGCTCTGGCTGCTGGTCCCGCTCACCGTCGCGCTCGGGCTTGGCGTCCTCCTGCTGCTGGAATCCCGTCGCGTCGAGCGCGCACACGCCGCCTACAGCGACAGCGAGCGCCGCTTCCGGATGGCCGTCGAGGCCGCCCGCTGCGGCATCTGGGAATGGGACCTGGCCCAGGACCGCATCTTCATGTCCGACGTCACCGCGGCCCTGTTCGGCTGGCGCGGCGGCGTGGTCGATGGACAGGCGGTGCTGGACCGCGTGTCCGAGGGCCACCGAGACGGCCTGCGCGAGGCGCTGAGCACGGCGGCGGTCTATGGCGGCTTCGACGTCTCCTTCCGGGTGCCCAGCCTGACCGGCGGCCGGCCGGTCTGGATCGACGCCCGCGGCCAGGGCTTCGGCGACAGCCCCGAGGGCGGCTTCGCCCGCATCATCGGGGTGGCGCTGGACGTCACCGAGGAGCGCATGGCCCAGGCCCGCGCCCAGGCCGCCGAAACCCGCCTGCGCGACGCCATCGAAAGCGTCTCCGAGGCCTTCATCCTGTGGGACCGCAACGAGCGGCTCCTGATGTCCAACCGAAACTACCGCTCCTTCTTCCGCCTGGAGCCGCAGTCCCTGATGCCGGGGGTCGCGCGCGAGGAGCTGGAGGCTGTCGCCCGGCTCGCCATCCGCCAGGAATTCCCCTCCATCGGCGGCCGCAAGGGCGTGCGCGAGGCCGAGCTGATGGATGGCCGCTGGGTGCAGATTTCCGAGCGCCCCACGGCCGAGGGCGGCCTGGTGGTCACCGCCGCCGACATCACCGCCCTGAAGGCCCAGGAAGAGGCCCGCCGGGTCAACGAGGAGGAGCTGCGCCGCGCCGTCGTCAACCTGGAGCGCAGCCAGGAGCAGCTGTCCGAACTGGCCCGCAAGTACGAGACCGAAAAGGTCCGCGCCGAGGGCGCCAACCAGGCCAAGAGCGAATTCCTGGCCAATATGAGCCACGAGCTGCGCACGCCGCTCAACGCCATCAACGGCTTCTCGGAGATCATGATCGCCGAGATGTACGGCCCCCTGGGCGACCCCCGCTACAAGGACTACTGCCGCGACATCCTGGTCTCCGGCCAGCACCTCCTGGCCCTGATCAACGACATCCTCGACATGTCGAAGATCGAGGCGGGCAAGATGACCCTGCGCTTCGATCCCCTGTCGCTGGAGGAGGTCGCCGAGGACGCCCTCAGGTTGGTGCGCAACCGCGCCGAGGCCGCTGGCCTGGCCCTGCGCCTCGACTTCGACGAACTGCCTGAGGTCGAGGCCGACTACCGCGCCATTAAGCAGATTCTCCTCAACCTGCTCTCGAACGCCGTGAAGTTCACTCCGCGCGGCGGGCGCATCACCGTGCGCGCCGAACTGCGCGACGATCCCCTGGGCCAGCGCGTGCGGATCAGCGTCCAGGACACCGGCATCGGCATCCCGCCCGACGACCTGGCCCGGCTCGCCCGGCCCTTCGAACAGATCGAAAGCCAGCACGCCAAGACCCAGCAGGGCACGGGCCTGGGCCTGGCGCTGACCAAGTCCCTGGTCGAGATGCACGGCGGCCTCCTCGACCTGCGCAGCGCCCCGGGCCAAGGCACCAGCGCCACCTTCTCCCTGCCCGTCCACCAGACCGTGCCGGTGATGCTGCAGGTGGGTTAGCGGCCAAGGTAAGGGTCGCGTTTCGACCTATCTGAGACGTCGAGAACGTCCGTTTGCCGGCAGGTTTCACAGTGATAGCTTCGCCATGAAGTTTTGGTGGGCAGGGAATTAGCGCTGTGGATGGAGACTTAAGCCAGACTGAAATTGTCGAAATTCGCGCGCGTCTCGCAAGGTTGGAATCAGCCCAGATCGGTTCCTTCGGTCGTGGCGTGGTATGGTTCGCCGGGTTCGTGCTCGTTAGTTTTTTTCTCCTAATCGTTGCAGCTGCCTGGACGACACAGGCAGACAAGGCGGACGCGAGAAAAAGATATGACCCTGCAGCTACGACAGCGGAACAGGTTGAAGGCCGCTGCGAGACAGAGGGGCTTCGGATCTATGCGACCGCGCCAGATCGCTCCGTCGTCCTGAAAGACTATGTGCAGGCCTGCATGAGATCGGGCGGATACAACCTCGTTCCCGTCTGTGCCGCAACAGCGCCAAGCGGGCAGGCCCTCACGCCGAGGTGTTACGTTAGGGACCCGAGGGCTTGGCCTCGGTCGAAGTAGGAGACCGCTTCTCACCCATACCAGAACTTCCGAAGGTCTGCATTCCGGCCGAAGGCGGAAAAGGTCGCGCCAAAGCCTTTTTTCTTGATTTCTGGGCCCGCCCGTGTTCTTCTTTTGTTCTGATCATGCCCCACCACCATCCCAGCCCTTGATCGGGCCCGACAGCGCCGAGGCGCGGCTCGCCATGCTGGGTGAGCTGGCCCGGATCGGCCTCAACATGGCCCGACTGTTGGAGCGCCAGGCGGAGGCCGAGGCCGCCGCTGTGGAGGCCGACGACGCCCCGCCCCGGGCGACCGGCCCCGACCTGCATCTGAAATTCAACCGCGTCGCGCGCGCCGTCCGCCTGACCCTGGCGCTTCAGGCCCGGCTGGAGGCCGAGGGCCTGGAGCAGGCCCGCAAGGCCCAGGCCCATGACTTGGCCGAACGCCGGCGGCTCGGCCGCGCCCGCAAGGCCGAGGTTCGCCGCGCTGCCGAGCTTGCCATCGCCACCGACAGCCCCGAGCACGAGAAGGAACGGCTCTTCGAGGCCCTCGACGAGCGTCTGGACGACTATGAGGCGGACGACGCCTGCTTCGCCGAGCGGCCGGTGGGCGAGCAGGTCGCCCTCATCTGCCGTTACCTGGGCGTCACCCTCGACTGGAGCCTGTTCGAGGACGAGGACTGGGCCATGGCCGAGGCGGCGAGCGCCGCGCAAGACCCACGAGCGCCATTCCCGCCCCCGCATCCGGGTGAGGACGCTTCAGAGCCCGAACTCCGGGCCTTCCCGCGTCGCGCCAGCGGTTAGACGGTCAGAGCCGTCCGAGCGCCACCAGTCCTTCAGATCCTCTCCCCGCAGGGGGAGGTGGCGCTTGGAGCGCAGCGAAAGGCGACGGAGGGGGAACACCCATCCATCGCGCCTTTCGGCATGCCGCCGGCTTCGCCTCCCCCTCCGTCACGGCTCGCGAGCTCGCCGCGCCACCTCCCCCTGCGGGGAGAGGATCTGGGCTGCCGCCAACCGTCGGGCTGACGAACCTTGATCTGCCCTACCCCTGCACGAGGACGTCATAGGCCTTGCGCGCCGCCGTGCGCGCCGCCTCGAGCCGTGCGCGCAGCTGGCGGAAGTCCCGCGCGCCGCCCGCCCGCGCCAGCAGGGCGCGCAAGCCCGCGGGTTCGGCGGCGGGATCGGGATCGTCGCCCAGCGCCACTTTCAGAAGCTGGGTGAGGTTCTGTTGCAGCCGCCAGGCGCCCTCCAGCGCGTCCAGCGGCCCCGTGGGCGCCAGGGCGGCGTCGCGGAAGGCGGCCAGGGCGCCGGCCGTGTTGGGCTCCAGCGGCCCGCCCTCGGCGGCGTGGGCCAGTTGCAGGAACTGGATGGCGAACTCGATGTCCACCAGGCCGCCCGGCGTGAGTTTCAGGTCCCAGGGGCCCTTGGGCGGCCGCTCCTCTTCCAGCAGGGCGCGCATCTCGCGGACGTCCGCGGCCGTTCGGGCCCGGTCGCGAGGGCGGCGAAGGGCGGCTTCGATCGCGCCCTCGGCCGCCGTGGCGAAGGCGGGAGACGTCGACCACACCACCCGCGCCCGGGTCAGGGCCAGCAGTTCCCAGGTCTCGGCCTCCTGTTCGTAGTAGCTCTCGAAGGCCGCGAAGCTCACCGCCACCGGTCCCTTGGTCCCCGATGGCCGCAGTTGCATGTCCACCTCGTAGAGGCCGCCCTGGGCGGTCTGGCTGGAGAGCGCCGCAATCAGCCTTTGGGTGAACCGGCCATAGAAGGTGACCGCGTCCCAGCCCTTCGCCGCCGAGGCTTCAGTTGGGCCGGCCGCGCGGTAGAGGGTCATCAGGTCCAGGTCCGAGCCGGCGCTCATCTCGCGGCTGCCGCATTTGCCCAGCGCCACCACCGCAACCTCGCCGGCGAACCCGCCGCCCAGCCGCTCGGTCTCGGTGAGCGCCGCGCGGGCCAGCGCATTGACGCAGAGGTCGGCGAGATCGGCGAAGGCCTGGCCGGCGATCTCCGCGCTGGCCGTGCCGCTCATCACCTGGACACCCACTCTGAACGCCTGCTCGCGCTGCACGATGCGCACGGCGTCCATGGCGCCCTCGAAACTGCCCTCGGCGCGGGCGATGGCGGCGTCCATCATCGAGCGATCCTCAGCCAGGTCGATGGCCGCGAAGAATTCCCCGTCGAGCATGGCGTCGATCGCGGCCGGACGCCTGGCCAGGGTCGCCGCCAGCCTGGGCGCGAAGGCCATCACCTGGACGATCAGTTCGAACAGCCTGGGCTGGGCCAGGAACAGCGACTGCAACTGAACGCCGGTGGAGAGGCTGGCGAAGAAATCGGCGAAGCGGTTGAAGGCCGGGTCCGGAGCGCCGGTCGCCTGGGCCGCCTCCAGCAGGCGCGGCGCCAGGCGGGTGAAGAGTTCCCGTCCGCGCTCTGTGCGCGTGGCCGCAATGCGGCCATGGTGCCAGGCGCGGATGGTCTGGGAGACGCGGGGCGGGTTCGAAAAGCCCATCCGCGCGATGGTGGCGAGAGTTTCGGGATCGTCATCGACGCCGGTGAACACCAGGCTGCCGAACCGCGAGGACAGGGCCTCCTCCTCCGGGAAGAGTTCGCCATAGCGGGCGTTGACGGTCTTCAGCGTCCGGGTGATCGCCGCGTCGAAGCTGGGCAGCCGGTCATAGCCGCTGAGCGCCGCCACCCGGCGCCGGTCGGGATCGGATTCCGGCAGGCGATGGGTCTGTTCGTCGGCCAGCATCTGGATCCGGTGTTCCACGGCGCGCAGGACGCCGTAGGCCTCGGAGAGCTCCTGGGCCGCCTTGGGACGCACGTGGCCGGCCTCCGCCAGCGCAGCCAGCGCATCCAGCGTGCGGCGGCTGCGCAGGTCGGGATTGCGGCCGCCCAGGATCAGCTGCTGGGTCTGGACGTAGAATTCGATCTCGCGGATGCCGCCCCGGCCGAGCTTGACGTCCACGCCCTTGGCCGAGACCCGGTCATCGACCTTGTGGACATGGATCTGGCGCTTGATCGAGTGGATGTCGGCGATGGCGGCGAAATCCAGGTTCTTGCGCCAGATGAACGGCAGGAGCTCCCTCAGAAAGGCTTCGGCCGCCGGGATGTCCCCCGCGCAGGCTCTGGCCTTGATGAAGGCCGCCCGCTCCCAGTTCTGGCCGACGCTCTCGTAGTATTCCAGCGCCTCGGGGACCGGCACCGCCAGCTGGGTGGACGACGGATCGGGGCGCAGCCGCAGGTCGACGCGGAAGACATAGCCGTCGCCGGTTCTGGCCTGCATCAGGTCGGCGACCCGACCGGTGAGGCGCACGGCGAAAGCCAGGGGCTCGACCCCCTCGGCCAGCGGCAGGGCCTCGGGATCGAAGAAGACGCACAGGTCGATGTCGCTGGAATAGTTGAGCTCATAGGCCCCGTGCTTGCCCATCGCGATGCAGAACCAGCCTGGAACCGGACCCGCCGAACCCTCCCCCAGGCGCGCCAGGCGGCCGGCGTCGACCTCGGCCTGCGCCGCGACCCGCAGGGCGGCCTGCAGCGAGGCGTCTGCGAAGAGGGTCAGGGCCCTGGTCACCTGATCGAGGGTCCAGGCGCCGCCCAGGTCGGCGAGCGCCGTGAGCAGGTGCAGTTCGGCCTTCAGCTGGCGCAGGCGGACCGTCGCATCGTCGGCGGACAGGCTCGCCGTGACGGCGGTCCGGACCAGCAGGTCATCCAGGCGGGCCTGCGGATCGCCGGCCAGCAGGGCTCCCAGCCTTGCCGGGTCGCGCCGGGCCAGGCTGGTCAAGTAGGGCGAGGCCCCGAAGATCGGCGCCAGGGACGGCCACACCGCCTCGAGGTCGGCCTCGGACATGCCGCTGGCCGCCACGGTCTTGGCCCGCGCCGCCGCCTTGGCGTCGGCGACCGGACCGCAGGGCCGCAGCGCCTCGCCCAGGGTCATGCCGGCCTCGGCAGGATCAGCGCCACCCGGAGGCCGGGGCCGCTCTCGCCGACCCGGCCAGGACCCTCGTCCAGCTCCAGCCGGCCGCCGTGAGCCTCAGCCACCGCGCCCACCAGCGACAGGCCAAGGCCGGCCCCCGGCTCGCTGCGGCTGTTCTCCAGCCGCACGAAGCGCTGGATCACCCGCTCGCGGTCCTCGTCGGGCACCCCCGGCCCGGTGTCGGTGACCGAGAATTCGATCTCGCCGGACGAACGGCGCCGCACCCGCAGCATGATCGCCCCGCCGGCGGGCGTGTATTTCACGGCATTGTCGAGGATGTTGGCCAGGGCCTGGGCCAGGAACTCGCGGTTGCCGCGCACGGTCAGGTCGCGGGCGTACTCGGCGGCGAAATCGATGCCCTTGTCCTCGGACAGCGGCTCGTAAAGCTCGGCGATGTCGGCGGCGAGTTCCGCCGGGTCGAAGATCACCGGGTCGGGGGCGGTCCCGGCCGCCTGCAGACGGGCGATGGACAGCACCGCACCGAAGGTCTTCAGGACCCCGTCGGTGTCGTCGAGCGCCTGGGCCAGGGCCTGGGTGGGATCGCCCTTGCCGGCCTCGACGTCGAGATAGGCGACCTCAAGCCGCGCCCGCAGCCGGGTCAGCGGCGAGCGCAGGTCGTGGGCGATGGCGTCGCCGGCGTGCCGGTGTCCGGCCATCGACCGCTCCAGCCGGTCGAGCATCTCGTTCACCCCGCCGGCCAGCTCGTCGAACTCGTCCTTGGTCCCTCGAACGTGGGCCCGCGCCCCCAGGTCGCCGTTGCGCACGGCATCGACCACGTCGGTGAGGCCGACCATGGAGCGGGTCACGTTTCGGCTGACCAGCACCCCGCCGGCCAGGCCCAGCACAATGACCAGCGCGCCGGCCCCCCAAAGGGCGCGGACGATCTTGAAGACATAGGCCTCGTCCTCGCCGATGTCGGCCCCGACGAACAGGATCTGGCCCCCCGTCAGGCGCTCCTGAAGGCCACGCGCCGGGTGCCGGAAGGGCCGGCCCTGCGCATCCTGGTCGGTGACCGAAAAGGTGGTCCAGGTGGGCGCGCCGGCGAACTTCTCCACCGGGCTTTCCTCGATGGAGCCGGAGATGCGTTTCCCCTCGCCGTTCATCAGCAGGTAGAGAAACGGCTTCTCACTGGCCGCCCGCTCGATCAGCGACTGATTGACGGCGTCCATCCCGGCCCGGTCGTAGGCCGCCGTCAGGGACCGCATCTCGCGCATGATCTCCTGGTCGGTGCGCCGCGTCGCCTCGCCCGCCGTCGCCACATAGATATAAGCCAGGAAGGCGCTGGCCGCGCTGGCGAACAGGGCCAGGAACAGCAGCGTAAGCCGAAACGGCGTGGTTCGGAAAATGCGCGGCAGGCGCATGGGCTTCAGCGCCCCTTACGCATCCAGCCGGTAACCCGCCCCGCGGACGGTCTGCAGCATGGGCCGATCGAAGCCCTTGTCGATCTTCGCGCGCAGCCGCGAGATGTGCACGTCGATGACGTTGGTCTGCGGGTCGAAGTGATATTCCCAGACCTTCTCCAGCAGCATGGTGCGTGTCACCGACTGGCCGGCGTGGCGCATCATGAACTCAAGCAGCTGGAACTCGCGCGGCTGCAGGTCGATCTCCTTGCCCTGCCGATGCACGGCCCGGCCAATCAGGTCCATCTCCAGCTCGCCCACCCGCAGCAGGGTCTGCACCGAGCCAGTCTCGCGACGACGCGCCAGAGCCTCGACCCGGGCGGACAGTTCGGCGAAGGCATAGGGCTTCACCAGATAGTCGTCGCCGCCGGCCTGCAGGCCGGCCACGCGGTCGCCGACCTCGCCCAGGGCCGAGAGGAACAGCACCGGCGTCTGGTCACCCTCGCGCCGCAGGGTTTCGATCAGCTGGACGCCATTCATCTTCGGCATCATGCGGTCGACGATCATCACGTCGAATTCCCCGCCCCTGGCCGCGGCCAGGCCGAGTTCCCCGTCCGCGGCGCGGGTGCAGTCATGTCCAGCCTCGATCAGGCCGCGCTCCATGGCGTCGGCCGCTTCCAGGTCGTCCTCGACAATCAAGATCCGCATCTGCGTCCGCCCCCGCGTGCTTCCGAGCCTAGCCCGAAACCTTCAGCGGCAGGAAGGTGGTGCGGCCCTGGCGGTAGACGCCGATCGCCACGCTGGCGCGGCCGGCCTTCTTCGCCGCATCGACAGCGGCGGCCACATCGGCCGCGCTGGCCACCGACCGGTCACCGGCATGGACAATGACGTCCCCGCGGCGCAGACCCTTCTGGCCGGCGTCGGAGGTCTGCTCGACGCTTTCCACCACCACGCCCGCCAGGGTCGGCGGCGCGTTCAGCTTGCGCCTCGTCGCCTCGTCGAGCGGACCCAGCGCCATGCCGAGCACCGAGGGACGCGGCGCCTGGCTCATCGGGCCGCGATCGCTGCCGCCGGGGGTATTGTCATTGGTGGCCAGGTCGCGTTCCGACGGGCGAGTGCCCGAGCGGATATCGATCATCTTGTGCTTGCCGTCGCGGATGACATCGAGGTGCAGCATGTCGCCGGGACGGGCCTTGGCCACTTCACGGGTGAGCTCATTGGGATTGCGCACCGTGACGCCGTTCACCGACACGACCAGGTCGCCCTGCATCAGGCCGGCCCGCTGCGACGGGCCGCCCGGGACCAGGTCGTTGACGATGGCGCCCTTCTGGCCGGCAAGGCCCTGGGCCTCGGCCAGTTCGGAGGTGAAGTTCTGGATCGTGGCGCCGATATAGCCGCGCTCGATGGGCTTGCGGCTCATTAGCTGCTTGGTCACCGCGTCGGCCACCTCGGCCGGGATCGCGAAGCCGATGCCCACGGAACCGCCGGAGGGCGAGAAGATCGCGGTGTTCACCCCGATCACCCGGCCCATGATGTCGAAGGTCGGGCCGCCGGAGTTGCCCCGGTTGATGGGGGCGTCGATCTGGATGTAGTCGACAAAGGTCTCGCCGATGTCGCGGCCGTAGGCCGAGACGATCCCGGCCGTGGCGGTGCCGCCCAGGCCGAAGGGGTTGCCGACCGCGATCACCCAGTCCCCCACGCGCGGCTTGGCGGCATTCTCGAAGTCCACGAACTGGAAGTCCTTGCGCGGGCTCCTGACCTTGATGACCGCCAGGTCGGTGCCCTCATCGCGGCCAACCACGTCGGCGTCGAGTTCGGTCTCGTCCTTCATCACGACCTTGATGGTCTCGGCGTTCTCGACCACGTGGTTGTTGGTGACGATGTAGCCGTCCGCGGTGATGAAGAAGCCAGAGCCGGAGGATTGCTGGGTCGGAAGCTTCGGTTGGCCCTTGTTGGTGCGTCCGCCCTGCGGCGGAGTTGAGGGGCCGGCGCCGCTGTCGTCGTCGTCTCCTCCGCCGCCCGGTGCCTGACCGCCGAAGGGGAAGTTCTCGAAGCCCGGGATCCGGCGCAGGGCGCTGGCGTCCACCCGGCTGGTCACATTGATCGACACCACGGCCGGGGAAACCCGTTCGAAGATGTCGGCAAAGGACATCGGCGCGCCCGGCGGCGGCTGAAAGATCGGCGCCGTCGAGGCGCGCAGCAGCTGGGGCGCCTGGTCCGCGTGGGCCGAGGGCAGCCGCATGCCGGCTCCGGCCACGGCGGCGGCCATGACGCCGGCTCCGGCGATCGCGCCCAGGAGGTAGGTCTTCTTGGAGGTCATTCGGCTCACTGTTCCCTGTGCGCGCCTGGGTCCCGGCGGCGCGCCTCACAAACCTAGGTTGGATGCATCAGAGCGCAAGCGCTCTCAAGTTACGTTTAAGACAGCCTCCGCGCCGCAATCGGTCCGTTTCGCGGCGCAATCATGTCAGGCCGGATCGGATTCCGACAGCCTCTTCAAGCGGCTGATCTCCTCAGGCGAAAGGTCTTCGTCCGGCGGCGGGTTCCGCAGGCGCAGCCAAAGCAGGCCGCCGCCCAGCAGGACCACCGCGAACGGACCGCCCCAGAGCGCCAGATTGCCCAGCGACGCCTTGGGGGTCAGCAGGACGAACTCGCCGTAGCGGTCGGTCAGGAAGCGCTTGATCTCGACGTTCGTGCGCCCGGCCCGGACCTGGTCGCGCACGATGTGGCGCAGGTCCGCAGCCAGCTCGGCCTCGGAATCGTCGATGGACTCGTTTTGGCAGACCAGGCAGCGGACGTCCTGGAAGATGGCCCGGGCGCGGGCTTCCTGCGCCGGGTCGGGCAGGCGATCGGCCGGGTCGGCTCCGGCCGCCATGCAGATCACGCCGGCCAGCGCCGCCAGGAGGCTTCGGAGCCTCATGGCGTCTGCCCCGCACCCCGGCGGCCCACGCCCAGGCGCAGACGGCGGTCGGATAAGGAAAGCGCCCCGCCCAGCGCCATGATGACCGGGCCCAGGAAGAGCAGTGTCGCCCAGGGATTCCAGTAGGCCCTGACCAGCCAGACCGGCCCGGCGGGTCCCGCCCGCCGTTCGCCCAGCACAATGTAGAGGTGCGACGCGCCCCGGTAGCAGATCGCCACCTCCGAGGTGGTCTGGCCGCCTGTGGGGTAGAACCGCCGTTCCGGCTCACCCGTGCAAACGGCCTTGCCGGCCTTGGTGGCGCGGATCACCGCCTGTTCGGCGTCGTAGTTGGGCCCGTCAACATCGCGGACGCCTTCAAGCACGAGGTGATAGGCTCCCACATTCACCGACCCGCCGATCGGCAGGGCCTCGGCCGCTTCGGCCTTCCAGCCAGTCTCGTAGCAGGCGCCCAGGATGAAGACCCCCAGGCCCAGGTGCGCCAGGGTCATGCCCCAGGCGCCGCGCGGCAGGCCAGTCAGCCGCCGCCAGCTCTCCGCCGCCGGGACCTTGAGCGCGCGGGTGCGCTCCACCAGTTCGGCAGCCGCGCCGCAGATCAGCCAGGCCCCCATGGCCAGTCCGGCCGAAGCGAACGCTTTCCTGGGGCTGACCAGGGCATAGGCCGCGACCCCCGCGCCCACGGCGATCAAGGCCGCCAGCCACAGCCGCTGCCCGACGCCCGTCAGATCGCCGCGCTTCCAGGCCAGCAGCGGCCCGGCGGGCAGGATGATCCCCAGCGCCGCCATCAGCGGCACGAAGGTCATGTTGAAGTAGGGCGGGCCCACCGAGATCGCCTCGCCGCTCAGGGCTTCTCGGATCAGCGGGTACAGCGTACCCAGAAGCACTGTCGCCGTGGCCGCCGCCAGCAAGATGTTGTTCAGCACCAGGGCGCTCTCGCGGCTGATCGGGGCGAACACCCCGCCGGGCGCCAGCCTGGGGGCCCGCCAGGCGAAAAGCGAGAACCCGCCCCCCGACATCAGGCCCAGGATGATTAGCAGCAGCACCCCGCGCTTGGGATCGACGGCGAAGGCGTGGACCGAGGTCAGCACCCCCGATCGCACCAGGAAAGCCCCCAGCATGGAGAATGAAAAGGCCGCCAGCGCCAGGAACAGGCTCCAGCCCGCAAGGGCCCCGCGCTTTTCTGTGACGATGGCCGAATGCAGCAGGGCCGTCGCCACCAGCCAGGGCATGAAGGAGGCGTTTTCTACCGGATCCCAGAACCACCAGCCGCCCCAGCCCAGCTCGTAGTAGGCCCAGAAGGACCCGAGGGTGATGCCGACCGTTAGCAGGCTCCAGGCGGCCAGCGCCCAGGGCCGCACCCAGCGGGCCCAGGCGGCGTCCACGCGGCCTTCGATGAGCGCGGCCACAGCCAGGGAGAACACCACCGACATGCCGACGTAGCCGGCGTAGAGGAACGGCGGGTGGATCGCCAGCGCCGGGTCCTGCAGCAGGGGATTGAGCGAGCGGCCCTCGACCGGTGGGTCCAGGAGCCGCGCCAGGGGATTTGAGGCGAATACCGTATAGGCCAGGAAGACCACGCCTAGGCCGCCCTGCGTCGCAACCATCACGGCCTTCAGGCCTCGCGGCAGGCCGCGCCCCAGCGTCGCCGCCGCGGCCCCGTATCCCGTGAGCGCCAGGCACCAGAGCAGCATAGAGCCCTCGTGGCTGCCCCAGGCGCCGGCCACCTTGTAGAGCAGCGGCTTCTCCGTGTGCGAGTTGGCCGCCACATTGGCCACCGAGAAATCCGAGGTCACGAACGCGTGGATCAGGGCCGCGAAGGCCAGAAGCACGCCCGCGAACGACACCACCGCCGCTCCCTCGCCCGCCGCCGCCAGCACCGTCGAGCGGCGCACCCGCGCGGCGATCGAAAGCCCAAGCTGCGCCACCGCGAAGGCCAGGGCCAAAGTCAGGGCGAAAGCGCCCAGTTCGACGATCATTTCACGCCGGCCTTGGCGTAGTCCGGCGTCGAGCCGTCGCCGCGCCACTCGCCCTGGGATTTCAAAGCGTCTGTCAGCTCGCGCGGCATGTAGCGTTCGTCATGTTTGGCCAGCACCTGCTTGGCCTCGAATGTGCCGTCCGCCTTGAAGGCGCCGACCGCCACGATCCCCTGCCCCTCGCGGAACAGGTCGGGCAGGTCGCCCTGGAACACCACCTTGTCGGTGGCCAGCCTGTCAGCGACCACGAACTCCACCCGTCCATCCGGATGCTTGGCCACCGAGCCCGCCTTGACCAGGCCGCCAAGCTGGACCGAGCGTCCGACCGGCGGCTTCGCCGCGGCAGCCTGGGACGGGGTGTAGAAGAAGGAAATCGAACCCCTCAGCCCCCAAAGTGTCAGGCCCACCGCCAGGGCCAGAACCGGCGCGATGGCGGCCAGCAGGGTCAGGCGGCGGCGCGCCTTCGGCGACTTGGGCAACCAGCTCATTTCATCGGCTCCGCGGCGGCCGCAGCCGACAGATCACGCAGGATGTCAGCGCGGGCGGCGAAGCGCGCGCGGGCCTGGGCCAGGGCCCGGTCGCGTTCGGCGGCTTCGCCCAGCACGGCATAGGCCCGCACCAGGCGCACCCAGCCCGCCGGATCATCCGGCTGGACCTTCAGCCGCTCGGCGAGGCCGGCGACCATGCCCCTGATGGCGGTCATCTGGCCTCCGGAAAGGGCCGGCGACGGTTGCAGCGGCGCGCCCTCGGCCTCGGCGATGGCTCGCGCCAGCCCGACGCGCCGCTGGTCGTCGCCCGGCAATTCCGCCAGCAGGGTGCGCCATTGGGCGATGCCGCCGGCTCTGTCGCCCTCGGCGATCCGGGCCCGGGCCAGGTGGAAACGGGCGACGGCGCTGGTCGGATCGCGCTTCAGGGTCTCGGCGAAGGCCGCCTTGGCGTCTTCGCTCACCTCACCGCCGGCCTGGCCGATCAAGGCCTGGCCGAGAAGCTCCCAAAGGTCGGCGCGTTCCGGCGCCAGCTTGACCGCGCGCTTGAGCGCCCGCACGGCGCCCGGCGCATCGTCCGCCGCGCCGTCGACCAGCGCCAGGAAGCGGTAGCCTTCCGGATCGTCGGGCCGTTGCCTGATCTTGCTAGTCAGGACCGCGGCCAGGGCCTGGGGCGGCAGGCTCACCGGATTGGCGGCTGTCCATTGCTGCAGCCGCTCGGCGAACGGCATATCGGGAAGGCCGGGGGCGCCGACGGTCATATAGAGCGCCAGGGTCAGGACCGGCGCGGCGATGGCTGCAGCCGCCAGGGGTCCGCGCCGGTCGCCGCCGGCGGTCCAGACAATTTCCGGCGACTCGGCTGCAGTGAGGAGGCGGCGTCCGGCCTCGGCCTCGGCGCCGCGCCGTTCGGCCTCCGCGATCAGGCCGCGATCGGCCAGGTCGCCTATCTCCGCAAGCTGCCGTCGATAGAGCGCCGGCGTCGGATCGACAGGCTCGGGCCGGGACGCAGCCCCGGCGGCGCGCAACATCACAACGATGGCGGCGGCGGCCGACAAGATTCCGGCCACGGCCCAGAACACGATCATGCGCGGCGTTTAGCCGAAAGCCCAGGTCAGTGCGAGTGGGTCATCGGGCCGCCCCGACGATGTCAGGCGTCGGCGGGCTGCGCGGCTTCGCCCTGGCAGGCGCTGACCGCGCGGCGCCGGACAAGCTCGGCGGCCTTTTCGTCGCGGACCAGGGCGCAGAAGTCGGCCGCCACCAGCAGCCTTGCGTGGGCGTTGGCCATTTCTGTCCCTTGCGCGGTCCGGGCGCATTCGAGCGCGGACTCCACATCGTGATCGATCAACGGGCCCAGTTTTTCCAGAAGCTTGGCCTGGGTGGCCGAGAAGCCGGCGTAGTTGGCGCAGGACCTCACCTCGTCGGCGAAGGAGAGCAAGGTCATGGCGCGCGCGACCGCCGCGGGATCGGGCGCCGTGGCCAGCACGGGAACGGACTTCTTCACCCGTCCCTTGGCCGCCTCGGTAGGCAGGGCCGCGATCACATGTTTCTCGGTTTCGCGCAGGTGGCGCTCGGCAACGGCCGCGAGCGCCTTTTTCTGGTTGAAGATGCGCTTGCCCCAACCGCTTTCGCGAGTCAGTTCGATGCAGTGTCCCAGCTCGGTGTCCTGCTGGGTGATCAGCTGAGCGAGCTTGCCGGCCGCACGACCAGCCGCAGCGCCCGCGTCGACGTCCAGCTTGCCGAGCGCAGCCAGGGCGACGTCGATTTCGTCCATCACCCGCTCCGCGAAACCGCCAAGCTCGGACTGGGCCAGATAGCGCTCGGTGGGCTTGTCCATCACCGCCGAGATTACCCGCATGACCAGCCACGAGGGCGTCAGCTGACCGGCCAGCATCTCGAAGAACCTGGGCCCCGCGTCATCGGCGACGGCCACGGCATCCTTGAACGCCAGGCGCGCGGCGGCGGTGGTCTCTTCGCCTCCGTGGGCGATCCATTCCGGCAGGCGGTGGCTGGCGCGCCGCACCACAGGCGCCAGATCAAGGCATTGGGCCAGCTGCTCGGCGGCGCCCGGCCGCGCTCGCTCGCAGACTGCGGCGGCCGTGCGGAAATCCCGAAGTTCGCTGCTTCGGATCGCCTCGGCGGCCGTGCGGGCGAGCAGATCGTAGATGCCGCTTGGGTCGGGTGGACGCCGGTCCTCCGGCGTTGCGGCGATGGCGGCGTCCACGGCGAAGGCTGCGGCCACGTCCTTGGGCGCCATGATCTTCAGGCCGCGCCACAGGCAGGCCAGCGCATAGGCCGGAAATACGAGGCCCGAGCGCCCCTTGCCGTCGCCCACACACAACGGCGCCACGCACTGCAGCACCACATTGCGCAATCGCCGGTCGGCGGCCTCCGCTTCCACCAGGAGCCGCACGCTCGACAGCACGCTGTCGTTGGCGCTTTGGGAAAGAGCCTGCTGCAATCCGCCCACGATTTTGTCAGGCGCGGATTCAACCAGCGTCCTGACGATCTCGATCTTGCGTTCGGACAGCGCGCCCATCCGCGGCTCCAGGCACGGGACGGAGCCCCGAAACCGAACACTGCGCGGATCACGGTTAAGGCTTTCCGAAAGCGGCCGGCCTCAGGCCTCGGCCCTCGGAAGTGCGACCTCCAGCCGCAGGCCGCCCATAGTGGAGTCGCCAAGCGTGATCGCGCCCCCGTAGGCGCGGGCCAGCTCGTCGATGATCGACAGTCCCAGGCCCGAGCCCGGCGCTGTCTCGTCCAGCCGGGCGCCGCGGCGCAAGACCTCCTCGCGCCGGTCGAGCGGCAAGCCCGCGCCGTCGTCCTCAACGACTAGGAGCATCCGATTCGGTCCGGCCGCGTCGGCGCGGACCCTCACGCGTCTTCGGCACCACTTGCCTGCGTTCTCCATGGCGTTGCCGGCGATCTCCAGAAGGTCCTGGCGCTCACCCAGGAAGAACAGGTCTTCCGGCGCATCCCAGTCCACCTGCACGCCCTTGCCGCTGAAGATCCGCTCCATTGTGCGGGCCAGTTCGTCCAGCACCTCGGCCATGGACGTCCGCTCGCCGACCCCGGTGTTGCGGGCTGCGGCGCGCGCCCGGCGCAGGTGGTGGTCGACCTGCTGCTGCATGGTCTGGGCTTGCCGGCTGACCACCTCGGCCAAGGGACCGGGCTGCTGGCTGGCCTCAGCCATCATCACCGAGATCGGCGTCTTCAGGGCGTGCGCGAGGTTGCCGACGTGGGTGCGCTGGCGCTCGACCACCTCCTGGTTATGGGCGACGAGCGCATTGAGCTCCTCCGCCAGGGGCATGAGCTCGCTAGGATAGGTGTCGGCGAGGCGCTCGGCCTTCCCGCGCCGCACGGCCGCCACCTCGTTTCGCAGGTCAAATAGGGGCCGCAGGCCCACACGCACCTGGATCACCACCGCCGCCATCAGACCCGCGCCCAGCAGCACGAAGGCGGCGGCTGTAGCGGCGATAAAGTCGCGCACATCCCGGTCGATCGAACTGCGGTCCTCGGCGGCCAGGATGATGAAGGGCGCCTTGCGGCCGGGCATGTAGTTCTGCTGCGCCCGCCCCCGCAACGGTTCGTTCTGCGGCCCGCGCGCGGCGTAGGAGACATGGCGACCGGGCTGCGCCTTGAACCGGGCCAGGAGGTCGGCGGGCGCCGGAAGTTCGGAATCGAACAATGAATTGGAACGCACGATCGGCCGCACCTTGCCGTCAGGGGTAAACTCGGCGATCTCCCAATAGCGGCCGGAATAGGTGCGCAGCGCGCGCTCGTCGGTCAGCGGTGGGGCCACCACCTGGCTGTCTTCCACCGTCGATCCGGCCAGCAGATTGGTGCTCAGGTCGGCCAGGTTCTGGTCGAGCCTGCGAATGGCCGCCTCCTGGAATAGGAGAGCGAAGACGACTGCCGTGACGACCAGGGCCGCGAGGCTCCAGCCCAGCGCCAGCAGCACCAGGCGCCGCGCGAGCGAGGGTTGGCGCCGCGCGCGTTCGGTCATCTGGTGGGGGTCACAGCCGGAGGATCACGAGGCCTGCGCCTCGTCGCCCAATTCCTCGTCCGGGCAGGTCAGCCGATAGCCCAGTCCGCGGACGGTTTCGATCCGCTCCGCGCCGATCTTCTTGCGCACCCGGCCAATGAACACCTCTATGGTGTTGGAATCCCGGTCGAAATCCTGGTCGTAGAGGTGCTCGACCAGCTCCGTGCGGCTGATCACCCGGCCCTGGTGCATCATCAGGTAGTGGAGCAGCCGGTATTCCAGCGACGTCAGGCGAAGCGGCTCGCCATTGACGCTGGCCCTGGCCGCGCGGGGGTCGAGACGCAGGCCGCCACAGGCCAGGTTGGGCGCCGAATGGCCCGCCGAGCGGCGCAGCAGCGCCCGCAGGCGGGCCAGCAGTTCCTCGGTATGGAAAGGCTTGGTCAGGTAATCGTCGGCGCCGGCGTCGAAGCCCGCGACCTTCTCGCTCCAGGCGCCGCGCGCCGTCAGGATCAGAACCGGCGTGGCCATGTTCTCGCGCCGCCAGCGCTCAAGGACGGACACCCCGTCCACCTTGGGCAAGCCCAGGTCCAGGATCACCGCATCATAGGGTTCCGTCTCGCCCAGGAACTGGGCCTCCTCGCCGTCAGGGGCGTGGTCCACCGCATAGCCGGCGTCGGCCAGGGCCAGCTTCAGCTGGCGGGACAGGTCGGGATCGTCTTCGACAAGCAGGATGCGCATCAGACGCGCCTTTCATTTGGACAGTTCAGATGCCGTTTCAGCCGATGATCTGGCCGCTCTCGGCGTCGACAATGACAACCACAACTCGCCCGTCCGTCTTCTGCCACTGGATCACATAGGTCGGTCGGCCGCCGGATTCCCCCATGGTCGTGTTCAGCTGACGGCCGGGCATGCGCTGGGCGATCATCTGAAGAACGCGTGGCAGAGGAATTTGACGCGCCGGAGCCTGCTCGGCGTGGCTACGCTCCTGGGCGATAGAGACCGCAGGCGCGGCCGCACCGGCCAGCAGCGCAAGGCTGGCGCCCAGGGCGGCGGACATGCGGCGGTGGCGTTTCATGGCGCTGGCTCTATCCCCCCGTCACTGAACCGGGCCTGAACGCTGACGGTTATGCTGCGGCCCGCCAGCGCTGTCACGCCCGCCGGCGCGGCGCATAGGGCCGATCCCGCTTCCAGGCCTCGGCGAAGGCTTCCAGTTCGGCGTCCGGCCTGTCGGGCAGCACCACCACCAGCCGGGCGAACAGGTCGCCGCGCTTGCCGCCGGCGTCGGCCAGGCCCCTGCCCTTCAGCCGCAGTCGGGTTCCCGTGTTGGCGCCCTTGGGGACGGTCAAGGTTACAGGTCCATCCGGGGTCGGCGCCTCGGCCTTGCCGCCCAGCACCGCGTCATAGGCCGCGATCGGCACGTCCATCACCAGCACATCGCCCTCACGCTTGAAGATCGGGTGCGGGGCGATGCTGAGCTCGATGAGCGCGTCCCCGGGCCCGGCCCGGCCCGGTGAGCCCTGACCCTTCAGCCGCAGTGTCTGGCCTTCCTGAGCGCCCTTGGGGATGGTGACGTCGATTGTACGGCCGTCCGAGAAGGCGATCCGGCGCTTGCCGCCGCGGATGGCGTCCTCCAGGTCGATTTCCAGGCCGGCGCGTACGTCGGCCCCTCGCTGCGAAAAGCCGCCGAACCCACCGCCCGCGCCGCCCCCGCGCCGACCGCCGCCGCCGCCGAACATCTCGCCCAGGATGTCGTTGAGGTCAGCGCCTTCGAAACTCGCGCCCCGGCCGCCGGCGAACCCGCCGCCGCCAAAGCCGCCGCCCGGAGGCGGACCCCAGGGTCCGCCGCCGCCCGCGAAGCCTCGCGCCGTCTCGCGGCCGTCCGCATCGATCTCGCCGGCGTCGAACTTCTTGCGCTTCTCGACGTCGCCCACGATGTCGAAGGCCGCGCTGACCCGCTTGAAACGCTCCTCGGCGGTCTTGTTGTTCGGATTGGTGTCGGGGTGGTTGGCCTTGGCGAGCTTGTGGAACGCCTTGCGGATTTCCGCCGCCGTCGCGGTCCGCGAAACGCCAAGTTCCTGATAGGGATCGCCAGCCAAAATCGGTCCTTCGAAGTGGATTGAAAACCTAGCGTCTAAATTGGTCCGTTCGTCCTTGCGCGCAAGGGCTGATGTGGCGGAAATGCCACACAGGTCGCGCCGGCGCGCAAAGTCGGCGGATTATTCCCGACCACGTTCCTCGATCAGGTCAGGCGCGGCGAAATCCAGGGCGTCCTCGGGCTCGGCCAAAGCGTTCTCACTGACGGTCTGGCCGCGGATCGACACGCCCGCCCGGTGGACACTGTCCGGATCGCCGGACACCAGCGGGTGCCAGGACGCCAGGTCGCGGCCCTCATGGATGCGGCGATAGGCGCAGCTCTGCGGCATCCAGGCCAGCTTTTGGATGTTGCCTGGCGTCAGCTTCACGCAGTCGGGCACATAGGCCTGCCGGCTGGCGTAATCCGTGCAGACGCAGGCCTGGGCGTCGAACAGCTTGCAGTGCACCCGCGTCGGGATGATCTCGCCATCCTCGTCCTCGAACCGGACCAGACAACAGAGGCCGCAGCCGTCGCAGAGGCTCTCCCACTCCGGCGCGGTCATCTGCGCCAGGGTCTTTCGCCGCCAGAAGGGTTCACCGGCCATGGTCCTGCTGTAGTGCCCCGCTCGCGCCAGGGAAACCCACGCTGTCCCTGCGCCCATTCGACCGGCGCCCGATCCTTAACGATTGCCGGTCATGTTCGCGGACTTGCGGCCGGCCACCTGTGGGCCGGCCAGGGCGTCAAGCGAGGGTCCCGGTCCGTGTCCGAAACAGCCGATCTGAGGATCGTTTGCGGCTGTCCATGGACTATGTGGTGTCGATCTACAGCGCGATCCTGCGCGGCGGCGACCACGACCCGCTGGACGCCCTGATCCTCTGCACCGTAGCCGTGGCCAATGTGGCGCACCTCAATGCCGACAAGGCGTTGTCCCAGACCTACGGCGCGATCGACCAGCCCGAGCCCATGGCGATCAAGCGCCCGGTCAGCCGCAACGCCGTCGCGCTATCCCTTGGCCTCCCTTACGAGACGGCGCGACGCCGGATCGAGAAGCTGCTGGATCGGGGGGCGCTGCTGGAGGTCGACGGCGGGCTGGTCGGCGCGAACGAAAAGGCCAGTCCCGAGATGGTCCAGGCCATGGCCGAGCAGAACTGGACCCTGCTGCGGCGCCTCGTCCGTACCCTGCGCGACCACGGCGTCGAGATCTGAGACCAGCCGCGAGCCGCCAGACCTTGCGCCCACCGCCCAGCCCTATATCTGAGCGCGCACATGAGAGCTCCCACACTCGCCCTTAAGGACGTCCGCCTGGCGGACGGGCCGCTGATGCTGTTCGACGGCGTCGACCTCGCCCTGGATGCCCGGGTCCGCGCCTGCCTGGTCGGCCGTAACGGCGCAGGCAAGTCGACTCTCCTGCGCATCCTCGCCGGCCAGGTCGAGCCGGACGGCGGCGAGCGCAACGTGGCCACGGGGACCCGCATCAGCTTTGTGCCCCAGGAGCCGCAGATCGTCGGCGACACCTTGTTGGACTACGCCACGGCTGGCGGCGCCCAGGACTATGAGGCGCAGGCGACCCTGGACACCTTCGGCCTCGATCCTGAGAAGTCCTGCGAAGGCCTGTCCGGCGGCGAAATCCGCCGCGCGGCCCTGGCCCGGGCCTTCGCCGAGGACTCCGACGTCATCCTGCTCGACGAGCCCACCAACCACCTGGACATCTTGGCCATCGAGACGCTGGAGGAGGAGCTCAAGGCGCATAAGGCCGCTGCCCTCATCGTCAGCCACGACCGCGCCTTCCTGGAACGGGTGACCAAGCGCTGCTTCTGGCTGGAATACCGGCTCGTGAAGCGGCTTGACGCGGGGTTCGCCGGCTTCGAGGAGTGGGCTGAGAAGATCACCGCCCAGGAGGCCGAGGAGGCGCGACGCCTCGACCGCTTCATCCAGCGCGAACAGCATTGGATGGCGCGGGGTGTCACGGCCCGTCGAGCCCGCAACGAGGGCCGCAAACGCCGCCTGGAGAGCCTGCGCCAGGAAAAATTCGACCGTCTGAAGGACACCCGTAGCGAACTCACCATGGGCCTCTCGTCATCGGGGACCTCCGGCAAGCGGGTGGCCGAGGTCACGGGCATCTCCAAGGCCTTTGGCGACAAGGTCCTGCTGAAGAACTTCTCGACGCGGATCATCCGGGGCGACCGCGTGGCGATCGTCGGGCCGAACGGCGCGGGCAAGTCGACCCTGGTCAAGTTGCTGCTGGGGGAAATCCAGCCGGACGAGGGCGAGGTGAAGCTCGGGACCAATCTGGAGATCAACTACATCGACCAGTCCCGGGCCGCCCTGCTGCCGGAGATGACGCTTCGCGAGGTCCTGCTGCCCGCCGGCGGAGACCACGTGCTGGTCCGGGGCGAGCCGCGCCATGTGGTGGGCTATGCCAAGGACTTCCTGTTCACCGAGTCCCAGTTGCGCCAGCCCGTCCGAAGCCTGTCGGGCGGCGAGCGCAATCGCCTGCTGCTGGCCCGCGCCCTGGCCAAGCCCGCAAACATCATGGTGCTCGACGAGCCCACCAACGACCTGGACATGGACACCCTGGATCTCCTGGAAGATCTGCTGGCCGATTACGAGGGCACGCTGATCCTGGTGAGCCACGACCGGGATTTCGTGGATCGGCTGGCGACCTCGACCATCGGGCTGGACGGGACGGGCCGCGCCGTCGAGACGCCCGGCGGGTGGCAGGATTTCATCGCCCAGAACCCCGGCTTTTTCACACGCCTGCCGGTGGCCGCCTATGCGCCCGCCCGGAGCGTCCCCGCGCCGGCCCCTCCGCCGGCGCCGGCCAGGGCGGTCGGCAAGCTGTCCTACAAGGACCAGCGCCGGCTGAGCGAACTGGAGACCCTGATCGCCGAGGCGCCGGCCCGCGCCGCCGCGTTTGAAGCCCGTCTCGCCGATCCCGGCCTCTACAGCCGCGACCCCGACAATTTTCGTCAGATCAGTCAAAACCTGGACGCCCTTCGAGCCCAACTGGCGGCGGCGGAAGAGGAATGGCTGGCTTTGGAAGAGCAACGCGAGGCGTTCGCCACCGGCCGGTGACCGCGGCCGCCCCTTTCCTGTGGATAGTTCATCCGGCTGTTTTTATTTTCTTAATCAGGTGAATTCACCAGCTATCCACCGTCTGTCCACCGCATTTTGACGCTTCCGTCACAAAGCCCGCTTCCGACCTGCTTGCCGACCTCCCGGTTCGCGAGCATCCTGATTTTGCCGAGAGGGACTGCGGCGCAGGCGGACGGAAAAACCGGCAACGGCGGACCCCGAAGTCAAGGCGAGCAGGAGGTTTCTGAGACGCAAGGGCCGGGGCGACCCGGAACCGGCATCGAAGCGACACCGGCCGCGATGGAAAACCAGCGGGGCGACCCGCGAACCGAAATCGCGATCGACCAGTAAGGCTCAGGTCCCCCAACGGATCTGGATGAGAGGGCGGAGTTCCGGGCGACCGGAGCGCCGCCCTCTTGCTATGCACCTCGTGTTATCGGCGTTTCGCAGCGGAAGCCCGGCTTCCCACCGGGCGCGGCGCGCCCTACCCTTCGCGTATCAGTCGATGGGGTCATCCATGAAAGCCTTGCGGTCCTTGAGCGTCGCGCTCTGCGTCCTCCTCAGCGCCTGCTCGCCCGCCAAGCAGGCCGCCGCTCCAGCCGCCGGCGCCAAGCTCACCCCCATCCGCTTCGCCACGGACTGGAAGGCGGAGGCCGAGCACGGCGGCTTCTACGAGGCGCTCGCCAACGGCGAATACGCCAGGCGTGGCCTCGACGTGACCATCGTCCAGGGCGGGCCGGGCGTGAACGTGCCCCAGTTGCTGGCCGCCGGCTCCGTGGACCTTGGCGTCGGCTCCAACAGCTTCATCGTTCTGAACCTCGCCCAGGAAGGCGTGCCCCTCAAGGCCGTGGCCGCGGTCTTCCAGAAGGACCCCCAGGTGCTGCTGGCTCACCCGGACGCCGGCGTCGAGACCCTCGCAGACCTGAAGGGCCATCCGATCCTGCTAGCGGACGCCTCGGTCACCGCCTTTTGGGTGTGGCTGAAGGCCAAGTACGGTTTCAGCGACGATCAGGTCCGCAAATATACCTTCAACAACGGCCCGTTCCTGGCCGACAAGCGCGCCGCCCAGCAGGGCTATGTGACCTCCGAGCCCTACACCATCGAGAAGGAGGCGGGCCTGAAGCCCAAGGTCTTCCTCCTGGCCGACAACGGCTATCCGGGCTACGCCACCATGATCCTCGCGTCCGATAGTTTGATTTCGAAGAATCCGGCGGCGGTGAAGGCGTTTCTGGAGGCCACGGCCAAGGGCTGGCACGACTATCTGAACGGTGACCCCAAGCCGGCCGACGCCCTTATCCTCAAAGAGAACCCGGAGATCACCCAGGACGTCCTCGACCAGGCCCGCGCCAAGCTGAAGTCCTACGCCATCGTCGAGGGCGGCGACGCCACGCCGAACGCCGGGGGAACCGGCGGCATCGGCGCCATGACCGACGCCCGCTGGCAGACCTTCTTCGACATGGCCTCCCGCGCCGGGGTCTATCCCAAGACCATGGACTACAAGCGGGCCTACACCCTACAGTTCCAAGGCAAGTGACATCCTCGCCTCCCCCGGCTACGGGGGAAAGTATGATCGCCAGCCTCTCCGACGTGGGCGTCGACTACCCGCGCGGGCCCGCGCTGGGGCCCTTCAGCCTGGGCATAGGCGCGGGCGAGATCGTCGCCCTGGTGGGTCCGTCCGGTTGCGGCAAGTCCACGGCGCTGCGCCTGCTGGCCGGCCTTGAGCAGCCGACCCGCGGGACCGTCGCCCGCGCCGCCGGGCGCGGAGAAACCGCGGTCGTCTTCCAGGCCCCGACGCTCGCCCCCTGGCTCACCGCCCGGGCGAACGCCGCCCTGCCGCTCGAACTGGCCGGGACCGCCCGCCCCGAGGCCCTCGCCCGCGCGGACAAGGCACTCGCCCGCGTCGGCCTAGCCGGGGCGGAGGCCGCCCGTCCCGCCCAGCTGTCCGGCGGCATGGCCATGCGCGTCTCCCTGGCCCGCGCGCTGACCACCCAGCCCAGGCTTCTCCTCCTCGACGAGCCCTTCGCGGCGCTGGACGAGATCACCCGCCGCGCCCTGGCTGACGACGTCCTGAAGCTGTGGGCCGACATCCGGCCGGCGATCGTCTTCGTGACTCACAATGTCGAGGAGGCCGTCTACATGGCCTCTCGCGTGGTGGTCATGACCGCAGGCCCCGGACGCATCGCCGGCGAGGTCGCCATCGACGGTCCCCTGCCTCGCCCCGCGGGCTTTCGCACCACCGAGCCGTTCCGCGCCAAGGCCGAAGCGGTCTCCGGCCTGCTGTCCGGAATCATGTCGTGAACAGGCTGGCGACCATCCTGGCCCCCGTCGCCCTCATCGCCCTCCTGCTGGGCGCCTGGGAAGCCGGTTGCCGCCTCTTCCAGGTGCCGATCTATTTCCTTGCGCCGCCCTCCGCCGTGTTCGCCGCCTTGATCGCCGACGCACCCGCCCTACTGAAAGCCACCGGCTACACCCTGGCCGAAGCCCTGGAGGCCCTGGTCATTGCCAGTCTCCTGGCTCAGGGCCTAGCGCTGACCGTCGCGCTCAGCCCGCTCCTTGAGCGGGCCGTCAAGCCGCTGGCCGTGGTGCTGCAGGTCACCCCGGTGATCGCCATCGCGCCCCTGGTCAACATCTGGGCGGGCACCGATCATCCGGGCCGGGCGGTGATCGCGCTGGCGACCATCGTGGCCTTCTTCCCGATCTACTCCGGCGCCGTCACCGGCCTTAGGGCCGTCGATCCGGACCTGATGCGGCTCTTCGACCTCTATGGCGCCACCCGCATGCAGCGCCTCACGCGCCTGCGCCTGCCCTCGGCTATCCCGTTCGTGCTGGAGGGCCACAAGGTCGCCGCCGGTCTCGCCATCGTCGGCGCGGTGGTCGCCGAGTTCGTCGCCGGCTCCGGCAAGGTCCAGGGCCTCGCCTGGCGCATTCTCGAGGCCGGCAACCGCCTGCAGACCGCCAAGATGTTCGCGGCCCTGGTGGTCCTGGGGGTCCTGGGCGCGGTGCTGCACGCCCTGCTGGAAGCCGGCGAGCGGGCAGGTCTCAGGTGGTGGCGCGGGCGCTAGACCGCGGTGCGCCGCTGGGCCGGGCCGGCCTTGAGGCGGTCCAGGGCTTCGCTGGCCACGAGCGTCAGCGAGCGCAGGCCCATCTCACCGAAGACATCCAGGGCGACCTCGAGGGCGGTTAGCGCGGCGGCGCGTTCGCCGCGGTCCTTGCCGGTGATATCCAGGCGCGCTTCGTAGAGCCTCGCCAAGTGAAGTTGCACCACCGCCCAGGTCGCCGGGTCCCGGCGGGGCTGCAGGGTGATCAGTTCGGTCTTCAGGGCGGCTTCGGCGGCGTCGAGCACCGCCAGGTCGCCCGTCAGTTCCGCGGAACGCGCGAGACACATGGCCCGCTCACCGGCCGCTAGGCCGCGCAGCGGAACCGTCTGGGCGTCCTTCAGCACCAGGTTGGCGCGGTCGTAGCAGGTGACGGCCTGTTCGTAGGCGCGTTCGTCGGCGCTGGCCTCGCCCAGCGCCTGCAGGGCCTGGGCGAGCGCGATCTGGGTGCGGGCCCAATCCAGCGGGCTGTGGTCGCGGGCCAGATGGTCCAGCGAGCCGGCCAGCACGGTCGCGCCGGTGGCCACGGAATCCACGTCGCCGGTGACCTCGCCGCGCAGGGCCACGGCCTGGCCGCGCAGAATCTCGGCGCGGGCCCAGGTCAGGGGTTCATAGGCCGAATCCAGCCGCGAGGCGGCGATCCTGGCGTCCTCGGCGGCGATGGAGAGCAGGGCCTCGTCCTTCAGCCGGGCGCCCCAGCCGCAGAGAAGGTCGGCGCGCATCAGGCGAGCCTCGGCGGCCAGCGGCCGGGCCGAGGCGTGGCGGCGCGACTGGGCCTCCAGGGCTGCGATCGGCACGCTGAAGCGTGCGGCGACGGCATGGGCCGCCTGGGCGTCGCCGGTGGCCATCTCGGCGCGGGCGTCCACCAGGGCCAGGCCCACGTCGGCGAGCGGCGCGGCCACCCCGCCGCGGGCGGCGGCGCGGGCTTCACGGAAGGTCGCCTGCGCGGCGGCGTTCAGGCCGGCGTCGCCGAACAGTTCGGCGCCCAGCAGGGCGCAGAAGCCCTGCTCGCAACGGGCCCGGGCCCAGTCGTCGGGACGCTTGGCAGGGTCGATGGCGGCGGCGGCCGTCTCGGCGGTGGCGGCGGCCTTGCGCAGGGCCACGGCGTCGCCTGAGCGGCGGGCGACCTCGCGCCAGACGATGGCGGCTTCCAGGCGGCGATGCGGCTTGTCCTGGGCCCCGATCCGGCCGGCAGCGATGTCGGCGGCCTTGGCTTCCTGTTGCAGCAGCTTGAGGTCGAGCAGTTCGAGCAGTCCGCTGTCGCCGCCGGTCAGGCCATCGGCGCCCGACCGCGGGCGTTCGCCAGCGAACAGTTTCTTCAGCTCACGACCAAACTCAAACATCGCGCCGCTCCGGCCGCCCATGCGTCCCGGGATGAGACGTTGCGTGCGAGCCTTGCCGGATAAGAGCAAAGCCGGAGCCGCGGGCTTTAACAAGTGGTTAACTTCTCACGTATGGTTAACGGAAGCTTGCCTGCCACAGTAGAGCCCTGGGGATTCACAAGGTCCCAGGTCCGGATTTTCTGAAGAACGTGTTACGCGAAAATCGCCGCCTGTTCGGCCGGCGTGAGCGGTCGCCATTCGCCCGAAGCCATGTCGTCGGGCAGGTCCAGCCCGCCAATGCGATCGCGGTGCAGGGCGTTCACGTGGTTGCCCACGGCGGCGAACATCCGCCGCACTTGATGATAACGCCCCTCGGTGATGGTCAGCAGGGCCTCGCGCTCGCCGACAGGCTCGAGCACCGCCCGAGCCAGCGGCTCGGTTTCGCTTTCCAGCACCAGGGTCCCGGCGGCGAACAGCGCGGCCTCCGTCCCCGCCAGCGGCCGGTCCAGGGTCGCCCGATACCGCTTGGCCACATGGCTCTTGGGCGAAATCACCCGGTGCAGGAACGGCCCGTCGTCGGTGATCAGCAGCAGGCCGGAGGTTTCCTTGTCCAGCCGCCCGATACTGGACAGCGCCGGCTCGCGGGCCCGCCAGCGGTGCGGCAGCAGTTCATAGACGCTGCGCCCGGGCTCACGGTGTGAACAGACCACCCCCAGGGGCTTGTGCATCAGGATGGTCAAGGGCGCGGGCGGGTCCAGCGGCTGGCCCGAGACCGTCATGCGCTGGGGCAGGTCGGCGGTCACCGCGATCCGCGCCCCGGAATCCTTCACCACGGCCCCGTCCAGCACGACCCGGCTCCGCCCCACCAGGTCGGTGACCTCCCGCCGCGACCCATAGCCCAGGTTGGCCAGCAGCCGGTCCAGCCGGGCCATCGGCGGCTTCGCGCTCACTTGCGCGCCTCGAAAATCTTGTACCCGCCGGCGTCCGCCTTGACCGCGACCTCGGCGAAGGCCGCCTTCAGCGTCATCTCGTAGGGCAGGTGCCGGTTGGCGACGATCCAGCAGACGCCGCCGCGCCTCAGCATCTCCGACGCCCTTCGTATGAAGGCCACGCCCAGCGCCTTGTCCTCGGCGCCGCCGTCGTGGAACGGCGGGTTCATGACCACGAAGTCCAGTCCTTCCAGCGCAGGGTCCGGCGACCGGGCGTCGGCCCAAAGGACGGTGGCGCGCGGGTCATTCAGATTGTGCTGGGCGCAGGCGACGGCGCGCCGGTCGAGATCCATGCAGACCAGGCCGGTGACCGCCTTCGACGCCAGGATCGGGCCGGCCAGGACGCCTATGCCGCAGCCCAGGTCCGCGCCTCGGCCCGCGAGGTTGGGAATCAGTTCCAGCAATCTGGCGCTGCCCGGATCGACGCGGTCCCAGCTGAACACGCCGGGCTGCGACCACAGATCAAGGCCCTCCACGATCCTTGGCCCGCCCGCAGCGATCGCCGCCTCCAGGCCGACCGGCGCCTTAGGCCTCGCGGCATGGCAGAACCGGTGGTGACGCCGGGCGTCTTCGCTCACCGTGCAACCGAAGGCCTCGAGCGCCTTCCTCAGCCGCGAACCGCCCTTGTCCTTCGGCGCCAAGACGGTCAGCGCCCCGCCGGGCTTAACGGCCCTGAGCGTCTGGGCGATGACATAGTCCCGCTCCAGGGTCCCGGGCGGCGCCAATACTGTCGCCGCATCCGCCCCGCCGTCGGAGAGCCCGGCCAGGTCGCTTGAGCCCAGGATCAGCGGAGAGGTCTGCACCGCGGCGGCCGGAACCTCGATCAGCCCCGGGGCCGGCGCGCCATAGAGGATGACCTTGGCCATGGCGGCCTCAGGCCCGTTCCTTGGACCGCTCGAACCGCACCTTAGGATAGCGCTCGGTGGCGTAGCCGATGTCCCAGGATGACTTGGCCAGATAGACGGGCTGGTCGTCGATGTCCGTGCCGATCGCCGAACGGTGCTTGGAGGTGAAGTCTTCCAGGTCGGCCTTCTCGCCCAGGATCCAGCGGGCCTCGCCATAGGGGCTGGGTTCGAAGATCACCTCCAGCTGGTACTCGTTGGCCAGGCGGTCGGCCATGACCTCGAACTGCAGCTGGCCCACCGCGCCGACGATGAAATCCGACCCCAGGCTCGGCCGGAACAGCTGGGTCACACCCTCCTCGGCCAGGCTCTCGAGCGCCTTCTTCAGATGCTTGGCCTTCAGTGGGTCCTTCACCCGCACCCGCTGCAGGATTTCCGGCGCGAAGTTGGGCAGCCCGGCGAAACGGAGCAGCCCGCTCTCCGACAGACTGTCGCCTACCCGCAGCACCCCATGGTTTGGGATGCCGATCACATCGCCGGCGAAGGCGTCCTCGGCCAGTTCGCGGTCCGAGGCGAAGAACATCATCGGCGCATTGACCGAAAGCTGCTTGCCGGTGTTCTGCACCTTCAGCTTCATGCCCCGCGAAAACCGCCCCGAGCACAGCTTCAGGAAGGCGATCCGGTCGCGGTGATTGGGGTCCATGTTGGCCTGGACCTTGAAGACGAAGCCCGAAACTTCCCGATCGCCGGGCGCCACGTGCATCGCCAGGCCACTCTTGACGGCGGCCACGGGCTTGGGCGGCGGCGCATAGGCGCCGATGCCTTCCAGCAGCTGATCGACGCCGAAATGGCGCAGCGCCGAGCCGAAGAATACCGGCGTCATGTGTCCTTCCAGGAAGGACTGCGCGTCGAACGGCTTGGAGGCGCCCAGCACCAGCTCGGCGTTCTCGCTCAACTCCTCCTGTTCGTCGGGGTCGAGGTAGCTGACGACGGCGTTGCCGCGGAACGCGATAGGGCCCGGGTGCCCGTCCTCATTGCCCGCCGCCCCGCCGCCCTTCTTCATGAAGGGCAGGAACTGATCGCGGCGCAGGTCGAGCATCCCCTTGAACCGCCCACCGGAGCCGGCCGGCCAATATAGAGGCGCAGGGTCGAGCGCGAGCTTGGAGCCGATCTCGTCCAGCAATTCGAACGGGTCCTGCGCCTCGCGGTCCATCTTGTTGATGAAGGTGACGATCGGGATGTCGCGCAGCCGGCAGACCTCGAACAGCTTCAGGGTCTGGGGCTCGATCCCCTTGGCCGCGTCCAGCACCATGACGGCGGCGTCGGCGGCGGTGAGGGTGCGGTAGGTGTCTTCCGAGAAGTCCTCGTGGCCCGGCGTGTCCAGGAGATTGAACATCAGTCCGTCGTGGTCGAAGGTCATCACCGAGGCGGAAACCGAAATCCCCCGCTCGCGCTCGATCTTCATCCAGTCCGACCGGGTACGGCGGTTCTCGCCCCGCGCCCTGACCTGTCCCGCCGCCCGGATCGCCCCGCCGGCCAGCAGCAGGTTCTCGGTCAGGGTCGTCTTGCCGGCGTCTGGGTGAGAGATGATCGCAAAGGTGCGACGCCTCGCCGCCTGGGCGGCGATTCCTAGGCGAGAACTGGTGGCCTCGGCGGCGGGGGAGTTGCTCATGGCCGGGGGGTTAGCATCCTTGACCGGCCCTGCGAAGCCGCGCGGCCGGTCGGGCGCTTATCGTCTTGGCTTTCTCGCAGTCAGGCGGCCGCGCGCAGCCAGACTTCCTGATGCACCCCCACCACGTCCAGATTTCCCTGTTTCTGCAGGGCGTAGAGATGGCCGATCACTTCGATGCCGGCGTCGACATAGCGGGAGGTCACCTCAGAGGGCCGGCAGCCCGCCCTGGGCGCCAGGAAGAGCGCCGCATTGATCGAAGGCTCGGCCGTGCAGATCAGGATCGCAAGGCGCCGCGCGGTCTCCTCGCTGTGCTGTTGCAGGCGCGGGTCGTTGGCGAACAGTTCCTGTCCGATGGCGGTGACAGTGGCCAGACTCAGCCGGTCCAGATGCGCGCCATGCAGCTTCTCGCCCAGGGCATCGCCATCGAGCTTGAGGACGGTGTCGTTGAGAAGGAAGAGCATCGCAGGAAGCCGATCAAGAGCAGTGCATCAACGGTCTTATGCGCCCCAGCGCCTTTCCCCCTTATTGAGAGGTAAGGTTAAGGCTGCGAATTTTAGCCGCGATCAGCCATTTCAGGCCGCCAGCCTGCGCCAAATCCGCCGGTCGGCCTTGAGGGTGTCCAGTTCGCCGTCCCGCTGAAGATTATAGAGGTCCGCCATCACCTCGAAACTGACGCTCACGAAGCGCACGGTGACGTCGTGCGGCGGCGCGCCCTGGCAGGGGGAAATGAACAGGGCCGCATTGATCGTCGGCGCCTTGGCCGCGATCAGCGCGCCCAGCCGCTGCGCCCGGTCGGGCCGCACCCGCTGAAGCAGCGGTTCGCCGGCGTAGAGTTCCTGCCCCATCCGGATGATCGAGGGCATGGTGAGCTTGCGCACCTGCTGGCCGCCCATCCGGGCGTTGCGGACGATCCCATCGAGGCTGAACACCACATCGTTCATCAGGAATAGCATGGGCGTGAGCATGCCCGATCAGGCTTTCGCCCCCGTTCACGAAGGCGGTTAACCGGCCAAATCAGCCCTTTTCCACGGGCTCGGTCAGGAAATGGCGGCCCTGCCGGTCATCGATCTCCACCACCCAGATGTCGGGATCGACCCGGGCGGCGCGCTCGATATAAGCGTCCAGGTCCGGCTCCTGCTCCGACGGCACGGGCTGCATCCACAGCCGCTCGCCGTCCATGCGGGTGGCCTCGGAATAGAGTTTCGCGGTGCCCTGCGGCCGGTTCAGCACCTTGACCAGCACCGCCCCGGCCCGCGCGTCGCCCTTGCGGATCACCATGGCGAAGGCGCCTGAAAGCTCCGCCCGGCGGATCAGCGCGCTTACCCATAGATCGGACGACAGCAGCATGGTCCCTGCCCTGCCACGTTTCGAGATCGTTCACCACGTCCGCTAACGGGGCGGCAAGGGCGAAGCTCTAAAACTCGCGTCAGGCCGTAAGGCCGCAACAGAAAAGTTGACGCATGACGAGTTCGCGCAGAAGCGCGCAACCGGCGTCTCGATGGATGGGGTTTGCCGCCGCCGCGCTCGTCGTGGCGCCCGGCCTTGCGCAGGCGCAGCCGGCGGATCTTTTCTACGAGCGTACGGTGATGACCGCGGCCCAGGAGCGCTGCGGTCTGTTTGCGCCCGAAGTGGCCGCCGCCCTGGCCTCCGCCGCCGCCCAGGCGCGCGGCGCGGCCCTGCGCGGCGGGGTCAGCGCCGGCGCCCTGCGCCAGGTCGAGGCCGCCGCCCAGGCCAAGGCCGCCTCCGTTCCCTGCGCATCGCCCGACATCGCCCTGGCCGCCGGCCGTGTGAGGACCGCCTTCGCCGGCTTCTCCAAGATGGAGCGCCTGGTCTATCCGGGCGACGTCGCTTCCTGGCGCGCCGACCGCGGCGTCGGCCGCATCAACCGCTGGAAGCTGGCCCAGGATGTCGCCTTCGGCCCCAACCGCATGGCCTTCGGCCTTGCCGGCAAGGAAAACCCCGGCGTCCTGATCGCCGTGGTGCGCTTCGCCGACGGCGCCGAGCCCTATGCCGCGCGCATGGTGCTGCGCGACGAGGACCGCAGCGCCCAGGCCTACCTCAACCGCTGGGGCAATGGGTCGACCGCCACCCTGGCGCTGGACCGCCGCCTGCCGCCCGCCAGCGCGCTGAAGACCTACGCGGCTCAGGCCCGCAATCCGGCCGGCCAGGACCTGGCGCCCAAGGGCGTCACCGGCGCCTGGGCCTTCCGCTTCCCCGACGCCGCCGCCGCCGCCGTGGCAAATCTGGACCCTCGCGAAGCCATCGCCGTCGATTTCCTGTTCCCGGGCGACATGACCCGAAGGGCCTACGTCGAGGTCGGCGATTTCGCCGCCGGCCGCGCCTTCCTGCAGTTGGCGCAGCGGTAGCCGACGCTCGCGCCTAGGCCTCCGCTGGCATCCCGCGCGGGGCGGCGTAGGGAATGAGCACCGGCATGCGCACGGTGACAGTCGTGCCCTCGCCCAGGACGCTCTCGACCGTCATCTCGCCGCCATGCAGCTTGGCGAAGGCGCGCACCAGGGATAGGCCCAGGCCGGCGCCGCCCTGGCGCTGGGCAGCATCGCCGGCCTGTTCGAAGGGCTTGCCCAGCCGCTCCAGGTCGGCCGACGATATGCCGACGCCGGTGTCGGCGACGACGATCTCCAGCATCGGCCCGCGCGCCTGCACCGTCAGCGTCACCGACCCGCCCTTCGGCGTGAACTTCAAGGCGTTGGAAAGCAGGTTTAGCGCGATCTGCTTCAGCGCCCGGCGGTCGGCGTCGGCCTCCAGAGGGCCGGGGGGCAGGACGCCGCGCAGCTGGATGCCCGCGCGGTCGGCCTGGCCGCGCATCAGCCTCAGGACGGCGGTGATGGCGTCGCGGGCGTCGAAATCCTCCCGCGCCAGTTCGAACCGCTCGGCCTCGATCTTCGACATGTCGAGCACATCGTTGATCAGTTCCAGCAGGTGCGAGCCGCTCTCATGGATCAGCTCGGCATATTCGGCGTAGCGGTCGGACATCGGCCCGAACAGCCGCTGCCGCATAATGTCGGAGAAACCCATGATGGCGTTGAGCGGCGTCCGCAGCTCGTGACTCATATTGGCCAGGAACCGCGACTTTCCCGCGTTCTGCTGCTCGGCCGACAGGCGTGAGCGCTCCAGGTCGATCTCGCGCGCCCGCTGGACGCGGCTGTCGCGCAGCGATCCGACGATCCGGCCCGGCGACATGCGGCGCAAGCTGAGCGTCTGCCAGCCGTCCGCCTCTTGGGCCGGCACGAAGCCGATGTCGGCCGAGCCGCTGGCCAGGGCGCGGCCCAGCGCGGCTTCGACGCCTTCGCGGACGTCGGCGGCGGCAAGCTCGCCCACCAGGCCGCCCACCAGATCGCCCAGGCTCAGGCCTGGCGGCGGCTGGCCGAACGCCTGGACGATGCGACCGCCGGGCTCCAGCGCCATCAGCAGATGGGGATGGTGGTCGATCAGGTCGTGCATGACCTGTTCGGAGGCCTTCATGCGGGCCACTTCGCCCCGCATCTTGCCCTGTAGAGAGACAAGTCCGGCCGCCAGGCCCAGGCCGGTGACGCCCAGCGCCAGCAGGCTGAGCCAGATTGAGACACTGTCTGGCGGCCTTGGCGGGGCCATCAGGGCTCCGCCCAGCGCCGCGATCGCCGCGGCGCCGACCCCGGTCGCCGCCCCCAGGGCGAGCAGACGCGGCCGGCCGAACGCCGCCGCCGCGGCCAGAGGCGCCAGGCACCAGATCGCCAGCGGTCCCGCCGCCCCGCCAGTGAGTAGGCAGGCGCCAGCGCCGGCGAAACCCCACATCAGAATGGCCGCGCCCCGGGCCGGATCGGCGTCGGCTTCCGAGAGCGCCGCCCCCACGAGGCCCGCGATCGTCACTGTGGAAAGCGCGATGAGGACAGGCCCCGGCTCCAGAAGGCCGCCCCACGCCATCGCCGCGGTGGCCGCCCCGACGCTGACCGCACACGCCAGGTGCCAGCGCACGGCGAAGCGGCGGTCGGCTTCCCTCTCGGCGGCGGCGCCGGAGCGCGATCGGGAACGGGGGTGCGTCAAGCCTTGGCCATCCATGTGCCGAACGTCGCCGGCGAGCTTAGCGGCGCCGTCGCGTCTGCGGTAGTGCGCTGACCTGCAAGATGCGCGCCCATGTGGCTCCTTTGGCTTTGAAACGAAATCGTAAGCGCCCCAGGACACATTGTGGCTCCCGGCAATCGAGGCGCACGGCCCGTTCAAATGTCCCAAGCGGCCAATCTGCAGACGATCGCCGTCAGGCCGCCCCACGCCACGCCGCGCGTGGTTGGGCCGCCGGTGGTCGACGCCCAGGCCTTCGAGGACCAGAAGCGCGCCTTCCTGCGGCTGGTCAGCCACGAGTTGCGCACCCCGCTGAATTCGATCCTTGGCTTCTCCGAAATCCTCGCCGCCGAGCTCTACGGGCCTCTGGGGGCGCCCCAATACAAGGAATATGCCGAGATCATCCGCGGCAGCGGCAAGAAGCTGCTCGGCCTGATCAATCAGGTTCTCGAGATCGGCCGGCTGGAGGGCCTGAAGATGGACGTGCGGCCCGAGCCGCTGGAGCCCGCCTTCGAGGACGCCATCGCCGGGCTAAGGGGAGAGTTCGCCGCCTGCGGGGTGCGCATATCCGTCATCGCCCCGCCCGGCGGATACCCCATGGCCTACGCCGACCCCTGGGGTCTTCGCACGGTCCTGGCCCACCTCCTGCGCAACGCCGCGGCTTTCTCACCCGAGGGCGGCGAGGTCCGGCTGCGGGTCGAGGTCCAGGCCCGCTTTGTCACCATCTGCGTCGAGGACGACGGCGAGGGCGTCGAGCCCGCCGACCTGCCCAGGCTAATGCTGCCCTTCGAGCAGGGCGAGAACGCGCTGGTCCGGCGGGCCGAGGGCGCGGGCCTGGGCCTGACCATCTGCGAACTGACCTGTCAGGCCATGGCCGGAAAGCTGAAGCTGACCTCGCGGGTCGGCAAGGGCACCGTGGCCCGGGTCCAGCTTCGCCGGGCCGACGCCCCGGTTGCGGAAGCCGCGCCCGCGGCCTAAGCCGCCGCCATGAGCGCCATCGACACCGAACTCGCCGACCTCGCCGCCGAATTCGAGGTGCTGGGCGATTGGGAAGAGCGCTACCGCTACGTGATCGACCTGGGCCGCGACCTCGCCCCTCTGACCGACGCCGAGCGCTCGGACGCCAACAAGGTCAGGGGCTGTGCCAGCCAGGTGTGGCTGGTCACCGAACCCCAGGCCGACAGGACACTGAAGTTCCGCGGCGATTCCGACGCTCACATCGTGCGCGGCCTGATCGCCATCGTCCTGCGGCTCTATTCCGGCCGCACGCCCGCCGAGATCGCCGCCTTCGACGCCAAGGCGGGCTTTGACGCCCTGGGCCTCAGCGGCGCGCTCTCGCAACAGCGGTCCAACGGCCTGGCGTCGATGGTCGGCCGGATTCGCAAGGACGCCGAGGCGGCCCTAACCTAGCCAATTCCCCAGACGCTGCAGACGACGCCGCCCGCCATCACGGCTATTCCCCACCATGTCAGGGCGGTGATTACCGCCTTGAGGGCGTGGACGGACCGACGATATCCTGCCGGTCCGACGGCCGGGAGGTTTCGCCTGCGCAGGTTTGCCCGCCCGCCGCTCGAATCCATCGCCACGACTAGACGAAGTTGGTGCCGTCGATCTGGGCCAGCGAGGCGTTCAGCAGCACCACGGCCAGATCGACCACATGGTCGCCGTTGGTATCCACATACACCGTCACGTCCCCGCTGTTCTGGACCGCCACGATCTGGAGCGCGTGGTTGACCGACATGGCGCCATTGGCGGTGTCAGTCGCCGTGGTGAACTCATCGCTGGTGGCGGTCGGATAGGAGTAGTCGCCATAGGGATCGGAGACCGGCGGGGCGGCCGCGGTCGCCCCCGGGTTCGCCAGTTCGGCATAGCCGCCGTGGACAGGAAGGCCGATGCGGTCGCTCGCCGACCAGTCCCGGATCCGGTCCGCCAGGGGATTGCTGACATCCGAGGTTCCCGCCGCGAAGACGAAAACGTCGGCGCCGGCGCCGCCGGTCATGACGTCATAGCCGCCCTCGCCGGTGATCGTGTCCGCGCCGACGCCGCCGACGATGGTGTCGTCCCCGAGGTTACCGGTGAGGATGTCGCCCCCCGATCCGCCGGTGATCAGGTCATTGCCCTGGCCGCCCAGCACGATGTCGGCGCCGTTGGAGGCGGTGATGGTGTCGTCGCCCTTGTTACCGTTGGTGAAGTTGGCTTCGGCGGCGCCCGTCCCCAGCACGATCGTATCGTTGTCCTGGCCGCCATAGATCGTATCGCTGCCGCTTCCGCCGACCAGAGAGTCCGCACCCTGGTTGCCCTGAATGATGTTCGCGCCGGCGCCGCCGTTGAGCGTGTCGCCGCCCGCGCCGCCGAACATCGCGTCGCCCGCGGCCGATCCGACCGCGCTGTCGGCGCCCGTGCCGCCGGCGAAGACCATGCCGCCGTTGTCGAACTTCAGGTCCAGGTCGCCGTAGACCCCGGTCCCGAAGTTCATGGACTGCCCGTTGAAGCTGATGATCACCTGTTCGGGCGTTCCCTGGTAGGCGACAGTGACCTGGTTGGCCTGTCCCGCACCGAAGTTGAGGCTGTCCGCCGCGCCGCTATAGGCCGCAGCCTGCGCCGTGGTGATCGCCTGAAAGCTGTAGATAGACATTGGTCCTCCTGCCCCGTTTCATCTGTTGGACCTGCCGGGCCGTGAACGGCCGCACTCGGAAGGCGCCAAGGTATGCGCACAGCGTCGCGGGAGCCCCTGGAAGGCCCGCTTTGGCGTCTCGGGGGCGCGCTGGTCTGCGCACCTCGGGGGTCGCCAGGGGTGTATTCCCCGGGCCGCGGAAAAGGTTCAGGCTGGCCGCCGACCGTTTGGAGGAATGGAAATTCTCTCGCCCCACGGTCCCCGGATTGAACCGTTCGGCGGTCGGCGGGCACTAACCGGTAACGGGAAGAGGAGGATAAGCTGGCGAGCGAGAACGCGGCCGCGGGCCAGCCCAGGCTGGCCGCACAGTTGGATTTGCGCGAGGAGGCGGTCCTGTTTCACCGCGTCTCGCAGGGCGATCTGCGCGCGTTCGAGGAGCTCTATCGGGCCTACCACCCCCGGCTGACCCGCTTCGTGCTCAATATGACCCGGCGGCCGACCCTGACCGAGGAGGTGTTGAACGACACCATGCTCGTCGTGTGGAACCGGCCGGACAGCTACAATGGCCGCAGCAAGCTCTCCACCTGGATCTTCGCGATCGCCTACCGGAAGGCGTTGAAGGCGATGCGGCGACAGGACGTTCCGTTGGAAGACCAACAGGCCGAGTTGCGGCAAAGCGACGAGGTCAGCCCCGAAGACGGCCTCGAACAGCGCCAGCAACAGCAGATTCTGCTGGGCGCTCTGGCGGGACTGTCGAAGGACCACCGCACCGTCGTGGACCTCTCCTACTTCCACGAGATGGGCTACCGGGAGATCGCCGACATCATGGATTGCCCTGTCGACACCGTTAAGACGCGGATGTTCCATGCCCGTCGGCAACTGCGGACCCGGCTGGGCGGCGCGATGACGGATTGGCTGTGAGACGCACGATGACCGACCGCATTATTCGCCTGCGCGGCGACGACCATCACGAAGCCCAACTGAACCTGCCCTGGTACGCCACCGGCCGCCTGGATCCCGCGGAACATGCGCAGGTGGACGCCCACCTTCGGGTTTGCGCGCAGTGCCAGGAAGATCTCAAGTTCGAGCGCTGGCTGACCGCCGAGGTGCCGCAACTGCCGATCACCGCCGACCAGGCCTGGTCGGCGCTCCAGGGACGCCTGCGCCCGCGCGATGTCGCCAGGCGCCCGGGACTTCGCGAACGCCTGGGCCAACGCCTGGGCGGTCTTCTGCCGTCTGGCGGCGGCGGATGGTCGGGCTGGGCGGTGGCCGCGCAGTTCGCGGTGATCGTGGCGCTCGCGGCAGCCCTCGTCCTGCCCCACCGCCAAGCCCCGGAATACCGCGCCCTCGGCGCGGCGGACGCGCCCGGCGCCGGCGATGTCCTGGTGATGTTCCGCCCCGCGACGCCGGAAGCGGAATTCCGCAGGATGCTCGGCGCCGGCGGCGCGCGTCTCGTGGACGGCCCGACGCCGGCCGGCGCCTATGTCATCAGGGCCCCGGCCACACGGCGCGCGGCGATCGTGGCCCAACTGCGCCGGGAAGGCGACGTGCTGCTCGCCGAACCCATCGACCCCGGTCTCGCGCCGTGAGGGCGGGGCTGCGCACCCTCCTTGTGGCGCTGGCCCTGTGGCTGACGGCCGCGAGCGGCTGCCTCGCCGCACCTCGGCAGATCGCGCCGGACACGGAAGATTTCCCACAGCAGGTCCTGGTCTTCCTGCGCCTGCCGCCCGCGCATTTCCGTGGAAACTCGGACTACACCGGAAGCTATGGCGACGGGCTGGGCAGAATGGCTCGCCAGCGTCTCGCGGCCGGGCTGGCTCGAAAGCAGGGCCTGACGCTGGTGACCGGCTGGCCCATGCCCGTCCTGGGGGTCGACTGCTACGTCATGGAGGTGCCGGCCGGGCGCAAGCCCACCGAGGTCGCCAGCCAGCTTGCGCGGGACCGCCGTGTCGCCTGGGCCGAGCCCATGGCCGTCTTCCACGCCCAGGGCGGCGCGATGCCCTACAACGACCCACTGTTCGCCGCCCAGCCCGCGAACCGGCTCTGGCAACTGGCCGACCTGCACGAGATCGCCACCGGCGAAAACGTCCGGGTGGCCATCATCGACAGCCTGATCGAGGCCAACCACCCCGACCTCCTTGGCCAGGTCGAGGTCGCCCGGAACTTCGTCCCCGAGCGGGGAGATACGCCGGAGGAGCATGGCACCGCGGTGGCAGGCGTCATCGCCGCACGGGCCAACAACAGCGCCGGCATTGTGGGTATTGCGCCCCGTGCGCGGCTGATGGCCCTGCGCGCCTGCTGGCAGACTGCGCCCCAGCCCGGCAATTCCTGGCCCACCGTTTGCAATACCCTCAGCCTTGCCAAGGCTCTGGATTTCGCCATCAGCCACCAGGCCGACGTGATCAATCTGAGCCTTAGCGGTCCGGCCCATCCCCTGCTCGGCAAACTTCTAGACGCAGCCTTGAGCCGCGGGATAACAGTGGTCGGCGCCTTTGACGCCGCCTTGCCGGACGGTGGCTTTCCCGCCTCCCACCCTGGCGTGGTGGCGGTGAGCGACGAGCTCTCCGGAACCCTGCCCGGCGGGGTTTTCGTCGCTCCGGGCCGCGGCGTGCCCGCCACCCAGCCCGGCGGCCGCTGGTACCTGGTGAACGGGAGTTCCTATGCGGCGGCCCATGTCAGCGGACTTTTTGCGCTGCTCCGGCAGCGGAACGCCGGTAAGGCCGCGCCGTTGGTCGTCGTGGCTCAATCGGGTGAACGCCATTGGATCGACGCCTGCGCGAGCCTTGTGCGGACCGCCGGGCCCTGCGCTTGCGCCTGCGCGCGGCATGTCGCCTACGCCGCACCCGCGAAACCCTAGGCCCTTGCCCTTGGGCCGCCTGCTGGGGGTTGTCGCCGCCCTGTTCCTCCTGTCGTTCGCAGCCGAGGCGCGGGCCCAGCTCGGCCTCAGCGCTTCGCTGAAGACGGACTACCGCTATCGCGGCCGATCCCTGAGCGACAGCCGGCCGACCCTGGGAGTCAATCTCTCCTATGACCATCCGACCGGGTTCTACGTGGGCGGTTCGTTGCTGGGGGTCGATACCCAGCGCTATGGCCCGCGGGTCTTGGGCTACACCGACTACGCCGGCTACACCGCGCGCTCGGCCTCGGGTCCCGCCCTGGACTTCGGGGTGACCAATTCGAATGTCAGCTACTACAAGTTCGGCAAGCGCTCGTTCCACTACACCGAAGCCTACGCCGGCATCCTCACCGACCATGTCGCGGTCCGCGCCTACTATTCGCCGAGCTACTTCGGTCAACGGGTCAAGACCCTGTACGTCGACCTCAGCGCCGCGGTGCGCCCGACGGACGACACGCGGGTCTTCGGCCATGTCGGCGCCCTGACGCCGCTGGGGGGCCGACGGTTTCCCGGCAGCCGGCGGGAACGCTACGACCTGAGCGCCGGCGTTTCGCAGCGGATCAAGGACAGCGAGCTCAGTTTCTCGGTCATCCACACCGCGCCCGACGCCCTGAATCCCGCCCTGCGAAAGCTTGAGGGCGACACGGTCGTCCTGGGCCTCACCTACTTCTTCTAAGGCGAAGCGCCGCACGGCAGCTGAAACCGACCGGCGGGAAGGCTTCCTTTGAACCATTCAGCCCAGTCCCGGCACTAAGGACTGACGACGCAAGGCCCTGGCCGTCCCCGGGCGCCCGGCGCCCACGTCGTCAGCGGGGCAATCGACGGAAAGATTTCGATGCGGGGATTTGTGCAGGGCCGGCCCGGCCAGGATGGGGCGATTGGCGCGAACGGGCGCCGATTAGGAATTGCTGGCCTGGCTGTCGTCGCCTTGACGGCCCTAGCGCCAGATCCGGCGGCGGCTCAAAGCGCATCCGGACCCTATGTCGCGCTTGGCGGCGGCTATGACAAAATGCCCGACATCGATCTCGTCATCACAGGCTTCAAGGTCAGTTCGCAGTGGAAGCGTGGCTGGGGCGGCGTGGCCGCGGTGGGCTACAAATGGCCTTCGGGCCTGCGCGCCGAAGCCGAGCTGAGCGGCCGCGTCGGCAAGGTCACCACCTTCAACAAGACATCGCCCTGGGTGGGAACCCAGTGGGACACCTCGGCGATGATCAACCTGCTCTACGACTTCGACACCGGGACCCCGATCACCCCCTTTGTCGGCGCGGGCCTGGGCCCCACCCAGGTACAGTGGGGCGACAACTTCCGGATTCCCACCCAGGCCGTGCCGACCGTCTACGATTCGGAGAGCATCCGGCTGGGCTGGCAGGGCATCGCAGGCGTGTCCTATGCGGTGACACCGAAGCTTTCCCTGGCGCTGGACGCCCGGATCAAGGGCGCCGCAGGCGACTTCAGCTTCCCCGGCAGCGTCGCGGGCCGGGAAATCAGTCAGTTCAACTACAAGACCCGAAGCGTCTTCGTCAGCCTCCGCTACGCCTTCGGACCCGGCAAGCCGTGACGTGATGCCTGGCCTGCGGACAGACGGCGGCCGGGGCCCTTCGATCGTCCCGACGCTCGCCGCCGCGCTGGTCCTTTCGGCCGCCTGCGCCTTTCCGGCCTGGGCCAACCCATCCACGCAGGATCCGGCCAAGGTTCCGGCAGGCGCCTATGTCCTCGACAAGCGCCACGCCAGCCTGACGGTGAGGATCCTGCACATGGGTTTCTCGCACTATACCCTGCGCTTCGACGGACTGGACGGCAGCTTCACCTATGACCCCGCCGACTGGCAGGCGACCCGGGCGACCTTCACCGTCGATCCGAAGTCCGTCGACACCAGCGACACGGCCTTCGACCGCCAGATCGCCGGCTACTTCGAGCCTGAGAAATACCCGGTGATCAGCTTCGTCTCGACGGACGTCCAGGGCCAGGACGGCAAGGGGGCCATGAGCGGCGACCTGACGTTCCACGGCGTCACCCGGCGCGTGACGCTGGACCTCACTTTCGCCGGCGCCGGACACGGCGTTGCGCCCCTCGGCACGCGGCTTGGCTTTTCGGGCTCCACGCGGATCAAGCGCTCCGACTTCGGCCTCAGCAACTTCATCCTGAACCAGTTCACCAGCGACGACGTCGAGGTGATCTTCGAGGTTGAATTCGAAAAGAAGTAGGCCGCGGGACGCGGTCCCTTCAGGCAGCCCTGATGCCGCTCGACGCCTGGCCCATGCCGACCACGGCGTCGAAACCCAGGATCATGTCCACGTCGCGGCCATTGCCGGCCAGCGGCAGGCGCAGCCACAGGATCGACAGGTGCGAGGCCCCGCGCCAGGCCAGGTTATGCACCCCCGCAGCCGGCCGGCCTTCGCGCACGACCCGCCCCAGTTCGAACTTCCAGTAGTCCGCCGCGGCGACGTTGTAGATGTCCGTGAGCCGCCTGCCGGTGATCTCGCGCCCGTAGACGCCATAGAGGCCGGTGCCGGCCAGCCGCACGCGGAATTCCAGCGGATCGCGCCTTACGTCGATCAGGCTGATGGTGGGGAGCAGGCGCTTCATACCCGCCGGATCGAGGTCGCGACGCGCGGGCAGCCGCGCGCCCTCCCGAAGGGAGCACCAGTAGGCGAACAGCTCCTCATGCGCGCGGGCGGCCGCGGCAGGGGCCCCGATCTGCGCCGACATGTGCAGAAGCCCTGTTAACGATTTGGAATCACTACGAATCAGTTATCGCGATTGCGCGAATCGGCGGCAAGGGGAAATCGCGTCAGGGACTCCAAAACGGTCCGTCTGCAACCAGAAATTCAGTGGGCCAAACGAAAACGCCCGCCGAAGCCGACGGGCGTCTCGTCAACAGACCGAAGTCGGGTTGGGGCTTAGCGCTTCTTGCGCGGCGCCTGGCGGCCGCCCTGGCCCAGGCCCATTTGCTTGGCCAGGTCCGAACGCGCCTTGGCGTAGTTGGGGGCGACCATCGGGTAGTCCTTGGCCAGGCCCCACTTCGCCCGGTACTCTTCCGGGCTCATGTTGTACTTGGTGCGCAGGTGCCGCTTGAGCGACTTGAACTTGCGCCCGTCTTCCAGGCAGATCAGGAAATCGGGGGTGATGGAGCGGCGGACCGGAACGGCCGGTTCCTTCGGCGCCACTTCAACCGTCTCGCTGCCGGTGGAAATACCGGAAAGCGCACGGTGCACGCTTTGGATCAGGGCCGGCAGATCGGCCGCGGTGACCGAATTGTTGCCCACATAGGCGGAAACAATGTCCGCCGTCATCTCGATGACTTCCGACTTCTCGTCCATTCTTGTCATTCCATAGGAACCGCGCCGTTCTGTGGCGCTGATGTGATTCACAAAATCAGTAGCGAGGTCATTAGAGCGAACTCACCGGCAGGACAACACACAAACAGAGGTTATTTTGAATGGCGGGCTCGAAGATATTGAATGAAGCCCAATTTTCAATTCAATCAAGCAACATGGCCGAGTAAGCGCCAGATGGCTCTACCTGAAGCTAATGGCGGTGGTCGCCCTTACAGGAAGTCCGGCTTTTGCCAGTGCGGCCAGATGTCTGGAAGATCCGTCGAGACATGATCGGGGAAGATCGCCGGCCGCTTCTCCAGGAAGGAGCTTACGCCCTCGCGCGCGTCGGCCGACCGGCCCCGGGACTGGATGCCACGGCTGTCGGCGCGGTGGGCTTCCATCGGGTGCGCCGCCCCGGCCATGCGCCAGATCAGTTGGCGGGTCAGGGCCACGGAGACGGGCGCGCTGTTGTCGGCGATCTCGCGGGCGAGAGCCCGGGCGGCGGGCAGAAGGTCGTGCGGCGCATGGAGCGACCGCACCAGGCCGTGCTCGTGGGCCTCCTGCGCGGGTAACAGACGTCCCGTGTAACACCACTCCAACGCGGTCGGGATGCCCACCAGCCTGGGCAGGAACCACGAGGACGCCGCCTCCAGGTGGATGCCGCGCCGGCTGAACACGAAGCCATAGCGCGCCTCGGTGGACGCCAGGCGGAAGTCCATGGCCAGCTGCATGGTGGCTCCGATGCCGACGGCCGCGCCATTCACCGCGGCGATCACCGGCTTCAGGCTCTCGAAGATGCGCAAGGTGACCAGGCCGCCGCCGTCGCGCTGAATCCCCTCGTCCGTCTTGGCGGCCATGCGGTCCGCCACGGCCAGCTTGTCGTAGTCGAAGGTCGCCGCACCGGCCGACAGGTCGGCCCCGGCGCAGAACGCCCGGCCCGCCCCGGTGACGATGACGGCGCGCACCGAATCGTCGGCGTCGGTCTCGTCGAAGACCGCGATCAGTTCGTGCATCATGCGCGGCGTAAACGCGTTCAGCTTGTCGGGCCGGTTCAAGGTCACGGTCGCGATGCCGTCCTCGACGGCGTAGAGCAGGGTCTCGAAGGTCGGCGTGGCCATGGGTCGTCCTTGCGGTTCGCGACGACTAAGGACCCGGCTGACGTCCGGTAGGTCAAGGCCCTGTCGGCCCGGCTTCGCGCGGACGAAAAGGGCTGCTAGACCGCTCCCCAACGAATTTGCCATGGGAGCAAGCGATGAACCCGGTTGAGATCAAGGACCTGCCCGGACTGGTTGGCCAGGAGATAGGGGTTTCCGACTGGCTGCAGATCACCCAGGAGCGGGTAAACCTGTTCGCGGAGGCGACCGGCGACCACCAGTGGATCCACGTCGATGTGGAACGGGCCAACCGCGAGATCGGCGGGACCATCGCCCACGGCTACCTGACGCTGTCCCTGATCCCTTTCCTGGGCAAGGGCCTCCTGAACCTGCAAGGCGTGACCCGCGGGCTGAACTACGGCTCCGACAAGGTCCGGTTCATCAACATGGTCCGGGTCGGCAAGCGGGTCCGGATGCGGCAGAAGCTGATCGGCGCCGAGCCCAAGGCCGGCGGCATGCAGCTGAAATACGAGTGCACCCTCGAGATCGAGGGCGAGCAGAAGCCGGCTTGCATCGCCGAAGTCATCACGGTGGTCTACGGCGGCTGATCCGGCCGGAACGGCTCCCCAAGGGGAGCCGGACCTATTCCGCTGCGGCTTCTTCCGCCGAGGCGGCCTTGGCGCCGGAGATGCCGGACTGGCTCTGGGCGTTCATCACCGGCGCGGCCGGATCGCTGACGAGCGCGATGGTCTCGCGGATATATTCGGCGTGGGTGACGATGCCGATCTCCAGCCGCTCGCTGTTCAGCTCGACCTCCTGGGTCAACAGGCCGGCGATGAATTCCACGTCCTCGCCATCCTTCGGCGCGCCGATCCGGCGGTGCGACTGGTCGCTCATGAACACCGGCCCGCCGGAGTTGCCGGGGAAGACCGCGAAGTCCAGCAGGAAGGTCGGGAAGATCCTGGCCGGCGCCACCGGGAACGAGGCCACCCGCCCCGAGCGCAGGATCGGGAAGCCGGCCGGGTTGGCCGCCAAGCCGCGCGGAAAGCCCAGCGCCATCATCTCGTCGCCCGCGCCCACCGAATACTTCGAGAAGGTGTCATTGGCCGCCAGATAGCCTTCGGGGATCGCCGCCTTGGCGAAGGCCGCCGGCGCGGTGATGGCGATGGCCGCCACGTCGCGCGACGGATGGTGCGTCCAAAGTTCGTGGCCGGCCGCGTCGCGGATTCGCAGGGGCTGGGGCGAATAGCTCCAGCTGCCGTCGGGGTTGGCGATCCGGTAGCCGATGCGGGCTTCCTTGCCCGGCATCTTCTCCAGCACGTGGTTGGCGGTCACCAGGACCGTGCGCGGGTGGCCGTCGGGGGTCGGGGCCGAGATCAGGAATCCGGTGCCCACCGTGCGCGTGCCGTTGCCCAGCGGCTGCTCCAGCTGGACAGTCGCCTGAATCAGCTCCGTCGACAGGTCCAGGACCATGCGGTTCCCGTTTCTCTCAAATCGCCCTTGGCGTCTTATGCGCGCTCTCGATGAGGGATTACTGAATCAGGTTCCCATACACGCGCCAAGTCTCGAGCCCGTGAAACGAATGCGCTCTAGTGACGCGCGGCGTGCACGCCGCAGCTTGAGCCGGCGCCTTTCGCATCGCATCTAGGCGCCATGACCAAGCCCGCACCGCCTGTTGCCGCCCGCCGCCCCCACCGAATCGAACAGCTGGGCCGCGTCCGCACGGACGACTACGCCTGGATGAAGGACGACAACTGGCAGCAGGTGCTTCGCGACCCCAAGGCGTTGCGCGCCGACGTCCGCGACCATCTCGACGCGGAAAACGCCTACACCAAGGTCATGCTGGCTTCGACGGAAGCCCTGCAGGCCGAGCTGTTTGCCGAAATGAAGGGCCGCATCAAGGAGGACGACAGCTCCGTCCCGGCGCCGGACGGGCCCTTCGACTACTATGTGCGCTACGCCGCCGGCGCGGAGCATCCCGTCCACGCCCGCCGGCCGCGCGATCAGGCCGAGGGCGAGGAGGTCCTGCTGGACGAGGACGCGCTCGCCAAGGGCAAGGCCTTCTTCCAGGTCGGCGCCGCCAGCCACAGTCCGGACCACGCGCTCTTCGCCTGGGCCGCCGACGAGCAAGGCTCGGAATATTTCACAATCCGGGTCAAGGACCTGGCCAGCGGCGCCGAGCTCGGCGCGCCCGTCGAGAGCGCCTATGGCGACTTCGCCTTTTCGCCCGACAGCGAGTGGCTGTTCTGGATCTTCCGGAACGAACACGCCCGCCCATCGAAGGTGTTCCGTCGGCCGGCGCGCGGCGGCGAAGATGTGCTGGTCTACGAAGAGCTCGACGATGGCATGTTCCTGGGTGTTGGCGTCTCCAGCGACGACAGCCACATCCTGATCCACGTCGGCAACCAGGAGACCACCGAGATCTGGCTGATCCCGGCCGTCGATCCCACCCGGCCTCCGATCGTCGCAGAGCCGCGCGAGGTGGGTGTCAAATACAGCCTCGACCACTGGACCGACCGCTGGGTGATCCGCACCAACGCCGACGGCGCCGTCGACTTCAAGCTCGCCATCAGCCGCAGCCCCGTGCCCGCCAAGGGAACGTGGGAAGATTGGATCGCTCACCAGCCCGGTCGATACATCACCGGCTTCCAGGCCTTCTCCGGCCACCTCGTCCGGGCCGAGCGGGTGGATGCCCTCGACCGCCTGGTTGTGGCCGACCGCTACGGCGCCGAGCACGAGATCGCCTTTGGCGAGGAGGCCTACGCCCTGAACCTGGAAGGCGGCTACGAGTACGAGAGCGAGACCGCCCGCTTCGTCTACCAGTCGCCCACCACGCCGCGGCAGACCTACGACTACAACCTCGCCACCCGCGACCGGACCCTGCGCAAGACCCAGGAGATCCCCTCCGGCCACGACCCGGAGCGCTACGTGGCTCGCAGGCTCTACGCCTCCGCACCGGACGGGCAGGAGGTGCCCATCACCGTTCTCATGCTGAAGGACACGCTGTTGGACGGCTCCGCGCCGCTCCTCCTCTACGGCTATGGCTCCTACGGCATGGCCATGGAGCCTAGTTTCTCGATCCGCAACCTCAGCCTGGTGGACCGCGGATGGGTCTGGGCCACGGCCCATATCCGGGGCGGCTCCGACAAGGGCTGGGGCTGGTTCCTCGACGGGCGCAAGGAAAAGAAGCCCAATACCTTCACCGACTTCATCGCCTGCGCCGAGCACCTGATCGGTCAGGGTTATGGGGCCAAGGGCAGGATCGCGGCCTATGGCGGGTCGGCGGGCGGCATGCTGATGGGCGCCGTCGCTAACCTTCGCCCCGACCTGTGGGGCGCGATCATCGGCGCCGTCCCCTTCGTCGACGTGCTCAACACCATGAGCGACACCACCTTGCCGCTCACCCCGCCGGAGTGGCCCGAATGGGGCAACCCGCTCAAGGACGAGGCCGCCTACGACCTGATCGCCAGCTACAGCCCCTATGACCGGGTGAGCGCCCAGGCCTACCCGCCGGTCCTCGCCACCGGCGGCCTCTCCGACCCCCGCGTCACCTACTGGGAGCCGGCCAAGTGGATCGCGAAACTGCGCGAATCTTCAACCGGCGATGCGCCCATGTTGCTCAAGATCAACATGGAGGCGGGCCACGGCGGCGCTTCAGGCCGGTTCGACTTCCTCAAGGAGATCGCGCTCGACTACGCCTTCGCGGTCTGGGCGCTCGACAAGGACTGGGGCCAGGGATGATCGTCCGCGCAGCGCTGGACTCCGACGCCGAGGCCCTGGCCGCGATCTACGGCCATGCGGTGCTGCACGGCTTCGGCACCTTCGAAGAGACGCCGCCGCAGCCGCGGGACATGGCCGCGCGGTTGGCCGATATCACCGCGCGCGGCCTGCCCTATGTGGTGGCTGAAGACGCCGGCCGGGTGCTGGGCTACGCCTACGCCAGCCCCTTCCGGCCCCGGCCAGGCTACCGGTTCACCGTCGAAGACAGCGTCTATGTCGCCCCTGACGCCGTCGGACGCGGGGTCGGGACAGCCATGCTCTCCGAGGTTCTCTCGGCCTGCGAGGCGCTGGGGGTTCGACAGGTGATCGCGGTGATCGGCGACAGCGGCAACGCCGCCTCCATCGGCCTGCATCGCGCGCTCGGCTTCCGCGATTCCGGCATCGGCCGCGGTCTGGGCTTCAAGCACGGACGCTGGGTGGACATCGTGTGGATGCAGAAGCCACTGAACGGCGGCGACGCGGTTCTTCCCACCGGTCCCGGCGTCCGCATCGCCTAAATCAGACTTCCGTTTGCTTGACGCAGGTCAATTCCTGCTCGCCCGCCAGGCGCCAGCATCTCCCCATCAGGACAGCCGCATGAAGCGGCGACACGCGATCCGGGAGACGATCCAATGAACGCCCCAGTGAAAATCGAACGCTTCTACGAGGATCTGTCGCCCCGCATCCGCGACATCACCAAGGAAGAGATCGAGCACTTCGTCGAACATGGCTGGGTTCACGCCCGGAACTTCATCGATCCCGCGCTCTGCGAAGAGGTTATCAAGCACTTCCAGGACTGGTGCGGCCTGCGCTGGAAGGAATGGCCGAGCGACCCGGCCGAGCAGAAGGCGTTCATGGACGCCGTGAAGAACATGGAGGGGCGCACCAAGCACCTGTTCGCCATCCGCCAGGATGACCCCTGGATGTTCAACTTCGTCACCCAGCGCAAGTTCGGTGAAGCCGCCGCCAAGTTTCTCAAGCTGCCGGCCGTGAAGATCTTCTCCGAGACCCTGCACGTGAAATTCCCCAAGAGCTCGGGCAAGAGCCGTGCGCTGGCCTGGCACCAGGACTGGCCCAGCATCCCTATCGACCGCGCCGGCGCCATGCAGATGTGGCTGGCCCTGGTCCCGGTCACCCCTGACATGGGTCCGATGACCCACCTGAGCGGGTCGCACCGCGAACAGCCGGGCGGCATGGTCGCCGTCGCCGGCGAGGACGCCCACGAGCTCTATCCGGAGCTGTTCACCAAGTACAAGGCGAGCGAGCCGCCGACCATGGCCCAGGGCGACGCGCACTTCCACCACACCCTGACCTGGCACGCCTCGGGCGAGAACAAGAGCGACAAGGTCCGCTGGGGCATGTCGTCCATCCGCTTCGACGCACGCGCCCGCTACACCGGCCAGCACAACTTCAATTCCGACGGCATGGGCCTGGTCCCGAACCAGCCCTTCAACCACCCGCACTTCCCGACGGTCTATCCGTAGGCTGAAGGCGCGCCGTCCTGGTCATCGGCCAGGGCGGCGTCTTCGCGACCTGAACAAGCTGGCGCTGGCTTGACGCAGGTCAATTCCCCGCCGCCCGCCTGGCGCCAGCGTCGCTCCATCAAGACAGCCGCAGGAAGCGGCGCAGCGATCCGGGAGACGATCCAATGAACGCCCTAGTGAAAATCGAACGCTTCTACGAGGATCTGTCGCCCCGTATTCGCGACATCACCAAGGAAGAGGTCGAGCACTTCGTTGAGAACGGCTGGGTGCACGCCAAGAATTTCATCGACCCTGACCTTTGCGAAGAGGTCATCGCCCGCTTTCAGGCCTGGTGCGGTCTGCGCTGGAAGGAATGGCCGAGCGATCCGGCCGAACAGAAAGCGTTCATCGATGTCGTGCGCGAGATGGGCACGCGCACCAAGCACCTGTTCGCCATCCGCCAGGATGACCCCTGGATGTTCAACTTCGTCACCCAGCGCAAGTTCGGCGAGGCCGCCGCCAAGTTCCTGAAGCTGCCGGCGGTGAAGATCCTCTCCGAGACCCTGCACGTTAAGGTGCCGACCGCCTCGGGCAAGACGCTTGTCGTGCCCTGGCACCAGGACTGGCCGAGCCTGCCCATCGACCGGGCCGGCGCCATGCAGATGTGGCTGGCCCTGGTCCCGGTCACCCCGGACATGGGTCCGATGACCCACCTGAGCGGCTCGCACCGCGAGCAGCCGGGCGGCATGGTCGGCATGACCGGCGAGGACGCGCGCGTGCTCTATCCGGAGCTGTTCGAGAAATACAAGGCCACCGAGCCGCCGACCATGGCCCAGGGCGACGCCCACTTCCACCATACCCTCACCTGGCATGCGTCCTGGGAGAACAGGAGCAACAAGGTCCGCTGGGGCATGTCGTCCATCCGGTTCGACGCCCGCGCCCGCTACACCGGCCAGCAGAACTTCAACACCGACGGCCTGGGCCTGGTCCCGAACCAGCCCTTCAACCACCCGCACTTCCCGACGGTCTATCCTTAGCCGCCGGGCGCGTCGCCGGGGCGGCCCCTGTTCGGCCCCGGCGATGCACCTTTCGCCCAACTGACGCCGCCGATGCCTAGTGACCGATGCCCGCGGCGTCGGGGTTCGGGCGATGACGGCTGGCGAACAGCTTGCCCTTCTCGGCGACCAGGACGATCCCCAGCGCGACCAGGCCGCAGACCAGGTAACCCACAGCGATGGGCACGAGGGTGCCGTCGAACTGCTGGCCGATCAGGAAGCCGATCAGCGATCCGCCGACCATGCTGATGAAACCCTGCGCCGAGGCCGCGGAGCCGGCCACATGGCCCATGGGGTCCATGGCCATCGCCGCGAAATTGCCCGACAGGATACCGAAGCCGAACATCGCCGCCGATTGCAGGATGGTGAAGCTGACGATGGTTTCGTGGCCGCTCAGCGCGAAGGCCGAATGCACGGCTGAGACAGCGATGAAGGCCAGGAGCGCGCCGTGCGCCATGACCCGCATCCCCAGCCGGTTGACCAGCCGCGCATTGACCAGCGAGGCGAGCGCGATGAAGCCCGCCACCGTCGCGAAGACCAGGGTGAACTTCTCCGGCTGGTGAAAGGCCTGGTCGAACACCTGCGGCGCCGAGCTCACGAAGCCGAACAGCGCCCCGAAGATCACGGTGGACGCCAGGGTGTAGCCCATGCCCACTCGGCTCTGCAGGGTGATCCTGAAGGCCTCCAATACCTCGGCGACATTGATCGCGCGGCGGTCTTCCGGATGCAGGGTCTCCGGCAGCTTGATCAGGGTCCAGAGCGCGACCGCCGCGGTGGCGATGGCCAGCACGCCGAAGATCCAGCGCCAGGAGGCGAAGAGCAGCACCGCCTGCCCGAGCGCCGGCGCCATGATCGGCACGGCCATGAACGCCATGGAGGTAAGCGACATCACCTGCGCCATGGTGCGGCCGCTGTAGCTGTCGCGGACGATCGAGATGGGCGCGATGCGGGTCGCCGCCACCGCCGCGCCCTGCAGACCGCGCCACACCAGCAATAGCCCGAAGCTGGGCGCCACGGCGGCCATCACCGCGAAGAGGCCGTAGAAGGCCAGCGCCCACAACAGGACTGGCTTTCGACCGTAGCGGTCGGTGAGCGGCCCGTATACAAGCTGCGCGGCCCCGAAACTCAGCAGGAATACGGTCACCACCAGCTGTTGGTCGTTGGCGCGGGCCACATGGAAGCCTCGGGCCATGGCGGGCAGCGCCGGCAGCATGGAATCGATGCCCAGCGCGCCCAGCGCCATCAGCGCCGCCATCAGGATCACGAACTGGGTGAGACCCAGGCCGGGATGGGGATTGGGGGTCTCGACGTGGAGGGACATGGATACGGCCTTTGAACGGGTTCGGCTCGCCGCCGAATGCGGCCGGCTGAACCCCCGGCGGCGCAGGGCGTCAGGTCAGGCGCGCGGCGCAGGTCTGCCGGTCGGGGAGCAAAAGCCCTGAAGGAAGTCCGTGGCTGGGGAACTAGGACTCGAACCTAGAATGACGGTACCAAAAACCGCAGTGTTACCATTACACCATTCCCCAGCAGGAACGGCCCGGAGGGGTCGCCTCGGGGAGGCGGTGAGATAGCGCAGGACCCTGCGCGATGCAACGCCTCGCAAAGCCTGTCCAGCCTGCCTTGCGACCCCCGATACCCTCGTCTATAAGCCGCGCTCCAAAGTCGGAGTGTGGCTCAGTCTGGTAGAGCACCGCGTTCGGGACGCGGGGGTCGCAGGTTCAAATCCTGCCACTCCGACCATTCATTCCCCTGCGAACTGGGGGTGAAGGCTTCATCCGCTGTGCGGCCATGGCGCGACCGGCGACACATGTTCCGGGTCATTTCATAGGAAGCACAGTCGCTAGAGATGGAGGCGAGACACGCCATGGCCCTGGATTCCGCAAACCCCGCCAAGACCTTCCGCTGGGAAGACCCCCTGGATCTGACCTCCCGCCTTTCGGAGGAAGAGCGGATGGTGGCTGAGGCTGCCCGCGACTACGCCCGCGGCAAGCTCTTGCCTCGGGTTGTCTCGGCCTATGCCGAGGAGCGCTTCGATCGCGAGATCATGACCGAGCTTGGCGAGCTGGGCTTCCTGGGCGCCACCCTGCCCGAACAATATGGCGGCGCCGGCGTCAGCCACGTGGCCTATGGCCTGATCGCCCGCGAGATCGAAGCGGTGGACAGCGGCTACCGCTCGGCGATGAGCGTGCAGTCGTCGCTCGTCATGTACCCGATCTTCGCCTTCGGCTCCGAAGAGCAGCGGATGAAGTACCTGCCCGGCATGGCCCGCGGCGAGATCGTCGGCTGTTTTGGCCTTACCGAGGCCGATGGCGGCTCCGATCCGGCCTCGATGCGCACCGTGGCCAAGCGGACCGACGCCGGCTTCGTGCTCAACGGGTCCAAGATGTGGATCACCAATTCCCCCATCGCCGACGTGGCGCTGGTCTGGGCCAAGCTGGATGGCGTCATCCGTGGCTTCCTGGTCGATCGTGGCTCGCCGGGTTTCGAGACCCCGCAGATCAAGAACAAGCTGTCGCTTCGCGCCTCGGTCACGGGCGAAATCGCGCTCAACGACGTCTTTGTCCCCGAAGACATGATGCTGCCGGGCGTGCAGGGCCTGCGCGGCCCCTTCTCCTGCCTGAACAAGGCTCGCTACGGCATCTCCTGGGGCGCGCTGGGCGCCGCGGAATTCTGCCTGCACGCCTGCCGCGACTACACCATGAGCCGCAAGGTGTTTGGCAAGCCCCTGGCCGCCCGCCAGCTGGTGCAGATGAAGCTGGCCAACATGCAGACCGACATCGCGCTGGGCTTCGAGGGCGCGCTGGCGCTGGGCCGGCTGATCGACGAGGGCGCCTGGGTCCCGGAGGCGATCAGCATGATGAAGCGCAACAACTGCGGCAAGGCGCTGGCCATCGCCCGCGAGGCCCGCGACATCCACGGCGGCAACGGCATCGCCGGCGAGTACCACGTGATGCGCCACGCCGCGAACCTGGAAACGGTGAACACCTACGAAGGCGCCAGCGACGTTCACGCCCTCATTCTGGGCCGCGCCATCACCGGCGAGAACGCGTTCTAGGGACGCCACGAGCCAGGATCTGACCTTCACTTGGACCGACAACGAGGCGATTGAGCCCACCTTTCGGAGGCTGGAGCCGTCGAGCTACGCCCGGCCGGAAAAGCGCCGATCTCCTAGGCCGCGACCGCCCCCGGGCTCGCCTTGAAGGCCGCCAGCCGATCGCGCTGCTGGTCCGCCGCGATGAACATGTTCCGCGCCTTGACGTGGCCGTAGCCCTTGATCGCCTGGGCCGCCTCGGCCACCGCAACGGCGCGGTCCAGGTTGGCGGCGGTCAGGGCGGGCAGGAGATCCCCCTTCACCAGGCCGATATAGTCCTCAATCAGCCGCCGCTCGGCGCGGCGCTCGGCGGTGTGCCCGAAGGGATCGAGGGCTGAGCCGCGCAGGCCCTTGCCCTTGGCCAGGACCGCGAAGGCGGTCCGCATCCAGGGGCCGAACTTCTGCTTTTTCAACTCCCCGGTCTTGGGGTCAGTCTGGGCGAAGGCCGGCGGCGCAAGGTGGAAGTTGAGCCTGTAACCACCCTCGTACTCGGCCGCGATCTTCTTGAAGAAGCCGGTGTCGGTATAGAGCCGCGCAACCTCGTACTCGTCCTTGTAGGCCATCAGCCGGAACAGGGACTGGGCCGCCGCCGCCGCCAGCCTCGTGCTGCCGGGCGCGGCCTTCTGCTCGGCTGCCTCGACCTCGCGCACCACCGCCTCGAAGCGGGCGGCGTAGGCCTTGTCCTGGTAGTCGGTCAGGAAGGCGATCCGCCGGGCCAGCATCTCCTCGTAGGTGGTCGAAAGCCCCTGGCCGCCGGCCGGGGCGCCATCGGCGGCGCGGAGCACCGCGTCCAGGTCCAGCGCCGCGCGCCGGCCCCAGCTGAAGGCCGCCTTGTTGAGCGGGATCGCCACGCCGTTCATCTCGATGGCCTGGGACAGCGCCTCCAGGCCCAGGGGTATCAGCCCCCGCTGCCAGGCGTAGCCCACCAGGAAGAGGTTCGCGCCCACCGCATCGCCCACCAGGGCCGCAGCCAGTCGGGTGGCGTCGCAGAATTCGGCCCGGCCGGGCTCCACCGCCGCCGTCAGCTGCCGGCGCAGCGAGCGCACCGGCACGGCGAAGGTCGAGACGCGGGTGAACTCGCCCGTCACCGTCTCATGGTCATTGGCGATGATCCGGCCCTTGGCCTTGGACACCCGGCCCAGATTGTCGGCGCTGGCGGCCACCACGATGTCGCAGCCCAGCAGCAGGTCGGCGCTCCCGACGCTGACCCGCGAGGATCGCACCTCCTGGCCCTTGGGGGCGATCTGGATGTGGCTGACCACCGCCCCGCCCTTCTGGGCCAGGCCCGTCATGTCCATCACCCGGATCTGTTTGCCCTCGATGTGAGCCGCCATACCCAGGAGGGCGCCGATGGTCACCACCCCGGTGCCGCCGATCCCCGTGACGATCAGCGAGAAGGCCTCGTCCGCCGGCGGCAGGGTCGGCATGGGCAGGTCGCTGAAGTCGGCCGTGGCCGCCGACGGCTTGCGCCGCTTGCCGCCCTCGATGGTCACGAAGCTCGGGCAGAACCCGCCGAGGCAGGAGCGGTCCTTGTTGCAGGTCGACTGGTCGATCGCCCGCTTGCGGCCGAACTCGGTCTCGATGGGCGTCACCGAAAGGCAGTTGGATTTCACCGAACAGTCGCCGCAGCCCTCGCAGACCAGGTCGTTGATCACCACCGCCACCTGCGGGTCGGGCGCCTGGCCACGCTTGCGCAGGCGGCGCAGTTCGGTGGCGCAGCTCTGGTCGTAGATCAGGACCGAGACGCCCGGGACCTCGCGCAGCCTGCGCTGGACCTCGTCGAGGTCGTCGCGGTGGTAGGCCTTCACCCCGGCCGGCATATCGGTGTGGACCGCGCTCTTCGGGTCGTCGGTGACCACGACGATCTCCTTGACCCCTTCGGCGGCGACGATCTCGATCACCCGGGCCAGCGTCAGGTCGCCGTCCACGTGCTGGCCGCCGGTCATGGCCACGGCGTGGTTGTAGAGAATCTTGTAGGTGACGTTGACGCCGGACGCGATCGCCGCGCGGATCGCCATCGATCCAGAGTGGAAAAAGGTCCCGTCGCCCATGTTCTGGAACATGTGCGGGGTCTTGGAGAACGGCCCGAGGCCGATCCAGTTGGCGCCCTCGCCGCCCATCTGGGTGTAGCCGGCGGTCTCGCGGTTCATGGATTGCGCCATGTAGCTGCAGCCGATGCCGGCGAAGGCCTTGCTGCCTTCCGGCACCTTCGTCGAGCTCGAGTGGGGGCAGCCGGAGCAGAAGTGCGGCGGCCGCTCGGCCAGCTTCTCGATGCCGCCCAGCAGGCCCAGCCGGGTGGCGATCTCGCGCCCGCGGGCCTCCACGGCGTCGTCGCCGGTGATGGTCGCGATGCGCTTGGCCAGCGCCACCGCGATCAGGCCCGCGCCCAGGTCGACGGGCGCAGGGAACAGCCACGCGCCGGTTTCGTCACGCTTGCCGACGATGCGCGGCGGCTTGGCCACGCCGTAGAGGTGTTGGCGAAGCTGATCCTCGATCAGCGCGCGCTTCTCTTCGACGACGACGATCTCTTCCAGGCCGTCGGCGAATTCCCGCGCGCCCTGGGGCTCCAGCGGCCAGGGCATGGCCACCTTGTAGAGGCGGATGCCGAGCGCGGCGGCCCGCGCATCGTCGATGTCCAGGTCGCGCAGGGCCTGGCGGGTGTCGACATAGGACTTGCCCACGGTGACGATGCCGATCCGCGCGCGCGGGCTGTCTAGAACGACCTTGTCCAGCCGGTTGGCCCGGGCGAAGGCGATGGCGGCCGGGATCTTGTGGCTATGTAGCCGGTTTTCCATGTCCAGGGGGGCGTCGGGCCAGCGGATCGAAAGCCCGCCGGGCGGCAGGGCGAAATCGGCGGGCTCCACCATCTCCACAATGGGATCGGCGCTCACAGACTGTCCGCTATCCATCACCTCGGTCACGATCTTCAGGCCGACCCATAGGCCTGAGTAGCGCGACATCTCCCAGCCGATCAGGCCGAACTCGATGATCTCGGGCGCCGACGACGGCGCCAGGACCGGGATCATGGCGTCCACCAGGCCGAATTCCGACTGGTGGGCCAGGGTCGAGGATTTGCAGCTGTGATCGTCGCCCGCCACCACCAGGACGCCGCCGTCCCTGGCGGAGCCGGCGTTGTTGCCGTGCTTGAAGGCGTCCCCTGACCGGTCCACCCCGGGACCCTTGCCGTACCAAAGGGCTGAGACCCCGTCGTACTTGCCCTCGCCGAAAGTGCCGACCTGCTGGGTGCCCCACACAGCGGTCGCCGCCAGGTCCTCGTTGACGCCGGGCAGGAAGACGATGTGCGGGCCCAGGTGCTTGGCCGCCGAACCCAGGGCCTGGTCGAACCCGCCCAGCGGCGAGCCCCGGTAGCCCGAGATATAGACCGCCGTGTTCTTCCCCGCCGCCTCACGCCTGCGCCGCTCGAGCATGGTCAGCCGCACCAGCGCCTGAGTGCCGTTCAGATAGTAGGGCTTGCCCTCGAAGCTGTAGCGATCGTCCAGGCTGACGGTGGTCGTGGTGGTCATGGAAATTCTCTGCAAATCCTGCGGGCAAGGCGCCGCCTCGGAATCCGGCGCGGCCGAGTTCGCTCTATATAGTGCGAGGGCCCCCGCCGCGGCCATGCCTTACTGATGCCGACTGCAAGAGCCGCCGAACCTGTCCCGGCCGGGGCGCCTCGGCGGCGCCTTTGCGCGACCCCAATTCTATGCGAGAGCCGGACGATTGCGGGCTCCGCCTCCGGAGCGCCCGCGTGGGACGCCGCCAGACCCGATGAAGCAGTTCCTGTTGACGGCCGCCGGGGTGTTCGCCGGCCTGGTGATCTTCATGATCGGCCTGCCACTGGTCCTGATCTCGATCCTCGCCGGCGCCGCGGGTCCCGCGCCTCTGCCCGCCAGGACGGTCCTCGACCTCGACCTGCGCGGCGCCCTTACCGACCAGTCGGCCCAGAACCCGCTGGCCGACTTCACCCGCCGCGGCGAGTCGGCCATGTCGATCATCGAGGGCCTGCGCCGCGCCGAGTCCGACGAGCGCATCAAGGGGGTCCTCATCCGCCTGCCGGAAGGCGGGCTGGAGCCCGGCCTCGCCGACGAGCTTCGCCTGGGGATCAAGCACTTCCGCACCTCGGGCAAGCCGGTGGTCGCCTTCAGCCAGGGGCTCTATGCCTCAGGCGTGGTGACCGCGACCTATATGGTGGGCGCCGCGGCCGACGAATTCTGGATGCAGCCGGGCGCCTCGTTCCAGGTGACCGGCCTGTCCAACGACGACCTGTTCTTCAAGCGCCTCTTCGACAAATACGGGGTCAAACCGCAATACGAGCAACGCTACGAGTACAAGAACGCCGTCAACGGCTACCTCTATGACGACTACACCCCGGCCCACCGCGAGGCCGAACTGTCGTGGCTGGGCTCGGTCTACGACACCGACGTGGCGGCGGCCGCCGCCGACCGCAAGCAGGACCCCGGCGCCCTGCGTAGGGCGCTGGAAGCCGGGCCCTATCTCGCCGAGGACGCCGTCGGTCTGCGCCTGATCGACAGGGTGGGCCAAGCCCACGAGGCGCAGCAGACGCTGCTGAAGCGCGCCGGGACCGGCGCGGAGCTGGTCGACTTCAGCGACTTCGCGCATGGCCGCCGTCCGCGCAGCTCCGGCAGCGGCCCGGCCGTGGCGGTGATCGAAGCCGAAGGCGATATCGTCACCGGCAAGGAGGGGGCGACCAACCCCTTCGCCGGCGGCTCGACCATCTATTCCCAGGATGTGTCCGACGCCTTCTACGACGCCATCAAGGCCAAGGACGTGAAAGCCATCGTCTTCCGCGTGAATTCGCCCGGCGGTTCGGACACGGCGTCCGAGGAAATCCTGTCCGCCATCCGCGCCGCCAAGGCGGCCGGCAAGCCGGTCGTCGTCTCCATGGGTACCTATGGCGCATCGGGCGGCTACTGGATCGCCTCCCAGGCCTCGGCCATCGTCGCCGAGCCCTCGACGCTCACCGGCTCGATCGGGGTGTTCGGCGGCAAGTTCGACGTCGGCCCGGCGCTGGCCCGCTTCGGCGTCGACATGCGCCAACTGGGCGTCGGCAGTCCCTACGCCGGGGCCTTCAGCATGGGCCAGGAATTCACCCCGGAGCAGCGCGCCGCCTTCGCCCGCTGGATGGACCGCATCTACGACAACTTCACCGCCCGCGTGGCCGAAGGCCGGCGTCTCCCCATTGAGCGCGTGCGCGAGATCGCCAAGGGCCACGTCTGGACGGGGGCCCAGGCCCGGCAGTTGGGGCTGGTCGACCAGGTCGGCGGTTTCTATGACGCCGTCGACAAGGCCAAGGCCCTGGCCGGCATCTCCGGCGAGGCGCGGCTGAAGCGCATGTCGCCCGGCGGCTCTCCGATCGAGGCCCTGCAGAAGCTGATGGGCGTCTCAGCCTCCACCGCCCATGCCCTCGGCGTCGCCGGCCGCGTGCTGGACGCGCCCCAGGCCCGCGGGATGATCGACGAGGTCGAGGCCGCCCGCCTGCGCAGCCAAGGCGCCATGGTGCTGGCGCCGGTCCGCCTGCCCTAAACCTTCGGCCGCCCCGCCGCTGTACGGATCCAGCCGGTGATCGACAGCCGCTGGGCGGTCACGAAGCTCGCCACCTGGCTCACCGAATGGGCCTGCGGCACGCGGAAGATGTTCAGGCTGTTGAACCGGGGCGCCAGGCCCTCCGAGACGTGGCCATCGGCGTCATGGAACAGCAGGAGCCCGCCCCAGTCGATTTTCCACGCAGGCGTCAGGTTCAGCACATAGGCATAGAGCCGATGCTTGCCCGCGATGTCGTCGTCATGGGCGTTGAGGAAGTGGCCGGCCCGGTAACGCGTCGCCTGGGCATCGCAATAGGCCGGGCGCGGATCGCCGGTGAGGATTCGCACGAAGTCCAGGAAGGCCGCGCTGTTGAGGAAATCATAGGCCGCCTCCACGGGCGCCAGGCCGCCGCCCGAGCGCAAGCCGGCCTCCATGTGGTCGCTGAGCCGCCAGCTATCGAAATCGTACTGGAAGCCGTCGCGGGCGCCCTGCGCCAGGGTCGCCTCCAGCTGGGCCCGCGCCTCGGGCGCGATCTGCGCCATGGCGTCGAGGCCGGCGTCATAGGGCTTTCCGCCGATGGTCAGGCTGCGCGACCAGGGGACGTGGGCCGTGAGACTAACCGCGAGATCCCGCGCGAAGCCGGCCTCCAGCACGTCGGGAATGTGCAGCCTGGCATGCTGGCGAAAGGCCGGCGCCAGGCGCGCCGGGTCCAGCCATGCGGCCAGCCCCGCGGTCATGCCGGCGCCACGTCGAAGGCGATGGTCATGCGCCGCTCATCCGTCGTGAACGGCTCGGTGCCGTGCCACAGGTAGGAGGGAAACAGCACCAGCTTGCCGCGCTGCGGCCGCACATGCCGCACCGCCGGCTGCGGCGTGCGAAGCGGGAACGGCGGCTGGCCGAACCGCAGCCAGCCCTCGCGCCCCGGCCGCGCCAGGGCCGCGTCCGGCGTCTCGATATAGAAGGCCGATGACAGCCAGCCATCCGTATGGATGTGATCGCGGTGGAAATCGCCGGGCCGCAACATCACCGACCAGGCGCCGGCGATGCGATAGGCGCCGGTGTTGCGCCGCCGCACGGGGTCCTCGCCGGTTCCCAGCTTCGCCATATGGGCCCGCAACGGGCCGTCGATGGCCCGGAAGAAGGCCTGGATCGCCGGGTCGGGGTGGCCGGTGAGCCGAAAGGTGGTCTGGCTGCCCCCCTGCAAAGACTGCTCGGTGGGGTGGCCTCGGTTGTCATGCAGCCTGGCGATGGCCGCCGCCAGGTCCCCCAGGTAGGCATCCAGGTCGGCCCATCCCGGCGGCGTCTCGATGACGAATTCCGCGACGAGGTCGTCGTAGGCTTCGAGCCCCGCCGCGGTCGGGTCGTCGCGCCACCGCGCCGCCGTGGCCCGGGCGTTGAGCAGGCTCTGGGATCCCGGCGCCGCCGCGAGCGCCCGCGTCACGCTGTCCAGCGCCATAGGGCCCCGGTCCAGCGCCGTCTCGATCCAGGCCCGCTCGGCCACCACCGCCGGACTGCCCTCGTGGGCGGGGTTGATCAGGTCCATGGCCGCCAGCGCCCGCTCCGCCTCGCCTGACCGCAGCAGGGCGTCGGCCAGGGCCAGCGCCAGGGGCGTGTCGCCGCGATGGGCGTGGGCCGCGGCGTCGAGGTGGTCGATGGCTTCGTCGCCCTGCCCGGCCGCCTGAAGCAGATTGGCGATCTTCAGGATCAGCGGCGTGGGCGCGACGCCCGCCTGACCGGCCGCCAGCAGCGCCTCGACCGCGCCGTCCAAATCCGCCCGTGCAGTCCACAGGAGCTCGGCCAGCTCGCGCGGCGCGACAGCATCCTGGGGCGCGCGGCGGATGGCCTGACGAAACGCCACTTCAGCCTGAGCCGTCTCGCCCACCGACGCCAGGGCCCGGGCCAGGACCAGCCAGGTCTGCGCGGCGTCCAGGCCGAGCGCCATGGCGCGGTGCGCCGCCTCCGCCGCCTCGGCGCCATGGCCCAGGTCCCCCAGGGTGGCGGCCAGGTTGTGCCAGGCGACGGACGCCGCCGGGAAGCGCGCCACGGACCGGCGGTCCCACGCCAGGGCCTCCTCCCCGCGCCCAAGCGCCTTCAGCGCCTGGGCATGCACGCTCAGGAGGTCGACGCTCGGCATCGCCTCGGCCAGCGGCGCGGTGAGCGCCAGCGCCTGGGTCGCCTGGCCTGAAGCCAGCAGCGCCTCGGCCTTGGTGATCGTGGACGTCAGCATGTCGGGCCCACCTTGCGGTGATCGGCGCCCAAAAGAAAAGGGCGGCGGATCGCTCCGCCGCCCCTGACTTTCAAGCCTCGGCTCTCGCTTAGAAGCGGGCCTTGATCCCGACGAAGAAGCGGCGGCCGAGCACGTCGTAGGTCGACGGATCGGTGTTGGCTTCGATCTGCGAGGTGTAGATCGGCGGCTGCTTGTCGCCGAGGTTGGTCACGCCGAGGCGCAGTTCGTAGTTGTCCGTCGCCTTCCAAGAGGCGTCGACGTCGAAGTAGCTGTAGCCCTTCGCGGCGGTGCCGCCGGCGAAGAAGTCATCCACCTTGCTGATATAGCGCCAGCGGAAGCCCAGCGAGTAGGCGTCGGTGTCCCAACGCGCACTGCCCAGGGTCTTCCAGTGGCTGTAGTTGGAGCCGATGGTGTTGCCCACGGATCCGGCGCGGTGGTCGATGTTGCCGCCCGGGATCGACTGCACGTCGTAGTTCAGCAGGTAGGTGCCGACGTAGTTGAAGGACAGACGACCGTATTCGTCCTTGAGGCCGACAGCGCCGAGGCCGAAGGCCCAGTCGACCTGGAAGTCGATGCCGTCGGTTTCATAGCTGCCGAGGTTGGCGTTGGTTTCGACCGCCTTCACGACGTTACCCGAGGCCGGGTCCCGCACGATCAGCTGGCAGAACAGGTTGCTGGCCGCGAAGGTCGGGTTGCTCGGCGAGCCTTTGGGGTTGTTGTAGCAGTAGGCCAGCGAGGTGGCGGCGCCGATGGTGCCGACCGCGTCCTGGATCTTGATGTGGTAGTAGTCCACCGACGCCGAGACCTTGTCGAGGATCGGCGCGTCGAACTTCGGCGAAAACACCAGGCCACCCGAATAGGTGTCCGCCGTTTCCTGCTTCAGGTTCGGGTTGCCCCCCGTTTGGCTCTGCACCTGGCTGTTGGCGTAGGTGTAGGTGTCGATGATCTGCGAGGGCACGCCTTGCGCCAGGCAGAGCGCCCGCACCTGCGCCGCGTTGGCGCCCTTGCGGTAAGCGCCCGTGACATCGCAGGGATCGCCGCTGCCCACGCCGCCGGCCGGGCCGATGGTCGGGAAGTTCTGGTTCTGCGGGGCGTAGAGTTCACCGACGGCCGGGGCGCGGATGGCCTTGGAGTAGCCGCCGCGGAAGGTCAGCATGTCGACGACCTTCCAGTTGCCGTCGATCTTCCAGGTCGTGGCGCCGCCGATGGTGTTGTAGCTCGAGTAGCGGCCGCCAACGTCGAGGTTCAGTTCCTTGATGAGCGGCAGGTCCTTCAGGATCGGGATCAGCAATTCCCCGTAACCTTCATAGACGTCCGTCGAGCCTTGCAGCGGGTTCTGGGCGCTGAAGCCGATGACGCCCGTGGTGTCCTGCGGAATGGGCGCGGTCGAGGTGTCGCGGCTGGACAGCACCGAGTCCGGGATCAGCTTGTAGGCGTTGCGGATGTAGTCGGCGCCCACGGCGACCTTCAGCGGGCCGGCCGGCAAATCGAACACCGGGCCGGTCACCGTGGCTTCCGCCAGGCGCTGATCATAGGTCGTGTAGTTCTTCGTCGTCCGGCCGATATAGGCGGCGCAGGCCGCCGAGATCGGCTGGGCGCCGAAGGGGTTGTAGCCGCCGGCGCAGATCGAGGCGCCGCCATCGGCGGCTTCCAGCAGGGTGCGGACCGCGGCGTGCGAGACGTTGCCGTACTGGGTTTCGATGCGCTTTTCACGCCCGTCGGCGATGTAGGCGTCAAGGCTCCAGCCCTTGCCCAGATCGCCGCTGACACCCGCCAGCATCTGCGAAACGACGTAGTCGCTGTTCGACTGACGACCGCCCAGTTCGCTGAAGCGCTTTTGCAGGATGAACGGCGCGGTGGGATTGGCCCGCGACGCCAGCAAGGTCTTCATGTCGGCGGACAGGAAGGGGTTGGTGACGGGCACCAGGAAGCCGGTGCCGCCGGCGGCCGGGCTGCTGGAGGCCGGCGACGGCGCGAGGAGGGCGCCGCTGGTGTAGGAAACGTAGTTGAACTGGCCGTAGGCCTTGAGGCCGAAGACGATGTCGTGCTCGACCCGGGCGAAGGCGTTGTAGCGCTCGAGCGGCACCACCAGGTTGTTGAGCGCGCCGGTGTTGTAGTTGCCGGTGACGCCGATCGTCCCGTAGTCGATCGTTTGCAGGCCCTTGTAGCCGTTGCCCCGGAAGAACAGGGTGCCGTCGTTGTTGAAGCCGATCGGGGTGGTGTTGCTCTTCACCGTGCCGGCGGCGACGCCGTACTTCGCGAAGATCGCGTCGACGGCGGCCTGCGTCGGCAGGTTCGTGCCGGTGGCGTTATACGCGCCGTAGGGCGTGGAGGACGAAGCGCCGGACACCGACGAGAACGCCCGCGCGCCGTTGCGGACTTCGCCGCGGTTGGAGAAGCCGAACGACAGCACCGCGTTGCCGGCGTGGTCGTCGAAGTCACCGCCCATCAGCAGGCTGACGTTCTCGGTCTCGCCGTCGTGCCGGCCGGTGATGCCGTACTGCACGTCGGCTTCCACGCCGGAGAAGTGCTTCTTCAGCTTGAAGTTGACGACGCCGGCGATGGCGTCCGAACCGTAGGTCGCAGACGCGCCGCCGGTGATCACTTCGACGCTTTCCACCAGGCCCGGCGGAATGGTGTTGAGGTCGACCGTGCCGTCGGAGTTGGACGGCGGGATGCGGCGGCCGTCCATCAGGACCAGCGTGCGCTGCGTGCCCAGACCGCGAAGTTCGACGTTGGCCTGGCCGTTGCCGCCCGGGTTGTTCGAGGTCGCCGTCACGGACGGGACGAACTGGGGCATGGTGTTGAGCAGGCTTTCAACCGTCACCGTGCCGCTCTGCTGGAGCGCCGCGGCGCTCACGGTCACGATCGGGGTGTCGGACGAGTAGTCCTGCCGAACGATCCGCGAGCCGGTAACCGTGATGGCCTCGACTTCGTTGGCGGCGGCCAAGTCGGCGGCATAGGCCGCGGTTGACGTGGCGAGGCCCAGAAGCAGAGCGCCGCCGAGGATCGAGGAGGCCAGCAGGCGCTCCCGCATGGTGTTCATTTTCAAATTCAGTACCCCTTTAGCGGTCGGCGGAAACGGCCGACCTGCCCCGTAAAATGCTTCCAAGCTCGACTACGAACTTGGCAAAGGCGGAGTTAGGAGGGTTGCGGAGCCCGGGTCAACGACCATTGCTACATGGTAATGTTGCGGCTGCTCACATGTCACTTTCTCGTCACAGATCGTTTCCACATCCTGGCGAACGGCACGATTTTTGCGCCAGGTGCAGATTCTGGGCGGCCACATGCGAATCTAACGCCCTATTCAAGGTTGAATTTTCCGCGACATTTGACCGCGCTGGTCGCAAATGGGGCGGGATTGGGGCTGATACGCCCCAACCGCACCGAACAGGCGAGCTGTGACGCCCATTGGTCCCCTGCGGCCACGTGACAAGGGCTCGCGCGCGGGCGTATGCGAGGCGATCGCCCTGGAGACTACCCATGCCGAAGCCCTGGCCGTTACGGCTTAGCCTCGTGGCAACCCTGGCCCTGGCCGCCCTGCCCGGGACGCGCGCGGAGGCGCGAGACTCGGCGATCAAGGGCCGATCGGCCGCGCTGCAGTCCATCCTCGACTGCCGCGCCCTGTCCGAAGGAGCCCAGCGGCTCGCCTGTTACGACGCGGCGGCGGCCAAGGTGGGCGAAGCCCAGACCCGGGGCGATATCGTGGTCATCGACCGCGCCCAGGCCGCCGCCGTCCACCGCGAGGCCTTCGGCCTGCCTATGCCCAGCCTCGACATCATCACCCGCGCCCTCAATCCGGGGGACGTGGATCGGGTGGAAGGCGTCGTGCGGGCCCTTCGCGCCGACCCCAGCGGCCGCTGGACCTTTTCCCTGGAGGACGGCGCGGTCTGGCGGCAGATCGACGGCGACCTCATGCGGCCGCCGCGCGCAGGCTCAAAGGTCGCCATCCGCCGCGGCGCCCTGGGCAGCTTCCTCATGAACGTCGACGATCAGGCCGCCGTGAAGGTCCACCGCGACCAGTAGGCGGCCACGAAAAAGGGCGGCGGATCACTCCGCCGCCCCTCCCCGTCGTGCTTCCGTCCGGTCTTAGAAGTTGGCCGTGATCCCCACGAACAGGCGGCGGCCGAGCAGGTCGTAGGTCGTATAGGTATTGGGCAGCGCCCCGCCGACGATCGCGTTGGCCAGGATCGGCGGCTGCTTGTCGAAGATGTTGTTCACGCCGGCGCGGAACGTGACCTTGTCGTTGACGTGCCACAGGCCGGAGAGGTCGAAGTAGTTCTGAGCCGAAAGCACGTGGCTGAAAGCGTTCGTCGTACCCTTGCCGATGCTGGGCTCGTTGGTGTCGTTCTCGTACTTCACCTCACCGACATAGCGCCACGCCATCGAGATCGTCGCGTTTACCCACGGCGTGGTCCAGGCGACATGCGCCGTGGAGCGCCATTTCGGGAACATGCTGGTGCAGTTCGGGCCGAAGAGGCCGGCGCAGTCATATTCCGGGTCGCCCGGGAGCGGCACGGAGGTGTTCTTGAGCAGGTAGGATCCGTTCAGGTCGAACGCCAGACGGCCGATCTTGTCCCATCCCCAGTCGCCGAGCGGCAGGACGTAGGCGCCCTGGACGTCGAGCCCTTCGTTGAGCCCGGCGCCGACGTTGACGTTGGTGCCGTTGATGTAACCGCCGGCCGCGGCCGAGGTGCCGAAGATCGTGCCGTTCACCGGGTTGCGCACCACCTGGCTGCAGAAGGTCGGGTTGCCGGTGGTCAGGCAGCGCTGCAGGATGATGTCCAGCGGGAGCGCGCCGATCGTGTTCTTCTGGTCGATGTGGTAATAATCGAGGCTCGCCGTCAGGCCCGGGACCCAATGCGGCCGGGTCGTGAAGCCCACCGTGAAGGTCTTGGCCGTTTCCGGCGCCAGCAGGGTGTTGCCGCCCGTCAGCACGGCGCACTGGTTGGCCGGGCACTGCGGAATCTTGCCGTACTGGGCCGCCGAGACTCCGGTGCGGGCGCACGCTGCGGGGCTGGCGGGCGCCAGGGCGTTGGCCGCGCAGGGATCCTCGGAGACGTCGCTGGTGTTGGTCACCGACTGCGGCGTGTAGAGCTCCAGGATGTTCGGGGCCCGCAGCGCCTTGTTGTACGAGCCGCGGAAACGGATGTCGTCGATCGGCGACCACTCCCCGCCGATCTTCCAGGTCTTGGCCTGGATGCCGGTGGAATAGTCGGAGTAGCGGTAGCCGCCCTCGAGCAGAACTTCCTTGGCGAAGGCCATGTCCTGGATCACCGGGATGCGGACTTCGGCATAGGCTTCCGAGGCGCGCAGGCTGCTGTTGATCCGAACCGCCGCGCCGCCGAACCCGGACAGGTCACCGCTTTCCTGGGCGGCGTCCGGTGAGAACTGCAGATGATCGCGGCGTTGCGTCAGGCCCAACGCGACGCCGACGGCGTCATGCGACCACGGCGACTTGACGCCGTAATCGCCCAGGTCGCCGGTCACGGTGGCCTCGACGATCCGTTCGGTGGTCGTGCCGCGCGAGGTGCCCAGTTCGGTGAGCGCGGCGGCCGCGGCCGGGGTCACGCCGCCGTCGCGGAAGATGTTGTAGGGCACGCAGCCGGCCGTGCCCGACAGGCAGACCGGGTTCGCGGCCGTGCCACCCACCAGAAGGGCGTCCTGAATGCCCTTGAGGCTCAGGAAGTTCTCGACCGAGGCCGCCAGGGTGGTGGTGTAGTAGGACCCGTAGACGTCGTACTTCCAGGGCCCGACGATGGTGCCGCGGCCGCCCACCACCACGCGGTAGTTGGTGTGGTCGTAATAGGAGTTCCGCGGACCGCCCTCGACGTTGCGGCGGCCGATATAGAGATCCTTTGTGGCGCCGGCGGCGATGTCGGCCGCCGAGCACTGCAGGCCCGCCTGTTCGCTGGCGCTGAGGAAGGGGTTGTTGCAGTTGACCAGGAAGCCGCCGGAAGGCGTCACGCCGCTGCCCTGGAAAAGGGCCGAAGGGCCGACGTTGACGTTGCTGACCGAGTCCATGAAACCGAAGTTCGAATAGAGCTCGACGGCGTCGTTCAGCTTGTAGTTGGCGAAGAAGCCCGCGGTGTAGCGGGTGTTGTCCTGCAGCAGATACTCATACGGGTTGGCGTTGAACACCGCCGGCGGCGAGGTCGTCGTCGAGCCGTAGTCCACGAAGCCCGTGCCCTTCACGGCGAAGGTGCCGCCCGAACCGTCGGCGGCGTAGAAGATGTTCGAGTTGCTGGAGCCGGTGCAGCTCGGAACCCCGGCGGCGCTGACCTTCAGCTGGCAGGCCGAATAGTCGCGTTCGGACTGCTTCACCGGATTCTGGTGGGCGTAGGTGAAGTAGCCCGTCACATTGCCCTTACCGTCCGGCGCGTTGACGCCGAAGATCAGACTCAGGTCCTGGGACTTGCCGTCCCACTTGCTGTCGGGAACCGCGTTGCCGCTGGCCCGCTCGATCTTCTGCATCGTGTCGTTGTGTTGGTTGTGCTGATAGACGCCCCAGTTGGCGTCCATCTGCACGCCTTCGAAGTTGTGCTTCATCACGAAGTTGACGACGCCGGCCACGGCGTCCGAGCCATAGGTCGCCGAGGCGCCGCCGGTCAGCACCTCCACCCGGTCGATCAGCTGCGACGGGATCTGGTTGATGTCCGGCGCGGGGTTGGGGTTGCCGGTGTTGGGGTCGCCCAGGCCGAGGCGCCGGCCGTCCACCAGCACCAGGGTCCGCTGCGGGCCCAGGCCGCGAAGGTCGACCGTGGCCACGCCGCCCGGGCCGCTCAGGGCGTCCGACGTCGGGCCGAGATCGACGCCGGAGACCTGGGTCACCTGCGGCAGCTGGTTCAGAATGTCGATGGTCTGAGGCCGTCCGCCCAGCAGGACTTCCTGGCTGCTCACCACCTGGACGGGGCTGATGCTGGTCATGTTCGGCTGCGGGATGCGCGAGCCGGTGACCACGATCTCGGAGACTTCGCTGTTGCCGGCGGCCGCCTGGGCGGCGGCCTGGGTCGCCGAAAGGCCGAGCAGGGCCATGCCACAGATCATCGAGGAGGCCATCAGGCGCTCCCGGGTGGATGCGAGTTTCAAGTTGTCGACTCCTATGGCCGGGCGACCGCTTAAGGGCCAGCGCCGGCGCCGATTTTCATCCGCAGGTCGTATCGACCCCGGTTACGTCGGAGTTACGTGCGCAACAAAAGCGGGGTCAACGCGGATCGCCTGAGCGAACACGGATCGTCGTCCGACTGTCGCTTTAGGGACACATTGTCGCGTCCCCTTGTGCTCAAGCTTGTTTTATGAGGCAAAACGCCGGTCGTCGGACATTGTTCCTTGAATTTAGTTCTTTAAGGAAATTTCGCCGATATGTGTCGACTATGCGACACTGGCGTCTCCGCATGCATCAGGACCGCCTGGCGCGGGCTGGGGACGCGTTCGAGCCCGTGAATTTGGGGGCTGTGAGCAGGCGTCACCAAGAGTAAACTGTTACATCCCAGTCGTCTCAGGAACTCAATTCCTGGCTGTATCCGCCTTCAGGCATAGATACCGGGATGGATGGTAATCGGAGATGTTGTCGACCCAGCCGGTGACCCTGGGGCTCACGAGATTCTTGTTCACATAGAAGTAGGTCGGGATGACCGCGGTATCGTCGAGCATGATCCTCTCGGCCCGCGCCAGCATATCTGCCCGTCGGTGCGCATCCGGCTCCTGGTCGGCCTGGGCCAGCAGGGCGTCGAAGCCCGCATTGCGGTAGTCGCCGTAGTTCTGCGACCCGGTGGACGACTGCATCAGATAGAGAAAGGTCATCGGGTCGTTGTAGTCCGCCACCCACGCCGCGTCGGCGACCTGGAAATCTCGCGACCGGTAGGCCGCATAGGCGATCTGGCCTTCATTCTGCACCAATGTCGCCTCGACCCCGACCGCCCTCCAGTCGGCCTGGATGGCCGGCATGACCAGCATGGGGTCGGCGGAATTGCGGTGCTTCAGCTCGAATTTCAGCGGGTGGCCCGGCCCATAGCCCGCCTGCGCCAACAGCCGCCGGGCCTCCGCCTGACGCTGCGGGAAGCTCAGCGCCGCCCAGGCTGGGGGCGCCACCGGCTCATAGTTCGCCACGCCCGCCGGCACAAACGTATAGGCCGGCTCCTGGCCGCCGCGCAGCAGCTTGTGGGTAATGAACTCGCGGTCGACCGACATGGCGAGCGCGCGGCGCACGCGCTCGTCCTGGAAGGCCTTCACGCGGCTGTTGAAGGCCAGGTAGCCCAGGCCCAGGTAGGTATGAGTGCGCACATATCCCGGCATGGTCTTGCGCAGGAAAGCGATGCGGTTGGACTGCATGTCGGCGTTCAGGTCCAGTTCGCCGCGCTTCACCCGCCGCTCGGCGCTCACCGCATCGCTGGTCGGGTAGTAGTCGATCTGGTCGACGCAGACGTTGGCGGCGTCCCAGAAGCGTTCGTTCTTCACCGCCCGGATGTGGTCCCCCAGCTTCCAGCCGACGATCCGGAAGGCCCCGTTGGAAACATAGTGCTCCGGTCGCGCCCAGGCGTCGCCATAGCGCTCCACCATGTGTTTCGGCACCGGCAGCATGGTGGTGTGGGCGGCCAGCTGCGGCAGGTAGGGCGCGGGATGGGTCAGGCTCAGTTCCAGGGTGTGGGCGTCCACCGCCCGCGCCCCCAGGGCGGTTCCGGGCGCCTTGCCCCGGTTCACCGCCTCGGCGTTGCGGATGAAATAGACGAGCGAGGCGTATTCTCCCGCCGTTTCCGGCGCCAGCAGGCGGCGCAGGGAGAAGACGAAATCGTCGGCCGTCACCGGGACCCCGTCCGACCACACCGCCTCGCGCAGGTGGAATGTCCAGGTCAGTCCGTCGGGGCTGACGTCCCAGCTCGTGGCCATGCCCGGGACCGGCAGGCCCGCGGCGCTGTTCTGGGTCAGGCCCACAAGCTGGTCGGCGATCACCTGGTGCTCCACCGTGCCGGTGGACTTGTTCGGATCCAGGGTCAGCGGCTCGGCCACATTGCCGAACTCCAGGCAGACCTTCCCCGCCGCGCAGGGCGGCCGCTGGGCGGGCTTGGGACCGCATCCGGCCAGCACGCAAATCGCCACGGCCAGGATCAACGGATTGCGCGCGCGGCGCCGGACGGGTTCTATGCGCGCCAGTTGGGACATGGGGTCATCGGATGACAGCTTTTCAGGCGCGGACAAGACTGGCGGCGGGGATTCTCGTCTGCGGGGCGCTGGCCGCCACCGCGATCGCCCAGACCAACGTCAAGGACGCGCCGGCCGCCATCCGCAAGCTGATCGACTGTCGCAAGCTCCCCGACGACCACGCCCGCCTCGCCTGCTACGACACCGCCATCGACGAATTCACCCAGGCGCTGACCAAGGGCGACGTGGTGGCTGTGGACAAGGCCCAGGTGGCCACGGTCAAGCGCCAGGCGTTCGGCTTCTCCCTGCCCTCGCTGACCATCTTCGACCGCGGCGACAAACAGGCGTCCGCCCCGCTGACCAACATCTCCGGCGTGGTCGAAAGCGCCTATCTGCAGGGCGGCAACGCCTGGGTCGTCGTCCTCGCCGACGGCGGCGGGACCTGGCTGCAGACCGACGTCACCGAGCACATCGTCCGCGATCCGAAAAAGGGCTCCAAGGTCGAGATCCGCAAGGCCGCCATGGGCACCTTCTTCATGAACGTCGACGGCCAGCGCGCGCTCCGCGCCAAGCGGGTGGAATAGGCTTCAGCGGTCCTTCGGGTCGATGGCGTCGCGCAGGCCGTCGCCGATGAAGTTGAAGCACATCAGGGTCACCACCATCACCAGGGACGGGAAGACCAGCAGCCACGGCGCCAGCTCCATGTCCTGCGCCCCGTTGGCGATCAGCGTGCCCAGAGAGGCCATCGGCGGCTGCACGCCCAGGCCCAGGAACGACAGGAAGCTCTCCGCCAGGATCACCGCCGGTATGGTCAGGGTCACGTAGACCACTACCGGGCCCAGCAGGTTGGGCACGATGTGGCGGATGATGATGCCCCGCTGATCCAGCCCGGCGGCTCTCGCGGCTTCAACGAACTCCTTGTGCTTCAGCGTCAGGGTCTGGCCGCGCACGATCCGGCTCATCGTCAGCCACTCCACGGCCCCGATGGCCACGAAGATCAGGATGATGTTCGAGCCGAATGTCACCATCAACAGGATCACGAAGAAGATGAACGGTAGGGAATAGAGCACGTCGACGAAGCGCATCATCACCTCGTCCAGCCGCCCGCCGATGAAGCCCGCCGTCGCCCCCCAGGCCACCCCGATCACCAGCGAGACAAAGGTCGCCACCAGGCCGATCGCCAACGATACCCGCAGCCCCATCAGGAGCCTGGCCAGCAGGTCGCGGCCCAGCGAATCCGTGCCGATCACATGGCCGTTCACAAGCGGCCCCACCCAGACGTCGTCCTTGTTCACCGCGTCATAGCTGTAGGCCGTCAGGTGCGGGCCGACGACGGCGGCCACCATCAGCAGGCCCAGAACGATCATGCTGGCCACCGCCGCGCGGTTGCGCAGCAGCCGGCGGCGCGCATCGTCCCACAGGCTGCGGCCCTTGATCGCCGCCGTCTCCATCGCGTCTGCGCCCTTGCGCGAACCGGGGACCAAGATCGAGGCGCCACTCATCCGAGCCGCACCCTGGGATCGAGCATGGCGTAGAGCAGGTCGGCCACCAGGTTCAGCACCAGGATCAGGGTCGCGTAGAAGATCACCATCCCCATCACCACCGTGTAGTCGCGCTGCAGAGCGCTGATCACGAAGAACTTCCCCAGCCCGGGCAGGCCGAAGATCTTCTCCACCACCAGGGAGCCGGTGATCAGCCCCGCGCAGGCCGGGCCCAGGTAGCTGACCAGAGGCAGGATCGCGGCGCGCAGGGCGTGCTTGGCCACGATGCGGCTTTCCGGCAAGCCCTTGGCGCGAGCGGTCCGCACATAGTTGGAATGCAGCACCTCCACCATGCCCGCCCGGGTCAGGCGCGAAATGATGGCGATCTGCGGCAGAGCCAGGACCGTGACCGGCAGGACGAGATTGGTCAGAGCCCCGTCGTTCCACCCCGCGCTGGGCAGCCAGCCCAGCTTGGAGGCGAACACCAGCACCAGCATGGGCGCGGTCACGAAGGTGGGGATGCAGACCCCCAGGATCGCCACCCCCATCACCCCATAGTCCACCGTCCCGTTTTGCCGCAGAGCCGCCAGCACCCCAAGGCTCACCCCCACCACCGAGGCGATCAGGATCGCCGACAGGCCGAGCTTCAGGCTCACCCCGTAGTTCTCCTTGAGGATCTGCAGGACCGTCTTGTCCTTGTATTTCAGGCTGGGCCCCAGGTCGCCGTGCGCCACCCCCACCAGGTAGCTGACGTACTGTTCGCCCAGTGGCCGGTTCATGCCGTACTTGGCCATGATGTTGCGCTCGATCTCCGGCGACAGCTTGCGGTCCATGTCGAAGGGACTGCCGGGCGCCGCGCGCATCATGAAGAAGGCCGCGGTCACCACCAGGAAGAGCGTCGGGAGCGCGACCAGCAGTCGCCGGCCGATAAATCGAAACATGGAGGCGATAGGCCTTAGGGCATCAGACCTTTTGAAGGCCGGGCGTTGCGAAACTTCCACCGCCCCCCGATGATGTCAACGAAGGGTCCCTCCTCCAGCCGATAAGAGCGCCATGTCAGCCTTCAAGCACGTCACCGACGACCTCTCCGTCTCGCCCCAGATCAGCGTCGCCGATGTGGCCGAGGCCGCCCGGCAGGGCTTCACCACCATCATCAACAACCGCCCCGATGGCGAGGAACCCGGCCAGCCGACCAGCGCCCAGATCGAGGCCGCCGCCCGCGACGCGGGCCTCGCCTACGCCCACATCCCCGTGCGCGGCGGCCCCGGCCCGGCCGAGGTCGAGGCCGTGAAGGAGCTTGTCGACGCCGCCGACGGCAAGGTCCTGGCCTTCTGCCGGTCCGGCACCCGCTCCATCGTCACCTGGTCGATCGGCCAGGCCCAGTCGGGCGCCATGAGCCGCGGCGAACTGGTCGGCCTTGGCCGCGAGGCGGGCTACGACCTGACCGGCGTGCTCGGGGGATGATCCCCTACGTCCGCGAGATCGCCTTCGACTATGGCGTCACGCAGCAGGTCTCGCCCCTGATCCGCCGGGTCATCGCCGACAATCCGGGTCCCTTCACCTACACCGGGACCGGAACCTACATCGTGGGCCGGGGCGAGGTCTGCGTCGTCGATCCCGGTCCGGACCTGCCCGAGCATCTGGCGGCGATCCTCGCGGCCGTCGAGGGCGAGCGTGTGGCGGCCATCGCCATCACCCATCACCATACCGACCATTCTCCCCTGGCCGGGCCGCTGAAGGCCGCCACCGGCGCCCCCATCTACGGCTGCGCGGTCGTGGGCCACGAATCGGTCGACACCGGCGAGGTGCCCATGGAGGCCGGTCACGACCACGACTTCCGCCCCGATGTCAGCCTGTGCGCCGGCGGCCGCATCGCGGGGCCAGGCTGGACCCTGGAGGCGATCCCTACGCCCGGCCACACCTCCAACCACCTCTGCTATGGACTGATGGACGAGAACGCCTGCTTCACCGGCGACCACATCATGGGCTGGTCGACGACGGTGATCACCCCGCCGGACGGCGACATGGGCGACTACCTGGCCAGCCTCGAGGTCATCCGCCGCCACGATTTCCAGACCCTTTGGCCGACCCACGGCCCGCCGATCCGCGACCCTGGCCCCTTCATCGACGCCTATCTGGAGCACCGTCGCGAACGGCTGGACCAGATTACAACAGCACTTGCCGCCGGCCCGGCCCGCATCGCCGAGCTCGTACCCCGGCTCTATGCCGACGTCGATTCCAGGCTCTGGCCCGCCGCCGCCCGCTCCATGCAGGCGGGCGTCCTCTACCTGGAAGGCCAGGGCCTGATCGCCGCCGACGCCAACGGCGCCTACCGGCTGGTCTAGACCACCAGGCGCTGGGCCGCCGCGCCGCCGACCAGGGCCGCGACGCTTTCGAGCGCGCCGCGCAGCACCGACTGCTTCGCCGGACCGCCCAGGGATATCCGCAGGCCGTTGGGGTGCGCTTCGCCCGCCGCGAACACCTCGGCGGTGACCAGCGCCAGGCCTTTCTCCTGCGCCAGCCGGTGCACCCGCGCGGGCTCCCAGCCGGCGGGCAGGTCCAGCCACACATGGATCCCCTCGGCCGGGCCCCGGGCCAGGGGCAGGACCACCGAGGCGATGGCTCGCCGGGCGCGGGCCTCGCGGCGCACGCCGGCCACCAGCTTTTCGGCCGTCCCCTCCCGGATCCACGACGACGCCACGGCGGCCATCAGCGGCGCGGGCATCAGGGAGAGCGCCCGCAGGCTCTCCCCGGTCTCCTGCGCCAGTCGCCCGGCCGGGGCGACCAGGAAGGCGATCCGCAGACCTGGCGACAGGCATTTGGACAGGGTGGCGATGTGGAAGGTCCGCTCGGGCGCGAGGCTGGCGATGGCCGGCGTCGGCGTGGCGAACAGCCGGCTGTAGGGATCGTCCTCCACGATGATCAGACCCGCCGCCCGCGCGATCTGCGCGATCGCCTCGCGACGCGCGAGGTCCAGCGTCACGGCCGTGGGATTGTTGGTGGTCGGCGTCAGATAGACCGCCGCCGGCCGTTCCTGCGCGCACAGCCGTTCCAGCGCCTGCGGGTCCATCCCACCGGCATCGGCGGGACAGAGCACCAGTCGCAGGCCCAGCTGGCGCGCCAGCGCCAGCACGCCCGGATAGACCAGCGGCTCGACCACCAGCGCCTGGCCGCCCCGCGCCACGATCACCGACAGCACCGCCGCCAGGGCCGTCTGGGCGCCCGGCGCGATCAGCACCTGCCCCGGATCGACCTCGCCCAGCACCGGCGCCAGCCAGGCCGCCGCCGAGGCCTTCTGGCCCAGGCTGCCGCCGCCGGGGTGATAGGCCATAAGCGCCGCCGGGTCGCTGCGCGCCAGGATCGTGCGGACCGCCTCCTCCAGCGCCCCTGCCAGCGACAACCCCTGCGGCGGCGGCGGCAGGTTCATGGAGAGGTCGATAAGGCCGGCGTCGTCCTCCGAAGCCATGGCGCGGACAAAGGTGCCGCGCCCGACCGCGCCTTCGATCAGGCCGCGCTGACGCGCCGCCGCATAGGCCCGCGTCACCGTCGTCAGGTCGACCCCAAGCTGGTCGGCCACCGCCCGCTGCGGCGGCAGCCGGTCGCCGGCCTGCAACTCGCCCGCGCGAACCGCCGCCGCCAGGGCGTCCGTCAGGCGCAGGTAGAGCGGCCCGCCGCCGCGCCGGACGCGCGCCAGCCACGCCGCTTGATGATCCTTCATCGCCATTGCAATTCCCGCCTCAAACACATACATTCTTATCATATTGTATGTGTAACTTTCACCTATTGTATGGACATTGAAACACGATGACCAGCCACGCTCGATCGCCCGGAACCTTGGCCGCCGGCCTGCGCTGCCGATGCCCCCGATGCGGCGAGGGTAAGTTGTTTGCCGGCTTCCTGACCTTGGCGAAATCCTGCGGTCGCTGCGGTCTGGACTACGGCTTTGCCGACCCCGCCGACGGGCCGGCTTTCTTCGTCATGAGCGGTGTCGGCATCGCCGTGGTCGCCGTCTGGGCCTGGGCGGTGGTCGCCTTCCATCCGCCGCTGTGGGTGCAGTTCGCGACAGTCTTCCCGGCCCTTATTGGCGGCTGCCTGGCCTGCCTGCGGCCGATGAAGGCCTGGCTGGTCGCCGAGCAATATGTCCACAAGGCGCAGGAGGCCCGCTGGTCCAGCCTGGGCGCCCACGGCGAAGGCGGCTTCGTCCTCGACCGCCGCAAGGCCTGTGGCGGCTAGGGTTTCGGCGGCGCCGGAACCGGAACCTTCGCCGGGCCACCCTTGTCGATCAGGTAGGTGACGATCAGCCCCGCCTCGGTCGCGCCGGTGTTGGTCGCCTCATGCGCCGTCTCGCGCGGGATCTTGAAGCTGTCGCCCGTGCGCACCACCCGCTCGGGCTGGCCCGCGACGTGCAGCGTCATCTCGCCCTTCAGCACATAGGTCATCTCGACCCCATGGTGGATGTGCCAGCCGGAACCTTCACCGGGCGCGAAGTCGCGCCCCAGCACCTGCACCTCCTGCGGCGCGGCCGACGGGACCACATCGGTCTGCAAGGCTGTCATCGGCGCGGCGTGAACCCCGCCCGCCGCCAGGACGCCCGCCGCCAGCAGCAGGCCATGCCGTCCGCCGATCACGCCACCGCCGCCTTGGCGGTCGGAAGCACATAGTCCTTCATCCGGTCGCGGATCAGCTTCTTGTCGATCTTGCCGGTCGCCCCCAGCGGAATGTCCTCCACGAAGACCACGTCGTCGGGCATCCACCACTTGGCGATCTTGCCCTCCAGGAAGCCCAGGTAATCCTCGCCTGACGCCGTCTCTCCAGGCTTCAGCTTGACCAGCAGCACCGGCCGCTCATCCCACTTGGGATGCACCGCCCCGATCACCGCGCACAGCGCCGCGGTGGGATGGCCCACGGCGATGTTCTCGATCTCGATGGAGGAGATCCATTCGCCGCCGGACTTGATCACGTCCTTGGCCCGGTCGGTGATCTGCATGAAGCCGTGCTCGTCCAGCGTGGCCACGTCGCCGGTGTCGAAGAAGCCGTTCTCGTCGAGGATCTGGCCGCCCTCGCCCTTGAAATACTCCGCCACCACGGTCGGCCCCTTGACCTTGATCCGGCCGAACGTCTTGCCGTCGTGCGGCAGGTCGCGGTTCTCGTCGTCGGTCAGCCGCATTTCCACGCCGAGCAGCGGCCGGCCCTGCTTCACCTTGAAGCGCACCTGATCCTCAGAGCTCATGGCCGCTATGTCTGCCGTGGGCGCCCCCAGCGTGCCGCAGGGCGACATCTCGGTCATGCCCCAGGCATGGGTGACGTCCACGCCGTAGTCGTCCTGGAACGCGCGCACCACCGCCTCCGGCGCCGCCGAGCCGCCGATCACCACCCGCTTGAGGGTTGAGAACTTGGCCCCCGTCTCCCGGATGTGGTTGAGCAGCATCTGCCAGACCGTCGGCACCGCGGCCGAGAAGGTCACGCCCTCGCTCTCGATCAGCTCATAGACTGAAGGCCCGTCCAGCCTCTGGCCGGGCATCACCAGCTTCGCGCCGGCCGCCGGGCAGGAGAAGGCCAGGCCCCAGGCGTTGGCGTGGAACATCGGCACGATCGGCAGCACCGTGTCGCGGGCCGAGACCCCCAGCCCGTCGACCCCCATGGTCGCGAGCGTGTGCAGGTAGTTGGAGCGGTGGGAATAGAGCACGCCCTTGGGGTTGCCCGTCGTGCCGGAGGTGTAGCACAGCCCGGCGGCGGTGTTCTCGTCGAAGCCGCCCCAGGCGCAGTCGTCCGACTGTTCCGCCACCAGGGTCTCGTAGCAAAGGGCGCCCGGGAAGCCGGCGGCGCCCATGTGGCCCTCGTCGGTCATGACGATGAACTGCTTCACCGTCGGCATCTTGTCGCGATGCTCCAGGAGGATCGGCAGGAAGGTCAGGTCGGTGAAGATGATCCGGTCTTCGGCGTGGTTGATGATGTAGCAGAGCTGCTCGGCGAAAAGCCGCGGGTTGAGGGTGTGGCAGACCGCCCCGATCCCCATGATCCCGTACCAGGCCTCCATGTGTCGCGCGCTGTTCCAGGCGAGCGTGGCGACCCGGTCGCCGGACTTCACGCCCAGGGCCTTCAGGGCGTTGGAAACCCGCCTCGCCCGCCGATTGAGCTCGGCATAGTCGGTCCGCAGGATCGGGCCCTCGACGGAGCGGCTGACGATCTCGACACGGCCATGCCATTGGCTCGCATGGTCGAGGATCTTGTCGAGCGTCAACTGCCCGTTCTGCATCAGGCCAAGCATCTTAAGTTCCCTTCCCCGGGCGCCTTTCCCAGGCTTTCCGCAAGGTTAGTGTTATCGGGGTTCAGGCGCAACGCGGGTATGCGGACTGCCGAAGTGCTCGGCCAGCCAGGACCGCGCGGCCGCAGCCGTGTCCGCCGAAGTGTCGACGCGGGTCCAGCCCACCTCGCCGCCCAGCCGCGCGACCTGGCCGTCCAGGGTGTCCGCCGTGGCGTCCGAGGCGTCCCCCACACGGGCGGAGACACGGGCCTTCAGGGTTTCCAGCGGCGCCTCCAGCCAGACGCCGTGGAAGGCGACGCCGCAGTCCGCAGCCAGCCCCTCGACGCGCCTGCGCAGGCCCGCGTCCAGGAAGGTGGCGTCCAGCACCACGCCGCGGCCCGCCTGCAGCAGGGCGCGGGCGTTCTCAATCGCCGTGTCGTAGGTCCGCGCCACCAGGTCGCCCGCATAGGCGCTGGCCGGCAGCCGCGCGTCTGGCGGGACCTTCATCAGCCGCTTCCTGACCTCATCGGTGCGCAGCACCACCGCGCCGGGCGCCGGGCCGAGCGCCGGGGCGATGGCGCGGGCGAAGGTGGACTTGCCGGTCCCCGACAGCCCGCCCACGGCGGCCAGCACCGGCGGGGCGGGCGACAGCTGGGCGATGCCGAAATCCACATAGGCCCGCCCCAGCGCGTCGTCGTCGCTGTGGGCGCTGACGTGGGCCCGCACGCCCGCCCTGACCGAAAGCATCAGCGGCAGGGCCGCCAGCCCCGACCACAGGCCGTCGCCGAAGGTCCGGCCCGCCTCGTCCAGATAGGCCGACAGCACGCGGACCGCCGCCGCCGGGCGATCCCGGAAATCCAGGTCCATCAACAGGAACGCCAGGTCGTACTGGATGTCGATGTCGCTCAGGAAGTCGTTGAACTCGATGCAGTCGAAGAGCACAGGCCGGCCGTTCTCCACCAGGATATTGCCCAGGTGCAGGTCGCCGTGGCACCGCCGGGCGAACCCCGCCGCCGCGCGCGCCTGCAACAGCGGCCGTTGCCGCGCCAGTTCCGCCGCCGTCAGCTCGACCAGGGTCTCCACCCTTTCTTCGCCCAGCTGGCCGGCCAGCTCGCGCAGCAGCCGGGCGTTGGACTTCACCGTGTAGTCCATGCCGCTCCAGCCGGTCTCGGCGCGCAGGGGCGCCACGGCGTGGAAGCCGGCGATGGTGCGGCCCAGGGCATCGGCCATCGCCCCGTCCACGGCGTCCGGATCGGCGGCCAGCACCTTGGTCTCGTCGAACCGCCGCATCTCCAGAACGTAGTCCAGGGCCTCGCCCGGCCCGTCGAAGGCCAGAGCTCCGCCTGGGCCGCGGCCAATCTTTCGGATGGCGCGGTAGATGTCTGGCGCGGCGGGCTTGTTGAACGCCAGTTCGCGCTCAAGCGCCCACAGCCGCTTGTCCGGGGTCGAGAAGTCGGCGTAGCCCAGGTCCACGTGCCGCTTCATCTTGAAGGCCGTCTCGGGGCCCAGGAACACATGGGCGCAGGCCGTCTCGATGGTCCGATCGGCGTCCGCGCCCAGCCAGGCGCAGATCTCCGTCTCGACCGGATCGCCGCCGCCCGCCATCATCAGGGGAACAGCCGCTCGGTCGTCCAGCCGCCGGCTGCGGGGGTGAACACCAGCCGCTCGTGCAGCCGGAACGGCCGGTCGCGCCAGAACTCCATGGCCTGGGGCGTCATCCGGAACCCCGACCAGTGCGGCGGGCGCGGCACCTTGCCCAGGCCGAACTTCAGGCCGAACTCGGCGATCTTCTTCTCAAGGGCCAGGCGGTCCGGCAGGGCCCGCGATTGCGACGAGGCCCAGGCGCCGATCTGCGATGCCCGGGCCCGGGTGGCCCAATAGGCGTCGGCCTCGGCGGCCGAGACCGCGCTGACCGCACCGCGCACCCGCACCTGCCGGCGAAGCGTCTTCCAGTGGAACAGCAGCCCCGCCTGCGGGTTGGCCGCCAGCTCGCGCCCCTTGGCGCTCTCCAGGTTGGTGTAGAAGACGAAGCCGCGCGCGTCGGCCTCCTTCAGCAGCACCATCCGCACATCCGGCAGGCCGCCGGCATCGACCGTGGCCAGCGCCATGGCGTTGGCGTCGTTGGGCTCACTGGCCACCGCCTCGGCCAGCCAGGCGGCGAACAGGGCGAAGGGGTCCGTCTCGCTGAGCTGGGGCGGCGGCGGCGCCTTGGCCACCTGGGCCACATAGTCGTCCTCGCTGGGCGACGGCGGGATCAGCGTCTTGTCGGTCATCCTCAGGGATATAGCCCGGCCGGCCCGCCCGCCGCGAGGCCTATCGGCGCTCCGGCCATGCTTAACGCAGCCTTGACCACTTGGGATTCAACTCGGGCCCGATGAGGTCCGATTCGCCGCTCACCGCCGCCCAAGCCCGCGAGATCCTCGGCGTCGGCCTTCTGGCCACGCCCCAGGAGCTGCGCCGCGCGTTCCGCGACCAGGCCAAGCTGGCGCACCCCGACCGCCCGGGCGGTGGCTCCGAGCGCTTCCGCGCGGTGGTCGAGGCCTACCAGCGCCTCAACCGCCCGCCCCCCGACAGCATCATCCAGCCCCCGGCGCCGCGACCCTCGGGTCCCGAGACCCTCAGCCTGACCCCGCTGATGGCGCTGCGCGGCGGCGCGCTCCGCCACCGCCTGCGCGACGGCCGGCTGATCGACATTCGCCTGCCGCCGGGCCTGCGGGCCGGCGACCTCGTCCGCGCCGGCCGCGACCTGCTCAGCGTCACCGTCGCCGGCGATCCGGCCGTGATGCTGCGCGGCGACGATCTTTGGATCACCGTGCCGGTCGATCCCCGCACCCTCGCCGAAGGCGGCCGCATCGCGCTCGACACCCCGCTCGGGCGGCGCATCGTCTGGGTGACCCGCCGGGCCGCCGAGCGGGGCCTCGTGCGGATCGTGGGCCAGGGTCTGCCGGCCCGCGGCGGCCATCCCAAGGGCTGCCTGTTCATCCGCCTGACCGCCCAGCGCCGCTCCACGGACTCCGCCGCCCGCACCCTGCTCCGCCGCTTCACCGCCGCCTGGGCGGCCTGAGTTTGTGACCGCGCCCGCCTTCGGCTATTAGCGCGGCCATGTCGCACAACACCTTCGGCCATCTGTTCCGCGTCACCACCTGGGGCGAAAGCCACGGGCCGGCGCTGGGCTGCGTGGTCGATGGCTGCCCTCCCGGGATCCGGCTGACCGAGGCCGACATCCAGCAGTGGCTGGAAAAGCGCCGCCCGGGCCAAGGCAAGTTCGTCACCCAGCGCCAGGAGCCGGACGCCGTGCGCATCCTCTCCGGCGTCTTCGAGGACGCCCGGACGGACGGCCAGGTGACCACCGGCACGCCGATCTCCCTGATGATCGAGAACGTCGACCAGCGCAGCCGCGACTATTCGGAGATTTCCACCAGCTTCCGTCCCGGCCACGCCGACTACACCTACTTCGCCAAGTACGGCGTGCGCGACTATCGCGGCGGCGGGCGCCAGTCGGCCCGCGAAACCGCCGCCCGGGTGGCCGCCGGCGCCATCGCCCGCCTGGTCCTGCCCGGCGTCGCCATCCGCGGCGCGGTGGTCCAGATCGGTCCCCATGCGGTCTCGCCCGATCGGATGGACTGGGACGAGACCCTCAACAATCCCTTCTGGTGCCCCGACGCCGACATGGTCCCGGTCTGGGAGGAGCATCTGGCCGCGGTGCGCAAGCGTGGCTCATCGACCGGCGCCGTCGTCGCTGTCGAGGCTCTGGGCGTGCCCGCCGGCTGGGGCGCGCCGGTCTATGGCAAGCTCGACGCCGAGCTCGCCGCCGCCATGATGTCCATCAACGCCGCCAAGGGCGTCGAGATCGGCGCCGGCTTCGCCTCCGCGGCCCTCTCCGGCGAGGAGAACGCCGACGAGATGCGGGCCGGGAATGACGGGCCGCAGTTCCTGTCCAACATGGCCGGCGGCGTGCTGGGCGGCATCTCGACGGGCCAGCCGGTCACCGCGCGGGTGGCCTTCAAGCCCACCTCCTCGATCCTCACCCCGCGCAAGAGCATCAACGAGGCTGGCGAGGAGATCGAGGTCTCCACCAAGGGCCGCCACGACCCCTGCGTCGGCATCCGCGCCGTCCCCGTGGTCGAGGCCATGATGGCCTGCGTCCTGGCCGACGCGCGCCTTCGCCACCGGGCCCAGACCGGCCGCGACTAGGCGTTTCGGGCTTGAAATAGGTGGTATTGATGCATGATACACGCAGGGGTGTGCATCTGAGATAACCATTCGGCGACAAAGGCTTAGCGCGAGCGTTTTCGGCATTGACCCTGCCATAAGACGCCCATTACCACCCGGGCGGGGCTTAAAGATTGCCGTTCTGCCGGCCCCGATAAGTCCGTCACGGAACCCCGGCCAGACCCTTGCGCTACGACCTGCTGAGCATACTTCTCGTCGACGACAACCAGCACATGCGGATGCTGCTGGGCGAGATTCTGCGCGCCGTCGGCGTGAAGCGACTCCACGAGGCCAGCGACGGCGCCCAGGGCCTGCAGGTCATGAAGACCCAGGCCATCGACATCGTCATGACCGACCTTTCGATGGTCCCGCTCGACGGCATCGACTTCGTCCGCCTCCTGCGCAAGTCGAAGGAGACGACCATCTCCATGGTTCCGGTGATCATGATCACCGGCCACTCCACCATCACCCGGGTCAACGAGGCCCGCGACGCCGGCGTCAACGAGTTCCTGACCAAGCCGCTCACCGCCCGCGGCGTCATCGAGCGCATCACCCTGGTGGTCGATCACCCCAGGCCCTTCGTGCGTTCGGCCACCTATTTCGGCCCTGACCGCCGCCGACACGTCAAATCCAACTGGGCCGGCCCCTTCCGCCGCGCCAGCGACGCGCCGCAGCGCAATGTCGCAACCCAGGAGATCTGAAGCGCCTTCTTCCGGCGCGATTTCAGGCCGATAGTCGCGACGACCAGTTCGGGGAGTCCGCCGTGAAGATCCTGTCCACAGTCCTTCGCGCGGGCGCGCTGACCGCCACGGCCCTGATGCTGTCCGGGTGTCTGGCCCTAGGCGTCGCCGGCGCGGCGGTGGGGGTTGCGGGCGCGGTGGTCGGCGTCACCGCCAAGGGAGTCGGCGCGGTGGCCGGCGCCGTCATCCCCGGCGGCAAGAACGACAGGGGCGAGCGTTAGGCGCTATCCCAGCTGCAGGACGCAGCCCTCGTTGACCGTCGGCCGCGAGACGGCCACCCGGACCAGGCCCGGATAGGCTTCCTTCAACCGTTCGGCGAAGTAGAGGCAGAGGTGCTCAAGGGTCGGGCTTTCCAGCCCGGGCTTCTCATTGAGCAGGCCGTGGTCCAGCTCGCCGGCAATGGCCTTCAGCGCGCGGTCCAGGTCGCCCAGGTCGGACACCCAGCCCACCGCCCCGCCGGCCTCGCCGCGCACGGTGGCTTCGACCCGGAACGAATGGCCGTGCATCCGGGTGTAAGGCCCGGGCGGCCCGTCGGGCAGCCGGTGCGCCGCGTCGAAGGTCGCGGCCTTGGTGATCTCGAAAATGGCGGGGGTCATCTGGTCTTCTGGAAAACTCTGGCCTCAGGCAATCCCGAGGTACTTGTGCGTCTGGACGCTTAAACGCCAGCGGGGATGGGCAAGGCAATAGGCGATGGCCGCCCGGGTGTTCGCTTCCCGGGCAGGGCCGTCCATCGGCTGAAGCAGGAAGCGCTCGAAGGCCAGGGCCTCGAACCGCGCCGGATCGACGTCCTTCTGCGGATAGACCAGCTTCAGTTCCTGGCCCGACCGCTGCGCCAGCGGCGCCTGGGCCTTGGGACTGACGCAGATCCAGTCCACGCCCGGCGGGACGGCGATCGTGCCGTTGGTCTCCAGCGCCAGCATGAAGCCCCGCCCGTGCAGGGCGCCGATCAGGGCCTCATCCACCTGCAGCAGCGGCTCGCCGCCGGTGAGCACCACCAGCCGGTCGCCCGCGCCGCCGGTCCAGGCCGCCTCCACCGCGTCCGCCAGCGCCTCGGCCGTCGCGAACCGCCCGCCGCCCGGCCCGTCCAGGCCGACGAAGTCGGTGTCGCAAAAATCGCAGACCGCCGACGCGCGGTCCGCCTCGCGGCCGGACCACAGGTTGCAGCCGGCGAACCGGCAGAACACCGCCGGACGTCCCGCCTGCCCGCCCTCGCCCTGCAGGGTCAGGAAGATCTCCTTGACCGCATAGCTCATGGGTGGCGCGCCGGCCGGCCCTCGGCCGCCCACTCCGCATAACCCCTGGCCCGCAGCTCACAGGCCGGGCAGGTCCCGCAGCCATAGCCCCAGTCGTGCCGGTGCTCGCGGTCGCCCAGGTAGCAGGTGTGGCTGTCGTCGACGATCGCCGCCACCAGCGCCTCGCCGCCCAGCCCCTTGGCCAGCGCCCAGGTCTGCGCCTTGGTGATCCACATCAGCGGAGTCTCGATGACGAAATCCTGCGCCATGCCCAGGTTCACCGCCGTCTGCATCGCGTCGAGCGTGTCGCGCCGGCAATCGGGATAGCCGGAGAAGTCAGTCTCGCACATGCCGCCCACCAGATGCCTCAGCCCCCGGCGGTCGGCCAGGGCCGCGGCATAGATCAGGAAGGCCAGGTTCCGGCCGGGCACGAAGGTGGACGGCAGGCCCTTGGCGGTCATCTCGATGGCCCGGTCGGCGGTCAGCGCCGAGGCGGCCACGTCGCCGAAACCCCGCATCTCGAGAACCTGGTCGGGACCCAGGCGCGCGGCCCAGTCGGGGAAGCCCGCGGCGATCCGCGCGCGCACCGCGTCGCGCGCCGCCAGCTCGATCGAGTGCCTCTGGCCGTAGTCGAAGCCCACGGTCTCCACCCGGTCATAGCGCGCCAGCGCCCAGGCCAGGCAGACCGTGGAGTCCTGGCCTCCGGAAAACAGCACCAGGGCGCCCGGCCCGGTCGTGGAGGTCGCCTCGCTCATGGCGCCCATATGCGCGATCGACGCTTCCGGCGAAAGGCGCCGGTGGCGGGAACATCCTGTCGCACCCTCCAAACAGAGGGATCGCACCAGCCGCTTAACCTCTCTGCAAGCGCTCCCGGTCCAAGGTCTTCGAGACCTAGCGCCCGTCCGGAACCCAATGTCCCTTCCCGATTTCCTGTTCGACCGCGTCGCAGAGGACATCCGTCAGCAGATGGATGGTGTCCTGGCGCTCGCCGATCAGCTGGCCCGCCAGCGGCTGTCGCCGGACGCCCAGGCCTGTGTCGGCGGCGTCGTCGAGGCGGCCGGGAACGTGCGCCGGATGCTGGATTCCGCCCTCGACCTGAAGACCCTGGCCAACGAGGGGCTGGTCCTGGACACCGCGCCCGTTCGTCTGCGCGAACTGGTCGACGAGATTCACGAGCGCTGGCAGCCGGCGGCGGCCATGAGCGGTGTGGTCCTGCTGGTTTCCTACGACGGCGATCCGGACGCCTGCGCCATGGCTGACCGCCCGCGTCTGCTCCAGGTTTTCGACGGTTTCGTGGGCGAGGCGGTGTCCGGCATGCGCCGCGGCGCGGTGGAAGCCAGCGTCCGCGTGGTCCTCGACGGCGACGAATTCCACCTCGAGGGCCGGGTGCGCGGCGCCCGCGACCCGGCCTGGGACGCCAAGGACCTGGAATCCCGCCTGCGCCAGGTGGATTCCCGTTTCGGCCTGGAGGTCGCGCTGGGCGTCATGCTGGCCCGCCGGGTCATCAACGGCATGGGCGGTTCGTTGCGCAACGAAGGCGCCAGCGACTCGCCCGATACGGTGGTCTTCGACTTCAGCCTGCCGGTCACCCGCGAGGCGCCCGCCGAGGTTCCGGCCGAGCCGGAACGCTCCGCTCACGTCCTGGTGGTCGATGACAACGCCACCAACCGCATGGTCGCCCAGGCGCTTTGCGAGATGTTCGATTGCACCTGCGAATCCGCCAACGACGGCGAGGAGGCGGTGGAGGCCGCCCGGGGCGGCCGCTTCGACCTGATCCTGATGGACATCAAGATGCCGCGCATGGACGGCGTCGCCGCCACCCGCGCCATCCGCGCCTTCCCCGGCCACCCGGGCATCGTTCCGATCATCGCCCTCACCGCCAACGCTGATCCGGAGGACGCCGCCGGCTACCTCGCGGCCGGCATGAACGGGGTGGTGGAAAAACCGATGAAGCCTGAACACCTCTTGGCCGCCCTGCAGCACGCGCTGGGCGAGTGCGCCGCGGATGCGGCGAACGTCGCGGCCGCCTGACCGCATCTGCGCAAAGCGGCGCCGCTGGGCTTCGGCCTCACGCTCCGGCGCAATCTCGACCGTGCAGTGCACGAGGATCGAAATTTGAGCATATCCCTGTAAGCCCAAAGCGTGCAGAATGAAAAAAATGGGTGGTCCGATGGGGTACGCCAGATTCTAAAAAAATGGATCCGGACAATTAAAAAACCGAAATTACATAATCGGCCCTTCGTCCCCATTACTACATTTGGAATTCAGAATTCGATGCCTCGATGATCATCCAATTTCGAGATCCAACCTGATGGCCTTGATTCTTATTGTTGAAGATGAGTTCTTCATTCGCCAAGCCGCCGAATGGGCGGTGCAGGATCTCGGCCACAGCACGTTAGCCGCCTGCGACCTGGGCGAGGCGCTCAAGCACCTGTCGGCGTCGCCCGCCATAGATGCGCTGTTCGTGGACATGCGCCTGAATGAACTGGCCGTGGGCGGTTACGAGGTGGCGAACCAAGCCGTCGCGCTGCGGCCGAACCTGCGCGTGCTCTACACCTCCGGAACCCCCCTGACCTCGAACATCACGGACCGGTTTGTCCCCGGCGGCCAGTTCATCCAGAAGCCCTACTCCGCGGACCAGCTGAGCAAGTCCATGGAACGACTTCTCAACTGACGCCCTACACCCACAGCGCGCCCGCGTTTCGCGACCCACAGTCAGGACATCCGATCACCAATTCCGACGCCGAGACGGGCCTGGCGCGCCCTACGGCCGACATTCCTGGCGTCGCGGGCGGGCCCCAGTCAGAAGAATCGATCGTCAAGATCGGAGCCCTGCAGAGCGCGATCTTCAACAGCGCCAACTTCTCCTCCATCGCCACTGACGCCAAGGGGGTCATCCAGATCTTCAACGTCGGCGCCGAGCGCATGCTGGGCTACACCGCCGCCGAGGTGATGAACAAGATCACGCCGGCCGACATCTCCGACCCCCTGGAGGTGATCGCGCGCGCCGAGGAACTGAGCATCGAGCTCGGAACCCCGATCACGCCCGGCTTCGAGGCCCTGGTGTTCAAGGCTTCGCGCGGCATCGAAGACATCTATGAGCTGACCTACATCCGCAAGGACGGCACCCGGTTCCCCGCCGTGGTGTCAGTGACTGCGCTGCGGGACGCCCCCGGCGCCATCATCGGCTACCTCCTCATCGGCACCGACAACACCGCCCGCAAGGCGGCGGAGGAGGCCCTGCTCCAGGCCGGGGCCTTGCAGAACGCGATCTTCAACAGCGCCAACTTCTCCTCCATCGCCACCGACGCCAAGGGGGTGATCCAGATCTTCAACGTCGGCGCCGAGCGCATGCTGGGGTTCACGGCGTCCGAGGTGATGAACACCATCACGCCGGCCGACATCTCCGACCCGCAGGAACTCATCGCCCGGGCGAGGAGCTTAGCATCGAGCTTGGCACGTCGATCACGCCGGGCTTCGAAGCCCTGGTGTTCAAGGCCTCACGGGGCATCGAGGACATCTATGAGCTGACCTACATCCGCAAGGACGGCACCCGGTTCCCCGCCGTGGTGTCCGTCACAGCGCTACGGGACGCCGCTGGCGCGATCATCGGATACCTCTTGATCGGCACCGACAACACCGCGCGCAAGCTGGTCGAGGAAGAGCAGAAGGCGTCCGACCAAAGGTTGCGCGACCAGCAATTCTACACACGCTCACTGATCGAATCGAACATCGACGCCCTGATGACCACCGACCCTGCGGGCATCATCACTGACGTCAACAAACAGATGGAAGCGCTCACCGGCTGCACCCGCGATGAACTGATCGGGGCGCCGTTCAAGGACTGCTTCACCGATCCCGCCCGCGCGGAGGCCGGGATCAAGCGGGTGCTCGTCGAGAAGTCGGTCACCGACTACGAGCTCACTGCTCGCGCCCGCGACGGCAAGCAGACCGTGGTCTCCTACAACGCCACCACCTTCTACGACCGCAGCCGCACCCTGAAGGGGGTGTTCGCCGCTGCTCGCGACGTCACCGAAGCCAAGCGCGTGCAGGTCGAGTTGCAGCAGGCCAAGGCCGCGGCCGAGAGCGCCAGCCGCACCAAATCCGACTTCCTGGCCAGTATGAGCCACGAAATCCGCACGCCGATGAACGCGATCATGGGCATCGCCGATCTGCTGGCCAAGACCGCCCTGACGACTGAGCAGGACAAGTACGTGCAGATCTTCCGCCGCTCGGGCGACAACCTGCTCAACCTGATCAACGACATCCTCGACCTCTCCAAGGTGGAGTCCTCGCAACTCGACCTGGAGCAGACAGGCTTCTCCCTGGGCGACCACCTGGAAAAGGTGATGGAGATGGTCGCGCCCCGGGCGCAGGAGAAGGGTCTGACCCTGGTGTGCGAGATCATGCCCGGCGTCGGCAACGACCTCGTGGGCGATCCCACCCGCCTGCGCCAGGTCCTGCTCAACCTCCTGGGCAACGCCATCAAGTTCACCCAGGCCGGCAGGGTCTCGCTGTGCGTGGAGCCTGACGCCGACAACGCCGTGCCGACCGCCCTGCGGTTCACCGTCACCGACACCGGCATTGGGATCGCGCGCGACAAGCTGGACCGCATCTTCGAACGCTTCACCCAGGCCGATTCCTCGACCACCCGGCGGTTTGGCGGCTCAGGCCTCGGCTTGACCATATCGCGGCGCCTCGTGGAACTGATGGGCGGGCGCATCTGGGTGGAGAGCCAGGTCGGCAAAGGAAGCCTGTTCGCCTTCGCCGTGCCCTTCGAAATCGCCACGGTCGCCTTTCGGCCGGTCGCGGCCGCCATTGGCGCCGGCCCGCAGGCGGCGCTCCCGGCCTTGCGGATCCTCATGGCCGAGGATTCGCCGGACAACTGCACCATTGCGCTCGCCTATCTCGAAGACACGCCCTACGTCGTCGACGTGGCTGAAACCGGCATCCTGGCCTGCGAGATGTTCCAGGCGGGGCGTTACGACCTGGTGCTGATGGACCGCCAGATGCCCGCCATGGATGGCCTGACGGCGACGCGGACCATCCGGGCCTGGGAAAGAGCCAACGGGCGTACGCCCACCCCGATCATCGCGCTGACCGCGTCGGCCCTGAAAGGCGACCGCGAAACCTGCCTTGCGGCGGGCTGCACAGCCTACCTGACCAAGCCCATCAAGCAGGATGTTCTCTTGCACGCTATCAAGGAGCATTCCGCCCACAAGACGCCGGGTCCAACCGCCGGCTCGGGGCTTTCCCGGTCGGCTCAGCGCTTGGCCGAGCAAACGCCGGCCTATCTGGAAAACTGCCGCGCGAACGTGGTCGCCATGCTCGCCGCCCTCGACTGTGGCGACTTCCAGGTGGTGACCATCCTTGGGCATAACCTGCGCGGCTCCGGGGGCGGATTCGGTTTTCAGATGATCACCGACATCGGCGCCGGCCTTGAGCGGGCAGCCGACGCTTCGGACACAGCCGTATCGCGCCAATGGGTCGGCCAGTTGTCGAGCTACCTCGATCACCTGAGCGCCGGCGGGCGTTCTCACTAGAAGCTGACGCGTCGGGCTCGGTGGCCCTTCTCATCCGATCACGTTGATTCAACGTGATCGGGAATGGCGCCTAGATTCCATTCGCCGATGATCTGATATCTCACCTTTGACCACCGGGACACTCGTGTTTCTGGCAACCTTGGCCGGGTTGATGTGTTACATAGGATAGCGTCGTGTTCCTCATCGCGCATCGTCATATTGCCTATCTGGGTATGGCTTGCGTTTCGCATGCCTCCGGTCTTCTGAAGGGCCAGCCGTGGCTGCCCAATCATCGCCTTCGGAACAAGCCGCCCTAAGCCTGACCCTTGCCGTGGTCGCGGCATCGCCAGGCCCCTTGCTGCTCCTCGACGGCGCCCTCAACGTCATCGCCGCCAGCACCTCGTTTTCAGAGGCGTTCGGCATGGCCGTGGATGCGGCGGTCGGTCACCCTCTAGCGAACCTCGGGGCGGGCGAGTGGCGCGCGCCGGAACTCCACGCCCTGCTCGCCTCGACCCTGACCGGGCCGGCCAAGACCGAAGCCTTTGAGATAGACCTGCAGCCGGCGGGACGCGAGGTTCGCCGCCTGGTTATCCACGCAGAGCGCCTGGCCTACCTCGACCTGGCCAACGTCCGCATTCTGATGGCCGTCAGCGACGTCACGGACGCCCGGGCCAGCGAGCGGGCGAAGGACGAGGCGCTGCAGCAGAATATGGTCCTTCTGCAGGAGGTCCGTCACCGTGTGGCCAACAGCCTGCAGATCATCGCCAGCGTGCTGCTGCAGAACGCCCGAAAGACCCAGTCCGACGAGACGCGCGACAATCTCAAGGCCGCCCACAACCGGGTGATGTCCGTGGCGGCGCTTGAACGCCTCCTGTCGACCTCCGAAGGCGGCAAGGTGGAGGCGCACGCCTATTTCACCAGCCTTTGCGACAGCATCTCGGTCTCCCTGATCGGCGAGACGGACCAGATCTCGCTTGCGGTGGAAGGTGACGATGGATCGGTCGACGCCAGGGTGTCCATGAGCCTGGGCCTGATTGTTACCGAACTGGTGATCAACGCACTGAAGTACGCCTTTCCGGATGGCCGGCGGGGGAAGATCGCGGTCGAATATGGATTTCAGGGTCCTAACTGGGTTCTGTGCGTCCGCGACAATGGCGTCGGCATGCAGCCAGCGGCCTCAGATCGGACGGGTCTGGGCACAAGCATCGTCCGCGCCCTGGCCAACCAGCTGAACGCCTCGGTGGAGATCGCTCCGCAAAGCCCGGGGACCGCCGTCTCCATCCGGCATACCCAGATCGCCCTCGTTAAAGACAAGGACGAGACCGCAGCCACGCCGCAAATAGCGCCTCCTGCGCCATCCAGCGCGCTCGTCGGCTATTCAGCAAAGGAATGATCATGTCCGCGCCGCCGGCCGACCAGGCCCGCAAGACCCTGATGATCGTCGAGGACGAAGTCCTCGTGGCGATATTGCTGCGCGATGAACTGGCGGACGCCGGTTACAACGTGCTCGACCTCACGGACCGCAAGGTTGAGGCGGTGGCGGTCGCCAAGGAATCCAAACCGGATCTTGCTCTGGTGAACATCCGCCTGGCTGGCCACGACGACGGCATCGAATTGGCCCAGCATCTGAAGACGCTGGGTATCCCGGTCCTGCTGATCAGCGGCCAGGTCAGCCGGGCGAGATCCGCCCAGACGGTGGCCATCGGCTCGCTGCCCAAACCCTATGACGCCGCCGACATGGTTGTCGCCGTGGCCTATCTCCTGGCCCGCCTGCAAGGCGACCATTCGCTGCCGAAGCCCTCGGGGCTGGAAGTCTTCGAAGACGGCTTCGACCTCGCGCCGGCCGCCTGACCCCGCCTACCGCCGCTTGGCGCCGTTCAGGGCGATCGCCGAGCCGATCAGCGCCTTGAAGGCGTCGGGGTCCAGGGCTTCGCCCTCGCGGATATCGATGGCCCGGCGGGTGTTCCCCTCCAGGCTGGAATTGAACAGTCCCTTGGGGTCGGCCAGCGACGCGCCCTTGGCGAAGGTCAGCTTGACCACGGCCTTGTAGGTCTCGCCGGTGCAGATGATGCCGTCGTGCGACCACACCGGCACGCCGCGCCACTTCCATTCCTCCACCACCGCCGGATCGGCCTCGTGGATCAATGCGCGGACCCGGGCCAGGGTCTCGCCGCGCCAATCGCCCAGCTCGCGGATCCGACCGTCGATCAGCTGGGATGGGCTTTCGGTCCCGGCCGCCGCGCTGTTGGTCACCATGTCCCTGGGCTCCTGGGCTGCGTCTCGCGCCGTGCGCGGGCCACTCATAGCAGTCCGCCGCCGCGCCCGGGAGCCTGCCCCCCTATTGCGCCACGGGCCTTGATGACCTAGTTCGCGAGCCTTCGGTTGGGGAGGGATCATGGCGCAGGGGAAGACCACGCCCGCGGCGCTGTCGCTGGAGGAGATCCGCGCGCGGATCGACGCGATCGACGCCCAGCTCCTGCCCCTGATCGACGAGCGCACGGCGCTGGCCCACGCCGTCGCCGCGGCCAAGGCCGCCGCCGGCGACGCCGGCCGCTTCGGCCTGCGCCCGGCGCGCGAGGCCGCCCTCCTGCGCCGCCTGCTGGCCATGCCGCGCCAGGGCGCGACGCCCACCCTCATCGTCCGCATCTGGCGCGAGCTGATCGGCGCCAGCCTGGCCATCCAGGGCCCCTATCACGTCACCGTCTGGGGTGGCCGCGACGCCGCCCGCGCCGTCGAGCTGGCCCGCGCCCGCTTCGGCGCTTCGGCCCGCCTGGCCCAGGCGCCGCGCCCCGAGGACGCGCTCGCGCAGGCCCGAACACCGGGCGGCGTCGCCGTCTGCGCGCTCGACCCGCAAAGCGCCTGGTGGGGCCGGCTCCTGGCCGAGCCGTCGCTGAAGGTGTTCGCCGCCCTGCCCTGCCTGGCCGCCTGGGGGCCGATGATGGCGCTCGCCGTCGCCGACATCGAGGTCGAGCCCACCGGCGCCGACCAGACCTTCTGGGTCACCGACGCACCGCAGGCCGCCCACGCCATCTGCGAATCCCTCAGCCGCGACGAGGTCGCCGCCGAGCTGCTGGCCGAGGCCGGCGGCCTGAAGCTCTTCGCCCTGGCCGGCTTCTATCAGGCCCACGACCCGCGCCTGGCCCGCGCACCCGGCAAGCTCTCCGGCGTCATCGGGGCTGCGTCCCTGCCCCTGGACGTGTAAGAGCCGGCGCCATGTCTGAGACCGCGCCGCCCGACGAACGCTCACAAGCCTCGCGCCCCTTGCCCAAGGCCGGGATCATGGACATCCACGCCTATGTGCCGGGCAAGGCCAAGGCGGAAGGCTTCGCCGAGCCGATCAAGCTGTCGGCCAACGAGAACATCCTGGGCTCCAGCCCCAAGGCCTACGAGGCCTATGAGAGCGCCGAGCGCTCCTTGCATGTCTATCCGGACCCCCGCGCGACCATCATCCGCACGGCGATCGCCGAGCGCTACCGGGTCGAGCCCGAACGGCTGATCTTCGGCTGCGGCTCCGACGAGGTCTTTGCCCTCCTGAACCAGACCTATCTGGAGCCGGGCGACAACATGGTGCAGGGCGAATACGGATTCGCCGCCTTCGCCATCGGCGCGCGGGCCTGCCAGGCCGAGGTCCGCTACGCACACGAGCCCAACTACCGCATCGACGTGGACGAGCTCCTGAAGTGCGTCGATGAGCGCACGCGGCTGATCTTCCTGGCCAACCCCGGCAACCCCACCGGCACCTGGATCCCCTTCTCCGAGGTCCGGCGTCTGCATGAGCTGTTGCCGCCCAGCGTGGTGCTGGTGCTCGACGGCGCCTACGGCGAGTTCTGCGCCGACCCGGCCTTCGACGACGGCGTCGACCTGGCGCGCGGCTCATCGAACGTGGTGGTCACCCACACCTTCTCAAAGCTGCACGGCCTGGCCGCGCTCAGGATCGGCTGGGGCTATGCGCCGGCCGAGATCGCCCAGGCGGTCGACCGCATCCGCCTGCCGTTCAACACATCCATCGCCGCCCAGCGCGCCGCCGTCGCGGCCCTTGGCGACGCCGAATTCCAGCGCGCCTCGCTGGAGCTGATGGAGACCTGGCGGCCCTGGCTCACCCAGCAGATCGGCGGTCTCGGTTTGGACGTCGTCGGCCAGTCGGCGGCCAATTTCGTGCTGGTCGGGTTCCCCAAGACGCCGGGCAAGACCGCGGTAGAGGCCGAGGCCTATCTCGCCACCCGCGGCATGTTGGTGCGCGGCGTCGGCAACTACGGCCTGCCCGACCACATCCGCATCACCGTCGGCCTCGAAGCCCACAACCGCGCCGTCGTCGACGCCCTGGCCGACTTCATGCGGGGCTGAGAAGCCTCCTCCTTGATCGTCATCCCCGGGGTCGAGAAGACGACAGGGTCAGAGCGGGACCTCTGGGTCTTACAAGTGCGACAGCGGCCCTGCTTCCCGCACGAGCGCAGGGAACAGGTCATCCCAGTTGGGATTGTCCTGCTCGATCAGATTTATCTTCCACTGCCGCAAATATCGCTTGAGCGACGTCTCGCGCTGGATTGCGTCCGCGATGGCGTTGTGACGCTCGAACCAGACTAGCCTTCTGACCCCATAGCGCTGGGTGAATTCCGGACAAAGATTTCCGCGTTCAGGTGTTCATAGGTTCTCGGGACAAGCCCGAGAATGACGATCGGGGGATAGGCGCCGTCAGCCGCCCGTCTTCCCCCCCACCTGGTCCAACAGGCTCTGCGCCTCGCCGACGAAGGCGGCCACCACCTCGGCGGCGAAGGGATTCTGGGTCTGGATGGCGGTGAATAGCTCAAAGGTGTCCGCCCCGATCAGGGCGCAGAGCTCCAGAAGGTGCTGGTAGGACGCCGTCTTCAGCTGTTCGTCGGGGATCTTCAGATTGACCAGCGAGCGGCCGATCAGGTGGGTCAGGGCCTGGACATAGGCCATCTCCCGATCGTGCTCCTCCGGCGTCGTCACCGTCACCGTCAGGCCGAGCGAGCGCCCGAAGGCCGCCACCTTCTCATGCCGCTCGCCGCGCACCGGGCAGACCACGAACCGCAGGCCGGCCAGCCCGTCCCTGGCGCTCTGCGGCCCGAACAGCGGGTGGGTGGCCACCAGGTCCACGTGGGCGGGCAACAGCTCGGTCATCCACTGCACCGGCAGCATCTTCACCGAGCCCACGTCGATCACCAGGGTCCCGGGCTTCAGGTGCGGCGCGAGGCTGGCGAACACGCCGCGCATGGCCGGCACTGGCACGGCCACGATCACCACCTCGCAGGCCGCGGCCTCCTCCAGCGTCCCGAAGGCGACGCCCATCGCCTGCGCCGCCGCCCGCGCGCCGGGCGCGCTGTCGGTGACCAGAACCTCGAAATGCGCCTTCAGCGTCCGGGCGGCGAGGCTCCCGAACTGCCCGACGCCGACCACGCTCAAGCTCTTCATGCGACGCTCACTAGCTTGGGCCGCGCCCGACCGCAAACCGACCCGCCGCGCGCGCAGGTTGCGGAGCTTTAGGAGAATCTTATGCCGATAGCGGTACGGAGGTGGGCATGAGCGCCACCGACGACCGCGCGGGCTTCGAGGCCCTGGCCCAGTCCGGACCCGAGGACGCCGAGGCCGCGCGCGATCTGGCCGCCCGGCTGAAGGCCAGGAACGGCCCGCAACAGCTCAAGGCCCTGGCCGCGCTCTGGCTGCACGTGGCGGTGGCCCAGCCGGAGGATTTGGCGGCCATCTACGACGCCGCGGCCGAGGGCTGGCTGGGCGAGCCGGTGGGCGGGCCTCCCGTCCGCGCGGTCGCCGGCCTCAGGCCCGCCGCCATCCCCGCCGCTTTCTGGACCGCGCTCTGGAGCCTGATCGCCGAGACCAACGGCCTGGGCGCGGCGGGCGTCACCGCCCGCACCGCCGCCCTCTCCGGCCTGATCGCCCCCGACGTCATCCGCCGCCGCGCCAAGGCCGCCGGCGCCTGGCCGGGACTCGCCGCCGCCGCCAGGTCCGGCCTGCCGCGCCCGTTCAGCGCGCCGGCCCTGGCACGCTGCCCGCCGGGTTCGCTGGGCGCCGCCTTCTGGGCCCAGCATCCCGACCTGGAGGTCGGCCGCCACGCCGACCTGCCCGCGCCGCTCGACTATGTCGCCGCCCGCATCGCCCAGACCCGCGGCCTGTGGGCGCTGACCGCCGGCTACGAGGCCACCACCCTGCACGAGGTCGCTCTTTACGCCTTCCAGCTTGGCCAGTTCGGCCACCACTATGCGGCCAAGTACCTGGGCATGGTCCTGACCCGCCTGGCCTTCGAACAGCCGGCCGGCGGCCCCCTGATGCTGCAGACCATCCTCACCGCCTGGACCCACGGCCGCCGCACCCCGCCGCTGATCGGGACCCGCTGGGAGACGCTGTGGGACAAGCCCGTCGACGCCGTCCGCAAGACGCTTGGCGTCACCCCCTACGCCTCGCCCTACCCCGCCGACCTCTTCGAACAGGCCGCCGCCTGAGCTCCAGATCCTCCCCCTCAGGGGGAGGTGGCGCGGCGAGCGCTTGCGATGCCGTGACGGAGGGGGGATCGGAGGGCCCCCCACAGAGCCCCCTCCGTCCCTTGTCGCTACGCTCCAAGTGACACCTCCCCCTCAGGGGGAGGATCTAATCGGCCGCAGCCGCCCCCAGAAACGCCGTCACCCCTTCGATGGCCTCCACCAGGCTCACCCGCTGCAGCTCCACCCCCTCTGGCAGGCCACTGAACAGCCGGGTCGGCGAGCTGGCGTCCAGCATCACGAACACCCCCTTGTCGTCGGCCCGCCGGATCAGGCGGCCGAAGGCCTGGGCGATCCGGCCCCGGGCGACGGCGTCGTCATAGCCCTTGCCGCCGAACCGCACGCGGCGGGCCTTGTGCAGGATGTCTGGCCTGGGCCACGGCACCCGGTCGAAGCAGAGCAGGCGCAAGGACCGCCCCGGCACGTCCACCCCGTCGCGCACCGCATCGGTGCCCAGCAGGCAGGCGTCCTCCTCGGCCCGGAAGATGTCCACCAGCGCGCCCACCTCCAGCCCGTCCACATGCTGGGCGTAGAGCGCGATGCCCTTGTCGGCCAGGGGCGCGGCGATCTTCTCGTGCACCGCCCGCAGCCGCCGGATCGCGGTGAACAGGCCAAGCCCCCCGCCCCCCGCCGCCAGGAACAGCTCGCGCATGGCCGCCGCCACCTGGCGCGCGTCGTCGCGCTGCACATCGGTCACCACGAAGCACTTGGCCTGGGTCGCATAGTCGAAGGGCGAGGCAAGCTTCAGGGTCTTCGGACGGTCCGGCAGCCGGGCCGCCCCCGTCCGCATCTCGGCCAGCGCGAAGGGGTCGTCCAGGGTCGGGTCGGCCAGCGTCGCCGAGGTCACCAGCACCCCGTGCGCGGGCGCGATCACCGCGTTGGTCAGGGGCTCCGTCGGGTCCACCCAGTGGCGCCGGCACGCCGCGTCCACCACCCGCCCGTACAGGAACGTGGCGTCGAACCAGTCCACGAAGTCCGGGTCGTCCTCGGCGTCCTCGTCGATGGCCCGCAGCATCGAGCGCCAGGCCGGCAGGGTCATCCGCGCCCGCCTATCGAGCCCCCTCAAAGCCCCTTCAATACGCGCCCGGTCGGCCGTCACCAGGTCGGCGGCCTCGTCGTCCAGCACCTGCTCCAGCTGCTTGGCGAGCGCCACCAGCGGCGCCTCGATCCGCGCGATCGCCTCGGCCGCCGAGCGCGCCGTCGTCCGCACCAGCTCCAGCGCCGGCCTGGCCGCGCACTCCATCCCGACCTCGCTGGGCGCTGCCCGGGCCCGCAGCTGCTCCATCAGCGCCACCAGGAAATGCTCCACCGGCCCTTGCGGATTGACCTCCCCGTTCGGCGGCGCGATCCGCCCGGACCACCCCTCGCCCGGCAGGGCCGTCGCGGCGTGGGTGGCGGCGACCAGCGCCTCCTTGGCCTCGTCGTGGTCGCCCAGCACCTCCATCAGCCGGGCCTCCAAGCCCCGCCCGCGCCGCCCGCGCCCCTCCGGCCCCCGGATCCAGCGCCGAAGCTCCGCCGCCTCCGCCCCCGACAGCTGCGCCGCGAACGCCGAATCCGCCGCGTCGAACAGGTGGTGGCCCTCGTCGAAGACGATCCGCTTCAGCTGCGTCGTCTCCCCGTCGGCCTTCGACCCCCTGGCCTTCCGCGCCCCGTCGAACGCCGCCTGGGTCAGCACCAGGGCGTGGTTGGCGATGACGATGTCGGCCCGCCGCGAGCCCCGGATCGCCTTTTCCACGAAACAGGTCCGATAGTGTGCGCAGCCCGCGTGGATGCACTCGCCCCGCCGGTCCACCAGGTTCGCAGGGCTCGCCTGCGCCGCCGGCCCCACCCCGAACAGCGTCGGCAGCCAGGCCGGGAAATCCCCGCCGGTCATGTCCCCGTCGCGCGTCGCGCGCGCCCACCGCGCCGCCAGCGCCATCCCCACCAGATCGGCCCCGCCCAGGTTCGCCGCGTTCACCTGCTCCTGGAAATTCAGCAGGCACAGGTAGTTCTCCCGCCCCTTCCGAACCACGACTTTGCGAGATGCTCCCCCCCTGGGGGAGCTGGCGCGGCGAGCGTCCGCGAGACGTGACTGAGGGGGGACGCCCGCCCCGACTTGCCCCCCCCCCGCCCGGCGCGGCGCGCCCCCCCCCCCCACCCCCC
>CANJLK010000004.1 GCA_947475465.1 Caulobacteraceae bacterium | reverse complement strand
GTGCTGCTGCCGGAGGTGAAGCTCAGCGCCGATAATGTGGTGGTGTTCCAGGCCGAACTGCAGGCGCTGGGGCCGGTGAAGTTCATCCGCCTCAACATCTACCCGGACGGCGGCATCAGCCGCCTGCGCGTCGTGGGGACACTGGCGGGCTGACGCGCCCGCGCAACCCGCTCTTAAGGCTGGCCGCCTAGAATGGCTCAAAGCAGCGCGGATTGGCGCTCGTTCACGCGGGTAGAACCACCCCATGGCGACCGCCATGGCCCACAACGGGCCCAACCGCCGTCTGTCGCGGCCTTCGCCGGCTATTGTCGCCCTGGCTGTGCTGGGACTGATCGGCGTGACCTATTCCACCTTGTGCCCCATCGGGCTTCGGCCGCACCTGGCCGGGGCGAATCAGGAGCGGTTCGTGGCCTATGCGGTCCTGGGCGCTGTGGTGAGCCGGGCGGCCGGGCGCCGTTGGCTGGCGGCCACAGCCATCGTTGTGGGCCTGGCCCTGGGGCTTGAGGCCGCGCAGGCCCTGGCCCCGGGCCGCCACGCGACGCTCCCCGACGCCATGGTCAAGGCGCTGGGCGGCGTTCTCGGCTGCGGCCTGGCGCAACTCGCCTACCCGGTCCGTCGATTGATGGCCCTCCTAGAACGCCACGCTGAACTTGGCGCCAAGGAAACGGCCCTGCGGGTCGTAGCCGTAGGCCGCCGCCCCACCCTTGTCACTGGGGCCAGGCCCCAGGCCGCAGAGGAAGCCTAGGGCGCCCGTCACGTCGTCGGAGGCGAAGCGGCGGTCCACCGCCGTCTTGGCGACGCCGGACTGCTTCTGCGCGCGCGCCGCGGCGAAAAGCTCGGCCTTCGAGGGAGGCAGGGCGGAAGGTTCCGCAACGGGACTGGCCCCACCGGCGGTCGCGGGGCCTTGGTAGGCCGGCAGGGCGGCGCCCGGGGCGTTCTGGGCGTGTACGGCGCCAGGGACCAAGAGCGCGGCCGCTACGGCGAACGCTTCCAGTCTTATGCGGTGGCCGATCATGGTTCGAACTCCGTGCGGAACGCGGGAGAATATCCCTCTAAATCCTACGAGAAAAAGGCGCCCTTGGCCTCAGGCGTAGCGCGCATCGGCCGGCGCCGCGCCCTTGGCCGCCTCGATCGCCCAGGCGAGGTCGGCCAGATACTCCCCGGCGACCGCCGCGTGGACCGGCGAAAGCATCAGGTGCAGGCTCTTGGGCTCGGTGGTCACGCCGGTGAACCAGCCGCGCTCGCGCAGCTTGGCCCAGACAGCGAGGCAGTCGACGTCGGTTCGTGTGAAGGCCAGGAGGCCCAGTTGGGGCTGTCCCAGGACCGTGAATCCCAGGGCCTCGACCCCCTCGGCGATCCTCCCGCGCGCCTCGGTCACCAGAGCCTGTTTTTCGCGATAACCCGCCACGCCCAGGAAATTCATCACCGCCCAGGCCGCCGAGATCGCCCCGCCCGGCCGCGTGCCGGCCAGCGTTGGGGTGACCATCCGACCGCCCGGCCAGTCCTTGAAATCGAAGCCCATGAAGGCCTGAAGTTCAGCGGAGCGGAAGAAGACGGTTGAGGCGCCCTTGGCGCAGTAGCCATACTTGTGCAGGTCGGCGGACATCGAGCGCACGCCGGGCAACGCGAAGTCGAAGGGGGCGATGGCCTCGCCGTTCATCCGCACGAACGGCGCCAGATAGCCGCCGACGCAGGCGTCCACGTGAAGCCAGAGGTCGCGCGCTACCGCCAGCTCCGACAGCGCGGCGATCGGGTCCATGAGGCCGTAAGGAAAGTTCGGGGCCGAGCCGACGATCATGACAGTTGAGCCGTCCGCGGCGGCGGCCATCGCCGCGGCGTCCGCCAGGTAGTCGACAAGGGGCGTGCGACGGACCTCGATCTCCATGAGGGCGCAGGCCTTGTCGAAGGCCGGGTGAGCCGAGCGCGGAACGACGATGTTAAGCGGACCTAGTACGCCCCTGGCCTTGCGGGCGTAGTCGCGCGCCGCCTTGATCGCCATGGTGATGGAATCCGTGCCGCCCGCGGTGATGTTCCCGGCGGCGCCCGGCGGGCCATGTATCAGGTCCAGGCCGAAGCCCACGACCTCGTCCTCCATCCGCTTCAGACTGGGGAAGGCGGCCGGGCCCAGGCCGTTCTCCGACATGAAGAGGGCGTAGGCGTCCTTCTGCACCATCTCCACTTCGGGGCCGGCGTTGAAGACATAGACTGCGGTCTTGCCGTCGCGCCAGCGCACGTCGCCGGCCGCATAGCCCAGCATCCGGGCCTTAAGGTCGCTCCAGCTGGAGCCGGTGGCGGGCAGGGGCTGTCTCATGGCCGCCAGCATAGGCCGGCGGGCGCGGACTAAGCTACTTCGCTCAGGGGCTTCGGCAGGCCGCCGGCCTGGGCGATGAAGGCGGCCACCTCGCTCACGCCTACCAACCGTGTCAGGTCGGTGAAGACATAGGGCCGCTCGCCCCGGGCCTTGGCGGTGTCGCCGCGCATCACCGCAAGGTCGGCGCCGACGTGCGGGGCGAGGTCGGTCTTGTTGATCACCAGCAGGTCCGAGCGGGTGATCGCCGGCCCGCCCTTGCGGGGGATCTTCTCGCCCTGGCAGACGCTGATCACATAGATCGTCAGGTCGGCGAGGTCGGGAGAGAAGGTGGCCGCCAGGTTGTCGCCGCCGCTTTCGATGAAGATCACGTCGAGGTCGGGGTGGCGGCGGTTCATCTCGGCGATGGCGGCCAGGTTGAGCGAAGCATCCTCGCGGATGGCGGTGTGCGGGCAGCCGCCGGTCTCGACGCCCAGGATCCGGTCCTCGGACAACGCCTGGAGCCGGTTGAGGATCAGGGCGTCTTCCTGGGTGTAGATGTCGTTGGTGACCACCGCGACGCTCCAGCGGTCGCGCATCTGCTTGCACAGCTTTTCGACAAGCGTCGTCTTGCCCGAGCCCACCGGGCCGCCGATGCCGACGCGAAGGGGGCCGTTCTTGCTCATGAGATGAAAAGCCTTACGCCCAGGGTCTCGTGCCGCATGGCGGCGATATCGGACAGGATGGCCGATTGGCCCAGATCGTCCAGGGTCGAGTGAACGGCGCGGGCGGCGGTGGCCAGGATCACCGGCTCCAGCTCGGCGATCGTCGCCACGCCGTCCGTCTGGCCGATGGGGATGGCGCGTACGGCGACGCTCACCAGGTTCGCGGCGAAGGCGTGCACCCAGGCGGTCAGCGCGGTTTCGAGGGGCAGACCGGCCGCGCCACAGACGGCGCCCACGGCCACGGGGTAGGCGACAGCGCCCTTCAGCGGCGCGTGACCCCAGGCCCGGGCGGCGATCAGGAAGGCCTCCCCCTGGCCGAGGGTCTCACGGCGGCGCTCCAGCGAGGGCGCCAGGGCGTCGGCCAGCGCGGCCAGTTCGGCGAGCGCCGCCTTATCGTCCGCCGCGGCCCACGCGGCCTTGAAAAGCACCGCATCGCTCCAGGCGCCGCCGTGCTCGATCAGGCCGCTGATCCAGGCCGAGAGCCGCTCGGCGTCCGTGACCTGACCCTCGCGGATCGCCGTCTCAAGACCGTGCGAGAAGCCGAAACTTCCCACCGGGAAGGCCGGAGACAGCCAGGTGAGGAGCCGGAGGAAGTGGGCCTGTGTGGTCATGCGCCTATCCCCCGTCGGTCGTCATGGCCGGGCTTGTACCGGCCCTCCAGAAGCGCCGATGTTGGAGGCTTGCTTGAACGGTCAGCGTCTCTGGATCCCCGGGACAAGCCCGGGGATGACGAGCAAGAATTGGAAGCTCAGTGCTCATGGTGGTGGTCTTCCGGCCCATGGTCGTGGCCGTGGTAGGCGCCGCCCTCCGGATCGAAGGCCTCTTCGACTTCGCGAACCCGCGCGCCCTGGTGCTCCAGCATGTGGGCGATGACGTGGTCGCGGCGGATCAGGATGCGGTCGGCCTGGATGGCCGCGGCCAGGTGGCGGTTGCCGATGTGCCAGGCGAGCCGCAGCAGGGCGGCCGGCGAGGCGGCGCGAACTTCCAGCAGCGGTTCCGGCTTGGCGACCACCAGCAGGATGCCGCCGCCGGCCAGCACCAGCCCGTCGCCGTCGCGCAGGTGGGTCGCGCCGGCCAGGTCCAGCAGGTACTGGGCGCCGGACTCGGCGGTGAGCACGATCCGCCGCCGGTGTCGGCCGTCATAGTCCAGCACGACCTTGTCGACGGCGACGCCGCTCCAGGCCTTGGCGGGCAGGACATCAGAGATCGGGATCGTCGTCATCAGAACAGGAAGTAGCGCTGGGCCATGGGCAGCACCTCGGCGGGCTCGCAGGTCAGGAGTTCGCCGTCGGCGCGCACTTCATAGGTCTCCGGATCGACCTCTATCACCGGCGTGGCGTCATTGTGGATCATCGAGGCCTTGGAAAGCCCGCCGCGCACGTTCGAAACCGCCAGCAGTTCCTTGTCGAGGCCGAGCTTGCCGCGCAGGTCGTTCTCCACCGCCAGTTTCGAAACGAAGGTGACCGAGGAGCGGGTCACCGATTTCCCGAAAGCCGCGAACATCGGCCGATAGTGCACCGGCTGGGGTGTCGGGATCGAGGCGTTGGGGTCGCCCATGGGCGCAGCAGCGATCGAGCCCCCCAGCAGAACCAGGTCGGGCTTGACCCCGAAGAAGGCGGGGTTCCACAGCACAAGGTCGGCGCGCTTGCCTTCCTCGACACTGCCGATGTGGGCGCTGACCCCGTGGGCGATGGCGGGGTTGATCGTGAACTTGGCGATGTAGCGCTTCACTCGGAAATTGTCCGCCGCCCCGTCGCCGGGCAGGCTGCCGCGCTGCTTCTTCATCTTGTCGGCGGTCTGCCAGGTGCGGATCAGCACCTCGCCCACCCGGCCCATGGCCTGGCTGTCGGAGGAGATGATCGAGAAGGCGCCGATGTCGTGCAGGATATCCTCGGCCGCGATGGTCTCCTTGCGGATGCGACTCTCGGCGAAGGCCACGTCCTCGGGGATCGACGGATCCAGGTGGTGGCAGACCATCAACATGTCGAGGTGTTCGGCCAGGGTGTTGCGGGTGTAGGGCCGGGTCGGATTGGTCGACGACGGGATCACGTTGGCCAGTCCCGCCACCTTGATGATGTCTGGCGCGTGCCCGCCGCCCGCGCCTTCGGTGTGGAAGGCATGGATCGTGCGGCCCTTGAGGGCGGCCACCGTGTCCTCGACGAAGCCGCTCTCGTTGAGGGTGTCGGTATGGATCATCACCTGGACGTCCAGGTCGTCGGCCACTGACAGGCAGCAGTCGATGGCTGCGGGCGTGGTGCCCCAGTCCTCGTGCAGCTTCAGCGCGCAGGCGCCGGCCGCCACCTGTTCGACCAGGCCGCCGGGCAGGCTTGCATTGCCCTTGCCCGAGAACCCGATGTTCATCGGGAAGGCCTCGGCCGCCTCGATCATTCGCCGCAGATGCCAGGGCCCGGGCGTTGCCGTGGTGGCGGCGGTGCCGCTGGCGGGGCCCGTGCCGCCACCCAGCATGCAGGTGACACCGCTCATCAGCGCGTCCTCGATCTGCTGGGGGCAGATGAAGTGGATGTGGCAGTCCATGGCGCCAGCGGTGAGGATCTTGCCCTCGCCGGCGATGATCTCGGTGCCGGGGCCGATGACGATGTCGACGCCCGGTTGGATGTCCGGGTTGCCGGCCTTGCCGATCTTGTGGATGCGGCCGTCGCGCAGGCCTACGTCGGCCTTCACGATTCCCCACCAATCGACGATCAGGGCGTTGGTGATGACGGTGTCCACGGCGCCCTCGGCGCGCGTGCGCTGCGATTGGCCCATGCCGTCGCGGATCACCTTGCCGCCGCCGAACTTCACTTCCTCGCCGTAGGTGGTGAGGTCGCGCTCCACCTCGATGATGAGCTCGGTGTCGGCCAGCCGCACGCGGTCGCCGACGGTAGGGCCGAACATGTCGGCATAGGTGGCGCGGGTGATGAGGGCGGGCATCCCTAGAGCTTGCCCATGACGGCCTGGCGGAAGCCGTAGACGGTGCGGTCGCCGGACAGCGGCACCAGGGTCACCTCGCGGGCCTGGCCCGGCTCGAAGCGCACGGCGGTGCCGGCGGCGATGTCCAGGCGTTGGCCGCGGGCCCGGGCCCGGTCGAAGTCGAGCGCCGGGTTCGTCTCGAAGAAGTGGTAGTGGCTGCCCACCTGGATCGGCCGGTCGCCCGTATTGGCCACCCGGAGCGTGGTGGCCGGCTGGCCGGCGTTGAGTTCGATGTCCCCAGGGGCGGGAATGACCTGGCCTGGGATCATCGTTGCGCCCGCTGCTGGGCCCGGCGGCGTGTGCGCCATGCCTGGCCGCCGACCATCAGGCCCAGCATGATCACCTCCATGAGGTGGTCAGGCGAGGTCGCGATGTGGTGGGCGATCGCGCCCACGCCCATGTGCTCGTGGTCGCCCGGGTGGGCCAGGGCCAGCGACGGCGTCGCGGCCAGGGTGGCGGCGAGAATGAAGGATCGAAGGTTCGGTTTCATGCGCGGGACCTCAGCGGATCGGGTGGTGGACGGTGACGAGCTTGGTGCCGTCGGGAAAGGTGGCCTCGACCTGGACGTCGTGGATCATCTCGGCGATGCCGCTCATCACCTGGTCGCGGGTGACCACGTGGGCGCCGGCCTCCATAAGCTCGGCGACGGTGCGGCCGTCGCGGGCGCCTTCCACCACGAAGTCGGTGATCAGCGCGATGGCTTCCGGATGGTTCAGCTTGACGCCACGGGCCAGGCGCTTGCGCGCCACCTCGGCGGCCATGGCGATCAGCAGCTTGTCTTTTTCGCGCGGCGTAAGGTTCATGGCTCCAGCCTCACAGGCCCCAGACCCGGGGACAAGGCTCTCCGTCGCGAAGCACCTTCAAGGCCGGTAACAGGGTGCGCCGCAGGCTGATGCCGTCCGGCGCGGCCAGGCGGCAAAAGAGCTTGCCGTCGAAGGCGCTGGCCCCGCCGCCGGGGCCCAGGACCGCGCGCAGGGGCGCCAGGAAGCGCTCCGCGTCCTCGGCCACGAGCAGCAGGGAGGCGAAGGTCCGGGCGCCGGCAAGCACCGGCAGCTTGTTGGTCAGGCGTTCGATTTCACCGCCGAACTTCAGATCGTCGGCGAAGATCAGCCGGCCGTCGCGGCGGATTCGCCAGCTGTCTCGCAGGGCGCCGGAACGGACGGTCTCGTTCATCGCCGTACGGCCCAGGATCACTGCCTCGGCGACCAGCAGCCGGGCGCCTGGCGCCAGATCGGCCTCCAGGGTTCGGGACAGCGCAGCGCCATCGAACAGGATAGTCTCCTGCGGCAGCCAGTCGATCCGCGCGTCGGCCCCGGCCCGCAGGGCGACCGCCACCCGCGCCTCGCCGTCGCGGGCGCGGTAGATCTTTTCGCAGGCCTGGGTGGACAGGCTGAGCGCCCCGCCGGCCTGCACATCCACCGCCCAGCTCATCCGGTCGCCGCCGGTCAGGCCGCCGGAGGTGTTGATCATCACGGCCTCAAGGCTGCGGGCCGCGTGATCGGTGGGAAGGCGGATCTTCGCGCAGCCGTCCTGATAGAGCTTGGCCAGGCGTGTCGCGCCGTCCGCCTGGCGGACCTCGATACGACCCGCGCCGGCGGCACGCTGCAGCGGCGTGTGTGGGGCTATCTTCAAGGAGTCCTGGAGCACTGGCGGAGCCTGCTGAGGCGGTCGGCCTCCTGTCCAGCGGGCCACCGGACCGCGCGGGGCGTCAAGCCCCGGCGCCGCAATATTAGGCGCCTCGGGCCTGTTTTCCGGCCTACGGAAGCAGTGACGCGGCGTCAGGCCCGCTGTGCAAGATCAGCACCGGATTTCAAGTCCTCGGGCTCGCCGCAGTAAAGTCGTAAGGCTTGCCAAGCTAAATAACCGGGAGCACTATTCGCCCTCAAAGGCCCTACGCCGGCGAACCGGCGGCAGGGCCTTCTTTGATTCTGGAGGTTGATACAGTTCCATGTCCGGAAACAGGACATCCCACATCCGCCTGACTTCGCACCCGGGGACCGGGTCGGCGAGCCGCTTCCCCATCCGCTGGGACGCCCCCACGGCCCGCGAACGGGGTCCGGTGATCGCCACGCCGAATTCCGGATCCGACCGCAACGCCGTGGGCGCCCACGGCGGCGCCTATTCCATCTACCGCGCCCTGGCGATCTCCTCCGGGGCCATGGCCGCCGAGACCCGCCCGGAACTGCACAACACCTATCCCGTCGTGCCCATCGGCCCCCACCCGCAATGGAGCGAAGCCGGCAAGATCGTCAGCCTCGATCCCTGGGGCCACCGGGTGGCGGAGGACTTCGCGGCGGAACTGGCCGAGGGCGTCGACATCCGCCCGACCATCGCCGTCACCAAGGCCCGCATCAGCTTGCCCGAAATCCACGAGGCGATCGCCAAGGGCCGCCTGAAGGTCGACGGCGAGATCGTCCACGAGGGCGGCGACGTGGCGGTCACCAAGGCCGCAATCGATCCCGTCTGGTACCTGCCCGGCATCGCCGAGCGGTTCGAGGTCGAGGAGACCCAGCTTCGCCGCACCCTCTTCGAGCAGACCGGCGGCATGTATCCGGAACTGGTGACCCGGCCCGACATCTCAGTCTTCCTGCCCCCGATCGGCGGTATCACGCTCTACATGTTCGGCGATCCCTCGCACCTGGGCGACAGGCGCTACACCCTGACCTGCCGCGTCCACGACGAGTGCAACGGCTCCGACGTCTTCGGCTCTGACATCTGCACCTGCCGACCCTATCTGATCCATGGCATCGAGGAGAGCGTCGCCCAGGCACAGGCCGGCGGTGCGGGCCTGATCGTCTACAACCGCAAGGAAGGCCGAGCGCTCGGCGAAGTGACCAAATTTCTGGTCTACAACGCCAGGAAGCGCCAGCCGGGCGGCGACCAGGCGGCGACCTATTTCGAGCGCACCGAATGCGTGGCCGGCGTCCAGGACGCTCGTTTCCAGCAGCTGATGCCCGACATCATCCACTGGCTGGGCATCCGCCGGATCGACCGCTTCGTCTCCATGTCCAATATGAAGTACGACGCCCTGGTGAAGGGCGGCATCGAGATCGGCGAGCGGGTGCCGATCCCCGACGGCCTGGTTCCCGACGACGCCAATGTCGAGATGGAGGCCAAGAAGGCCGCCGGCTACTTCACGCCGGACAAGCCGCCGTCCAAGGCCGACCTGAAGAAGGTCGTCGGTCGCGATCTCAAGGAATTCTGAGGTCGCCGAGGTGACGGGCTCAACGGAACAGGCGGTGAAGGCCGCACGCTCGCTCCTGTCCGCCCGGGCGGTGCGGGAACGGGCGCACGAGATGCTGGCCGCGGCGCTTGCGGGCGAGGTCGCTGAATGGTCGGTGGACCTGGCGAAGCTCGAGGCCGCCGCCGATCTGACGGCCGCGGTGGTGCGGGACGCCTACCCCGACCTCAAGGTTCCGTTTCACGCGCGATGGCGCCACTTCGTGGTGGCGGGGCGCGACCTCTGGGCGGAGCGCGAAAAGCCCTGGTCGGACTCAAGGGCGCAGGCCCGGGCGGCCTTCGATCTGGCGATCACCTCGGTCCTGCTCGACGCCGGAGCCGGCGCGACCTGGCGCTATGCGGACGAGGCGACGGGTGCCGTGCTGGGGCGTTCGGAAGGCCTGGGAATCGCGTCCTTCCGGATGTTCGAGTCAGGGGCGATGTCCGCCGATCCGACCGACCCGCTGCGGGCGGACGGCCTGGCGAAGATCGACGCCGCGGTGCTGGCCCGGGCGTTTCAGGTGACGGACGCCAATCCGCTGGTCGGGCTCGAGGGCCGGGCGGCGCTTCTCAGGACGCTGGGAGCCGCGGTGGGCCGGCCGGGCGCCCTATTCGATGTCATGGCGGCCGGCGCCGTGGACGGAAAGCTGAAGGCGCCGATCATCCTGGAGGTGATCCTCGAGGCGCTGGGCCCGATCTGGCCCAGCCGCCTCAGCCTGGGCGGCGTGCCGCTGGGCGACTGCTGGCGTCATCCGGCGATCCGGCGCGACGATCCGACGGATGGGCTCGTGCCGATCCACAAGCTTTCGCAGTGGCTGTCCTATTCGCTCATCGAACCGCTGGAGACCGCCGGGATCGAGGTCGTCGATATCGACGGACTGACCGGCCTGGCCGAATATCGCAACGGGGGCCTGTTCGTGGACACCGGCGTCCTGGCGCTGAGCGACCCCGCCCAAGCGGCCCGGCCGCAGCCGGTGGAAGGGCCCCTGGTCGTCGGCTGGCGGTCCCTGACCGTGGCGCTGTTGGACAGGATCGCCCCCTTGGTCCGCGACCGACTTGACGTTCGCGCCGAGGATTTCCCACTGGCACGCGTTCTGGAGGGCGGCACCTGGGCGGCGGGCCGGCGGATAGCCCGCCAGCTTCGCCCCGCAGACGGCGGGCCGCCACTGACCGTCATCAGCGACGGCACCGTATTTTGATCAGGAAAGGCCGCCAATGAAGGGCGTCACGATCGTCGACCACCCGCTGGTGCAGCACAAGCTCACCATCATGCGGAAGAGAGACACCTCCACCAAGAGCTTCCGCCAGCTGCTCAAGGAGATTGGCGGCCTCATCTGCTACGAGGTGACCCGCGACCTGCCGCTGGAAAAGGTGGAAATCGAAACCCCGATGACCACCATGATGGCGCCGCAGCTGGCCGGCAAGAAGCTGGTGCTGGCCCCGATCCTGCGCTCCGGGGTCGGGATGCTGGACGGGATGCTGGAACTGGTCCCCGCCGCCCGGGTGGCCCACATCGGCCTCTACCGCGACCCGGTCACACTCAACTGCGTGGAATACTACTTCAAGGCGCCCGTCGACATCGCCGAGCGCGAGGTGATCGTCGTCGATCCGATGTTGGCCACCGCCAACACCGCCATCGCCGCGGTCGACCGCCTGATGGAGGCCGGGGCGAAGTCCATCCGCATGGCCTGTCTGCTGGCCTCGCCGGAGGGGATTTCCAAGTTCCAGGGCCACCATCCCAAGGTTCACATCTGGACGGCGGCCATAGATGAGCGGCTGAACGACCACGGCTACATCATCCCGGGACTGGGTGACGCAGGCGACCGCATGTACGGGACACGCTAGAACCCAGCCATCGAGGGTAGGAGAACCAAGATGACGCAAGCCGCCCACCTTGCAGCCGCCGCTGGCCTGGCCTTGGCCCTGGCCGCGAGCCCGGCGCTGGCGGGTGAGGCTTTCGCGGGGCTTTACGGCCACGACATCGTCGATCACATCTCCTTCGGCAACACCGAGCGTGGACAGCAGATCGTGTTCGGCGTTCGCACAGCGCCCGTGGAAATTCCCTGGTTGTTCAACCCCCGTGTCCACCTGCTCGCAGGGCTCAACACCGCCAACGAGACCGACTACCTGGCGGCGGGGTTTTCCTGGCGGTTCCGGTTTGGGGGCGATCGATTCTATTTTGAGCCGGGGATCGGTGGGGCGGTTCATACGGGCAAGGTCGACCTGCCATCGCCTTACGATCCGAACATCAGCATCGCCGAGGCGGCCAGGCGCTACAACGACTGGCAGACCAAGCTGGATCTCGGCTCGCGCGTGCTGTTCGAGCCGGAATGGTCACTAGGCTGGAAGGCGACCGACCGCATTTCGGTGGAAGTCTCGTGGATCCACCTCAGCCACGCCAAACTGGCCGGACAGCAAAACCCTGGCCTCGGCGATTTCGGGATCCGGGCGGTCTACCGCTACGGCGTCGACCGCTGACCTAGCCCAGGAAGATCCACCCGGTCGTCAGGCTGGCGAACTGGACGCCCACCAGGATCATCTGGTTGCCGCCGCCCATGTCGATGACCGTGTCGGCGCCGACCTGGCTGGCCGTGTAGGTGGTGCCAGGGTCGAGCTGCACCCGGTCGCCCTCCGAGAGGCGGAAATCCAACACCCGGTCGACGCCGGCGTCCTGGGAGCCGTGGAAAATGTCCGCGCCCGACCCGCCGCTCTCGGTGTCATTGCCCCGGTCGCCGGAGATGAAATCGTTGCCGGTCCCGCCGGAAAGGCTGTCGTCGCCCTGGCCGCCGCGGACCTGGTCATTGCCATCCCCGCCGTCGCAGGTGTCGTTGCCGAGGTTGCCCCAGACGATGTCGTTGCCGGCGTCGCCGAACAGGACATCGTCACCCTTGCCGCCCACGGAATAGTCGTCGCCGCCGCCGGTGTTGATGGTGTCATTGCCTTGGTTGCCGTTGGCGTCGTCGAAGCCGGAGCCGCCCTGGATGATGTCGTTGCCGTCCTCGCCGCGCAGATAGTTGGTTCCCGAGCTGTCGACGATCACGTCGTCGCCCGGTCCGCCGAAAATCTGGTCGTTTCCTGCGCCACCGTCGACAAAGTCATTGCCCGCCCCGGCGTTGATCGTGTCGGCGCCGTCGTAGCCGCGCAGATTGTCGGTGGCAGATGAGCCGGTGATCAGATCGGCGCCGCCGAACACCGTCGACCTTGCGGTTTCGTTGGCCGAAGTCGCAGCCCAGCCCAGAATGGTGGCGATCGGCACATTAAGGCCCGTCAAGTCAAAGACCGCCGCGCCGAAATAGATCTCATGAATCTCGTTGACCGTGCCCGCGGTCGGAAAGCCATTCGGCCCATAGGTGAAGCCGGCTCCGTAGAAATTGTCGATCTGCCCGTTGAGCGAATCGGCAAACGAGAACGCCGAGGCGCTGGAGATCGTCCCCAGCGATAGGGACACGATGTCCAGCTGATCGAAATCGTTGCCGAAGCTTCCTCCGGTGAAGGTCGCCATGAATGCTCCGAACTGGGTCGCTTGCGCTCATGGTAGAGTACGCTCAGGTCACGGCAATGCGCTTTGCCCATTCGTGGCAGCGTTGAAATGTCACGCCCCAGCGACGGCCCGTGGGGTACGGCGGCGATGGACATGGGCTTCGGCTGTGCCAAGGTCAGCTCGGGCTTGGGTACGGAGCGGGGTATGTCGAACATGCGGCGGACGCCAGTCTGGCTCAGCGCCTTGGCCGCCCTGATCCTTGCGGCCTGCAGCGGCGGGCGCACCGGCGGCGGGCCGCCCGCGGCGCCGCAACCCAGCGTTCCCCCGACCGCGGCCGAGGCCGCGCGCTTCCTGACCCAGGCGAGTTTCGGCGCGACCGACGATTCCATCGCCGCTGTGCGCAGCGCGGGCTACGCCGCCTGGGTCGACCAGCAGATCGCCATGCCGGTCTCCGCTACGCACGTGGACTTCATCACCGCGCGCCGCGCCCTGCCCGGCGCCCCAAGCCCCAGCGTCAACGAGCTGTACGGAAGCTTCTGGCAGCAGACCGCCACGGCGCCAGATCAGCTTCGGCAGCGGGTAAAGCTGGCGCTGTCCGAGATCTTCGTCATCTCGGTCGCCGATCCGAACGTCAATGAACTTGGCGCGGCTTCTTTCTACGACATGCTGGGAGCCAACGCCTTCGGCAACTTCCGCACCCTACTCGAGCAGGTGACCCTGCACCCTATGATGGGGACCTACCTAACGTGGATCGCCAACCAGAAGGAGGATCTCGCGACCGGCCGCCACCCCGACGAGAACTACGCACGCGAGGTCATGCAGCTGATGACCATCGGGGTCAGGCGGCTCAACCTCGACGGCACGCCGCAGGTCGATTCCAACGGCGCCAAGGTCGCAACCTACTCGGCCGACGACATCACAGGCCTGGCCAAGGTGTTCACCGGCTACAGCTGGTACTCGCCAACGCCCACCACCAGCACCTTTCTCGGCGGAAACAGGGACCCGAACGCGAGCCTGCGCTCGATGATCCCTTATCCCGCCTTCCACTCGACCAGCGCCAAGAGCTTCCTGGGCGTGACAATCCCGGCGTCCTCCATCTCCAATCCGTCCGGTGACCTGAAGACCGCGCTGGACACCCTCTTTAATCACCCCAACGTCGGCCCTTTCATCTCCCGGCAGCTGATCCAGCGGCTGGTCACCAGCAATCCCAGCCCGGCCTACGTCAGCCGCGTGGCCACGGTGTTCAACAACAACGGCAAGGGGGTGCGCGGTGACATGGGCGCGGTGGTCAAGGCGATCCTGACCGATCCCGATGCGCGCAACACCGCCCAGGCTATCGCCGATCCCAACTACGGCAAGGTGCGCGAGCCGGTGGTGCGGATGGCCAACTGGATCCGGGCGTTCAACGCCCAGTCGAAGACCGGCGGATGGCTGCTCGCCTCCACAAGCGCCAACACCGCGCTCAGCCAGTCGGTCCTGACCTCGCCGTCGGTCTTTAACTTTTTCCGGCCCGGCTACTCGCCGCCCGCCACCAAGGTCGGTGCGCTGGGCTATGTTGCGCCGGAATTCCAGATCGTCGATGAGGTTTCGGTCGCGGGCTACCTGAACACCATGCAGTCCGCCATCAACGCCGGGGTCGGAACAAGCAGTGACATTGTCACGGCCTATCCGAGCGAAACCGCCATCGCCAGCGACGCCAACGCCCTGGTCGAACGGGTCAACTTGCTGCTGCTGAACGGACAAATGTCCCAGGCGCTGCGCACGCGGATGGTCGATGCGGTCAATGGCGTAACCATCGCCTCTAACGCCAATGCAGCCACGCTGGCCGCCGCCCAACTGAACCGTAGCAAGCTGGCGATCTACATGGCCATGGCGTCTCCCGAATACCTGGCGCAGCGGTGAGGACCGGATGACCAAGTCGATCGATCGCCGCTATCTTCTCCGCATGGGCGGGGCGCTGTCGCTGCTGGGAACCGCCACCCCGTTCGCCCTGCAGATGGCGGCCGCCGGTTCCGCGGCGGGTCAACAGGCCCAGGACTACAAGGCCTTGGTCTGCATCTTCATGGTCGGCGGCAACGACGCCAACAACACCCTGCTGGCCACCGACACCGACACCTGGACGCGCTATTTCACGGCGCGAAACACCGGCGCCGACCCTATCGCCCTGATGCCGGTCGGGACGGCGCCCACGCCCGTGGGCCAGACCAGCGCGGTTACCGGCCGTGTCGCCACCGCCAAGACGCCGGAGGCTTGGGGCGGAGTGCTGCCGATCGCGCCGGCCACCGCTCAGGCGGTCCCGCCCGGCACCAACGCGACCAGCCGCACCTTCGCCCTGCACCCGTTCATGAGCCCCATGAAGGCCCTATTCGATCAGAAGCGGCTGGCCGTTGTCGCCAACGTGGGCCCGCTGATTCAGCCCATCACCAAGCAGCAGTACCAGGGCAAGGCCCTGCCGATTCCGGCCAACCTGTTTTCCCATAACGACCAGCAATCCACCTGGCAGGCCAATGCGGTCGAAGGCGCCAGGGACGGTTGGGGCGGGCGCATGGCAGACATGCTGGCGGGCATGAACGGGACAAACACCCTGTTCACAGCGATTTCGGTGGCCGGCAACGCCGTCTTCTTGTCCGGCCAGACCGTGGTCCAGTACCAGCTCTCCACCGCCAATGCGCCAGCGGTGGTGATCGGCGGGGCCCAGGGTTCCAGCCTCTTCGGCTCGGCGATCGCACCGGCCCGCATCAAGGACCTGGTCACCGACACCAATACGCCCAGCAACCTGGCCTCGGACTATGCGGGGGTGGTCAGCCGTTCGATCGGCGCCGCGGGGACCGTCAACACGGCCTTCGCCTCCGGCGTCGTCACCGGCCTTTCGGCGATCCCGACCTTCACCAATCCGGTGACCGGCCTGACTGAGTCAAACAGCCTGGCCCTGCAGTTGCAGACCGTGGCCCGGATGGTCGCCGCCGCCGGCGGGCTGGGGGTCAAGCGCCAGGTCTTCTTCGTCAATATCGGCGGCTGGGACACCCACGACTTCCAGAACACCACCCAGCCCAACCTGCTGGCCAAGGTGGCGCACGCCTTCGCCTATTTCGATCAGGCGCTGTCCAACGTCGGCGGGGTCGACATGCGTTCCAGCGTCACCGCCTTCACGGCTTCCGACTTCTCGCGCAGCTTCACCACCAATGGCGACGGCACCGACCATGCCTGGGGCAGCCACCACTTCGTGCTGGGCGGGGCGGTCAAGGGGGGCGACATGTACGGTCAGTATCCAACCCTTGGCGTCGACCTGGGCGCGTTCAACAACCCGGACGCCACGGGGACGGCGCTGATCCCGACGACCTCGGTGGATCAGTACGCAGCGACGCTGGGCGCCTGGTTCGGGGTGTCGCCGACGGCGCTGGGGGCGATATTCCCGAACCTGCGAAACTTCAGGTCTCAGAACCTCGGGTTCGTCTGACCTCGCCGCGGCGGGGCTGGAACAGCACCTCGGTCAGCCGACGGGCGCCGCCCGTGCGGTCCAGCTGAACCACCACATCCACAACGCGGCCGACATAGGTCTGCACCTTGTCCCAGCCCAGGTCGATGCCGGAGGTCAGCGCCAGCAATCCGATCTGGTCGAGCGCGCCCGCCGGACTGTCCGCATGGACCGTGGTGATCGAACCGGGGTGTCCGCTGTTGACCGCCCGCAGGAAGGCGAACGCCTCACGTCCACGAAGTTCCCCCAGCAGGATGCGGTCGGGACGCAGCCGCAGTGACGCGGCCAGCAGGGCGTCGGCATCGACCTGCGCCTCGCTAAGCGCACCCCGCACGGCCACCAGCCCCACGGCGTTGGGATGGTCGAGGCGGATTTCCGGCGCGTCCTCGATGACCACCAACCGCTCCGCGCGCGGGATCTCCTTGACCAGGGCGTTAAGCAGGGTGGTCTTGCCGCTGCCGGTTCCGCCAGAGATCACCACGGTCTTGCGGGCCGCCACCGCCATCCGCAGGAACCCCATCATGTCGCCGGCGTCCAGCACGGCCTCGAGGGCTGCGTCGGCGGCGGCTTCGCGGGCCGGGTCGGCGCGCCCGGACTGGGCGAACATCCCGTCGCGGGCCAGGTCTTCCAGGCTCATGTCGCTGAGCAGGTGTTTGCGCACCGCCATGGCGACGCCGCCGCGGGTCGCGGGCGGGGCGACCACCTGCACCCGCGCCCCGTCGGGCAGGGTGGCGGAGAGCAGGGGCTGTTCGCGGTTGACCCCCTGGTGGCTGGCGGCGGCGATCTGGCGGGCCAGGCGCTGCAGGGCCTGTTCAGTCAGCTGGTCGGCCGGCTCGCGGCTCATCGCCCCGCCGGTGGTCTCGATCCAAACCTCGCCCGGCCGGTTGATCAGCACGTCGGTGACGTCGGGCCGCGACAGCCACGGCGCCAGTGGCGTCAGGTAGGCGTCGAGATAGACCCCCGCGGTCATGGCCTAACGCACCGGTGCGACGCCGGAGAAGTCCAGGTCGCGGGCGACGAACACCTGCACCGAGGCGCCTTGGGGCACGCGGATGGTGGTGGGGATGTCGATCTGCTTCTGCAGGGCGATCGCGGCCACGTTCTGCGCCTGGACGGGGGAGCCGATGACGAGGGCGGTGTTGTTGCCGCCGCCCCGCGCCAGGGCGTCGACGCCGCCGGACACCACCGACAACAGGATCGAGGCGCCGAACCTCTGGAAGAAGTGGCTGTCGGCCTGCCCCTCCAGCCCGCCGCGCCCGAGGCGGTCGGTGGCAGGCGATCCGACGTCGATGGAGACGCCCTGGGGCGTGATGATCCGCGACCAGACCACGAAGGCCCGGGTCTGACCGATGGCCGCGGCGCTGCGGTACTGGCCGATTACGTGCGAGCCGCGCGGCACGAGCACCTGCGAGCCGTCGAAGCCGCGAATGTCGCGGCTGACCACCGCCCGGACCGATCCAGGCAGGTCGCTGTCGATGGCGGTCTCTAGGACGGCGGGGATGACGAAGCCCTGCGGCACGGTGCGGCTGATGTCGCGCATCTGGGTGGCGTGGGCGGTGTCGGCGGTGGCGCCGGACACCCGGGCGGCGAACCGCTCCTCCGCGGAACTGCGGTTGTCTTCCGGCGGCTGGGTGGCGGGGATAGGCGCCAGTCCCTGGGCCAGGCGAACAGGGGCGGAGGGGGATTCGCTCAGGTCGACGATCACCGCGGGCGAGCGCCAGTGCTGTTCCGGCGGATCCTGTGGCAGGGCGGTCGGGGCGAGCGGCGCCATCGTCGGCGCGGACACCGGCGCGGGCTGGGGGGCTGCGGTTTTGGCCGGTGGCTGTGACAGGAGGCTGTTCAGGCCCGGGGCTAGGCTCGACGCGGCGGCGGGCGCGGAAGCGGTTGCGACCGGCGCGGCTTCGGCCCGGGCGCGGCCGTTGCTCAGGGTCGTGAACACCACCAGGCCCAGCAGGGCGGCGCCGCCAAGCCCCAGCACCACCGTCCAGGGCGAGGAGGGCTGGACGACCCTGGGCCGCACCGCTTCGCTTCGGCCGTAGACGGGGCTGAGGTCCGTCAGATCAGGCGAGGGCTTGCTCATCGGCGCCACCAGGGGTCCTTGGGCCGCTCGCGCGGGCTCAGTGTCGAGGCTTGCTGGCTGCGCCAGCCGTCGTTGAAGACACGGGTCACATCCTTGCCGCGCCGCAGGACGAAGCCGGGCGCCAGGCGGTCGACGACGATGTAGCCCTCGCGCATGTGCGAGTTCACCACGGCCTCGCCGCCGTCGGGATCGATGGCGAAGATCGCCGGCAGGTCCTCGTCGCGTCCGAAGGCGAAATAGGTCGCCTGACCGTCGTCAAAGAGTTGGGTCGGAACTGCCTTGGGCGAGCCCTGGTAGCTGTAGGCATGGTTGCGGTCGACGGGCGGCGGCGGGGGCGGAGGGGGCGTGACCAAGGCCACCACGGGCTCCAGGTATAGGAAGCGCACGCTGTAGGGGATCGACCGGGCCGCGACCTTCCCGCGGACGCTGAGCAGGAAATTGTAGCGGCGCAGGTTGGTGACCACGCTCATGTTGGTGTCGGGCCGCCGGGCCATGGGCTTGATAAACAGCAGGTTCGCCTTGCGGTTCGGCGTCACCTGCCAACCCAGGGAATCGCCAATGGCGACATTTTCGATGTGCTCGCCGGGATCGAACTCCAGCGACAGCTGGTAGCCGAGCACGCCATGCAGCTCGACCACCTGGGTCGGATCGTAGAGCACCTCGTGGATGCGCGGATCGCCTGAACCGGGATGCGGGACCACCGCCGCGGCCGGGGTGGCGAGCAGGGCGATGGCGAGGGCAAGGGCGAGACGGTTCATCGGCCGGCTCCAACGACGCGGCGCCCGACGGCCGGGCGACGGTAGGCGTCACCCAGGCGGGCCGGCCGGTCGGCGGCGGAATATGCGGGGACGGGAGTGTTGCTTGCACCCGTTCCGGCGGCGGTCAGGCGCAGCGGCTGGAGCCGGGCGGCGGCGGCGGCCTGATCGCGCTGCAGGTCGAAGGCGAGCCGTTGGGCGCGCGACGTTGCTTCAGGCCCGGCGGATGGGACGGAATTCGGCGGGGCGGGCTGGCTCGCTTCTGCGGGCGCGGCCGAGCGAAGCCTGAAGCCGACGGCCATGACGCTGGCGCCGATGACCAAAGCCGCCTGGCCGGCGCCGAACACGAACACCAGAGCCGCGGCGCTCATGGCGGTTTGCGGATTGAGGACCATATCGCGCCGCTGTTCGGCCAGGGCCGTCAGCCACGGCTCAAGCACCGACAGCATGAGCACGATCACCAGCCATCCCAGGAGTGTCACGAAGGCCGCCGCCGCGAGCGCCCGCACCCAGCCTACGAAGAGGCCACGGGTGGCGGGGATCAGGAACAGCGCGATGAAGATCGGTCCCACCGCCGTGAGGACGCCGATGGCCAGGGTCGCGGCCGAGATAACCCCCGCGCTCGACATGAACAGCACGCCCGATGCGCTGGACAAGGCCTCGGCCGCCGCGGCCGCCGGGCTGGAATAGGAATGAGCGACCGGCCCAGCCATCTTGCCGAACGCCACCGCGCCCTGGGTAAGTTGGTCGTAGGCCACCTGCAGGCCGCCGATCGGGTCGGCCGCAAGGGCTGAGCCGCCGCCATCCTGGAGCGGCGCGGCGACGATGCCGGCGATCTCCTTGGGCGCGCGGGCGGCGACATCGAAGACCAGGGTCTGGAAGGTGGCCCAACTGGTCACCAGCGCCAGGATCGCGCCGATCCGCAGCGCGATTCCAGGGGCCTCGGAGAGCCGTACGCCCGCGGAGGCGAAGAGCATGCGGTAGCCGATCAGGGCGACGTAGATCGTCAGCAGCGCCGTGAGGGCGAGCTGGAAGCCGGACGAGGCCGAGGTCAGGGACGAATAGCCGGCCTCCGCGAAGCTGCGCGTCTGGCAGTCGACAGCGCCCAGGACGCCGCGGATGACGCCGTCGCCGGCGAGGCTGGGACAGGCCTGGCTCATGCCGCCGACCGCCCGGCCATGAACGGCTCCAGCCAGGCGTCGGGCGCGTCGCCAAGTTCACCCCGCAGCGCCTCGAGCCGGCGCACCGCACGTTCGGTCCCGGCCAGGACCGCCAGTTCGCCGGAGAGGCCTGAAAGGTCGAGCCTCGCCACCACGCTATGGTCGCCGCGCTTGATCAGGAAGCAGCGCGAGGTGTCGGGCAGTGTGCGGACAAGTTCGAACTCGTGCTCGGTCAGGCCGAACCCTTCAACATAGTCTACGGCCCGGGCCCGGCTGTTGGGGAAGAAGATCTGGGTCGCGGCCTGTTCGATGATCGCCGAGGCGATGCGGCTCTCCAGCGCATCGCTGGCGCTCTGAGTGCAGAAACCCACGAGACCGTTGCGCTTTCGGATGGTCTTTTCCCAATCCTTGATACGGCGCACGAACACCGGATCGTCCAGAGCCTTCCAGCCCTCATCGACGACGATCAAGGCCGGCGAGCCGTCCAGCCGCTGCTCGAGACGGTGGAAAAGATACATCATGGCCGGCGTCCGGATGACCGGCGCGTCCAGGATCTTGGTCATGTCGAAGCCCAGGATGCGGGCGTCGATGTCCAGCCGGTCGGAGGCGTTGTCGAACAGCCAGGCGTGCTCGCCGCCCTCGCACCAGGCGCCCAGCCGCGCGGCCAGGTCGCCGGCGTGCGGGCGGCGCGCGCCGCGGAACAGTTCGCGCAGGTAGCGAAGGCGGCGGTGGCCCGGCGCCTGGGCATAGTTGGCGTCGACCGCCTCGGCGATCATCGCCCGGTCCTCACTGTCGAGGCTTTCGCCCTGAGCGCTCAGCAGTTGGCCCAGCCAGTCGGCCAGGAAGGCGCGGTTGGCGGGGTTGTCCTCCAACGCCAGGGGATTGAACCCGGTGGGCTCGCCCGGCGAGATCACATCGTAGCGGCCGCCGATGGCGCGGATGAAGGGCTCGGCCCCGCGGTCCTTGTCGAAATAGGCGATGCGCGGCTTCAGCCGTTCGGCCTGGGCGAGAAGGAAGGTCAGAAGCACCGTCTTGCCCGACCCCGACGGCCCGATCACGGTGAAGTTGCCCAGGTCGGCGTTGTGGAAATTGAAGTGGTAGGGTCCGAAGGCGGTGGTCTCAAGCACCGCGATGGCTGGTCCCCAGTGACTGCCCTCGGCCTGCCCGGTGGGGTGGTTGTGGAAGCTCGCCAGGCTGGCGAAGTTGGCCACCGAGACCAGGGCTTTGCGGGCGATGAATTTGAAATTGCCCGGGAACTGCGCCCAGAAGGCAGGCTCCAGGTTGGTGTCTTCGCGAACCGCGATGCCGCCGGCTTCGGCCAGCGCCGACTGCACGTCGGCCACCGCGCCGTCGAGTTCGTCGAGGCTTTCGGCCTTGGCCAGGATGGTCAGGTGGTGCTCGCCATAGGCCGCGCGCCCGGCTCCCACGTCGTCCCGGGCCTCGGCCAGTTCGGAACGCAGGCTGTAGGCGTCGTCGTCAGCGGCGCGCAGTCGGCGCAGCGCCAATCCCATGCTGTCCAGCGCCTGCTGGCGGTCCACGAAGGCGAAGCTCTCGGTGAGAACCATTTCCATGGGCAGGCGCAGCACGCCGTCCAGCAGGCCGGGCGCGGTGCGGGCCGGATAGTCCTTCAGCGAGATCATCGCGCCGAAGGTCGCCGGACCGGGCCCGGCTCCGTACTCCATGGCGTCCAGGCCGAAACTCAGACGCCGCGCCCCGATCGCCTGGCCGAGGTCGCCCGTGGGGGCGAGGACCGGGCGCAGTTCGCCGTCGAGGATCAGGCTGAGGAATTCGGCCGGCTCCGACCGCTGGGCGCCGCCAGGCCCCTCATAGAGTGAGAGCGTGCGCGGGCCGTAGGGCGTCAGCGCCGCGGCGAAGGCCTCGCGGGCCGCGTGGAGGGAGCGAAGGTCGCGGTCGAGGTCGGCCTTGCGCGCGCCGGGCTGTCTGACCAGCCGCTCCAGGAAGCCTGCGCCGCCTTGCAGGGGGCGCCGCACCAGGGTCAGGAAGATGTCGTTGACGTACAGCCTGCGCCCCGCCAGCCGTTCGCGCCAGCCGGCGTCGAGGCGCGCGCAGAACGGCTCCTCCGGCGCGGGCGGAAAGGTCGGCGTCATCCGGCGGCGGACCACGTGGTGATAGATGGCCAGCCGGGAACTGGCCGCGCCGCGCAGCACCGTCTCGCGGATCGCCTTGCGGTAGTTGAGTTCGTCATCGGGCGCGGTTTCGGAGGGAAAGCCCGCCAGGTGCAGAGTCTGGACCAGCAGTCCGTCGCGGGTCTGCAGGGTCTGGTCGTCCAGGTGGCCGAGATAGGGCAGCCGGTCGCCAACCTTGGCTTCGCGGGGCGCCAGGACCTTAGCTGCGCCGGTGGTGAGGAAGCTCCGTCTCATGGGCGGTAGGAATTGCCCCGCCAGAAGGCGAAATTGCGGACCCGCGGGCAGGTCTGCAGCCGGGTGATCCAGATGTCGAAGAACCTCGGCTCGCGAAGGCAGCCCAGGTAGCCCGCGGCGTGCAAGGCGCCGGCCAGGGCCAGGGCCCAGAACGAACGGGTGATCAGGAAGGCCTCTACCGTCACGACGAGGTTGAACACCGCATAGGCATAGGTGACGCCGCCGATCATCTGGGGCCGGGTGAGGGCGGCGAAGACGGGATCGGAGGCGAGCCTGGCCATGGGTCTAGTGCAGGCCGCCGGCCAGGGAGCGGATGCCGGCCACGATCGAGACGGCCCCGAAGACGATGAAGCAGCCGATCACCACGGTAAGGCCGCGGCGCCAGTCGATCCGGCCGGTCAGCATCAGGAAGCCCACGGCGGCCACCGCAATCACCGCCGCCGTGGTGGCGAGATTGCCCAGCAAGGTGCCTTGCACCCAGGTCAGGGCTGCGAGCAGCGGCGAGGATCCGGCGGGATCGCCCGCCACCTGGGCGTGGGCGGCGCCGGCGGCGGCGAGGGCTGTGAGGAAGGGCAGGCTGAAACGCTTCATCGGTTACTCCGCGCGCAGGGCCGCGCCCGCGCCGGCGATCGCCAACCGGCCAAGGATGGCGCGCACATAGGCCTGAGTCTCGGCATAGGGCGGCACGCCTCCGTAGCGGGCGACGGCTTCCGGGCCGGCGTTATAGGCCGCAAGCGCACGGGGCAGGTCGCCCTCGAAGCGCTGCAGCATCTGGGCGAGATAGGTTGTTCCGCCTTCGATGTTGGCCGCCAGGCTGGACGGGTCCACGCCCAGGTGACGGGCGGTGTCGGGCATCAGTTGCATGACGCCCATGGCGCCCTTCGGCGATACCGCGGCCTGATTGAATCGTGATTCCTGCCACGCCACCGCCGCGACGAGCGGCGCGCTCACCGCATGACGCTGGGCGGACTCGGCGATGGCCTGGGTAACGGCTTGTGGTGAAGCGCCCTGCGCCAGGAGCGGTGTTGGCGCGAGGGATCGAACGCCGTCGCTCGAATAGACGCCGGGCCCCGCATAGGTCGTCACCGCGCCATCCGGATCGATCTCCAGGACCTGCGCGAGCGCGGGCCGTGCGACGGCCAACCCGACCACCGCCAGGACGGCGACTGCGATCGGCGAAAAAACGGCCCTGCGCATTACCTGTTTCGCCCCAACCCGATCGTGCGACGATAGCTCATCTTCGCCGCCCTGGGCCAGATCTCATTGTCGCGCCAGCCCTCCTCAACAGAGGGGCGTAGATTTGGAAAAGACCCGTTAAGCGAATTCCTTAACGCCCCTTCAGGCCTCTCGCGGCTAGGATAGCCCAACGCAGGCTGTTGTTGGGACCCGTATGACCCCAAGCACGAAGAGCGCTATCCGTCCCCCGTTCGGCGGCTTCGGCCGCCAGATCGCGGAATCCCGGACGGCGCGGGCCGAACCGGAACCTCTATCTGAGGGACAGCTCCGCATCCTGGTGGTCGATGACCATGAGGTGACCCGCCGGGCCTTCAGCCTCACCCTCTCGCCGATCTGCGATGTGGTCTACATGGCCGACAGCGGCGAGGAGGCCCTGCGCGCGCTGGCCCAGACCCGGTTCGACCTGGTGTTCATGGATGTTCACATGCCCGGCATGGGCGGTGTGGAAACGGTCTGCCGGCTGCGCGACAGCCACATCGCAGGCGCGGACACGCCCGTGGTGGCGATCGCCGCCGGACTGGACGACGGAGACCGTGAAGCCTGCCTGCTCGCGGGCATGAGCGGCTTCGCCGCCACGCCGGTCGAGGCCAAGACCCTCTTCGCCCTGGTCGCCGCCGTCCTGGCCGACGCCCGGGCCGAGGCCCTGGCGCGCGGATCGCAGGCCGCCTGAACGCACGCCGTTCCGCCAAGTCCGGGCGGGGCGGTCCCGGCGGGCGCCTGCTGTCTTCCGCCGTCGATCGTCGAAAAAGAAAATCGCAAACTGGCGACGAGCCCGTTGCGCTGGCTGCGAAACATACAGACAAGGATTTCCGCGCAGGGCGTCATGGACTGAACACATTCCTGCCCGAACACATCGACGCTTGTCGTGAGGGGAATACGACGGATGACGGGGCGTTTTTCACCCGGGTTTGAACCGGCGCCGGCGCGTACAGCCGGCCGCTCGGCGATGTTGCGGTTCGGCGTAAGCCTGTCGGCGCTGATCTGGGCGGGCGCCGCTGCGGCGGACACCACGATCAGCACTGCCGTGACGACCCCTGTGGCGACGTCAACGGCCGCGTCGGGCGCGCCGGACAATGTGATCGTCACCGGATCGGTGAAGCCGGCCTCTGGCGTGGCGGTCACTCTGGACAGCAACAATACCGTCACCAACAGCGGCGTCCTTTCGACCCAGAACACCAACGACACCACCGGCGTGCTGGTTAAGGGTGGGACTACGGGCTCCGTCGCCAATACCGCGACCATCGAATACGACGAGACGGCCACGCCGTCCGACACCAACGGCGACGGCAATATTGACGGCCCCTTCGCCACCGGATCGCGCCGATTCGGCGTGAGAATCATCGGGCCAGGCGCCTTCACCGGCTCAGTCACCAATGTCACCGGCGGCACGATCACCGTTCAGGGCAACGATTCTGCGGGCATCTCGGCCGAAACCGACGTCGTCGGCTCGATCTCCAATGCCGGGGTCATCGCGGTGACTGGTGATCGCAGCGTGGGCATCAAGACGACCGGTGCGGTCAGCGGCAACATCAGCTCCACGGGCACGCTCACGGTGACCGGCCAGGGCGCCCAGGCCATCTCGGTCGGCGGTAACGTCGGCGGCGGCCTGATTGTCCAGGGTCCGCTGAGCGTCAGCGGCTATCGCTATACGACCCGCTCCACCGACAAGACCTTCCTGTCCAAGCTGGGCGCGGACGACCTGCTCCAGGGCGGATCGGCGATTTCCATCGGCGGCAACCTGGGCCGAGGATTCCTGGTGGACGCGCCGCCGGCGCTCGACGCCAACAACGCCGACGTCGATGGCGATGGCATTCCCGACGCCAGTGAGAACACCGGGGTGATCAACGCCTACGGCGCGGCGCCGGCCGTCGTTGTCGGTGCGGCGGGTCGCTCGGTGAGCCTGGGCAATGTCGGGACCGACGCGGGCACAGCCTACGGCTTCGTCAACCGCGGGACCATCACCGGCCAGGGAATCTACGACGGCGTCACCGCGAGCGGCGTCCAACTGGGCGTGGCGGGCGGCGGAGCGGTGACCCTGGGCGGCGGGCTCCACAACTTCGGCACGATCACGGCGCAGGCCTATGGCGCGGACGCCACCGGCCTGACCTTCAACAGCGGGGCCTCGGCCACGGTGATCCGCAACGACGGCACCCTGTCCGCCAGCCTTGCGACCGACGCCACGGGCGCCACGGCCCGAGCCATCGTCATCAACGCCGGGGCCAGCGTCCCGGTGCTCCAGAACGCCTCGTCGATCGCTGCGCGTGTCGGCGGCCAGAAGGGTGACGCCGTGGCCATCCTGGACCGCTCCGGCACCCTGGTGGAAATCGAGAACATCCAGTCGATTTCCGCTGGCCGGACCATCTTTGATAGCACCCAGGCCGTGACCGGCCACGACATCGCCATCGACGTCTCCGCCAACACCACCGGCGTCCACCTGATCCAGTCGGACGTCAGCAACGGCGCGGCGCTGCCGTCCATCACCGGCGCCCTGGCGTTCGGCTCGGGCGCCGACCGGCTGGACATCCAGGCCGGCAAGGTGACCGGCGACGTGGCTCTTGGCGCGGGCGCAAATGTGCTCAACATCGGCGCCGGCGCGACCGTCACGGGCCGCCTGACGGCCACTGGCGGCACGGCGGCGATCGCCGTGGGCGCTGGAACGCTGCAGATCACCGGCACGGACGCCGTCGCCGTGAGCAATCTCAGCCTGGCCAGCGGCTCGACCCTCATCGTCACGGCGGACCCGAGCGCGGGGGTGGCCACCAAGCTCAATGTGGCGGGTACGGCTACTATCGGCAGCGGCGCCAAGATCGGCGTCCGGGTGGCCTCCATCTCGGCAACGCCCGCGACCTTCACAGTGATCCAGGCCTCGCGCCTGACCGCCGGAACCATCGATTCCAGCCTTCTGGGCAGTGTGCCGTTCCTCTTCAACGCCAGCCTGCAGACCAATACGGTCGCCGGGACGGTGAACGTCACCGTGGCGCGCAAGTCGGCGGCCGAACTGGGCCTCTCCTCGGCCCAGACCGCAGCTTACGATTCCCTGCTCAAGGCGGTGAACCTGGACTCCGGCCTGCGCGGCGTCGTGCTGAACCAGGGCAACCGCGCCAGCGTGGTCTCCGTCTTCAATCAGCTGCTGCCCAACTACAACGGCTCGGTCTTCCATTCCGCCCAGTCCGCGGTCCAGGCCTTCGCCCGGCCGCTGGACGAGCGGCAGGACCCGGTCGGCGGCGGGTTCTGGGTGCAGGAGATCAACAACGGCCTGTTCGCCGACGACGGCGCCTCCGGCCAGGGCTACAAGTCGATCGGTTTCGGCGCGGTGGCCGGCTACGAGTTCGGCGGCTCGCGCCTGGGCATCCTGGGGGTCACGCTCGGGGCGTCGACCAGCGAGATCGATTCCAAGGGCTCGGCCGCCGACCAGAAGCTGACGGCGAACGTCGTCGACGCCGGGGTCTACTGGCGCGCCTCGCGCGGGCCCTTCAGCGGTAATGTCCGCCTGGCCGGAGACTATCTGAACGTCAGCAGCGACCGGGTCGCCTCGGGCGTTGGCGCCGACGGCGTGCCGGTGACCCGCACGGCGGCCGGGCGCTGGTCAGGCTATGGCTTCAACGGCCGCGTCATGGGCAGCTATGAGGCGCGGTACGGGCGGTATTACCTGCGGCCGCAGATCAGCGCCGATTTCGTCCGGCTTGAGGAAGCCGCCTACACCGAGAGCGGCGGCGGGCCGGGGATGAACCTGTCGGTGGCCGCACGCACCAGTTCCAGCGCCTCCGTCTTCGCCGGCGTCGCGCTTGGCGCGCTCTACGGCAGCCAGCAGACCCCCTGGGGTCCTGAGGTTCTCGTCGGCTACCGCGACGTATTCTCGGAGACGCTGGATGCGACCTCGGCGCGCTTCGTCGCCGCGGGGGACATCTTCTCCCTGCAGGCCGACCAGGTGAACGGCCAGGGGGCAGAGGCGCGGCTCTCGCTGAAGGGCGAAAATGGCACCGGCGGCTTCGCGGCCGAAGCCGGCGCCCAGGCGCGGGATACGCTCACCACCTATGACCTGCGGCTGAGCGCCCACTTCACCTTCTGATCGGTTCAGGCCAGTTCCACCGCCATCGCGGTGGCTTCGCCGCCGCCGATGCACAGGGCCGCCACGCCGCGCTTTCCCCCTCGGGCCTGAAGCGCAGAGATCAGGGTGGCGATGATCCGCGCGCCCGAGGCGCCGATCGGATGGCCCAGCGCACAGGCGCCGCCATTGATGTTGAGCTTCGCCGGGTCGATGCCGAGGTCACGCTGGGCGATCATCGCCACGACGGCGAAGGCCTCGTTCACCTCGAAGAGGTCCACGTCCTCGACGCTCCAGCCGGCGCGCTTCAGCGCCTTGCGCATCGCCGGGACCGGGGCCGTCGTGAACTGACTGGGCTCGTGGGCGTGGGCCGCGTGGCCGGCGACCCGGGCCACGATGGTCATGCCCAGGCGTCGCGCGACCGATTCACGGGTCATCACCAGGGCCGCGGCCCCGTCGCTGATCGACGACGCATTGGCCGCCGTGATCGCCCCGTCCTTGGCGAAGGCTGGCTTTAGAGTAGGGATTTTGGCCGGATCGGCCTTCAGCGGCTGCTCGTCCTGTTCGACCAGCACCGCCCCGCCGCGGCTGCGGACTTCCACCGGCGTGATCTCGCGGGCGAAGGCGCCGTTCTCGACCGCAGCCTTGGCCTTGCGTAGCGACCCCAGGGCGAACTCGTCCATCATCTCGCGGGTGAACTGGTAGGTCCTGCCGGTCTCCTCGGCGAACGATCCCATCAGCCGGCCCGGCTCGTAGGCGTCCTCCAGCCCGTCCAGGTACATGCTGTCATATGTCGTATCGTGGCCGATCCGCGCCCCGGCCCGGTGGCGGGTCAGCAGGTAGGGCGCATTGGTCATGCTCTCCATGCCGCCGGCCACGACCACATCGGCCGATCCCGCCGCCAGGGTGTCGTGGGCCAGGATCGCGGCCTGCATGCCCGAGCCGCACATCTTGTTGACCGTGACCGCTTCCACCGACCTGGGCAGGCCCGCGCCCAGCGCCGCCTGGCGCGCCGGCGCCTGGCCAAGGCCCGCGGGCAGGACGCAGCCCATGACGATCTGCTCGACGGCCGCCGGCTCGACGCCGGCGCGCTCCACGGCAGCGCGAACCGCGGCCGCGCCCAGTTCGGTCGCCTTGACTGGCGCGAACACCCCCTGGAATCCGCCCATCGGCGTACGGGCGTAGGATGCAATGACGACGGGGTCGGCGGTCATGTCGGGCAAATCTCCATCTCGCGCTGAATATAGGCGCCCGCTGCGGGCGGCAGGAGGTGCGTCAGTCGATCAGCCGGCGAATGGCGGCTTCAAGGGTCGCCTGCGCCTGCCTGGGCGTGAGGCCCTGCTCGCGGCGCAGGCGGGACCAGGATTCGAAGCTCATCAGCAGGTCCAGCGCTTCGAGGCGCGGGGTGTCGGCGGCGATCTGTGGCGGCAGCTGGCTGACGAGGATGTCGCGCAGCGCCTCCACCAGCCGCACGCCGTCCGCGGCCAGGAATTTCGAGCGGTGGCGAAAGACGTCGGAGGCGCGTTTGAAGGGGGCGATGCGTTCGAACGCCACGGCGCGCCGCCCGATCAGCTCGATTAGCCGTTCGCGCCAGTCCGCCGAACGAAAGGGCTGCTCGACGACCGTGCGAAGCTCGGCCTCAATGGCGACCGACATTTCCCGGTAGAGGCTGTCCATGTCCTGAAAATGCCGAAAGACCGTGCGCAGACCGACGTCGGCGCGGCCCGCCACCTGGTCCGCGCTGGGGGCGACTTCGCCGGCCTGGATGATTTCCAGCATGGCCTGGACGATCCGCGCGCGATTGTCCTCGCCGCGCCGCCGGCGTCCGTCGGATGCAGCTTCATGGGCGCTCGTCGATGCTGGCCTGGCCTTTGTCACCGAAGCTGATTAGTGGCCGTCCCGCGCCAAGGCCAGCCTCATTGGAAGATCTTCAGCCGGTCGACACGCCGGATTTCCGTTCCGCCCACGGGCAGGCTTAGGAAATCGCCGTCGTGGCCGACGCGGACCTCGCCTTTGAATATCTGGCGGGCGCGGCCCAGGAAGGGGCCTTCCAAGGCCGGCGAGGGGACCGCCGGAATGATGTGGCTGAACAGCAGGTAGCCGACGTGGGCCCGGGCCGCGATCCCGGCCGCCTGCTCGGGTGTGGTGTGATAGGCCAGGATGTCATGGGTGATCGCGACGAGGTTCGCGCGTCCCCAGGCCAGGGCGGCCTTGTGCTGAAGGCCCACCAGTTCCGGCGAAAGGCCCTCATGCACCAGGATATCGGCGCCGTTGGCGGCGGCTTCGAGGCGCGCCGAGGGCGCGGTGTCGCCGCTGATCACGACGCTGCGGCCCTTGTAGTCGAACCGGTAGCCGACGGCCGGTTCGACCGGCTCATGGTTCACGGGGAAGGCGGTGACCTTCAGTCCGCCGTCGTCGATCAGCACCACGTTGGGCAAGGTCTTGCCGGCGGCGAAGGGATGCGGGGCGCCGCCGAAGCCGCTGGGCGGAATGACCACCGGTCCGTGGTGGGCGACCCGGTAGCCGCGGTCCAGGCCGTAGGCCTGCATGAAGCCCGCCACCACGCTCTCGACGCCGGTCGGACCGTAGACGGGCAGGGGCGCCGTCGCCGCGCCGCCGCCCCAGTGCTGGAGCATCAATTCTCCCAGGCCGTCGATGTGGTCGGAATGGAAGTGGGTCAGGAGCACCGCTTCCACCCGGGCCGGCGGCAGGTTCATGAGCGAAAGGTTCTTGGTTCCGCCCGCGCCGGCGTCGACGATAAAGAGCCGGCCGCCCGCCAGCACCGCGGTGCAGGGTCCCGCGCGCGTCGGATCAGGCATGGGCGAGCCCGAGCCGCACAGACCCACGTGCAGGCCGTCGGGCAGTCCCTTGGCGAAATCGGGGTCCATGGCGCGCATGTAGACGCTGGCCATGGCGTGGGCGGCGATCTTGTCGCGCACGGCCCAAACGACCGCTCCCGCCAGGGTCAGAAAGAGCACAAGACCCAGCACCAGGTTTGTTCGACGCGTCATCCGTTCCTCCCGCCGGCTTGACCCGGAGTGTATATAATGACACGTATAATGCCATTAGTTTGACCCGCAGGCCACAACGAACTGCGCGGCAGGGAGAAACGCCATGCAGGTCCTGCGCACACCAGATGATCGGTTCGAAGGCTTGGCCGACTGGCCCTTCGCGCCCCACTACGGGACGGTCCAGACGGCGGGGGGAGAGCCCCTGCGTATCCACTACGTCGATGAGGGTCCCCGCGACGCCGCGCCCGTCCTGCTGATGCATGGCGAGCCCTCGTGGTCCTACCTCTACCGAAAGATCATCCCGATTCTGGTCGACCGGGGCCATCGGGTCATCGTCCCGGACCTGATCGGCTTTGGGCGGTCGGACAAGCCGGCGGCGCGCGCGGACTATACCTACGAGCGGCACGTTGCCTGGATGGCCGAGTGGCTCTCCGGCCTGGACCTGAGGAACATCACCCTGTTCTGCCAGGATTGGGGCGGGTTGATCGGTCTGCGACTGGTCGCCGCCTTCCCCGATCGGTTCGCGGGCCTGGTGATCGCCAACACCGGCCTGCCCACCGGCAGCGGCATGACCGAAGGGTTCAAGGCCTGGCTCAATTTCAGCCAGTCCGTTCCCCAGATGCCGATCGGCTTCATCGTCAATGGCGGAACCGTACGCGACCTGAGTCCAGCCGAGATCGCCGCCTATGACGCGCCGTTCCCCGACGAGAGCTACAAGGAGGGCGCGCGGCAGTTTCCCGCCCTGGTCCCGGTCACGCCGGAGCACGCGTCGGTGGCTGAGAATCTCGCGGCCTGGAAGGTCCTGGAGCAATTCGACCGGCCGGTGGTCACCTGTTTCAGTGACGGCGACGCGGTCACCCGCGGCGGTGAGGTCGCGTTCCAGACCCGCATCCCGGGCGCCAAGGGCCAGCCGCACATCACCCTGTCGGGTGGGCATTTCGTGCAGGAGGACAGCCCCGCCCAGATCGCCGAGATCATCGACGGCCAGATTCGCCGGGGCGCCGTTCAATGAAGGTCGTCAATGCCGTCTTTCCAGGCCCCGAGCAGGTCATGGATTTCTTCGGCGCCGAGGAGGACGGCCCGTTCGTGATGGTCAATCTTCTGAAGTTCCACGCGACGGCCCAGTATGAGGATGGCGCCGATGCGACCTTGAGCGGGGCGGAGGCCTATGGCCGCTACGGCGCCGCGGTCAGCCAGCTGATCGAGAACCTGGGCGGCAGGATCCGGTTCAGCGGCCGGGTGACCGGTCTGTTGCTGGGCGAGGTTGACGAACTTTGGGACGCCGTGGCGCTGGCGGAATATCCGTCCCTGGCGGCCTTCAAGCAGATGGCCCTGTCGCCGGAAATGCATGCCATCGAGCACCACCGCAAGGCTGGCCTCGCGGGACAGCTCAATATCCGCGTCAAGCCGGGCGTGGGCTTCTAGGGCGCCACGCGCAGGACAGTGCGAAAGCCTATGTGGTTCTCGCCGGTGTCGTTGGGGCCGGGCTCGCGCGCGGCTGGGCGATAGCGATAACAGTAGTCCGGCGAGCACAGGAACGAGCCGCCCTTGATGACGTGCTTTCGCACGCCCGGGTCACCGGGGTCGAAGGCCACGGTTTCGACAGGGCCCGCGGGATTGTCGGCGGCGGCGGGGTCCAGGTTGGGCCGATACCAGTCCTTCGCCCATTCCCACACATTGCCGGCCATGTCGGACAGGCCGTAGCTGTTGGGCGGGAAGCAGCCGACCGGCGCGGCTCGGGCCTTGTAGCCGTCGGCGCCGCTGTCATAGCCGGGGAATACCCCCTGCCAGACGTTGGCCTGCGGATGGGCGTCGTCCAGCGGCTGGTCGCCCCAGACGAAACGGGTGGCGGCGGGCTTGCCGCCCTGGGCCGCATATTCCCACTCGGCCTCGGTGGGCAGGTCGCGGCCCAGCCAGCGCGCATAAGCCATGGCGTCGTCCCAGGCCACCTGCACGACCGGCCAGGCCTCACGCCCGACGATGGAGCTGCGCGGCCCCTCGGGGTGGCGCCAGTCGGCGCCCTGGACCACGCGCCACCATTGTCCGGGGTCCGACCCCGCCGGCTCGGACGAGCCCACGAACACGATGCCAGAGGGCTTCAACTGGTCGCCGGTCAGGCCCGGATAGGCCTTGGGATCGAGGGGGCGTTCGGCGAGAGTCACATAGCCGGTGGCCTTCACGAAGCGGGCGAAGTCGGCGTTGGTGACCTCCGTGCGGTCGATCCAGAAGGATCCGACGCGGGTCGTCCGTGGCGCGCCCTCCTCGGGCCGCATCGCGCTCGCCCCCATCTGGAAAGCGCCGCCCGGGACCAGCACCATGCCCTGAGTGGCTGGTGCGTGAGCCGCCGGCGGGCGGTCGGCCAGACAAACCTTCGGCGGCGCATGGGCGGGCGCGCAGCCGGCCAGGGCGGGCGCGAGGACCAGGAGGGCGGCCAGGGTCCTGGTCATGCTGGGGGCGTAAGTCCTAATTGTCCCAGAGGATGAACTCTTCGCCCTTCTTTTGTGGCGCCCCGCTCGGATGGTCGATGAAAACCGGACCTTGCAGCAACGAGGGCCAGGTCGGCTTCACGCTCTGGGCGTCCTGAGCTTTCAGCATCGCCAGCATGGCCTGCACCCTTTGCGGCTGGCTTTGCGACAACTCGTGGCGTTCGGTGGGGTCGCTGGCCAGGTCGTAGAGCCAGACCTTCTTTTGCGCCTCGCTGGACTGCAGCTTCCAGTCCCCGTCGAGCACCACCTTGTACTGGCCCGACCGCCAGAACAGCGTCTGGTGCGGCCGCCCGGCGATCTTGCCCTGGAGATAGGGCAGGAGATCCACGCCGTCGATCACTCGATCCTTGGGCAGGGCGGCGCCGCCCGCGGCGGCGGCGGTCGCGAAGATGTCGATGTGGCCAACCGGATAGGGATATCGCGAGCGCGCGGCGATGACGCCCGGCCAGCGCATGAAGAACGGTGCGTGGATGCCGCCCTCGAAGAAGGTCGACTTGAACCCGCGATAGGGCCGGTTGACGTCCGGCAGGCCGATATAGCCCGCCCCGCCGTTGTCGCTGGTGAAGATCACCAGCGTGTTTTTGTCGAGACCCTCGTCCTTCAAGGTCTGAAGGATGCGCCCGATATTGCGGTCGAGGTTGCGGGTCATGGCGCCGTAGACCCGAAGGCGGTGGTCCTTGATCTGCGGCAGGGCGTCGTAGTCCTCCTTCTTGGCCTGCAGCGGGGTGTGGATGGCGTTGGGCGCGAAGTAGATGAAGAACGGCCGGTTCCTGTTGGCCTTGATCGCCTTGACCGCCTCGTCGGTGAGGTAGTCGGTCATGTACCCCGCCGGCTTGAACATCGGCGAGCCATTGAACTGCACGGCATAGGGCAGGTTCGGCCACAGGAAGCGGTCGATCGGGTCCCAGGGCTGCTTGGAATTCTCGGCGTCCCGGTCGTGTTCGGGCAGGTACATGGAGGCGCCGGCGATGAAGCCCAGGCTTTCATCGAAACCCTGCTGCTCGGGCCGCGAGCCGGGCGCGCCGCCCAGGTGCCACTTACCGAAATGCAAGGTGTGGTAGCCGCGGGTCTTCATCACCTCGGCCAGGGTGATCTCGCCTGAGGGCACACTCAGCATGTTGACCGCCGTGGGCGACGGTGCGGTGCTGCCGGGCGGCATGTCCTTCAGCCGGTCCTTGAAGAACCGGGGTCCGACGATGGCGCCGGGTTCGCGGGCCGTGCCGACCAGGCGTTCGAAGGCCACCGGCGCCGGGGTGAACTCGAAGCCGAAGCGGGTCGGATAGCGCCCGGTCATGATGGCCGCGCGCGAAGGCGCGCAGGTGGCGTTGCCGGTGTAGCCGCTGACGAAATCGACCCCTTCACGGCCGATGGAGTCGATGTTGGGGGTCGGGACCTGGCCGCCGGCCACGCCGCCGCCGTTGAAGGTGATGTCGTTGTAGCCCATGTCGTCGGCCAGGATGAAGACCACGTTGGGCGGCCGATCGCCCGCGGGCGGGGCCTCAGGCCCCTGGGCCCAGGACACGGGGTGGTTGGCCTCTACATGAGGCAGGCGCGCGTGGGCGATCATCGAAAAGAGCGCCTCTCGGTTGGCCGCTGCCAGCCCTGCGAGGACGAGGACGACGATCGCCAGGCCGGCGAGCCAAGACCAGAGCTTCATGCAGTCCTCCCGGGCCCGGCGCGCGCGTCTCGAGGCGTGCGCGGCGTCACCTGGCCAGGAGTGAAGCATATAGTGACATTCTGCGTGCCGCTAGATGGCGTGACCTGCTGCCGGCTCCGTCGGCGTGGATGCGCTCCGGCTGTCCTTGGCTGCGGCCTGTCTTTGGACCATCATCGCCTGCTTTTCGTCCTTCATCGGCGCACCGGGTATCTAAGGCGATCTGGGGCGGCGTCGTCGAGGCGTCGCATCAGAGGAGGCAGACATGTTCCAACCCAACGGCGATCCGACCCGCCTGAAGGTCGTCGATCCCATGGCGTCGTCGCGCACGACCAGTGGGGTTGTCGGCTCGGCTACGGTGCATCCGTTGTCGGTCCCGCTGGGCACCGACGAGCTCAAGATCAATGCGATCTATTTCGAGCCCGGCACGCGGTTCATCCCGCACGGACACCCCTTCGACCAGGTCCTTTTCTACGCCTACGGCACGGGCATCGTCGCGGTGGATGGCGGGCCCGATGTCATCGTGCCGACGGGCCATTACGTCCTGCTGCCGGCTAACGTCGTGCACATGCACGGCTGCACCGACGACGGCCCGGCCCTGCAGCTGTCCATGATGCGCGACACCCAAACGACCTTCGATGTGCCGTGTCCCGACTCCTGGACCAAGTGGCTGGAGGCCGCCGGCCGGGTCGTGGGCGGCTGACCTGGACCCGCAAGGCGCGGTCAGGCGGCCGTGGCGTGCTCGTCCGCGGGAATGACGTCGACCTCGACCTTTAGGGTCTGGTCGCCGGGCGCCAGGATGATGCCGTCGATGGGCGCCACATCGGCATAGTCGCGGCCGATGGCGAGGACGATATGGTCGTTCTGCGCAAAGATGGCGTTGGTCGGATCGAAACCGATCCAGCCGCGCTCGTCGCCACACCAGACGGCGACCCAGGCGTGGGTGGCGTCAGCGCCCTCGAGCCGTGGCCGGCCCGGCGGCGGAACGGTGCGCAGGTAGCCGCTCACATAGGCCGCGGCCAGTCCCAGGCCGCGCAGGCCGCTGATCATGATGTGGGCGAAGTCCTGGCAGACGCCGTGGCGCGCCACGAAGGCGTCCCTGGCGGTCGTCGAGACGTTGGTCGCCTCGGGATCGTAGGAAAAGTCGCCATGCATGCGGGTCATCAGCTCGGCAGCCGCCTCGACGATAGGGCGGCCGGGGGTGAAGCTGGTACGGGCATAGTCGGTGATGGCCGCCACGGTCGGCGTCCGGCGGGTGGGGTAGAGGTAGGATGCCGGCCCGTCCGGACCCAGGCTGCTGGTCTCATAGCTGCGCGAGCGGACGGTCTCCCAGGGTGGGCTGGCCGCGGGATCGGCGATCGGCGGGGCGTGGACGTCCACCTGCGAGCGGGCCTCGATGACCAGTTCGTGGTGAGGCCGGTCGATGACCACGGTCAGGGTCTGCTCGCCGAAGGGGCCGCGGCCCTCGTGGCTCATCGAGGGGCGGGGGGTCACCCTGATCACGCTGCGCAGCACGGTCTGGGAGACCGAGGACCTGGGCGTCAGGCGCAGGACACAGCGGGCGAAGGTCACTGCGTCCTCGTAGTCATAGGTGGTGCGATGGCGCAGTGTGTAGATCACGCCAGGCTCGCCAGCTTGACCGTCGGCACGGCGTTGGCGCCCTGCAGGAAATAGCGGTCGGCGATGGCTCCCGACAGCGTCATCAAGGTGCGTTCGAAGCCCAGCATCTTGGGGTCGGTGAGATGATCGGCGTCGGTGGTCTCGACCTCGGTGGCGAGTGGCAGCAGCACCCGGCTGGGCTCCTCCAGCATGCCGTCGTCCTGCAAGGACGGCAGGACGGCCAGGTGTTCGCGCAGGGTCTTCACCTGGAAGGCCAGGGAGCGGGTGTTGTAGGGGTCGAGCATCACCATGTCGCGCACCGGGATCAAGGCCAGGCCCACCAGGTAACGCGCGCGGTAAGTGATCTGGCTGTCGGCCAGGTCCAGCAGCAGGTCGAGATCGTCGGTGGTGGCCGCATCGTGGGCGAAGGCGCGGGTCAGCCGGCAGGTGTTGATACCGCGCTCGATGCGCCGGCCCATGTCGAGGAAACGCCACCCCGCCACCCGGTTCATGTTCTCCTGGGCCAGGCCCGACAGGGCGGCCAGGATCTGCAGGGCGCTCTCCACCTGCTGCAGGGCCTCGGCCTCGGAGAGGGGTGATTGCGCACCCTCGATCAGCTCCTTCTCGAGGTTGAGTAGCAGGGTCCAGAAATCGGCCGACAGGCGTTCGCGCATGCTGGCCGCCGTGCGGCGGGCGGCGCGGACCAGGTGGATCACCGAGCCATAGGCATCCTGGTCGTGCAGGGTGTCGCGCGCGGCGTCGAGCGCGCGGGCCCCCAGCGCCTCCTCGTCCAGCGCGCCCCATTCGATCAGCAGCTTCTGCAGTCCATCCAGGGTCTCGCCGCTGCCATGGATGGCGGATTCGGAGTCCATCAGACTGGTGCACAGGCTGCGGGCCAGGCGCAAGGTCGCTTCGGCGCGCTCGATGTAGCGGCCCAGCCAGAACAGGTTGTCGGCGGCGCGGCTGGGCAGGTGGCCCATGATCCGGCGGACCTTCACATCCTCCTGGCTGGCCAGCAGGGTCACGCGCTCCACCGGCTTGTCGTCGATCACCCAGACGTCGGCGACCCGGGCGTTGTCGCCCATGGAGATGGCGCGCACATCCAACTGCTCTGAGGTCCGGCAGAAACCGCCGGGCATGATCTTCATGCCCTCGGGCGTCCAGGCGGCATAGACCCGCAGCACGAAGGGCGCCGGCTCCAGCCTTCCCTCGCGCAGCACAGGCATGGTCGACAGCCGCACCACCTCCTGGCCCACGAAGTCGCCGGGCCGGTCGGCCATCCGGGCCAGGATATCGGCCTTTTCCTGGGGCGACAGACTGGACACCAGCGTCGGGCGCGACAGCGCGCCTTGCTCTCCCTGGCCGTGGAAGGCCGGCGCGATGGCCAGGCTCTCAAGGTTGCGCTCGACCAGTTCCCGCTCCCGCGGCTGGCCGCACCACCAAGTGGCGACGTTGGGCATCTTCAGGTCTTCGCCCAGCAACCGCCGGCAGAGCTTGGGCAGAAAGCCCAGCAGGGCTTTGGATTCGAGGACCCCGGAGCCCGGCATGTTGAAGACCGCCACGCCGCCGGCGCGGATCGCCTCCAGCATGCCTGGGGTCCCCAGGCGCGAGGCGCTGTTCAGCTCCAGCGGATCGATGAAGTCGGCGTCGACCCGCCGCAGAATGACGTCGGCGCGCTTCAGGCCGGCGATGGTGCGGACATAGACCCGGCCGTCACGCGCGATCAGGTCCTCGCCTTCGACCAGCAGGAAGCCCAGGTAGCGGGCCAGATGCGCCTGCTCGAAGTAGGTCTCGCTGAAGGGGCCGGGCGTCAGCAGGCAGATGCGGGGATCGGCGCGGTCGGCGCTGGCGGCCAAGCCCTTGCGCAGGCCATCGAAGAAGGGCGCCAGCCGCTTCACGTTCATGGCGTTGTAGAGATTTGGATAGGCCCTGGAGAGCACCAGCCGGTTCTCCAGGGCATAGCCCGCGCCGGACGGCGCCTGGGTGCGGTCGTCGAGCACCCACCAGCGGCCGTCGGGGCCGCGGCCCAGGTCGGCGGCATAGATCTGGGTGAACCGGCCGCCAGGCGGCTTTACGCCGCGCATGGCCTGGATGAAGTCGGCGCTGCCGGTCAGGGCGGCGGCGGGCAGGGCGCCCTCAGAGACCAGGCGGGCCTCGCCATAGAAATCCTGGAGCAGGGCCTCGACCAGGTTGGCGCGCTGCTCGACGCCCTCGGCGATCTGTTGCCATTCCTTCTGGCCGAGAATGAGCGGCAAGGGGTTGAGCGGCCAACTGCGCTCGTTCTCCTCGCCATAGATCCGGTAGGAGACGCCGGTGTCACGGATATGCCGGGTGGCCAGACTGAAGCGGCTCTTGAACTCGTTCTCGGGATATTCCGCGAAGTCGCCCAGGAAGCTCAGCCAGTGATCGCGCGGCCGTCCGCTGGCGTCGAACAGTTCGTCGGGAATGCCCTGCACCGGCCGGTAGCCACGCAGCCAGCCGGACAGGCGCTTGGCAGCCGTGGGCTCCAGGTCCTCGCGCCGCCGCCCCGCGACGGTGGCGTCAGCGGCCACGGTTGGTCCTCAGGTCGAGCGTCATGGGAAATTCATGCGTCGGTTCGGCGGGTGGCGGGGGCACGACCCCAGGGCTATGACCCTGGGCTTCGAACCGCGCCTTGCGTCTGGCCTGCGCCTCATAGGAGTTGACCGGGAAGGTATCATAGCTCCGCCCGCCAGGATGCGACACGTGATAGACGCAGCCGCCGATGGCGCGGCTGTTGGCCTTGTCGATGATGTCGAAGGTAAGCGGCGCGTCGATCGGCAAGGTCGGATGCAGGCCGCTTGGCAGCTTCCAGGCCTTGTAGCGGACGCCCGCCACGGCCTCCATCGAGACGCCGGTCGCGGTCATCGGCACCGCGCGGCCGTTGCAGGTGACCATGTGGCGCTCGGGATTGAAGCCCTCGACCCGCACCTGCAGCCGCTCCACCGAAGAATCGACGAACCGCACCGTGCCGCCGCCGGCATTCTCCTCGCCCATCACGTGCCAGGGCTCCAAGGCGTGGCGCAGCTCCAGTGACAGGGCGCCGTACTGGACAAGCCCATGGACCGGGAACCGGAAGGCGCGCTGGGCTTCGTACCAGCGCGGATCGAAGGCGTAGCCGGCGCGGTTGAGCTCGCCGATCACCTCGAGGAAATCGGTCCAGACGAAGTGCTCCAGCATGAACCTGTCGTGCAGGGCGGTGCCCCAGCGGACCGTCCGTCCCTGCTGTGGTTCGCGCCAGAACCAGGCGATCAGGGCCCGGATCAGCAGTTGCTGCGCCAGACTCATCCGCGCGTCCGGCGGCATCTCGAAGCCGCGGAACTCCAGCAGGCCCAGCCGCCCGGTAGGCCCGTCCGGCGAATAGAGCTTGTCGATGCAGATCTCGGTCCGGTGGGTGTTCCCGCTGCTGTCCGTCAGCAGGTTGCGCAACAGCCGGTCGACCAGCCATGGGGCCGGCGGCGCATCGGACTTCTTCTTCCCGGGCGGCGGGATCATGCCGAGCGCGATGTCGAGCTCGTAGAGCGTGTCGTGGCGCGCCTCGTCGATCCGAGGCGCCTGGCTGGTGGGCCCCACGAAAAGGCCGGAGAACAGGTAGGAGAGGGACGGATGACGCTGCCAGTAGAGCAGCAGGCTCTTCAGCACGTCGGGCCGGCGCAGGAAGGGCGAGTCCGCCGGGCTGGAGCCGCCCACCACAACGTGGGCGCCGCCGCCGGTGCCGGTGTGGCGTCCGTCGGTCATGAACTTGTCGGCGCCGAGCCGGCAGGCCCGGGCGTCGTCATAGACCCCGGTGGTGATCTCCACCGTCTCGCGCCAGGTCGACGCTGGGTGGACGTTGACCTCGATGACGCCGGGATCGGGGGTGACCTTCAACACGCCCATCCGGCGATCGTCGGGCGGACCGTAACCCTCGATCCGCACCGGTAGTCCGTCGGCCGCGGCTTCCAGGTGGGCGACCAGTTCCAGATAATCTTCCAGGCGCGCCACCGGCGGCATGAAGACGTAGAGCACGCCCTCGCGGGGCTCGACGGTCAGGGCGGTCCTAACCGGGGGCGTCTTGCCCTTGGTGGCTCGCGTCATCACCGGATCGGGCTCGGGCGCGACCCTTGCAGGCTCGAAGTCGGGCAGGGGTCCGCGCGCCTCATAGGGGTCGAGCGGGACGATGTGCGGATAGTCCTTGGGCTTCAGCGCAGGCAGGGACGCCAGCGGCAGGCGCAGGCCGAGCGGTGAGTCGCCCGGCACGGCGTAGAGGCGCCCGCGGCGGAACCGCCATTCCTCGCTCAGCCAGCCCATCCCCTCCGCCTTGCTGAATGCGCGGCGGATCGGCAGCACATAGCCCAGGGTCTTGGACAACCCGCCCTGCATGGCGCGCCGAAGGCGCGTGCGTGCGCCCGGATCGTCGATGGCCGAATCGGAGAGTTCGACGTCGGGCGGCAGGTCGCCTTCCTCCTTGATCGCCGCCAGCGGGTCTTCCCGCGCCGGGATGATCAGGCTCTCATCAACCCCAAGTCGTGCGGCGAGGCTGCGGACCAGATGGAGGGCGTCGCCGACGGTCGCGTCAGGACCCTGTTCGTCGGCCAGGTCCGCCGGGCCGCCCCGCCAGACCGGCAGGCCGTCACGGCGCCAGTAGAGGCCCAGCGCCCACCGGGGCAGGGGCTCGCCCGGGTACCACTTGCCTTGGCCGTAGTGCAGCATGCCTCCCGGTCCGAACCGGTCGCGCAGCCGGCGCAGCAACTGGGCGGCCATGATCGGCTTGGTTGGGCCTGAGGCGTCGATGTTCCATTCCGCCGACTCGAAATCGTCGACGGAGACGAAGGTCGGCTCGCCGCCCATGGTAAGCCGCACGTCCTGGCTCTGAAGGTCGGCTTCAACCTGGTCGCCCAGCTGGTCCAACGCGTTCCAGTCGCCCTCCTCGAAGGGTCGGGTGATGCGGATCGGCTCGACGATCCGGGTCACTGCCATCGAGAAATCGAAGTCGTCGGCCGGGCGGCTGGCGAGGCCGGTGATCGCCGCGGCGGTGCGGTAGTGCGGCGAGGCGGCCAAGGGAATGTGCCCCTCGCCGGTCAGGAGGCCCGAGGTGGCGTCCAGGCCGATCCAGCCCGCGCCCGGAATATAGACTTCGGCCCAGGCGTGCAGGTCGGTGAAGTCCGTCTGGGTCCCGGTTGGACCCTCGATGGGGTCGATGTCGTGCTTCAGCTGGATCAGATAGCCGGATACGAACCGGGCCGCGAGGCCCAGCCGGCGCAAGGTCTGGACCAGCAGCCAGGCCGAATCCCGGCATGAGCCCGAGCCCAGCGACAGGGTGGCGTCGGGGCTTTGCACCCCGGGCTCCATGCGCACGACATAGCGCACCGCCCGCTGGATCTGGGCGTTCAGTCCAACGATGAAATTGACCGCGGTCTGGCCCGACGGATCGAGGCTTTCGACCAGAGCCTCAAGTTGCGGCCCGCCATCGTCCACCGCCATGTAGGGCGCCAGATCCTGGGCCAGGTCCGGCGGATAGGCGAAGGGGAAGGTTTCGGCGTAGGGCTCGACGAAGAAGTCGAATGGATTGACCACCACCATCTCGGCGGTCAGGTCGACGGTGACGCTGAACTCACGCGTGGGTTCCGGGAAGACAATCCGGGCCAGCCAATTGCCATGCGGGTCCTGCTGCCAATTGATGAAGTGCGCCGCGGGCGTGACCTTCATCGAATAGCTGGCGATCCGCGTGCGCGTGTGCGGCGCCGGGCGCAGGCGCACCACGTGGGGGCCAAGCTCCACCGGCTCATCGTAGCGATAGCGGGTGACGTGATTGAGGGCTGCGACGACCGACAGGGGGGCACTCGGAGGCTGATGGACGGGATCTGATCCTACGCTCTATCGGCCGCCGCGGGGCGTCAAATAAACGCTCGGGCGGTGCAGGGGCGATCTTTGCCTTAAAGCTGAGCGGTATTTCGCCTACGTCTGCACCGGCTCTTCACCGTGCAGCGACTAAGGTCTGCGGGTCGATCACACAAGGTGAGGAGCGATGCGGGGAAAAGGCGCGGGACACCTGTACGGCGACGAACAGGTCGAGGTCGATAGGGACCTGGAGGCGCTGAACCGTCGGCTGGTTGCGCAGACGCGGCGCCGTCGGATGGCTCAGGTCGCCCGGCAGACGCTGGCGGGGCTGTGGCGACGGGCGGTCACCTTCTATTGGCTGGTTTGCCTGGCGGTGATCGGCATGGGACTCAATCGGGCCTATCCGGGCCCGGGGCAGCATCTGGCGTGGGCGTTCCAGGATCCTGCGCTTGACCTTGATGCGCCCTTCGCCACGTGCGCCCAGGCCAACGCCAACGGCTATTTCAATATCCCCCGCGCCTCGAAGGCCTACTTGCCCGCCCAGGACCCTGATTCCAGCGGGCGCTCATGTGCTCCAGCGTCTGGCCGGATGGCCGAACTCGGTTGGCGTCTGCGGACCGTCGAAGATCGGCTGTTCGCGCCCTGGTGGGAAAGCGGAGCCGTGAGCGGGTTGGCGCGTTCCAAGGGCGGCGAACGTCCTCTCCCTGAGCGACGGCCAACCCGGAGAACCCCATGAAGTCCGCCCTGATCCTCGCCGCCGTGGCCACCCTTGCCCTTGGCGCCTGCTCCCAGAAGACCGAAACCCAGGCCGCCGCGGCCGGCGACAGCGCGGCGGACGCCGCCAGTCACGCCGGGGCCGCCACCGTCTCGGCCGCGCAGGACACCGCCGCCAACACCAGCGCCGCGGCCCATGACGCCGCTGCGAATACCGAATCCGCCGCCGGCGTGGTGGCGCGCAAGACCGACGCGGCCGTCGACGCCGCCGCCAAGCAAAAATAGTCGGAGCCGGCCCGCCGGCCCGAGGACTTAGATCGTCCTCTGGCCGGTGGTCATGCCGCCCAGGTTGGCCAGATGGACGATCATCAGGATCGCGCCCGCCGCCGCCAGCAGCATGATCAGCCGCCAGGGGATCATGCGTGGCCCCCTGTGCGGATTGGGGGCCCGCGCGCCGCGCCATGCGGCGAAGGCCGCCAGGCCCAGTAGGGCGGCCGTCAGGGCCAGGGTCAGGCTGAGGGACATCTGCGACCGCATATCGCAGCCCCGGCGGGCTGGCGGAAGCCGGGCCTTTTCAGAGACCTATTTCATCCACAAGTGATCGCGCCCGGCTACTATATCTGGTGTTAACCTCACGTTTACACCCCAAACAACGGTGGTAGCGTCCTGGTGTCCAGGAGGGGCGATTCGATGACCGCGGCGGCGCCCTGGAGCGTCAAGGGTATCAATCCAAAGGCTCGCGAGGTCGCGAAGGACCTTGCGCGCCGCTCTGGAATGACTCTCGGTGAATGGCTCAACCGCGTTATCCTCGAGGACGACATCCCCGACGAGGTGACGTCGGAGGATCACTTCGGAACCTGGTCGCGACGCGCCCCGGCTCCGGAGACAGCGACGCCGAAGTCCCGAATGGCCGAAACGCCTCGTTCGCAAGACCCTGACCTGCGCTACCGGCCCGACGAGTTCGGCCGCATTGCTTTTGCCCTCGATCGCCTGACCGACCGCATTGAGGCCTCTGAAACCCGCACCGGCCTGGCGATCTCAGGCGTGGAACACTCGGTTCGCCACGCCATGGCGAAGATCGAAGCCGCCGAGCGCGAGCACATGGCCACCGCCGCCCGCGTTGACGCCGCCGCCGAGCGGCTGGACGCCGAGCAGGCCCGGGTCGCCGAACGCCTACGGCGAATGGAAGCCGAGAGCTCCGGTCCGCGCTCGGCCGAAGCCCTGCGCCTTCTGGAGAGCCGCGTCGCCCGGGTTGAAACCGGCGCGGCAGGCGATCCGGCCGAGCTGGTCGAGACGGTCGTCGCACGCCTGGGCGAACGCCTGAGCCTGGCCGAGGGGCGCACCAGCGACGCTCTGGAAAGCCTGCGCGGATCGCTGGCCGAACTGGACGCCCGCATGGGCGCAGGCGGCGCGACGGACTTCGACCAGCGCTTCGAGGCTCTGGCCGAACAGCTAACCCGCAAGGTGGAGGCCGCGCGCGCCGAGATCGCCGAGCGCCTGGCGGCCGCCGGTGCGGGGAATGTGGAGGCGCAGCTTGGCGCAATGGCCGCGCAGCTGGCCGGCGCCGAACAGCGTTCGGCCCGCGCCATCGAAACCATGGGACGTGAAGTCCTGACCATGGCTGAAACCCTCAATCGCCGCGTCCACAGCGCCGAGCAGCGCAGCGCCGAGGCTATTGAGCAGGTGGGCGGCGAGATCGCCCGGATCGCGGGCGCGGTGGAAAGCCGCCTGAGCCGCACCGACCAATTGCATGCCGAGGCCCTCGAGCGACTGGGGACCGAGATCGGCCGGATCACGGAACGGCTGACCGATCGGATCATTCAGTCGGAGCGCCGGGCGGCGCAGGCGATCGATGATGTTGGCGAGCAGGTCTCCAAGGTCACCGAGCGGATCGAGCAGCGCCACGAACGCGCCGCCTCCGACATGGCCGAACGCCTGCGCGCCAGCGAGGAGCGGACCGCGAGCCTACTGGAAGCCGCCCGTCTTCGACTCGACGAGCACGGCTCGCCCGCCCTGCCGCCGCAGGCTGAACCCGAGGTGGCAGCCGACATTCATGCGGACGCGACTTCGCCTGCTGAGCCTGTTCTGGAGGAAGCGCCGAGCATCTTCGGCGCCGATCTGATGGCGCGCGCCGAGCTGATCAGCCAGCCGGCCCTGGACCCGGGCAATCCGGCCTTCGGAGAAGAAGACTTTGAGGCCGCAGACCGGTTCGCTCCGATCGCAGAGGCGCCGGAAGAGGCCGCTGCGGCAGGCGAAGCCGAAGTCGAGGCCGCGCAGGCCGAGGCGCCCGCCGCGCCGCTGTCGACCCGCGAGGTGATCGAACAGGCTCGCGCCGCCGCCCGCGCCGCCGCCGGGCCCCGCGCCAAGACCATTTCTCCGCCCGCCGACCGCCGCGCCCGGGTGGCGCGGACCGGCCTGTTCGCCGCTTTCCGCCCCAGCCATGCGACGTCAACCTGGCAGACCGCGCTGATGGTCGCCGGCGGGGCGGCGTTCCTGAGCGTCGGGGCGGCCGGCGTCGTGCTGCTGGAAGGCCCCGGATCGGGCCATGAGGCGCCGATCACCCTGCCGTTTTCGTACGAGCCCCGGGCTTCGGTCGCGCTGGCGGCCCCGGACAGCCCCGCGCCGGCCGACGCATCGCGGCAGGTCGCAGCCGACACCGCGACCCCGGCCCCGTCGACCGCGACCGCCGAGTTCGTCGCCACGACCAAGGCGGTGGAGCAGCGGACTCCCGGTGCGCTGGCGCGCCTGAAGACCATGGCTGAGGCCGACTACACCCCAGCCCAGCTCTACCTGGCCAAGCTCTATGAGAACGGGTCGGACGGGGTGTCCTCCAACCTGTCAGAGGCGCGGCGCTGGACGGCGCGGGCCGCAGATGCGGGTGACCCGGTGGCCATGCACAACCTGGCGCTCTACTATTTCCATGGCGACGGCGGCGTGAAGGACCCGACCCAGGCTGCGCGCTGGTTCCGCAAAGCGGCCGAGCGCGGCGTTGTCGACAGCCAATATAACCTGGCGATGCTCTACCAATCCGGTTCCGGCGTGCCCCGCGACCTGGCTGAGGCCTACAAGTGGTTCCAGATCGCCGCCACCGGGGGCGATGGGCCTTCGCGCTCGGCGGCCATCAGCCTGGAACCCAAGCTGTCATCCGCCCAGATCGCCACCGCCGAAGCCGCGGTCGATGAATTCGCGCCCACGACCGAGGGACCCCGGCCGGCCATGGTCCAGGCCACGCCTGGCGCCGTCTCGCCCGCCGCCGCCAAGAAGATCCTGGCGCGCCTGGGTTATATCAAGGGGGCAGGCGACCTCACGCTGGCGGTCGCGGCCTACCAGCGCGACCAGGGCCTGGCCGCCACCGGGGCGCTCGATCCGGCGACCATGTCGAGGCTCGCGGTCTTCAACCGGTGAGCCGCCGGCCCCCGGCTTAGAGGGCGAACTTGGATATCTACCTGCCCATCGCCGAGCTGTCGGTGAACGCGCCGCTCCTGGTGGCCCTGGGCGCCCTGGTCGGCTTCATTTCGGGACTGTTCGGGATCGGCGGCGGTTTCCTGATGACGCCCGTGCTGGTGTTCCTGGGGATACCGCCCGCGGTGGCGGTCGCCAGCATGTCGAACCACGTAGCCGCGTCCTCCATGTCGAGCGTCGCGGCCTACGGCCGCAGAGGCGGCGTGGATTTCCGGATGGGCGGCGTGCTGGCGGCGGGCGGGGCGGCGGGGTCCGTCGCCGGTGTCGAGATTTTCCGCTGGTTGCGCCTGCTGGGACAAGCGGACCTTGCCGTGGCCCTCTCATACCTGATCTTCCTTGGGATCATCGGCGGGCTGATGCTGTCGGAATCCGTGGGCGCGATCGTGCGCCGTCGCCGGGGTGCTCCGTCGCCGCGGCCCCGCGACCGGCGGCCGCCCTGGCTTTACGGCCTGCCGCTGAAGCTGAAATTCCCCCGCTCGCGGCTTTACATCAGCGTCATTCCACCGGTCGCGCTGGGCGTCTTCGTCGGTCTCCTGTCGGCGATCATGGGGGTTGGCGGCGGCTTCATCCTGGTGCCGGCCATGATCTATGTGCTGCGGATGCCCGCTGCCGTGGTGGTCGGGACCAGCCTCTTCCAGATCATCATCACCACCGCGATCACCGGCGTCCTCCAAGCGGGCCGAAATCAGACCGTCGACATCGTCCTGGCGACCCTCCTGCTGGTCGGAGGCGTGATCGGGGCCCAGCTTGGGGCCCGGGCCTCGTCGCGGTTCCGGGCGGAGGAATTGCGCGCGGTGCTGGCCTTCATCGTCCTCCTGGTGGGACTGCGGATGGGACTGGGCCTGCTGGTTCGCCCCCATGAGGCCTTCGTCCTGATGTCGGGAGCGGGTGGATGATCACGACCACCCTGCCGCCCCCCGCGATTTCCGCGGCCCTGACCGAGACCCAGGTCAGGGTGAATTCGGGATTTCGCGGCACGCGCATCGTGCTCTACGGGGCGATCTTCGATCCCGGCGCTCGCGCCAGCGACGTGGTTGTCATCGTGCGCGGCCCAGAGCAGCCGATCCGTATTGCCCGCAAGGCCAAGGTGGGGCCGCTTTGGGTCAACAGCCGGCCGGTCGTGTTCCAGGGCGCGCCAGGCTTCTACATCGCCGCTTCGAACCGTCCCCTCGATGAAATCGCCGGCTTTGGCGTCCTGCGGCGAATGGGCGCGGGCGTCGATCACCTGCCGATCAACGCACCGGCCGAGCAGCGGATCGAAACCCGCTATGGCGTGCGCGACATGGTGGTCTCGAGCCTGGGCGCCGACTACCTCGACTGGCGCCGCGCGGTTGTCCGCCTCAAGGAGAAATCCGGGCTCTACAAGGTCGATGAACACGGTGTGCGCTTTGTCGACACCGGCCTGTTCCGGGCCGAGATCGCCCTGCCGGCGGAGGCTCCTATCGGCCAGTACCAGGCCCAGATCGTGCTATTCCAAGCCGGACAGCCGGTGTCGGAAAGGCTCCGGACGCTGAGCGTGGAGAAGGTCGGCGCTGAGCGGAGTCTTTACCTTTGGGCCCATCGCGGGCCATGGTCCTACGGTCTAGCTGCGATGGCATTCGCGCTGGCGGCGGGCTGGGGAGCTTCGTCTGCGTTTCGGAGGGACTGAATGGTGACCGACGGGGCGGGGCCCAAGGCCCGTTACGAACGAGCGCCCGCGCCGCTGTGGGCGATCGCGGTCGCGACCATCGCGCCATTCCCAATCGCGGCTGTGGCCTATGGTTGGGGCCCGCCGGAAATCGCCCGGCCGGGGCTCACCGCGATCCTGACCTGGACGGCCATCGTCCTGGCTTTCCTGGGCGGGGTCCGCTGGGGGCTGGAGAGCGGCCTGGCGACGCCACGCCTCTATCGGCTGCTGATCTCCATCGGCTCGCCGGTGGTCGCATGGGGCCTGCTCCTGGCGCGCCACCGGATTCCTGACAGCTGGGTGATCGGCGGCGGCATCGTGGCGTTCCTCATCCAATGGCTGTTCGACCACCAGGCGCCCGACGTGCCCGCGCGCTATCCCAGGCTCTCCACCACCATGACGGTCGCGGCCTGCGTGTCGCTGGCGGTCTGTCTGGACCAGGCGATCCACGCGCAAGGCCTGGTCATTCCCTGACGGCCGCATGACGCCGCCTCGGCAGATCCTCCTCTTCCTGGCGATCATCGTCGGCGTCGGCCTGCCCATGTCATGGCTGATGGTCCGCCTGGGCGGCCTGGCCGGACCCTATGCCGACGCCTTTGTCCTCGGTGGCATGTGGCTGCCGGGGTTGTCGGCCATGGCGACAAGGCTGATCGCCGTTCGGTCGCTGGCCGGGCTGAGCTGGCGCCTGGGCGCCGCTCGCTATTTCGGACTGGCCTACCTACTGCCCCTGATCTATGGCGGCGCGCCCTTCGTCATCGCCGTGGCTGGGGGGCATGGGCGCTGGACGACAGCGGGCTGGGCGCAGGCGGCCGCCAGCCACGGGCTCTCTCCGGACGCCATGGTGGGACTGGCGGCCCTGCTGACTGTCGATGTGGTGGGCAACCTCGCGGGTTCGCTTGGTGAAGAGATCGGCTGGCGCGGCTTCCTCGTCCCGGCGCTCTCCCGGTCCCTTGGCTTCTGGGGCGTGGCGACGGTGAGTTGGCTGATCTGGTTCGCCTTCCATCTGCCGATCCTGCTGACCACAGGCTATCGGCCGGCGGAAACACCCCTGTGGATGTCGCTTCTGGCGTTCGCCGCAATGCTGTTTCCTGTCTCGGTGATCCTGGCTTGGTTACGTCTGCGCTCAGCCAGCCTTTGGCCGGCGGCGCTCGCCCATGCCGCCCACAACGCCTTCATCCTGGACCTGTTCGGCCCGGCGGTGGTTCCGACGCCGGCGACGCCCTGGCTGGTCGCCGAATTCGGCGCGATCACCCCGCTCGCCGCCTTCGCCGTGATGGTGCTGCTGCTGCGGCTGGGCGGGGTTCCGAGGATCTCGGCCCAGACCTAGATCGACGCCAGCGCCCCGCCGTTGCGGCGGGCCAGGCGAAGGACCGCGCCAATGCCGCCGAAGCCCGCCAGCATCAGCGCCCAGGCGGCAGGCTCGGGGATCGGGGCGGGGGTCGAGGCATCGCTGACGAGCGAATAGGTGAAGGACGATGCGTCGAGCGTCGCCGGCGTACCCAGCGAACTGATCGTGAAGTTGTTGGTGAAGGAGTCGAAGGTGAAGGCGCCGTTGCTGGGCGGGAAGACAGCAGCAAAGCTCGACATTTGGCCTGAGGTGGTGCTGCTGTAGCCGAACGTGTTCACCAGCGTCGCGCCGTCATAGAAATTGAAGGTCCCGTTCACGCCGGTGTTCTCGTCCGGGAAGGACGAGCCGAACAGGTAGTGGAGGATGTCGGTCCGAACCTGCGAGACGGGGATCGTGTATTCGCCGTTAAAATTGACGGTCGCGTGGATCTGGTCGCCCTGCGCCACGGTGATCGCGTTGTCGGCATTGAGCCCACTCAGGCCGACCGAGAAGTTGTGGAAATGCAGGCCGCTGAAGTCGAACTCAGATTCGCTGAAGCCGCCGACGTCACCGCTCAGCGTGAGATCGTAGGTGGCCGCCTGAGCAGATGCTGCGCCCAGTCCAAGGATCATCGCAACGGCCGCCGTGGCCCACAGGATTTTCCGGTTCATCGCCCGCTCCGAAGTTGCGACGCCCCTGAGGCGCCTAATGCAAAGGTTGCGGCCGCTGAGAACCCCGGGCCGGCGACATCCACGCTGGACAGGGCCGGTGGAATCCGCAAGCCGGTTCGCCTAAGGAGGGATAAAGTATCAATAAAACCCGTAACTTACCCCCTAATCAGAGGGGTATCTGGTTGCGGCGGCCCGTTCAGCCGCCGTGCAGCAGCCGGCCCAGCAATTCGCCGAGGATACGGCCGGGCGCGAAGGTGAACAGGCCGGCGATCACAAGGCCGCCGATGATCAGGCCCAGGACGGCGCGGCGGTGCCGGGCGACCTGGCCATGACGGGCCGACCAGGCGATCCCGGGGGCCGCCACCAGTGTCAGGACGGAGAAGATGTGGATCGGGCTGAGGCCGCCCGGATTGATCGTGTGCACCGCGAAGCTCACCAGGGCGGTGAAGACCATCAGGCCAAGCCAGACATAGCCGACGATGCGGTGTCGCCCCGTGCCCTTGCGCAGCACCAGTTGCGATATGCCGAGCGGCAGGGCCAGCAGAACGGAGACAAGGTGCGCCTGGACCGCGGCGTTGCGCAGGTCGGCCGGAAGGGGAGCCTGGCGCAGAAGCGCATTGAGCAGGGCCGCCGTCGCCAACAACAGGACAGCCGAACTGCCGATCACCGCGACGGCGGTCACGGGAGTCTGCTGCGGACGCGGCGTGGCGGTGTTCGTCATCGCGCAAGCTTAGCCATAAGTGGGCTTCGCCCGCATCCGTGTTCTGCGCGGCATCTAGTCGCCGGCCAACGACCGCCAGCCGACGGCGTGCACGCGCTCGCGCCCCAGGGCCGCAGCGAGGGGCGACCGCGCGAACAGGCCGGAAAAGGCCTTGTCGCGCACGTTGAGTCCACCGGCGTAGGCGCCGAACGCCGGCAGGATCGCTCGCTCGGCGTCGGTGATGAAACAGCGGCGGCGAACGCTGCCGCCGGCCGCCCTGACCCGGGCGGCCGGGTGCAGGTGGCCGGCGACCTCCCCGGGCTGGGTCCCGGGCTGCGGTTCGTGGCGCAAGGTCAGGCCGCAGAGCTCCAGTTCGTCGGCCACCTCGCCGGGCAGGGCCCGTGGGCCGTCGGCGTCGTGGTTGCCGACCACCCACACCAGAGTGCGGCCGAGGCCGACCTTACGCAGGCGCTCGACGTCGTCCGGCGCGAGGCGGCCCTCCGAGCGGCGATCGTGAAAGGTGTCGCCCAGCAGGACGACGACCGAAGGCGACAGGACCTCGACCTCCTGGTTCAGACGGCCGAGGGTTTCGCGCGTGTCGTACGGCGGCAGCATCTGGCCGCGGGCGGCATAGGCGCTGCCCTTTTCCAGGTGCAGATCGGCGACCACCAGGGCGCGCTCGGCCTCCAGCCACAGGGCGCCGGACAGGCGCAGCAGGGCGTCCGCTCCCGCGACGCGGGTCCGCAGGCCGCCGCAGATGCTGGCCTGGAAGGCGTAGCTGAAGGTTGCCGTTTGGGAGGGGACGTTCACTGCAAGGCCTCGGCGATCAGGTCTTCCTCGGCTTCCCTCAGGATCATGGCCTCGCCAGCATGGCCCGGACTGCGCTCCTTACCGATCTCCAGCAGGATCGGGACGGAAAAGGGCGAGAGGTGGTCGAGAGGGCTGTGGCGGATTCGCCCCTTGATCCGCGCCAGCATGGCGCCCAGCCGGGCCACGTCGATGAGGCCGGTCGCCGCATCGTCCCTGGCGCAGCGCAGCAGCAGGTGGTCCGGCTGGTGACGGCGGAGCACGTCGTAGATCAGGTCGGTGGAAAAGGTGATCTGGCGTCCCGACTTCTGCTGATCTCCCGGAAAGCGCCGCTCGATCAGGCCGGCGATGATCGCGCAGCCCTTGAAGGCCCGCTTCATCATGAAACTGTCCGCCAGCCAGGATTCCAGATCGTCGCCCAGCATGTCCTGGTCGAACAGCTCGGCGAAATCGACCTCATCCAGGGGGTTCAAGGCCCAGATGGCCATGGCGTAGTCGTTGCACACGAAGCCGAGGGGACCGGCCCCCAGCCTCTCCAGCCGCCGGGTCAGCAGCATGGCCAGCGTCGTGTGCGCCAGCCGGCCCTCGAACGGATAGACCACCATGAAGTGGCGCCGGCCACGCGGGAAGGTCTCCAGCAGCATCTCGTCGGCGCCCGGGATCAGGGAGCGGTCGCGCTGCGCCTCAAGCCATTCGCGCACGTCCGACGGCAGGACCTGCCAGTGGGCCTGGTCTGTCATCAGCTGACGGACCCGCAGCGCCAGGTAGGTCGAGAGCGCAAACTTCGAGCCGCCCCAGGACGGCATCTTGGGATCGGACGCGGGCGCCGGCTGGACCAGCACGTCGAGGTTGGTCACGCCCATCAGCCGCCAGACCTGGCCCGCGAAGACGAAGGTCTCGCCGGGCTCCAGCATCTCGACCATGCCTTCCTCGATCTCGCCCACCTTGCGCCCGCCCCCTCTTGCTAGACCATTGGGGCCGCCGCGCATGGCGATGCGGACCGACAGCATGGCGGGCGAGACGATGGCCCCGACGTTAAGCCGGTGGCGCTGGGCGGTCTCCAGGTTGCGCACCCGCCAAAGGCCGTCCGGGCCGTTCACGATGCGGCGGAAGCGGTCGTAATTCTTAAGCGCATAGCCGCCCGTGGAGACGAAATCGACGACCTGCTCGAAGTCTTCCCAGAGGAGATCGCGGTAGGGACCTGACGACCTGACCTCGTCGTAGAGCTTCAGGATATCGAAGGGCTCGGAACAGGCGCAGCCCATGACATGCTGGGCCAGGACATCGAGGGCGCCGACCCTGGGTGGATCGCCGTCCAGCCTGTTCTCGGCTATGGCTTCGCGGGCCGCCTGGCACTCCAGCATCTCGAAGCGGTTGGCCGGCACGAAGATCGCCCGGCTGGGCTCGTCCAGCCGGTGGTTGGCGCGGCCGATCCGCTGGACCATGCGGCTGGCGCCCTTCGGCGAGGCCAGCTGGATCACCAGGTCCACATCGCCCCAGTCGATGCCGAGGTCGAGGGTCGAGGTGCACACCACGGCGCGAAGTTCGCCGCGGGCCATGGCGGCCTCGACCTTGCGCCGCTGCTCGGCGGCGAGGCTGCCGTGGTGGAGGGCGATGGGCAGGCTGTCCTCGTTCAGCCGCCAGAGTTCCTGGAAGGCGAACTCGGCCTGGAAGCGGGTGTTGACGAAGACGAGCGCGATGCGCGCGGTCTTGATCGTCTCATAGACTTCGGCCATGGCGTGCTGGGCGGTGTGGCCGGCCCAGGGCACGCGCCCCTCTGACAGCAGGACGTCGACGATGGGCTCGGCCCCCGGCGGTCCGCGCACCAGGTCGACCGAAGCGTTTCCGCCCTTCGAATGATCGCTCATCCAGGCTTTGATGACCTCGGGATCGTCGACGGTCGCCGAGAGCCCGACACGGCGCAGGTCGGGCGCGAACTGCTGGATGCGCGCGATGTCGAGGGCCAGCAGGTCGCCACGCTTGGAGGCATGCAGGGTATGGATCTCGTCGAGGACGATGCAGCGCAGGTTCTCGAAATAGAGCCTTGCGCCCTCCCAGGCGCAGAGGAGCGCCAGCTGTTCGGGCGTGGTCAGCAGGATGTCCGGCGGCTTCACCCGCTGGCGCTGGCGGCGCGAAACACCGGTATCGCCGGTGCGGCTCTCGGCCACGATAGGCAGGCCCATCTGCAGGATCGGGGCGTTTAGGTTGCGCTCGACGTCAACCGCCAGGGCCTTGAGCGGTGAGATGTAGAGGGTATGCAAGCCGCGCGGGGCATTGGCGGGCGGCCGTTCGGCGAGCTCGATCAGGCTGGGCAGGAACCCGGCCAGGGTCTTGCCGCCGCCCGTGGGCGCGATCAGCAGGGCGTCGCGGAGCGCCTGTGCGCGCTCGATCATCGCCAGTTGGTGGGCGCGAGGGCTCCAGCCCCGCTTGGCGAACCAGTCGGCGAATTGCGGCGGGAGAAGATCGGCGGCGGGGACCGCGCTGTCGGCCATCATCGCCCTATAACATGTTCCCGTTCCGTTTCATCCGTCCATCCCAGATGGCTGACGCCACGGCGCCCTTGCCGCGCCGCAGTTCCTCGGCAAGGTGGCGGCCCTTGCGCCGGAGGAAACGCCGCCATGAACCGCAACGCCGAGTTCGACATCATCGTCTATGGCGCCACAGGCTACACCGGCCGCCTGGTGGCCGAGTATCTGGCGCAGCGCTATGGCGTCGGCGGTCAGGTGAAATGGGCTATGGCCGGGCGCAGCGCCGCCAAGCTGGTTGAAGTCCGCGACGCCATGAACGCGCCGCCCGAGACACCCCTGGTGGTCGCCGACGCCGACGATCCAGCCTCCCTGGACGCCATGGTCGGCCGCGCCAAGGCGATCGTGACTACGGTTGGGCCCTATCAGCTATATGGCGACAAGCTTGTGGCGGCCTGCGTCGCGGCGGGGGTCGACTACCTGGACCTCTGCGGCGAGCCCAACTGGATGCGCAAGGTCATCGATGCTCACGAGGCGGCCGCCAAGGCGTCGGGTGCGCGGATCGTCCACTCCTGCGGCTTCGATTCCATTCCGTTCGAACTGGGCGTGTGGTTCTGCGAGGAAACCGCCAAGGCCAGGTTCGGTCGCTATCTGCCGCGGGTGAAGGGCCGCATTCGGGCGATGCGCGGCGGACTTTCGGGCGGCACGGCGGCCAGCGGGGCGGCGACCATGGCGGCGATCGGCAAGGATCCGTCGCTGTTCGGCCTGATGATCGATCCCTTCGCCCTGACGCCCGGCTTCAAGGGCCCGGAACAGCCGCGGGGCGACAAGGTGGAGCACGACCATGACCTCGGCGCGGAGGTCGGGCCGTTCATGATGGCGGTCATCAACACCAAGAACGTGCACCGGTCGAACGCCCTCATGGACCATCCCTGGGGCGTGGACTTCGTCTACGACGAGATGGTGGTGGTGAACCCCGATGCGCCGACGGCCTTCGATCCGGGCGCCGCGCCGCAGCCCGGCGAAGGGCCGAGCAAGGCGGAGCGCGAGGCCGGGTTCTACGACATCGCCTTCATCGGCGTCGGTGCGGACGGCGAAAAGGTGAAGGTGTCGGTCAAGGGAGACCGCGACCCGGGCTACGGCTCGACATCCAAGATCCTGGCCGAAGCGGCGATCTGCCTGATCGCCGAGGCCACGGATACGCCCGGTGGGGTCTGGACGCCGGGCGCGGCCATGGGGCGGCGGCTGGTGGACCGGCTTTCGGCGAACGCCGGCCTCACCTTCACAGCCGAGGACTAGCTAGCACGCATAGCGCTCGCGAATGAGGACGTTGCGCCGCAGGTAGGGGTCCCAGACCCACCGGCTGCTTTCGCACACCGCGTAGGGTGCGGCGTAGCCATAGCCATAGCCGTAGGCCGGACGGGGATAGTAGCCGGCGCGGTGCCCGTAGCTGTGGTTGCCGCTGTCCGCCAGGGCCGCGCCGATCGCAAGGCCCGCGATCCCCGCGACAATGGCTGCGCCGTCGTTGCCCCGGCTGTTGTGGCCGCCACGGTAGCCGTAGTGGTCGTAGGGGCGGGCCTCGGCGGGAACCGCAGCGGCGGCGACCGCGCCGCCGAAGGTGATGGCCGCCATAGCGGCCGCGAGAGACTTTCTCATCTGCGCCTCCATTTGAAGATTGCCGGCTGATCGGCCGGATCGAACGCAAGCCTATGAAATGGCGGCTGAATGGCCGCTGAACGACGCCGTCAGGTTGGTTCGCTGGGGACCGGCTGGTGGACCGCGACTGGAGGTTCGAGGGCGTCGGTCGCGGCAAATGTTACTCGGCGACCTCACCTCGCCGCGTGAGTGCGGTAAGGAGCGTTTAACTAAGAAGGATAAGGCTTCATTATTAAATATACAAACTGATATTAACCAAATAACGTTGGGATAAATTGTCGGGTAATACAGTGTCCCAAAATCGAACAACTTCTACATGCTTCCAGGAAACCTGTCTTAAATGCTTTTGATCTACCGTCGTTGTCATGAAAGTGCAGAACGTACTTCTAGGCATTGCGGCGAGCGCCGCCTGGGCCCTAGCCGCCGCCGGCGCGACAGCCGGAACCGTCACCGCCACGGCCCCCGTGAGCGTGACCATTCTTGCCCCCGTGACCCTGGCCGCGACGCAAGGCCTGGACTTCGGCATCGTGACCCGTCCGGGGAACGCCGATTCCAACACCGTGGCGGTAGACGCCAGCGGCGGGGTGACGATCAGCGGGGCGGGTGACGCCACCCGTGCAGGGGGTCAGGTCACGCCTGCGAAATTCAACATCGCGGGCGACGCCGGCATCACCTATTCGACGAGCCAGGATCTGCGGTTCGCCGAGGCCGGGCTGACCAATGTCGCCGCGACGGCGCCCGTGCCCACCAATGGGTCTCCAGGCGTCATCCCGGCCTCCGGGGTGCAGGAAATCCGCATCGGCGGATCCTTCGACGTCTCGGCGGCCTCGCCCATTCAGGCCTACACCGGGTCCCTCTCGGTCACCGTCAACTACAACTGAGCCGCGTTCGGACCACCGGGTCTGAAAGGTGGGCAGTGACGGCCCGCCGCCAAAGGGCAGTAAGACGGCGGGCCGCTGCTTTGCCGACCAACGCGGGGTCGGTCGGCGACCGTCGAACGGACGACTTATTCCTATTTATTATGTAGGAAATCGAAAGGCCAGAAAATCTAATGCCTGCTGGCGCCAATTCGGGTCGCCCCGGGTAAACTCCGCTTTGAGCAGCAACGAGCGCGGCCGCCATTGACAAGCCATGGGCCCTGACCGCCAAACTCAAGGTTGAGGGATCGAGGTGGTCATGGGGCGCGGGGGCGTCGCTCCGCGGCTGGCCAGCATGGCCGCCGCCGGGCTTTTCACTGTTGTCGCGGGCTGGGCCGGCGTCGCACAGGCGGCGCTGTCGGACAGCCTGTGCAATCCCTATGCGGCGGCGAACCTGCGCGCCTATCCCACGGGCGACGCGCTGAGGCGGGCGGCGGCGGCCACGGAAACCCGGCTGGCGCGGCGCGGCGCGGCCGACCCCTTCCAGGATCTGATCCCGGCCCTGGACCCCCCCGCGTCCGGCGCGGCGGCGCCTTCGGTCTCCGACACGGCTGAATATTGTTCGGCGGCCGGCGAGTTGATGCGTGTCAGTCCTGAAGGCAGCCAACTTCAGGCGCAGTCCTATCTTTTGAGCGCGTTCCGGATGGCGCGGGCCGCCGGTCTTGGCGACACGGCCTCGGTGGCGACCTATCGGCTGGGCCTTGTGTCACTTTCAGGTTCCACCGCGGCTGGGACGCGCGGCGCCCGGCGTGTTTCGCGCGGCGGACCGGCGGACCGGCGGTTTCGGAGGTTGGCGCCGCCACGGCGGGCGACGGTGGGCCCTGCGATCTGCTGCTGAGCGCAGGCTTCCTGACGAACAACAGCCTGACGCTCTCGGTGGCCTCCCTGGGCTGTTCCGCCGACCAGGCCCTTCAGGCCGGCGACAACAGGACGGCCGCCCTAGCCAATCTGCGGCTCGCCCGCCTGCAGCTCGCCATTGCCGAGGCCAACTCCGACCTGGCGGCGGAATCCCGCGCCAAGGCCTGGCAGGCGGCCATGGCCGGCCTTGCCGCCGCCCGTCGCATCGAGGACGGCGGCCTGCGCGCCGAGGTGCTGGGCCGGTTGGCCTCGGCGGCCCTCGACGCCAGGAGGGGCCCAGCGCCGGAACTGGCGCCCGTGGCCGGCGAGATACGCGCCGCTCAGCCGGAAGATCCCTCAGCGGGGGCTTTCGCCGACGCCATCGAGGCGCGGCTGGCGTTCGCGGCGGGGGACGCTGCGGGGGCGCGGCGGCTGATGGAGTCCGCCATGCTGCTGGAAAGCCAGCGCCCGCTTCCCGAGCGCGCACCGCAGTGGCGGCTCCTGATGGCCGACATGGACCCGCGGCATCGGGAGGCCCACGTGCTGGCCGCCTACGATGCGCTTGAGGCTATTCGCCCCCTTCTGCCGCGCTTCGATCCCCTCACAGAAGAGACCGCCTTCTCGCTCTACATGCGGCCCGTGTTCCAAAGCGCCGTCGACGCTCAGCTGTCTGGGGCCGGCGGCGATATCGAACCCTTACGGGTGCGCGGCGCGCAGCAGATCGTCGAAGCCTACCGCCAGGCCGAGTTGCAGAGCGTGTTCGGCAGCGAATGTATTCCGCCGCGCGAGCCGCTGCGTCCCGAGACCCTCGCCGCGGGCGAGGTGCTGCTCTACCCGATCCTCCTGCCCGACCGTCTGGAACTGCTCTATGTCGCCGGCGGCGGGGACGGGACAGCGACCTTCAAGCGCCTGGCGCCCAACCGCGCGGTGGACCGCGAATCGGTGACCCGGCTGGTCGGGACCGTGGTGACCTCGCTCAGCAATGACAACGACGAGACCTGGCGGGCCGCGTCGCGTCGTCTCTACGAGCTGCTGATCCAGCCGATCGAGGGCGAACTGAAGCCCGGCGCCATGCTGGCGATCGTGCCGGACGGACCGCTGCGGGGCCTGCCGTTCTCGGCCCTGCTTGATCGCGACGGCCGGTTCCTGATCGAGAAGACCCGCATCGCGGTCGCGCCCTCGCTGGCCTACTCGCAGCCCGGCTCGGGCGACGAGACCCAGAAGCTGCAGCTGGTGGCCGCCGCCCTGGAGATGGAGGTGCGCCTGCCTGCCGGCGACTTCGAAAAGCTCGAGGGCACGGGCGCCGAGGCCAGGGTGGCCGCAGTGGTCGATGGCCACCGCATCGAACGCGCCTGGGTGATCGAGAACTTCAAGAAGGCCGACCTCGTGCGGGCCCTGACCGCGGAACATGTGGATGTCCTGCACCTGGCGACCCACGCCTCTTTCAACGGCCGCTCCGACCGGGCCTTCATCGTCGCCAACGGCGAGCTGATCCTGCTCTCGGAACTGCGGCAGATTCTCAGCGCCAACCGCACGCGCGGAGAGGAACTCGACCTCCTGGTCCTCAGCGCCTGCGAGACCGCGGTTGGCGACGATGAGGCAAGTATGGGTCTGGCCGGCGCCGCCGTGCAGGCCGGCGCGCGCAGCGCCATCGCCTCGCTGTGGCCGGTAAACGACGTCGGAACGGCGGAGCTGATGAAGGGCTTCTACCGGATCTATCGGGAGGGCCGTTCGAAGTCGGCGGCGCTGCGCGAGGCCCAATTGGCCATGATCCGCGCGGGTGGGGTCACCGCCAACCCCAACATCTGGGCGGCCTTCACCCTGCTGGGAGCGTGGCGATGATACGCTGCCTCGGCGTCGCACTGGCTGTTGGAGTCCTGGCCGCGCCGCTGGAGGCCGGGGCTCAGACCACGGCCATCGCGCCTGACGTCGGCGTCCCGCGAGGGCTTGGCACGACCGTCGCGCAGACCGGTCGCGTGGTGACCATCGATGGAGGGACGCTGGCGGGCGCCAATCTCTTCCACAGCTTCTCGCAATTCAGCCTCGCGACCGGCGACACCGCCGCCTGGGTCCGGTCGGCCGGCGGGGCGGCGGGGATCAGCAACCTGATCAACCGGGTGACCGGCGGCCAGGTCTCGCAGATCGCGGGTGTGCTCGATGCGAGCGCCTTTCCGAACGCCAGCTTCTTCTTCATCAACCCGGCGGGCGTCGTCTTTGGAGCCGGCGCCCAGGTGAACGTGCCGGGCGCCGCCTATTTCTCGACGGCCGGGCAATTGCGCTTCGCAGACGGCGCCCGGTTCGCCGTCGCCACGCCCGACGGCTCGACCCTGTCGGTGGCGGCGCCGGAGAGCTTCGGCTTCGTGGGCGGGCAAGGCGCGATCTCGATTGGCGGCGTCGGCGACACCTTCGCGCCGGGCGTGAGCCTGTCGTTGTCGGCGGCCGACGTGGCCTTCGACCAGGCGACCCTCACGGTGCGGGGCCTGGATGTGGCCGCGGTTGGAGCCGGGGCGGCCAGCGCCAGGCTGGCGGATGCCCCGGCGGCTGGCGGAGGCTCTGTGACCATCCGCGGTGGGCGTATCGTCGCTGTTCCCAGCGCGGGCGTGGCCGGGTCGATCCGCATTGGCGGCGGGCAGGTCATCCTCGACGGCGGCCTGATCACCGCCTTCACCGGCGGGCCGGCGCGGGGCGGCGACATCCGTTTTGCCGCCGACAGCCTTCGCGCGGTGAACGGCGCCAACGTCTTTTCCAGCGCCTCGGCCGGCGGGGCAGGCGGCGACATCCTGGCGCAGGCGCGCAGCGTTGTCTTCGAGAGCGCCACCTTTGGGACCGTCAATTCGGGCGCCGGCGCCGGGGGCCGCATCGCGGTTTCGGCCGACACCATCGACCTGAGCGCCGCCACCCTGGCCTCGAACGCCACGGGGGCCGGGCGGGGCGGCGACGTCACTGTCACAGCCACGCGGACGATTACAGGCAACGCCGCCAACTTCCTCGCCCAGACCTATGGCGGCGGGGCGGGCGGCGATGTCACTGTCACCGCGCCATCGATCCAGTTGGATTTCTCCAACGCCACCGCCGGCGCCGGCGGTGGCGGGCGGCCGGGTAAGGTGACGCTGCGCGGCGATCGCATCAGGTTCTCGGGCGGGGTCTACGGCTCAGCGCCTGGCGCCGGATCTGACAGTGGCGACCTGACCATCGCGGCCACGACCAGCTTCCAGGCCGGAAATTTCGCGAATTTCAGCGTCGCCAGCTATACCAACGGCGTCGCCGGCTCGATAACCATCAGCGCCCCGCAGCTCTCGCTCGACAGCGCGTTCATCAATTCCTCCGTGTTCGGCGAGGGCGGCCTGGGTTCGGGCGCGGGCGGAAAGGTTTCCCTGAGCGGCGGCGATATCCGGCTCGTGGACGCCCTGATCGATTCCGACAGCCTTTCGGCCGGGGCAGCCGGCGCGGTGACCGTCAAGGGCGACACGGTCCTGGTGCGCAACACCACCATCTCGTCCAGCGCGGGCAGTGTTGGAGACGCCGGGTCCGTGACGCTGGAAGGGTCCCGCACCGTGACCCTCGACACCGGCGCGCGGGTGCTTTCCGAGACCCGCGACGACGGCCGCGGCGGGGCGGTGACGCTGAAGGGCGGGGCGTTGACCCTGGACGACGCGACGGTCTCCTCCGCAGCCACGGGCGGTTTCGGCAATGCCGGCTCTGTCCTCGTTCAGTCCGACAGCCTGTCGCTGGCGGACGCCACCATTTCCTCGGACGCGCTCAGCCTGGGCCACGGCGGCGACGTCGTGATCCGCACGGGAAATCTCATGCTGGACGGACAGGGCCGTGAGTTCACCCACATCTCCTCCGAGGCCCAGAGCAGGGGCGACGCCGGCTCGGTAAACATCGAGGCCAAATCCATGGTGCTGCGGCGCGGGGGCTATGTCTCCTCCAGCGCTATCGGCGACGGTCAGGGCGGGGGGGTTTCCATCAAGACCGGCTCCCTGACGGTCTTCGACGGGTCCTACGTGGCCTCGGACACTTTCGGCGACGGTGGGGCGGGCGCTGTCTCGGTCACCGCCGATGAACTGACGGTAGAGGGCGTGGAAGGCGATGGGCTGACCTACATCAGTTCAGATACCCTGGGCGGAGGCGACGCCGGACCGGTCACCATCCAGGCTGGCAAGCTGACTCTGAAGCGCAACGGCTTCATCTCATCGAGCACCTACACCGGCGCCAACGCCGGCGACGTGAGCGTCCAGGGCAAGACGATCCGATTGGAATCGGGGGGGACCATCGCCTCGGCCGCCGTCAGCGGGTCGTTCGGGGCCGCCGGCGAACTCGGAATCTCGGCGGACAGCCTCGATCTGGCGAGCGGCGCGCAGATCTCCACGGCCTCGAACAACGAGCAGCAGGCCGGCGTCATCCGCATCGCCACGAAACGCCTGAACATCGACGGTTCGCAGACCGGCATCGGCAGCGAAAACCTGGCCGGGGCGGTCGCGTTCGGCAATGTGGCCGGCGAGAGCGGCGCCGCCGGCGCGATCCACGTCACCGCGGACCGGATCACGATCGCCAACGGCGGCCGGATATCCACCAATTCCTTCGCCGGGGCCGCGGGGGACATCGAGATCGTCATGCCCATCGACTCGACCCTGACCCTGAAGGGGCTCTCGACGCCGGGCTCCATCCAGACCTCGTCCGGGATCGGAACGGGCGGGCGCATCAGCATCTCGGCCCCGCTGGCTATCGTCTCCAATGGCGGCAGCATCCTGGCGCTGGGCCAGCAGCGCGGCGCCAATGTGGATATCCGCAGCCGATACTTCATCAACTCCGCGGACCGCGTGAACACGGTCGCCGTCGACGGCGAATTCAAGCTGGTGGCCGGGGTCTATGACGTGAGCGCCGGTACCGTGAACCGCGACCTTTCCGTGCTCGACGCGTCCAAGGTCCTGCGCGGCCAGTGTCCGGTCGCGCGCTCGACCGGACAGGTAAGCCAGCTGGTCACGCGGCCGGTGGGCCCCTACGCGCCCCGCCCGGCCTTCGACGCCGTCCGGCCGGGCGCCGGCGCTGCTGCCGCCAACGCCGCCGGAGGCTGCCGGTGAGTCCCAATCGCGGCCGCTTGGCAGGCATGGCCTGGGGCCTGGGCCTGGCGGCGCTCGCGCTGCCGGCCGCGGCCTGGGCGCAGGGCCCTGCGGAGCGAACCGGCCCCCTGTCGGCCCCGCCGTCCCTGCCGGCCTATGCGCGGCCCACGCCGGCCGCGGCCCCGGGGCCGGACGCATCAGTCGGCGCGGCGCCATCCGGGGAACCGGAAGCCCTGACGGCCCTCCACGTCGCCGAAGCGTCGGCCGGAACCGCCATTCCGCCCCGCGCCTGGAGCCCACCTCAGGAGCCGGCCGCCAACCTGCGGCTGGACCATCGGCCCGGCCAGCCCCTGGATGCGGACTGGGTCCGCGCTCAGTTCGAGGTCAATGGCCTGCCGGGCCCTGACGCGGGGGTCAGCCGCGCGCTGGCCCTCACGCAGCTCATCAACCGCGGCTTCCTGTCCGCCGGCTTCATCAATTCCGGACTCGTGGTGCGCCCCGGCGCGCGGCCGGGCGTTCTGGAACTGGCGCTGGTGTACGGCGGCCTGGTCCCACCGGCCCAGGGCGCGCCGGCGATCGGCGTCACCTGGGTCGGCGGCCAGGCGAGGGGGCTGGATGGGGCCTATGTCCGCGACCGCCTGCCCTCCGCCGCGGGCCGGCCACTGAGCGGCGTCGACCTGGAGCGCGACTTCCGGCTGCTGGCGGAGGACGCCGCCATCCGCACGGTCAACGCCGACCTGCGGCCCGGCAGCCGTCCCGGCGAGGCCAGCCTGACGCTGAGCATCTATCCCCAGGACCGGGCCGATCTCTACGTGGTCGCCGCCAACAGCCGCTCGCCGTCGGTGGGCGGAGAGCGGGGCGCGGTCGGGGGTCTGGTCCGGAACCTCGCGTCGGCGGGCGACGTGTTCAGCGGCGAAGTCGGCGTCACCCGCGGCCTGCAGGATGCCGCCTTGAGCTATGCACGGCCGTTCCTGTCGCCGCGCAATACGATCGCGGTGCGCGCGGCGCTCAACGACGCGGCGGTGATCGCCCATCCGCTGGTCCCCCTGGACATCCGGGCCCACGACCGTTCCGTCGAGCTCGGCCTGACCCGCAAGCTCTTCGACACGCCCCTGCTGCCCGCGGACCAACCGGGGCGATGGTTGGCGGCCCGGACCGTCTCCGCCGGAATCCTGCTGACCCGCCGCGTCTCCAAGACCTATCTGCAGGACCAGCCGTTTTCCTTCGCGCCCGGCTCGGTCAACGGCCGCAGCGACTACACCGCGCTTCGGCTGACCGGCGACTATCTCGTCCGCAGCGTCGACCAGGTCTTCGCTGTCTCGCTGACCGCCAGCCGCGGCCTGGAGGGATCGGGATCGGATGTTCCCGGGTCGCCAGCCCCCCGGCCAGGGTTCGACGTCCTGCTGGCGCAGGTGAACTACGCCCGGCGCCTCTCGAGCGGGGGCCTGGAACTCCGGGCCCGGCTGTCGGGCCAGATCGCCGACAGCATCCTCTATTCCGGGGAGCGGTTCTCAGCCGGCGGCGAGACCACGGTGCGGGGTTATCGCGAGAACCTCATCCTGGCCGACAACGGCCTGATCGGCTCAGTGGAACTGGCGCGGCCGGTCCGGCTTTCCCGGGTCCAGGGCGGGGACGGCCGGTTCGACTGGGGCGCCTTCAACCTAGCGGTCTTTGTCGATGCCGCGGCCATGCGCAATGTCCACCCGCCGCAGCCGCAGCGCCCGATCGCCAGCCTGGGCCTGTCGCTAGCCTGGATACCTTCCGATGTGGTTTCGGCGCAGCTCACCTATGGCGTGGAACTCGCCAAGGCGCAGCTATCGGGCGACAAGGATATTCAGGACCACGGCCTGGCGTTTCGCCTGACCATGCATCCGCTGCGGATCCGACGCTGATGGCCGGCCCGCTTGACGCCGCCGCCGGGCGCCGCCAACTGTCGGGCCGCGGCGGACGGCGCGCTCAGGCGTAGGGGATCGAACTTGGCAGACCAGACAAGCGCCGAGGACGGTTCGCCGCCAGCGATCACGCGGGGCCAGATCGCCGCCGCGGTCATGGGCAATGCGCTCGAATTCTACGACTTCACCACCTACTCGCTGTTCGCCGTCCAGATCGGCAACGTGTTCTTCCCGGAACAGACCAGTTTCGTGAAGCTGATGTTCTCGCTGCTGACCTTCGCGGTGGGCTTCGTGGCGCGGCCGGTCGGGGCTGTGGTCCTGGGGGCTTATGGCGACCGGGCGGGCCGGAAGCCGGCCATGCTGATCAGCTTCACCATGATGGGTCTGGGCATTCTCGGACTGGTGCTGACGCCCGGCTACGCGACGATCGGCGCGGCGGCGCCCGTGCTGCTGGTCGTCTGCCGGTTGATCCAGGGGTTCGCGCTGGGCGGCGAGGTCGGCCCCACCACGGCCTTCCTGATCGAGGCCGCGCCCCTTAAGCGGCGGGCCCTGATCGGATCGTGGCAGAGCGCCAGCCAGGGGATCGCCTCGCTGTTCGGGGCGAGCATCGGCCTGGCGATGACCCAGTTCGCCAGCCCGCATTTCGTCGAAGCCTATGGCTGGCGCATCGCCTTTGGCCTGGGGGCCATCGTGCTGCCCTTCGGCTTCTATCTGCGCCGCGCCCTGCCCGAGACGCTGCACCGCGGCGAGGCGGTCTCAGACCTGCATCCCACGGCCCGGGGCCCGTTCAGCCATGCCCGCCCGATCCTGCTGGGTCTGGCGATGATCATGAGTTTTACGACCTCGACCTATGTGCTGCTCTACATGACCACCTATGCGTCCCAGACGCTGCACATGAGCCCCTTCGATTCCTTTGGGGCGTCGGTCGCCAACGGCTTCTCCAGCGTGGCCTTCGCCCTATTGGGCGGCTATCTGGCGGACCGGTATGGCCGCAAGCCGGTGATGATCACCGCCCGGACCCTCTTCATGCTGGCGGTCTTCCCGGCGTTCCTCCTGATGGTCCGCAACCACAACGCCGTGACGGTGATCGCCGCCACCGGCATCCTGGCGGCCTTCAGTTCCACAAGCGTCGGCGTGGCCCTCGTGGCCCTGACGGAATCGCTACGCAAGGACGTGCGCAGTTCCGGCCTGGCCATCGTCTATGCGATCGGCGTCACGGTCTTCGGAGGGCTGGCCCAGCCCCTGGTCACCTGGGTGATGAAGGTCACCGGAAACCCCATGGCGCCGGCGTTCTACCTAGTGTTCACCGCCGCCGTCGGGATCACCGCCATGGCCTTCCTGCGCGAGACCCGGCCGGAGCCGATCGTCGGCGCCCGCGCCCTCATCGAAACCGGCTGACCGAATGCCCTTACCCCGCGTCACTCTTTCGTGATTTTGACCTACCGGAAGTTTGACAGGGCCGTCACCGCAGCCCTATCGTCTGGGTCAGGGGAAGACCGTAGGACGTCGGGCCGCGGCCGGTGGCTGTGATCTGGGCGCTCGACGATTTACCGGCTTGAGAAGCGGCTCAGCAAGAAATCGCTCTCAACTGCCGGTCCGATGCGGGTGTGGGGGCGGCGCTTGCCGACGATCCCGCTCGCCGCGAAGCATGCGACTGCGCCAACGCGCGCCTCGGGAGGAACCATGGCCCCTAGCTCTCAGTCGAGCCTTGCCGCCAAGCCGCTGTCGGAATTTTCGTTTCCCTCGCCTGAGGTGACAGCCAGTCCCTATCCCTTCTACGAGGCTATGCGCGCCGAGGCGCCGGTCTACAAATATCCCGATCGCAACGACTATCTGCTGGCCCGGCGCGAGGACATCCTGTTCGTCTTCCAGCATCCGGAGATCTTTTCGAACCTCACCTATCTGGCCGATCCGGCGCAGGCCGGGCGGGTGCTGGCGAGCAAACCGCCGGGCAGCGTGCTGCTGACCAATTCCGTCCTCAGCCAATCCGATCCACCCGAGCACGCGGTCAAACGGCGGGCACTGAGGGGCCTGATCAATCCGCGCTACATCCATAGCTGCGAGCAGTCGCTGCGGCGCATCGCCAACGAACTGATCGACGGCTTCATCCATCGCGGCGAGGTCGAGCTGCGCAGCGAATTCGCCGACAAGCTGGCCGTCCTGACGATCTGCGAGCTTGCAGGGTTCCCGCCTGAGGACCGCGACATCTTCCTGAGCTGGCATCGGATTGGCACTGGCCACGGCGCGCGCTTCCTGACGCCTGAGCAGCGCGCCCTCCAGGGCAAGGATGGTCCCGAGCAGCAGGCCTATATCGAGAAGACCATCGCGGCGCGGGTGAAGGAGCCGCGAGACGACTTCATCACCGAGGTGATCCAGGACCAGATCGCGCGCGACGGCGAGCTGAACCTGCCCTATCTCACGGGGACGCTTCGGCAGATCCTGACAGCGGGCAACGAAACCACGTCGCGCCTCCTGACCACCGTCATGAAGCTGCTGATCGAGCACCCGGACCAGTTGGCCAAGGTTGTCGCGAACCGCGACCTCGTACCCGGCGCCATCGATGAGGCCTTGCGGTTCGAAGCGCCGACCCAATGGACGTCGCGGTTGGTGATGGCCGACACCGAGATCGGCGGGGTCCAGATCCCGAAGGGCGCCTTCGTCTTTATGCTATACGGCTCGGCCAACCGTGACGAGACCTGGACCGATCCTGACCGGTTCGACATCGAGCGGCCCGCAGTGCGTGAGCTGAACATGGCGTTCGGCGGCGGTATCCATCGTTGCCTGGGCTCTCCCATCGCGCTGGCCGAGGGTCGGCTCGGCCTGGAGATCATGCTGGATCGCCTCAAGAACCCGCGCTTCGCGCCTGGCTGCGAGGACGAGCGCGAGAACATCGACAATTTCCAAAAGCGCGTCCCGAAGGCCCTGCACATCCTGTTCGACGCGCAGTAGGCCAGTAGGCTCGATTCTAGAGGCGCGCGAGCGGCGGCGCGGGCCCGCGGGTCGGCATGTCGCGGACGATGCAGAGATCGCCCATGGAGTCGGTCATGAAGAGCCAGTTCATGTCCGGACCGCCGAAGCAGCAGTTGGTCGTCGTGCGGCCGCCTGGGAACGGGACGAAATCCAGGAACTGGCCGTCCGCGTTGATAGCCTGGGCCCCGGCCCTGGCGCGCATGGACACGTAGTAGAGGCCTCTCTCGTCGATGCACAGGCCGTCGCCGCCATGGTCGGTGAGGGTATCGACCACCAAGGTCTTGCGCCCATCGGTCTCGATGCGCATCAGCCCGTGGCGCTCGGTCACCAGAACGGCGCCTTGCGGGTCGATGGCGATGCCGTTGGGATAGAACAGGCCGTCGGCAATTACCGACAGGCCCTCGCGGACGTCAAAGCGCATGATCCGCCCGCCGGTGTAGCCGGCGCCCTGGCGAGGCAGACCGGGATCGGTGAAATAGAGCGAGCCGTCCGGATGGGCGACCACGTCGTTTGGGGCGTTCACGCCTTCCGACAGCAGGTAGGTGATCCGTCCGTCGGGCGCGATCCGCTGAAGCCCGGGCCGGGCTGGCCGGATTTCCACGTCCGGGTAGGTGGCGGCCCGGATGCCGCTGTTCTGGGCCACGACGATGCCGCCGTCGTCGGCGAGCGTCGTGTTGTTCGCCCCACCGCCGACGTCGGCCACCAGGGCGACCGAGCCCGTGGCGGGGTCGAGCCGGTAAACATGCCCGCCCTGGGTTGCGGTGACGATCATCGCGCCCTCGCGCTCGGACCACGCCAGGCCTTCCGGGAACGCCAGTCCGGCGGGAATGACTTGGGCGTGCATGGGTCCTCCTGGCCGCGTCGCGGCGCCGGGCGGTTGAGCGGAGCCTGCGGGTGACGGCGCACCTGCGATCGGCTGTGGAAGGTCGACGGCAAAGTCCGTAACAGCGTAGATGCCGCGGCGACAACGCCGATCTATTTTTCTATCCTCGCGAGGGGGCGGACTCATCTAACCGCGCCGCGGCGACATATTCAGGGGGGCACGGTCTTGGCGTCTTCGGAGCCATCCGAAAGGCGAACGGGCGACAGTCCGCTGGTCCAGGCGTTCTTCGAACGTCGGGAAAACCTGCTGCTGTTCCTGGCCGCGCGCACGCGGTGCATGGCCACCGCCGAAGACCTCCTCCAGGACCTCTACCTTAAGCTCCTGGCGACGGAAGCCGGCGCGGAGGTGCGGGCGCCCGCGGCCCTGCTCTACCGGATGGCCGCCAACCTCCTCATCGACAATGTCCGCAGCGCCCAGCGCTCGTCGCGCCGCAACGCCCAATGGCGGCTGGAAGGCCGCGCCTCCCTTGGGCGGGAGGAGATTGTCGAAGAGCCGGCGGCCGACGAAGTGATCATCGCCAAGGAACGGGCCAGGCAGCTGGCCGAGGCGGTCGCCGCCCTGCCGCCGCAGATGAGCCGGGCGTTTCGGCTGCATAAGCTGGAGGGTCTCAGCCAAGCCCAGACCGCCGACGCTATGGGTGTCTCCGTCAAGACAGTGGAGCACCACATCCAGGCGGCGATGAAGCACCTGACGCAGAGGCTGCGGTCATGACGCCGCGCGAAATTCGCCGTGGACCTAGGGGCGGGCGGCCGTGGCGCCGTCTCCATCCCTGTTCAGCGCATTCGGCGCGGATCGGGCAGGCGAGCCAATGACCCTCATTGTCGTGTCGGATGACCAGGCCAGGGCGCAAGCCAGCACCTGGCTCGCGCGCCTGCAGCGCGACGACCTCGCCGAACAGGACGGCGTCGAATTCGACGCCTGGCTCACTGCATCGCCGGCCAACCGCGCGGCCTACGCCGAGGCCCTGGCCCTTTGGCATGAATTCGAAGACGGCGCCGTACAGGTCCTGGACGCCCTGGCCGAGGCGGCGCAGCGCCCGGCCGGGCGGCCCGCGCCGACGCGGCGCTGGCTGGTGGGCGCCGGGGGGTTCGCGATCGCCGCGGGCCTTGCCCTGGCGGTCATGCCGCCGGTGCATTTCCGCCCCTCCGTCCAGACCTACGTCACCGGCAAGGGGCAGCGCCAGCGTGTCACCTTGGCCGACGGCACGATCATCGACCTCAATGCCGAGACCCGGCTCAGCGTCAGCCTTGGCCGCTCCGAGCGCAAAGTCATCCTGGGCGAGGGCGAGGCGATCTTCGATGTCGCCCACGATGAGCGCCGCCCGTTCACCGTCGAGGCTTCGTCCCGGATCGTACGGGTTGTCGGGACCCAGTTCGACGTGCGCAGCCGTCTGGGCGACCTGACGGTTACGGTTGCGCGTGGCAAGGTCGAGGTGCGGCCCATCGCCTCGGCAGGCCCGGGCCAGACCTATCTGCTGACCCCCGGCGAGCGGCTCGAGGTCAACGCCGCAGGGACCGAGGCCCTGAAGGCCGTCGATCCGCAGGAAGCCTTCGCCTGGCGGGCCGGCCGCCTCGTGTATCGTGGACAGCCGCTGGCCGATGTCGTCGCCGATATGAACCGGCAATTCGCCCAGCAGACCGAGATCGGCGACCCCGAACTGGCCAAGACCCCGATCACCGGTGTCGTGGTGCTGGATGACCCGCAGGCGGTCGTCACGCGTCTGAGCTTGATGCTCCCCATAAGATCGGTACCTTCGCAGCGGGGGATTCTGCTTCTCCGGAAGTAAGATCGAAGGCAGGGCGGAGCTGAACATCCTCGCGCGTCGGGAACTAGCGATCGCAGTCGCATGCGCCGCGGCGACTCTTGTCCTGGGTGACGCTGCCCGGGCTGCGCCCGCGCGAATCCGCTTCCAGGTCGAGCCGAAACCCTATTCCGAGGCCCTGCTGGACCTTGCTCAGCAAGCCAATGTGACTCTCATCGGCGCCGCGGCTTGCGGTGGATATTCGGCGGGGCGGCTGGCAGGATCCCTGACACTGGAGGAGGCGCTGGCCCAGTTGCTTGTCGGGGCGCCGTGCGCGGCTAGGGTCGTGGCGCCCGGCGCGGTCGAGGTGACCGCCCTGGCGCGACCGGACACCGCCAGGCTCCAGCCGCCGGCGCTGATCTCCGAACTGCTCGTCACTGCCACCAAGCGTGTTCGCAATCCCAATCAGCTAGCGGTCGCGGTGACGGCGATACCACAGGACCAATTGCGCGCGACCGGCGTGTCGGACGCGGGCGAGGCGGCGGGCCAACTGGCCGGCGTCGTGGCGACCAACCTTGGTCCCGGCCGCGACAAGCTGCTGCTGCGTGGACTTTCCGACGGCGCCTATACCGGCCGCGCCCGTTCGGTCGTGGCGACCTATCTCGATGACATTCCGGTCAACTACAACGCCCCGGACCCCGACCTGCGGCTGGTGGATGTTGAGCAGGTGGAGGTGGCGCGCGGACCGCAGGGCGCGCTCTACGGCGCTGGATCGCTGAGCGGCATCTATCGGATCGTCACCAAGAAGCCGGACCTCAAGGGCTTTTCCGCGGAAGTCCGCGCCACCGGATCCCTCACCAAGGACGGGGCGCCCAGCGGCGCCGTCGAGGGCTATGTCAACGAGGCGCTGTGGGACCACCGGGTCGGGCTGCGCCTGTCGGCCTACGAGGAGATCCAGGGCGGATACCTCGACGACATTCTGCAGAACCGCACCGATGTCGACCGTACCGAACGTCGTGGCGGACGGCTGGCTGTCCTCTGGCAGCCCAGCGACGCCTGGTCCGTGGACCTCAGCGTGACTGCCCAGCACCTCTATTCCAGCGATACCCACTACACGGCCCCGGGGCTGGGCCTCACCCGGGCGGTGCGGATTCCGGAGCCGCATGTCAACGACATCGGGTCGGTCGCCGCCACGGTCAAGCACGACTGGGGCTGGGCTCTGCTGACCTCTTCCAGCGGCTATGTCCGCCACGCCTACGGCAGTCTCTACGACGCCACGGCCACCCAGCAGCTCTACACCTCGTTCGCCCGCACCTCGGCCTATTCAGAGCGCAACCGGACGAGCATGTTCGTACAGGACCTCGTGCTCACCTCGCGCGGCGCCGGGCGCCTGGAGTGGCTGGCAGGGCTCTACGGAGCCTATACCTCGGTCCATTCGCCCACTGAGTTCCTGGCCCAGGTGCCCCGCGCGCCAAACGTCCCCGTCTATTCTGACGACCGCCGCGACCACATCCGTGAGCTGGCCGTCTATGGCGAGGCCACCTACGAAATCCTTCCGACCTGGAGTCTGGCCGTGGGCGGCCGCGCCTTCAGCATCGGGTCGCGGACCCGGTCGTTCGTGCAGTCGGAGCGATTCGCGCCGCGCGACATCGACCGCAGCGCCAATTTCACCGGTGTGTCGCCGAAGATCTCGCTGCAGCACGCCTTCGGCGCCGGGGACCTGATCTACGCCGTGATGTCCCAGGGTTACCGCGCGGGGGGCGTCAACTCAGGGGGCGCGGTCCCCCTGTCGGCGCAGCGCGAGACGTTCGCGCCCGACCGCCTCATCAACTACGAAGTGGGGCTGAAGCTCGAGGCGATGGGGCGGCGGCTGTCCCTCAACAACACGGTCTTCTATGACCTGTGGGACGACATCCAGACCGACCAGTTCAGGCCGTCGGGGATTCCCTACACCACCAACGCGGGCGATGCGCGGATCTCCGGCCTGGAGAGCGAACTGGCCTATCGCACCACCAACGGACTGACGGCGCAGCTCAACGCGCGCTTCACCCAGACTCGGACCCTGCACGCCAACCCGGATTTCGCCACCCAGCTGGCCGACGGCCTGCCCGGCGCGCCTGCCTTCTCGGGCGGGGCCCTGGTGAGCTATGACCGTGAGGTCTTCGGAAGCTGGAACCTGCGGCTGGTGGGGCAGGCCACCTATGTGGGCCGTTCGCGGGTCAGCTTCGATCCGGCCCTGCCGGAGATGGGCGGCTATACCCGCGCCAAGCTCTCCGCCGAAGTCAGCCGAAGGGCCATGGGACTTCAGGTCTATGTGAGCAATCCGCTCAACGCCTACAGCGACACCTTCGCCTTCGGAAACCCGTTCAACCCGGCCCAGACCCGCCAGATCACCCCGCAACGGCCGGTGACCGTCGGGGTCACCCTGTTCGCCGCCCGCTGAACGCCGCAACCGGGACCTAAGGAGCAAGCTGCGCCGTGACGCCCTTCGGACGGTTCTGGGCGCCATCTGGGGTGGCAGACCCTCTCCGCGCACCTTTCCCGGCGCGGATATCGAGCGCTGCGCCTCGTCCTCCCCAGGGGTTGCGCCGCGCTCTGTTGAGCGCGGCCCTGGCGAGGAGAGCGTCCAGGGCCGCGTCTCCGTGAGCTGCCACTTGCTCACAACGTCCGCTTCACGGATCATGACGCCACAATGACGACCGGGGGCCAGCCCTGGCGCGGGATGAAACAAACGGGACTTCGGCGGGTGGGCCGCGGGTCGCGGGCGAGATTGGAGCGATGGAAGGGCTGCAGCCGAAAAGTCGTCCGCTCGGCGAGCCCGGCGAGGGCCAGGTAGATGACGCGCGGATTCTTGCCCGCCTGACGCCGCCGGCCCTCACGGAACCCCTGGTCGGGACGGAACGGATCGCCGGCTGGGCGCCGGCGGTGGCCGACCACCTGCTGACACTGATCCGTGCGCCCTGTGGTTTCGGCAAGACGACGGCTGCGGCGCTCCTGGCCCGGGGCTTCGCACGAAGCCACCGCACGGCCTGGGTCTGCTTCGACCGCGGCGACAACGACCCCGATCTTGGTCTTAGCTACATCGTCGCGGCCCTGCGAAACATGGGCCTGGAGGGCTTGGACAGCCGCGACGCCTGGGTCAGCCAATCCGCGGCGGGCGCCGCGATCACCCTGGCCAGGGTGGCGATCAACGCCCTGGCGAACCTAGGAGACGAATGCTTCCTGGTGCTTGACGACCTCGACGTCGTGCAAGGCGAGGACTGCGCCAATTTCATCAACTATCTCTTGGTCAACGCGCCGCCCAATCTGCACGTAATCGTCACTTGCCAGGCCCGGCCGAAGCTGCCGCTGCCCTACCTGCTGGTGCGCGACGCCCTGCTGGAGAAATCGGCCGAGGCCCTGCGTCTTGAGGTCACGGAAACCCAGCGGCTCTTGGCCGGGCACAGCGGGCTGACAAGGGCAAAGGTCACCGGACTCCACGAGGCGATGGAGGGTTGGGTCACGGGGATCAAGCTGGGGGCCCTGGCCTTGGCCAACAATGGCGGCGCGATCGACGACATCGGCGCTGTGGTCCAGGGCGCCCACTGGTTCAGCGAATATATCGAAGACAACATCTTCAACCACCTTCCCGCCGCCCACCAGGACCTGCTGCTGCGCTGCTCCGTGGCCGAGCGGTTCTCTCCGGCCCTGGCTGTCAGGCTGAGCGGCGCGGCGAACGCGCCGGCCATGCTTGAGCAGATGTCGGACCAAGGGGTGTTCCTCGAAACCCCCAACGCCTCGGCGCGGGGGTATCGCCTCCACCCAGCCTTCCGGGAGTTCCTTGTCGACCGGCTTCGGCAGGCCGGACGCGGGCTGGAGCCAGATCTCAACCGCCTGGCCGCGCAGTATTTCGCCGAGCACGACCAGCCGGTGGACGCCATCCGTTACGCCATCGAGGCCAAGGACATCGCGCTGGCGCTCGACTGCCTGGAGGGCGCGGCCATGGCCATGATCGAACGCGCCGAGGTCACCTTGCTCCTCCAGTTGATCGCGCGGCTGCCGCAAGACGCGGTGGCGGGCCGCACGCGTCTGATGGCGGCGCGCGCCTGGGCTCTGGCCCTCACCGGCCGGCGTGAAGCGGTCGAGGTCATCGAAGCGATCTCGCACCGCGCGCGGTTCGCGGAAGACCCCGTCGGCCTGAGGGCGGAACTTGACGGGATTCGCTCGCTCCACGCCGCGATCCATGAGGACTCTCCGGCCGCAGCGCGGGACCTTGCCCTCAACTACCTTCGCCAGTGGCCGGCAGGCTCAGGGTTCGCCGCGCGGTCCGTCCGCAACATCGCCGCACATTGCAGCGCCATGGCGGGAGAACATGTGCAGGCCCGCGAGATTCTGCGCTCGGGCGGCGCCGGCGAGAGCGGGGCCGACAAGGGCTTCACCCTGGCGTATCGCTATTTTGTCCTGGCGCTGGGCTATTTCCAGGAGGGGTTCTGCGCCGAGGCCGAGCGGGTATCCCGCGAGGCGCTGGAGCGCTGTGAGGCGTCCGGGGGCCGCCAATCGGCTTCGGCCGCTGTTATCGCCTGCCTGGCGGCGAAGTGCGCCTACGAGCGTAACTCGTTGCGCGACGCGGCGGTCATGCTGAGGAACCGGCTTACGGTGATCGACGAGGTCTGCTTCCCCGACGCGATCATGATGGCCTACCGGACCGAAGTCGGCCTTCGCCTGATCGATCGGGACACCCGTGGCGCGGCGGAGCTCATCGAGCGGGCTGAAGCCCTGGCGCGGGAGCAGGGCTGGGAGCGCCTGACCACCAGCTGCGCGGTGCTCCGAGCCAGGGCCAACCTACCGCAGATCATTGATCTCGATGCCTTCGAAGCCTCCGTGGACTGGAGCGAGGCCGGCGGGATCAAGCATCTGTCGCCGGCCGCGCGGATGATTCAGACCCTCGCGGAAGCTCTGATCATCCAGAAGTTCGAGCGCGGGGATCTGGATGGTGTCGAGCGTATCCTCAACGGCGCCTTTAGCGCATCCACCCTGTCCTCGGTAATGACCGCCAGGTTCCAATTGCTTCGGGCGGACCTGCTCGTGCGGCGTGGCTGCCAGGCGGAGGCCGATGAGATGCTGCTCGAGATCATCCGGCTGTCGACCCGCCTGGGCATCGTGCGGACCATCCTCGATTCGACGGCTGTGGATGTCCTGCTGAGCTTCGCATCCAGCCCGCGCTTCGAAGCGTTGGGGGCGTCGGAAAAGGCCTATTTCCAGATGCTCGTGGCCGGCCGCTCGGCAAGCCGCCAGGGCGTCGGCGACAGCGCACCGGAGGCGATCAATCTGTTCGACCTGATGACCAAGCGCGAGCTCGACATTCTGCGGGAACTCACCCGCGAACTGTCCAACAAGGAAATCGCCCGGCGGATCGCCATGACGCCCGAAACGGTGAAGTGGCATGTGCGCAATATCCTGCGCAAGCTCGGAGCCGAATCCAGGGGCGAGGCGGTCCGGACGGCCATTGCTCTGGGCCTCAGCGTTGCCTCCTGAGGCCAGCCTGAATGCGCCTGGGCGGCGCGGCCAGGAATCTCCTGGGCTTGGGCGCGATCTCGGCTATTCGAGGCGCATGACAATTCCAGCCGCCCCATCCGCCCATCAATCCGCCAAGGCGCCGGCCTTGTCGCCGTGGGGTGGCTGATCCCCGTGTCCGAGGTTGAGCAGATCGCCGCGGCGGTGCCTGAGATCGAGGGGGTCACCGGGCTTGAGCGGGTCGTGCTGGTCATTGAGCATGTCGCACTTGCCCAGAACCCACCGACCCATACCGAGATCGCCGTCGCCCTCGGCATCGCCAAGAGCACGCTCTCGACGCTCCTGCAGATGCTGCTCAAGACCGGCTACATCGAGGCGATCGGGCGGCGGTATGTGCTGGGCCCGCGCCTCCTGGCCCTGAGTTACCGCGTGGCGACCAAGGCCGTCGGCGATGTGCCGCTTCGCAGCGCCCTGCGCTCCACAATCGAGGCGATCGGCCGCCAGACCGGCGAGACGGTGATCCTGGCGGTCGAGATCGGCGGTTCGCGCGAGCAGCCTGGGCTTGTGCTGGCGGTGGACTGCATCGAGAGCACACACCCGCTTCGCTACGTCCCCCAAACCGGCCAGCCCTTGCCGATCTACACCAGTACGGCGGGGCGCGTGCTCCTGGCGTTTTCCAAGCGGTCGGTCCGCCCCATCACCGATCCCGGCCGTTCGACGCCTCTGATCGTCGATTTCGCCGCCATCGAGGCAGAGCTTCAGCAAGTGCGAGACCGCGGCTACGCCCTGCGGCTGGACGCCGAGTCAGGGATCGTGACGGCGGCTGCCCCCGTGCTGGACAAGGCAGGTTGGCCGCTCGCCGCGATCAGCGTCGTGGGCCCGGTGCAGCGGATGGGCGCCGATGGCGGAAAGGTCCTGCCGACGCTTCTGGATTGTATCGAGAAGACCGTCCGGGACTGGCTGCGCGCCTAGCCGCAACAGCGACCGCGCCATCGCATGGTTGTGATGGATGCATTTTGACAAGGCCCCGGAAGACGGCTACCAACCGAAATAAGAACAATTAGTTCGAATATAAGAACGGATGGCGAAGGCAGGGCTTGGCCGCACGGGCGCATCACGCGTCAGCGCCGCCGCCGGTGCTGGGATGTGAACGCGCGCGCCTCGACCTGCTCATGGGGAAGGGTGCGTTCAATCCCGCCGCACATCTGGGAGGATAGCGACGCCATGGCATTGCTGGTTACCGGCGGCACCGGATTCATCGGATCCTACATCACCCACTACGCGGCCAAGATGCGGCCCGATGAGCAGATCATCGTCGTCGACCGCTATCCCGTGGCTGAGCGGGTGGCTGGCCTGGCGAACGTCAAAATCCTCGATACCGACATCGGTCAGGTCCCCGAGATGATCGACGTCATGCAGAAGAACGGCGTGGACCGGGTCATCCATATGGCCTTCGCGATCGGCGGCGTGAAGCCTGAGCGCATCCTGCAATATGTGCAGACCCAGGCCATCGGCAGTGTCGGCGTTTTCGAAGCCGCCCGGATCGCGGGGGTGAAGCGGGTGATCGCGGCCAGTTCGGTCGCGGTTTACGGTGGCCGCGCCAGCGCCACGCCCTTGGACGAGGACGATCCGGTCACCCCGCGCGACGCCTATGGCGCCACCAAGGCCTGGATGGAGAACATCGCCAATCTCTATGTCGACATGCACGGCATGGAGATCGCCCATCTGCGGATCAGCGCCTCGCTGGGGTCCGGCCGTCTTGGCCGCGCGTCCTTGAACGCCGGCCTGACCAGCGAACGATTGAACTGGATGGCCTCGCCGGAATGGGCGGCGGACGGCAAGCCCGTCACCCTGCCGCCCCGCGACCAGATCGTCGATGTCATCTACGCGGTGGACACGGCCGCAGCCTTCTATGCCGCCGCCTACGCGCCGAAGCTGGGGCACCGCATCTACAACCTGACGGGTGAGCACATCACGGCTGGCGAGTTCGGCGACGCCCTGAGACGGGCGCTTCCGGACGCCGAGATCACCCACGAGGCGGCCACGTCGCGCATAGGGCCCAGCATGTCCAACGAGCGGGTCAGGGCGGACCTGGGGTTCAAGCCGCAGTACACGCTCGACGCCGCGATCGCCGAGTACATCCAGATGACGCGCGATCTGCGCGCCCAGACGCCCGCCTAGACCCGCGAAGCCGCAGAGCCGAAGGAAGAAACGCCATGTCGCTCATCGAAGATCTCGTCTACCCGACCAAGCAAATCATCGAGAACCCCTATCCTCTCTACAAAGATCTGCAGACCACGGCGCCCTACGTGCACGTGTCCGACAAGGGCGAGTTCCTGATCACGCGGCCGGAAGACGTCACCTTCGTCGCCATGCACCCGGAGATCTTCTCCAACTTGCTGGGCCCGGTGACGCCGGGGATGGCGGAGCGGTTTCGCGTGCCGCCGGACAAGATCAACGATCCGGCCATTCCGACCCCGTGGCCGACGCCGTTCAGCGACGGCGAGGACCATGACCTCAAACGCTCGCTTCTCCAGTCGTGCGTGCGTAACGAGAAGATCGTCGAGTACGAGCCCATGATCCGCCGGGTGGTCAACGAGATCATCGACGACGTGATCAAGGTGGGGCGCTGCGAATTCAAGCAGCAGTTCGCCCGCCGGATTCCGGCCAAGGTGATGCTTGAGGTGATTGGCGTGCCGCCCGAGGACGCCGATGAACTGGCCATCAGCCTGTCGGGCGGAAGCGCCGGCGGCCAGGGCATCCGCCACGCATCGGCCGAGGAGCGCAAGGTCAACGACGAGCGCGTCGAGAACGTGCGGTCATACTTCCGCAAGCTGATGCAGGACCGCTTCGCCAAACCGCAAGGCGATTTCATCAGCACCCTTCTGCAGGACAAGATGGCCCGCGACGGCAAGCTGGACCTGGAGATCATGATCACCGAGGTGATCCTGCTCTACGGGGCCTCCTTCGGGAACACCGTCGATGCCATGGCCCAGACCCTCTACCACCTGATCACCCACCCGCAGACCATGGCCCGGGTGCAGGCCGACCCCACACTGATCCCCAAGGCTATCGAGGAGTCGATGCGGGTCGAAACTCCGGTCCAGTGGGTCGGGCGGCGGGTGCTGGCGGATACCGAGATCGCCGGCGTGAAGATTCCCAAGGAGTCGTTCTGCCTGGTCATGTATGGCGCGGCCAACCGCGACGAGAGCAAGTTCGAGAACGCGGAGGTCTTCGACATCGACCGGCCGCGGATCAACAGCCACATGGCCTGGGGCTACGGGATGCACCGCTGCCTGGGCGCGCCCCTGGCCCGCCAGGAGAACCGCATCTGTTTTGAGGAGATGTTCAGGCGGTTGACCAACTTCCGTCTGGCCCCGGGCTGGCAGGAGGTGCGCGCCACGGGGTCCTCGGCGCACCGCGATCTGGCGGATCTGCAGATCGAGTTCGATCCGAAATAGCCGCGGCCGGAAGGGGCGCCTGACATGGACGATCTGACGGGACGGGTGGCGGTCATCACCGGCGGCGCCAACGGCATCGGGCTGGGAACCGCCCTGGCCCTGGCCCGGCGCGGAGCAAAGCTGGTGCTCGTCGATATCAGCCCCCCTGACCTCGACAAGGCCGTGGCGGCGGTGGCGGCGCAGGGCGGCGACGTCATCGGCTTCCGGGGCGATGTCAGTGACGACGCCACGTTTCCGGCGCTTCGGACGCGCACGCTCCAAGCTTATGGGCGCGTCGACATCGTCATGAACAACGCCGGTGTCATCTCAAACGGCGTGCCGACCGAGATTCCGGTGGAGGAATGGCGTCGGGTCTTCGACATCAATTTCATGTCGATTGTCCGGTCGAACCAGGTCTTCCTGCCCGACCTTATCGCGCAAGGATCCGGCCACGTGGTCAATACGGCCTCATTCGCCGCGCTCTACCCCTATGCCTATGACCGGTTGCCCTATGCGACGAGCAAGGCGGCGGTGGTCTCGATCTCTGAGGGGATGGCGCTCTATCTCAAGCCCCAGGGCGTGGGTGTCACCGTGCTTTGCCCAGGGCCGGTGCAGACCCAGATCCGCCGAACCCTCAAGCAGTGGGGCGACCCGCCGATTCCGCTGCGAGGCCTCCCGGCGCGGTTCGAACGCAAACAGCCCGAGGAGGTTGGGGAGATGGTCGCTGAAGCGATCATTCGAGACATCTTCTTCCTGCCGACCGATCCGCAGATTCACGAGATCCTGCGCGAGCAGGTCCGCGACCGCGAGGCTTTCATCGCCGCCCAGGTCGCCGAGGTGGCGGCAAACCCGACCTTTCACGCGCGCTGAAGGTCGGCCGCGAAGGCCCCGTCCCAGTTCGCCGGCCGTATCTGGAATTCCAAGATTCTTCAGCCGATCAGAGGCCATATCGAAGGGGCCGGATGTGGTCGTCTTGCCACACAGATTGCGTGGTCCTGCGAGACTACCTATCAATCGGTTGACAGATTCGCTAATCTCACACACATCCCCAAAATCGGAACAACTTATTCTGATATCAGAATAGTTTCGTCGGTCGAACTCGCGACACGGCGGACTTCTGGCCGAGCTTTTGGGGAGCAAGCCTATGCATCATCTTCACCGCGCCGCGGCGCTTGATATCGTCTCCGTCGCGGGTCGCCGCCGCTGGATGAACAGCGTCGCCCTGGTGGTCGCCAGCGGCCTGGCCGCCATCGTCGTCTCTGCGCCGGCCTCGGCCGCCGAGGCGCCTGCAAAGGCCGGATCGGTTACCGATCTTGGCGACGTTGTCGTCACTGCCCGGCGCGTCGAAGAGCGCATTCAGGACGTGCCGGTCGCAGTGACCGCGCTCAGCCAGGCCAAGCTCGACACCCTCGTCGTCAACAACCAGGCAGACCTCGCCAAGCTGGCGCCCGGCCTGCAGATCACCAGCTGCACCAGCGGCTCGGCCACCGGCGGGGCGGCCTGCCAGGTGAACATTCGCGGCTTCACCGCCAACCGCGGCAACCAGTCCGGATCGATCGCCATCTATTTCGCCGACGCGGCGGACATGTGGACCTCGGACTACGACCTGCAGAGCATCCAGGTCCTGAAGGGCCCACAGGGCACCCTGTTCGGCGACACCACGACGGGCGGCGCCGTGTTGTCGACGCCCAAGAAGCCGAGCGGGCTGCAGAACGCTGGCTTCGTCAGCGTTGAAGGCGGCAACTTCAACTATCACCAGATCACTGCCGCCTACGAAAACACACTGGCCGACGGCAAGATCAATTTCCGGCTTTCGGGCCAGTACCGGCGCCGCGCCGGCTACGGCACCGTCCACTATTCCTTCGGCGGCACCGACAAGGTCGGCGACGTCAACCAGCTCTATCTGCGCGGGTCCCTCGTGGTTAAGCCGATCGACAAGCTGGAAAACTACACGGTCGTGATCTGGCAGAAGGACAAGACCAACGGCGGCCTGCAGCCGATCTCGTTCACCGATCCGCGGTTCTTCTCGGCGGCCACCCGCAACGTGATCCCGAGCGCCAGCCCGTCGGCCACGGCCAACTACGAATACTTCACGGGCTCGCTGCCGCCCGCCGGACTCAGCTATTCGCAGATCGCCCAGGCCGACCTGGCGCGCCAGACGGCGGCCGGCCCCGACGACGTCTATTCGAACATCGACGCCCACTCGCTGCGTGTGTACGCCGGCATCGTCAACCAGACGAAGTGGACGTTCAACGAGCACTTCTACATCCGCAACATCTACCAGCTGCGCTGGATCCCGAAGGGCGTCGGCGGCAGCCAGAACTATGACGGCTCTGTGGGCCCCTTCCTCGAGAACCAGGGCTTCAAGACCGTGGTCCAGAACACGCCGATCTGGCGGAACAACTGGGCCAACATCGACAACGGCTGGAACAACCGCCAGTGGACGGATGAGATCCAGGCGGTCGGCGACCTGTTCGACGGCCGGCTCCAGCTGCAGGGCGGCTACTACCACCGCACCGACCGTCCGGGCGACTTCGGCGGCCTGTTCCCCTACCGCTACCCCAGCCCGCTGGTGAACCAGCAGGTCGCAACGGAAGGCCTGCCGCAAGGCCAGCTTTCGGCCGCCGCCTGCGCCGCCGTTGGCGTCCAGCCGGCCGGCACCCCCTGCTTCAAGCTGACCACCTACCAGCGCAAGGCAGACGCCTTCTACATCCAGGGCACCTTCAAGGTGACCGACAAGCTCAACGTCACCCTGGGCGGCCGTGAATCGATCATCGGCCCGGCGGTCACCAAGAGCGGCTACTTCGCGCAGCCCATCGTCAACTATACGGCCAGCAACGGCACGACGGTTGTGGAGACGGTTCCGGTTTTCAATCCGACCCAGCTCGCCACCACGATCGGCACGCCGGACAGCGCCCAGCCGGGCTATCACTCGTTCACCTATTCGGCGACCGCCGACTACAAGTTCGATGAAGACACGCTGGTCTATGTCACCACCCGCAAGGGCTTCAAGCCGGGCGGCTCGAACTTCAACGTGCCGACCACCGATCCCAAGTTCGCCTTCGGTCCGGAAAGCCTGAAGGATGTGGAAGTCGGCCTGAAGCGCGACTGGACCTTCGGGGGGTGGCGCGCGCGGACGAACGTCTCGGTCTATCGCGACTGGTACGACAACATCCAGCTGACGACCCGTCAGCCGCCGTCGATCACGGTCATCGCCAACGCCGGCACCGCGGATTTCCACGGCGCCGAATTCGAAGGGTTCATCAGCCCCAACAGCTGGTTCACCCTCAACGCCCAGTTCGACTGGCAGAGCAACAAGTACACCCAGTTCCAGGAACAGACCTTCTGCAGCGTGCAGTTCTGGCGTCAGGTTCCGGGCGGTTCTTGCGACGGCCTGCCCGCGACCACGCCGATCCTGATCGATCACGCGGCGGGCACCTTGACGATCGCGCCCGCGGTCGGCCCGGCGAAGAGCTACACCTTCAAGCCCGACAAGTTTAACCCGTCGATCACCTGGTCCCTGCGGCCGGAAGTCCACCTCGACCAAGTGCTGGGCGAGAACGTTGTTCTGGGGATGAACATTTACCACAGCTCGGGCACGGGCGGCGGCACCGGCCAGGGCGCGTCGAACCTTGCAGGCGTGCCGCTGATCACGGTCAACAGCGTGTTCGGGCCGGTGAGCAACCTCACCGCCTACAGCTTCCCCAAGTACACGCTCTATGACTTCAGCGCCGACTGGCACAGCATCCACGGCTCTTCGTTGAGCGCGTACGTCCGGGTGACCAACCTGGCAAACAAGCGCTTCCGCCTGGGTGACTTCGCGACCTACGTCAGCGGTGGCACGGCGGCCCCTAGCCCGAACGAGCCGCGCATGGCGCTGGTCGGGGTGAAGTACGACTTCTAGGTCTTGAGATGCGCGCGCCGGAGGCTCCCCCCTCCGGCGCGTCGCTCTTGACGTGCAAGCCTCGGCCTCGGCAAGCTTGCGGCAAGAAGAATGCCGTCGCTCCGGTTCTGGCGCCGGACGTGATCGGGAGGCCGGCCGCCCCCTGGCGCGCCGGACGATGCACGGGTGGGGAGGGTTCAGATGGACGATCCGGCATCGGCGCCCAAGCCCGAGGCCCAATCGACCGGATTCACGCGCTGGGCTTCTCCGCGAGCGCCAGACCGAGGCCCTGCCGCGGAGCCTGCCGCGCCAGCACTGGTCACCACCAAGCTCAGCCCGCCGCCCGCGCCGCACGGCAGGGTCGGCGCCGGCCGTATCCTGGGTTGGGCCGACGAGATGGCACAGCACCTGCTGACCGTCATCAGGGCCCCCGCTGGGTATGGCAAGACCACAGCGGCCGCGATGCTGGCCGAGCAGCTGTCTCTTTCCAACCCGACCGCGTGGGTCAGCTTCGATCCCGGCGATCGCGATCCCGACCTCGGACCCATCTACGTGGCCGACGCGCTGAGGAAGATGGGCCTCGACCTGCCTAGCCGCGTCCTTGAGCCGGCGAGCGACCGGGCCCGGGCGGAAGACGCGGTATCAACGGCGCAAGCCGCGATATCGGCGCTCCAGGGTCAGGCCGGTCACTACTTCCTCTTCCTCGACGATTTCGATCACCTAGGCGGGGACGCCAGCGCCCGGTTCATGGCGGTGCTCCTGGCCAACGCGCCGGCCAATTTCCACCTTGTCGTGACTTGCCGTGGATGGCCTCGCCTGCCGCTCGACGATCTGCGCCGCCGGCGCGCTTTGCTGGTGAAGTCGGTCGACGCCCTGAGCCTGGACCTGAGCGAGGCGCGAAAGCTGGTGTCGGCGAGGGGCGCTCTGAGCAGGGACCAGATCGCGGGCCTGCATCAGGCGACGCAAGGCTGGGTGACGGGGATCAAGCTCGGGGCGATCGCTCTTCTCAAGTCTGGGTCGGCCACAGACGACGTGGGCGCGGCGATCCATGAGGCCCAGTGGCTGGACGCCTACCTCACGGAAAGTGTCTTCAGCCGCCTGCCTCCCGAAATGTGCGCCCTGCTGGCCAGTTGCGCGGTCCCTGACCGGGTGAACGGCGCCCTGGCCGCAGCGCTGAGCGGGCTCCCACGGGCCGCCGACATGCTCGCCTGGCTGTGGGAGCAGAATACCTTCCTCCAGCGCGAGGAGGGCCAGGATGGCTGGTATCGGCTGCATCCGGTATTCCGGGAATTCCTGCTGCTTCGCCTGAGGGCCAGGGGCGGGGTTCCCGAGGCGCATGAGGCTGCGGCGCGCTTCTTCTTGGCGGCGGAGCAACCGCTGGACGCGGCCCGCCATGCGATCGAATCCGGTAACGCCGGCCTGGCGCTGGAGGGCGTCGAGCGGGCCGCCATGGGCATGGTCGAACGGGCCAACCTGTCCACTCTGCTGGATTGGATCGCACGGCTTCCGCCCGCATCGGTGGCCCGGCGACTGCCCCTGAGCGTGGCCCGGGCCTGGGCGCTGGCCCTGACGGGCCGCCGCGACGTGGTGGAGGTCATCGCCGACGTCGAACGGTTTGTCGCCCGTCATCCCGACGCCGACACCGAGGCCCTGCGGGCCGATCTTGCGGGTATCCGGTCGCTGGCGGCGGTCATCGTCGAGGACGACTCCGAGGCGGCGCGCGACCTGGCCATGACCTTCCTGCGGCGCCGGAACGAACAGAGCAGCTTCGCCGCCCGCGCCGTGCGCAACACCGCCGCCCTCTGTTGCACCCTGTCCGGCGATTTCGCACGCGCCCGGGAACTGATGGCGCCCGCACATCTGGTGAGCGACGAGCCCGAACAGCCGCTGACCATGGCCTACGCGCAATATGTGCTTTCCATGGGCTCCTCTCAGCAGGGCCGCCACGCGGAGGGCGAACGCATCGCGCGCGAGAGTCTGGCGCGCCTCGAGGCCGCGGGCGGCGCCAATTCGGGCTCCGCCGCCGTGGCCAGCGTGCTGGCGGCGCGATATCTCTATGAACGCAACGAACTGGACCAGGCGGACGAGGTTCTTCACGAGCGGCTTTCAGCGATAGATGAGGTCTGCTTCCCCGACGCGATGATCTCCGCTTACCGCACCTTGGTTGGCGTGCGCCTGGCCCGGCGAGACCATGGCGCCGCGGCCAGGCTGGTCGAGCGCGCCGAAGGGGTCGCCGAAGCCCGCCACTGGGCCCGACTGGGCGCGGCGTGCGCGGCGCTGAGGGCCCGCCTGCGCCTTCCCCAGATGGTGGATCTCGACGCCCTGGAGCGGGATATCGACTGGTCAGCGGCGCTGGACGCCCATCCGCTGTCGCGCCCGGCGCGCATGGCCCAGACGGTGGCCGAAGCCCTGATCATCGAAAAGCTCCGGCAGGGCGATCTGGGGGGCGCCGGCAAGGTCGTGGAGCGAAGCCTGGTGCTCACCCGTCGCTCGATCCTTGAGGGGGTGAAGATCAAGATGCTGAAGGCCGATCTCCTGCAGAGGATGGAAAGGCCGCAGGCGGCGGAGGCGGTCATCGCCGACCTGATCTGGAGTTCCGCGCCGCGCCAAGCCCTGCGCTGCATCCTGGATTCGACCTCGATCGGCGTTCTGGACGGCTTTGAGCACACCGCCAGTTACGCCGCCCTGTCAGACACGGAGCGTGCCCATTTCCGAGCCGTGGCGGCGGCTCGGGCGCAGGACGCCGGCGGCGCAATGCCCGCCAATTCCAATCGCACGCAACTGACCGATCTGATGACCCAACGCGAAATCGATGTGCTCAGGCAACTGGCGGCTGGCCTGTCCAACAAGGAGATCGCCAGGCGCGTGAACATGATGCCCGGTACGGTGAAGTGGCATGTCCGAAACGTGCTTCGCAAGCTGGACACCGAGACGCGGCGCCATGCGGTCCGCAAGGCCCTGGCCATGGGCCTGAGCCTGGCCTCATAAGGTGCGCCCCCGGTCGCCCTGTCGGTTCAGACCGCGCTGAAATCCCGCGCCAGGGTGCGCAGGGCGACCAGGACAGCAGGCCACCGCTTAGGTCCGGTCGTGTCTTAGGGTCGACTCCAATCCGGGTCGGGAACCGACCCAAAATCCGGGCATCAAGGGAGATCGGGCCGGACCATGTCGGCGGACGCGCTTTCGCACGCCGGCGATCGGTCCGGCGCGATCCTCGATCGGACCGCTAGAAGTCGTATCGTACGCCGACGGTGATCATTCGCGGCTCAGAGACGGTCGGTCCGGCGAGCCCCGTGGACTGGAAGTTCTGGGCGCTGTAGCGGTAGCGCTTGTCCGTCAGATTGGTGACCCGGGCCCACAGGCTGATCGGCATGTCGTTGACGTGGCGCCAGTCCGCGCTCAGGTCGACCAGGGTGTACCGCGCGATGCTGGCGGTGCCGAGGTCGTCCGTCGGCCCATAGACGGTGTTGAGCAGGAGGCCCGGGATGCCGGCCGTCTGAGAGGCGATGTTGCCGATGCCGCTCTCAGGATCGCGGTGATAGATGTTTGCGCCCAGCGTGATGTTCTTGCCGGTGAGCGGCTCCAGCAGGAATTTCGGCTGGATCGCCCAGGTGATCGGCGAGATGCCGAAGCGGTCGGGCCGGTAGTTGAAGTTGCGGGCTGGGAGGCCCACGGGCTGGATCGAGACGGTGCCCGCGGCGTGATCGATCACGATCGGGGTGCTGGTCGGGATGCCTTGACACTGCCCGGGGACGCTTTGGCGATAGAACTGCGTCGCACAGGTCGTGTTCTCGATGTTCTGCGTGAAGCGGGCATAGGCATATGCGCCTTGGACCGTCAGTTCGAACCATGAGGCCGGCTTGAAGGTGGTGTCGAATTCGACGCCGTGGAAGTCCGCCTGACCGCCGTTGACCGTCAGGAGTACCGCGACGCCCGGCACCGCGGACTGGGTCTGAATGTCGGAATACCAATCGCGATAGATCGAGACGCTGGTGGCGACGCCCATGCCGCCCACGTTCCAGTTGCCCTTCACGCCGATTTCCACGTCCTTGACGGTTTCAGGGCTGTAGAGCGCGAAGGGACTTCCCACCGGGGCGGTGCTGTTGAGGCCGCCGGCCTTGAAGCCCTTGCGGTGGGCGATGTAGAGCAGGGTGTTGTCCCAGGGCTTCCAGTCCAGGGTCAGCGAATAGGTCGTCGACTTGGCGCCGGGGGAGTAGCTGGTGATGATCGGCACGCCGGCGTAGGGCTTGATTCCGCCGATGACGATCGGCTGGTGGATGGTCACGCCGTTGCTGGCCGTGAAGTCCACGAATTGGTAGGGCGCCAGCGCGTTCTCAGTCTTCAGCTGGCTGAGGTAGGTGCGCCGCACGCCGGCCGTGAAGTTGATCGTGTCGGTGAGCTTGAAAACTTCCTGGGTATAGAAGGCGTGGGTCTGTGACGACTGGCGGATCATCCGGTAGCAGGGCTGGGCCGGCGCGCCGAGGGCCGCGCAGGCCGCGGCGGTTGTCGGGGCGACAGACGGCCCCGCAAAGCTGATCAGCTGCGTTTGCTGCTGGTTGACGAACTCGGTCGGACGCTGACGCCGGTAGTAGAAGCCGGCCTGCCACTTGATGCGATTGTCGAACAGGTCGCCGACCGCCTGGACCTCGTCAGTGTATTGCCTGAAGCGCCAGGGATCACGCGGCGAGTAGTAGTTATCGTCGTAGGCGTTGCGCGCACTCGCGTTGCGCTCGCCGATCCGATCGAGCAACGGCGCGTCCGTGCCGTCGAAATTGGCGCCCGATCCCCGTGCAGCATTGGGATAGTTGATATCGTTGAGGACTGGCCACTGCATGGCGAAGATGTTGCGGATCTGGACGTGGGGGGTGATCTCCCACTTGGTCTGGTTGACGAGCCCCCAGTTCCGCGACTTCAAGCCCTGGTCCAGGCTCTGGTAGACCGTCCCGAAACCGGCGGCCGCCTGGCGGGCCACGGCGGCCAGCGCGATCTGCGACCAGGTCAGGCCGGCGGGCGGTGGCGCGCCGGTGTAGAATTCGTATTGCGCGGCCAGGGTCGGGTTGGCGCTGGGAACTTCGTTCACCCGCGCGACGCTGAAATATCTTGGATCCGTGAACCAGGGATACTGCGCAGATCCTGTCTGCCGCGACTGATTGAAGACGAAAACACTGTAGTTCTCAACGCTTTCGATCGGCTTGAGCACCAGCGAAGCGCGGAGTTGCAGATTGTTGACGTCGTCGACCTTCTTGTCCCCCCGCCAGGTGAACTTAGCGGTCGTCAGGCCGTCGCGGTGGCGGAATTCGCCGGCGAAACGGAACATGATCCGGTCGTCGGCTAGGGAATTCTCGTAGGCGCCGGTCAGGCGCTGGTCGTTGTAGTTGCCATATTCGGCCTCGATGAAGCCGCCCGTCGAACCGTTCGGCTTCTTGGGCACATAGAGCACCGCGCCGCCCGTGGTGGTGTCGCCGAACAGCGTGCCTTGGGGGCCCTTGAGGACCTGGATGTTCTGCAGGTCGAAGGTCGCGGCAGGAAAGTTCGGCGCGTCGTCGAAATAGGTGATGACCGCCGAGGAGCTGGCTCCGAGGATCTGCGAGAAGCCGCGGATCGTCAGCGGGCAGGAAGAAGCGCCCGGAGGCGCGCCGCTGTTACAGCCGGTGATCTGCAGGCCCGGCGCCATCTTCACAAGGTCGGCCTGGGTATGGACGACCAGATCGTCGATCTTGGACTGTCCGAGCGCCGTGACGGCCACAGGCACGTCCTGCAGCCGCTCCTCGACCCGCCGCGCTGTGACAATGACGTCGCCGACCGTGGTGGCGTCGTTGGCCTTGGCGGGTGCTGCGTCGGCGGCCGCGGCTGGGGTCGCGCTCAGGGCGATTAAGCCGGCGGCGGCGAGGACCGAAACGCCGCAGAGCCAGGTCGCCTTGCCCATGCGCTGGGCCCCGGCGGCATGAGCCTGCGAAGACATGTAGACTGTCATTCGATGTTTCCCCCTGAGATCATCCCGCTCTGGCGGCGGGCAACTCGGACTCGGATGCAAGTTGCGGCCGCGCGGCGGCGGGCGACAACCGGTTCGACGGGGGGGACGAGGAGGGGGCAGAATAGTGGAAAGGGGCCGGCCCATCGTGGCCGGCCCGATCCAGGAACGCCTGCCTAGAAGTTGTAACGCAGGCCGACCGTGTAGATCCGCGGTTCGCTGAGCGTCACGCCGTTGACGTTGGTCGCCGTGAAGTTGGCGGCGCTGTAGCGGTAGCGCTTGTCGGTAAGGTTGGTGATCCGGGCCCAGAGGTTGACCCGCGAGCCCATAACCGCCCGCCAATCCGCGCTCAGATCCACGAGGGTGTATTTCGGGATGCTTGACGTATCGATCCCGCTCGTCGGACCCAGGAAGGTCTGAACCGTAAAGGTCGGCACGCCGGCCAGGTTGGGCGCGACGGCCCCGATGCCCGTCTCACCGCTGCGGTGGTAGATATTGGCCGAGATCCGGATGTCATGCCCGATGACGGGGTTGAGCAGGATCGTCGGCTGTAGCGACCAGGTGTAGGGCGACAGCGGGAAGCGGTCGGGGCGATAGGAGAAGTCCCGCACCGGCTTGCCCACGGGCTGGATTTCCACAAGGCCCTTGGCGTGGTCGATCAGGATCGGCGTGTTGCCCGGGAGGGCCACGATCTTGCCGGTCACCGGATCGAGGTCGGCGCACTGGCCGACAATGCCAAGACGCCAGCTCTGGTTGGTGCAGGCGCTGGTCTCCTTGTACTCGGTGTAGCGCGCCGAGGTCCAACTGGCCTGGGCGGTGATCTCGAACCAGGGTGCGGGCTGGATGGTGGTGTCGAATTCGGCGCCGTGGAAGTTGGCCTGGCCGCCGTTGACGGTGACGAGCGAGGGCAGGCCCGGCGCCAGCAGGTTGATCTGGATGCCGGTGTACCAGTCGCGATAGGCTGCGAAGCTCGACCGGCCCTGGATGCCGCCAAGGCTCCAGCTGGCCTTCGCCCCGAGTTCGACGTCCTTGAGAGACTCAGGCCCGAAGACCCGGAACGGGCTGTCGGCCGGGGCGGAGTTGTTCAGGCCGCCCGGTTTGAACCCCTTGCGATGGGCGATGTAGAGCATGATGTCGTCGGTCGGCTTCCAGTCCGCCGTGAGCGAATAGGTCGTCGACTTCGAGCCGGGCGTATAGCTGCTGACCACCGGCGCGTTCGGATAAGGCGCGATCCCGCCAACCATCAGCGGCATGTGGATGGTCACGCCGTTGCTTGCGGTGAAGTCGACGAACTGGGTGGGCGCGATCGCCGACTCGGTCCGCAGGTCGGTGACCTTGGTGCGCCGCACGCCAGCCGTGAAGTTCAGCCGGTCGGTGATCGCGAAGGTGCCCTGGGCGTATTCGGCGGTCGTCTTGTTCGACTGACGGGTCTGGCGGTAGCAAGGTTGGTTTGGACCGCCCAGGCTGACGCAGGTGGCCGCCGGCAGCGACAGGGCCGCCGAGGGGTTCGCGTAGCTGATCAGTTCGGTCGACTGCGGATTTAGGAAGGGGCCGTGCAGTTGGGGCTTGTAGAAGAAGCCCGCCTGCCACTTCAGGCGATTGTCAAACAGGTCGCCGACGGCCTGAAGTTCTTCGGTGTACTGACGGTACCGCCACGGATTGTGCAGTGTGTAGTAGTTGCCGTCATAGGCGTTACGGGCCGCGGCCGTGCGCTGGCCGCTGCGGTCCAGGATCGGCGCGTCGCTGCCATCGAAATTGTTGCCGGTGCCCTTGTATTCCTGCGGATAGTTGAGGTCGTTCTCCAGCGGCCACTGCACGGCGATGATGTTGCGCACGAAGAGGTGCGGACTGATCGTCCACTTCGTCTGGTTGACGATCCCGTGGGTCTGGGTGGTGTTCGCCGTGTAGAGGCCGACATAGGCGTCGCGATTGCCGGCGGCCGCCTGGCGGGCGATTTCCGACAGCATGATCTGCGACCAGCTCAGGCCGGCCGGCGGGGCGCTGCCGCTGTAGAACTCATATTGCGCCGCGAGGATCGGATCGGCGCTGGGGACCTGGTTGACGCGGGCCGCCGGCACGAACCGGGGATCGGTGTACCAGGTGAAAAGTCCGCCGCCATGTGTCTCGGACCGTTGGAAGGCCGCGACCGTGTAGTTCTCGAGATTTTCAAAGGGCTTCAGGACCAGGGACGCGCGCAGCTGCAGCGAGTTGACGTCGTCGAGCTTTTCCGTGCCTGCCTTCCAGGTGAAGTGGCCGGTGGTCACGCCCTGGCGCACCCGGTACTCGCCGGCAAGGCGGAACATGACCCGGTCGTCGGCGAAGCTGTTTTCGTAGGCCGCGGTGATGCGGCGTTCGTTGTAGTTGCCGATCTCCGCCTCGATGAAGCCGCCCTTCGAACCGTTGGGCTTCTTCGGCACGTAGAGGACCGCGCCGCCGGTGGTCGTGTCGCCGAACAGGGTGCCTTGCGGGCCCTTCAGGACCTGGATGTTTTGCAGGTCATAGGTGCTGGAGGGGAAGTTGGCCGCGTCGGCGAAATAGGTGACGACCGCGCCGCCGCCGGCGCCGAGCTGGGCCGAGAAGCCGCGGATGCTGAGCGGGCAATAGGCCGCGCCGGGGGGGCCGCCGCTGTTGCAGGACCCGAGCTGCACGCCGGGGGCGAGCTTGACCAGGTCGGCCTGGGTCTTGATCACCAGGTCGTCGATCTTCTGCTGACCCACGGCGGAGACCGCGATCGGAACATCCTGCAGGCGTTCTTCGATGCGGCGGGCGGTGACGATGACGTCGCCAAGCGTGGTGGACTCCGCAGCCTTGGGCGCGGGGGCGGCGTCGGCCGCGAAGGCCGGTCCGGCGCTCATGGCGCTCATGCCCGTGGCCGCCACAAACGAAACGCCACAGAGCCAGGCCGATTTGCTGACGCGCGCGACACGGGTCTGCAAAGGCGTGCGATTGGTCATTCGATGTTTCCCCCTGGGATAATCCCGCTCTGGCGGCGGGTGACTGGACGCCTGCGCACTTAGCGGGCGGGTATACCAGGGCCAAGTGGCAAAAAGGGGGGGTAAAGAGGGGGCGCCCCCCCGCAACCCCCTCTCCGAGGCCCCGGACGGAGATCAAGGTTGAACCTAGGCTTGCCGCGCAATCGAAGACCAAGGACCGGCCATAGCCGGCCAGGGGAGGAACAATGACCGCGGAGCTCTATGCCTTCGAATGCGGATGGATCACGGCCCCGGCCGCGGGCGTGCTGTCCGGCGCCACCGGCGAGATGCGTATCCCGATCCCGGCCTATCTGATCCGCCATCCCAAGGGCCTGGCGATGTTCGACACGGGCCTCTCGGCCACCCTGATCGACGATGTGGAGGGCTATTTGGGATCGGCCTCGGCCGCCCGGTTGAAGATCGAGATGACGGCCGCCTCGACGATCCAGGCGCGGATGGCCGCCGCCGGGTTCGATATCGACAAGGTCGACCTCGTCATCAACAGCCACATGCACTTCGACCATACCGGCGGCAACTGCGCCTGCTGCAACGCCGACGTCCTCGTGCAACAGGCCGAGTTCGACTACGCCGAGAGCGGTCAGGGCGGGACGACCTACAAGGCCGAGGACTGGGAGACCGGCCAGACCATCCGCAAGGTCACCGGCGAGTACGACGTCTTCGGGGACGGCTCGGTCGTCTGTTTCCCCAGCACCGGGCACACGCCGGGCCACCAGTCCCTGCGCTTAAGGACCGACCGCGGGGAGGGGATTCTCTGTGGCGACGCCTGCTACTTCCGCCGCACCTTGGACGAGATGCGGCTTCCCGCGCACGTGTTCGACGAGGCGGCCTTCCGCGCCAGCCTGCAGACTTTCGCGGATTTCCGCGCCGGCGGTGCGCGGCTGTTCTTCGGTCACTGCCCGGAGACCTGGGGCGATGTCCCGCAGGGCCCGGCGCGCGTTCTCTAGGAGATTCGGATGGTGGACTTCAGCCTGAACGGCAAGGTCGCGGTGGTCACCGGCGCGGGAGCCGGCGGCATCGGCGAGGCCTATGCGCGGGCCCTTGGCCAGGCCGGCGCCAGCGTCGCGATCGCCGACATAAACGGCGAGGCCGTGGCGGAGACGGGCCGCAGGCTCTCGGCGCTCGGCCTGAAGGTGCTGACGGTCGAGACCGACATCGCCAGCCCTGACTCGGTAAAGGCGATGGCGGCTGCGGTGGAAAAAGAATTCGGCGGGATCGATATCCTGGTCAACAACGCCGCGATCATGGCGGGCATACCCAGAACGCCATTGGTGGAGTTCGACCTGGAATGGTGGGACCGGGTCATGCGGGTCAATGTCCGCGGCGCCCTGGTCTGCGCCCAGGCCTGCGTACCCTCGATGGTGGCGCGCGGCGGCGGCAAGATCGTCAACCAGGTCTCGATGGGCGCCTTCTACAACTGGGGCCTCTACGGGATCAGCAAGCTGGCGCTGGTCGGACTGACCTATGGCCTGGCCAAGGAGCTGGGCAAGCAGAACATCAACGTCAACGCCATCGCGCCCGGGGTGATCAGCTCGGCCGCCGGCCTCAGCCTTGTGCCCCCGGGCTCGCCGTTCATGGCCAGCCGCGAGGCCACGACCGCCATGAATCCCCTGGGGACGCCGGACGACCTTTGTGGCGCGCTGCTCTACCTTGTTTCGCCGGCCGGGAAATACATGACGGGCCAGTGCCTGAACGTCGACGGGGGCGCGATCTTCCGCCTATGACAGACCGGGCGTGAGGGAGTCGAACCCATGCAGATGACGGGCGAGCGCCGGATCGCGGCGCGGCGTGAGGCGGTCTGGGCCGCGCTGAACGATCCGCAGGTGCTGAAGGCCTGCATTCCCGGCTGTCAGTCGCTGGAGAAGACGGACGAGACCCACATGTCGGCGATCGCCACGATCCGGGTGGGGCCGATTTCGGCGCGGTTTACTGGCGACGTCACCCTGAGCGACCTCGACCCGCCCAACGGCTATCGGATCACGGGAGAAGGGCAGGGCGGCGCAGCCGGCTTCGCCAAGGGCGGCGCGCGCGTGCGCCTGTCGTCCGAAGGCGACGGGACCCTGCTGGCCTATGAGGTCGACGCCCAGGTCGGCGGCCGGCTCTCGCAATTGGGCGGCGGCCTGATCGATGCGACCGCCAAGCAGATGGCCGACCTGTTCTTCAAGAAGTTCGCCCAGGCGGTCGAAGCGCCACCTGTCCAGGCCTCCGCGCCCGAGGCGACCGAGATCGCGCCGGTCAGGGCTGCGCCCCCAGCGCTCGTCGCCCGGCCCGCTGTCGCCGGCGGCATTTGGTTCGGACTGGCGGCCCTCGCCGCTGGCGCGGCGGCCGGATATCTTGCCGGGCGCGCGGCGACAGGCTGGGATGGGCAGGGCGCCGGCGCCGGTCTGGCCGTGGGGCTGCTGGTGGTGCTGACCGCCGGGGCCGCCTTTGGCTTTGGCCGGCGCAGCGCGACGCCTGCGGCGCCCCTCGTCGTTCTTGATGCCGAGATGCTGCAGCGGCTGCTGGCGGCGGCCGGCCGGACGGACCGCGGTGGCGCGCCATGAAGCCGCCGCCCTTCGACTATTTCGCCGCGCACGATCTTGAAGAGGCGCTGGAACCGTTGGCCGAGGGCGGCGGCGACGCACTGGTCCTGGCCGGCGGACAGACCTTGCTGCCGCTCCTCGCTTATCGCCTCGCCGCGCCCACGCTGCTGGTCGACATCAATGGCGTCGCGGCGCTGCAGGGAATTTCCCGAGTAGGGGACGGGGTCCGCATCGGCGCCATGACCCGCCAGGCGACGATCCTGCGCGACCCGATCATCGCCGCCCAGACGCCTGGCCTGGCCATGGCCGCGCGCTTCGTCGGCCACACACAGACCCGTGCGCGCGGCACCCTCGGCGGGTCGCTCTCCTTCGCCGAGCCGGCCGCCGAGTTTCCCGCCACCGCACTGGCCCTGGGCGCGCGGATGGAGGTGCGTTCCCGCGACGGCGCGCGGACCCTTGAAGCCGACGAGTTCTTCCTGGGACCCTACACGACAGCGATGGCGCCCGATGAGATCATGACCAGCGTCACATTTCCCGACTGGGGCCCCGACGCGCGTGTCGTGGTCCACGAGGTGGCGCGGCGCAGCGGGGACTTCGCCCTCGTAGGTTTGGTGATGGCGAGTCGGGTCGAGGCTGGCAAGGTCGTCCGCACCGCGATCTCGTGGTTCGGCATGGGCCCAACGCCGCTGCGCAGCCTGCAGGCCGAACAGGCCATGACCGGGCAGGCCGTCTCCGACCTGGATTTCGCGGCGCTGGCCGAATTGGCCGTCGCCGACACCGACCCGCCGGACGATATCCAGGCCAGCGCCCACTACCGCCGCACCGTGGCCCGGCGGATCTTCCCGCGCCTCGCGCGCCAAACCCTGGAGGCCGTGGGATGAGCGAGCACGCGATCGAGGTGATCCTCAATGGCCGGCCGGTGCGCGCGAGGGTCGAGAGCCGGCGCACCCTGGGCGATTTCCTGCGCCGCGACGCCGGCCAGACCGGGACCCACCTTGCCTGCGAGCACGGCGTGTGCGGCGCCTGCACTGTGATCGTCGACGGCGAGGCGGTGCGTTCGTGCCTGATGCTGGCTGTGCAGGCGGATGGACGCAAGGTGACGACGGTGGAGGGCCTCGAGGCCTCCGACGGCAGTTTGCACCGCGTGCAGCAGGCGATGCAGGATGCTTACGCCCTACAGTGCGGCTACTGCACGCCAGGCGTTGTCATGACGCTGGCCGCGGCCCTGGAGGCGAACCCGAAACCGACCGAGCCGGATCTGATGGAGGCCCTCTCCGGGCACCTTTGCCGCTGCACCGGCTACCAGGGGATGATGAAGGTGGCCAAGCGGCTGGCGGGAGGCGGCGAATGAACGACGTTCCCAACGCGACGCGCTTTGTCGGCCAACGCATCCCCCGCAAGGAGGACCGCCGCCTTCTGACCGGTCACGGCGCCTTCACCGACGACGTGCCGATCGCCGGCGCCCTGGAGGCCTGCTTTGTCCGCAGCCCAATCGCCAAGGGTCGCATCGTTAGGGTGGACGCCGCCGCCGCCCGCCAGATGCCCGGTGTGCACGCGATCTACACGGTGGCGGATTTCGAGCCCCTGAACGCGGTGGTCGCCGCCGCTGGCGGCCAGGGCGTGAACCAGCCCAGGATGGGCCTGCTAGCGATCGACGATGTCCGCTTCGTCGGCGATCCCGTCGCCATTGTGGTCGCGGACAATCGCTACCTGGCCGAGGACGCGGCCAATGCGGTGCTGGTGGATTACGAGAGCGAGGACGCGGTCGTCACGATCGCCCAGGCCAGGGTCGGCGCCCCGGCGCACCGCGAACTCGACAACAACCTGGGCGTCGGCGCCAGAAGCGCGGACGACGATCCCGAACTCGACGCCCTGTTCGCCAAGGCCGCCCATGTGGTCAGCCACACCATCAACCATCGGCGGCTGACCCACGCGCCCATGGAGGGCCGCGCCGTCGCCTCCGTGCCGACCGGGGCGGGAGAGCTGACGGTCTATGTCTCGTGCCAAAGCCCTCAGCAGATGGCGCGGTTCATCTCCGAGGCCTTCAACCTGCCCAACGCCAATGTGCGGGCCATCGCCAAGGACGTCGGCGGCGCCTTCGGCCAGAAGATTTCGCCAGGCCGGGAGGAGCTTTCAGTGATCGCGGCCTCGCTGATGCTGCGCCGGCCGGTGAAGTGGGCCGAGGACCGGCTGGAAAGCCTCACCTGCGCCTATACCGGCCGCGAGCAGGAAGCCCATTTCAAGATGGCCTTCGACGCCGACGCCCGCATCCTGGGCGGCCATATCGAACTGCACAGCAACGTCGGGGCCTATCCGGCCGGCATCCACGCCAACGCCCTGGTCACGACGCTTTTCCCGGGCCCCTATCGGGTGGCGCGGAACGGCTTCAAATCCGAGGTCTGGTACAGCAACACCACGGGCCTGGCGGCGTACCGCGGGCCCTGGGCGATGGAATCCCTGGCCCGCGAGACCCTGCTCGATGTCGCCGCCCGCCAGATCGGCATCGCACCGGAGGAGATTCGCGCCCGGAACCTCATCACGCGCGAGGACCAGCCCTACAGGATGTGCACCGGGCCGGTGCTCGATCACGTTACGCCGCGCGAGACCCTGGCGCTGGCGCTCAAGAAGATCGACGTGGCGGCCTTCCGCGAGGAACAGGCCGAGGCGCGCAAAAAGGGCCGCTACATCGGCTTGGGGATGGCGGTCTATGTGGAGCCCACCACCATGGCCACCGCAGGCGTGCTCTCCAGCGAAACCGCCTACGTCCGGATCGAGCCGACCGGCAAGGTGATCGCCATGATGAGCACCCACTCCCAGGGACATGGCACCGAGACCACCATGGCCCAGGTGATCGCCGACAGCCTGGGCGTGCCCTTTGCGGATGTGTCGGTGGTGGAAGGTGACTCCAGCCGCGGTGGTTTTGGCGCGGGCGCCGGCGGCAGCCGCCAGGCGGTGCTGGGCGGCGGCTCGGCGCGCCTGGCCTGCCAGAAGCTGTTGGAGAAGCTGAAGCTGGTGGCGGCCCACGTCATGAACTCGCAGCCGGAGTTCCTCGAGGTGGCCGACGGCAAGATCTCGGTGCGCGGCGAGCCGGAGGTGTTTCAGACCGTCAAGCAGATCGCCCAGATCGCCTACCTGACGCCATCGCGGATGCCGCCTGGGCTGGAACTCGGCCTGGAAAGCCAGGCCCGCTACCGGCCGGACACGCCGATCATCTTCTCCAACGCCTCGCACGCCTGCACCGTGGAGGTCGATGTCGAGACCGGGCTGGTGAAAATCCTACGCTGGGTGGCCGTCGAAGACTGCGGCGCAATCATCAATCCCTCGGTCGTCGAGGGTCAGATCGCGGGCGGCGTCGTCCAGGGCATCGGCGAGGTGCTGATGGAGGACATGGCCTATGACGATCTGGGCAATCCCCGGGCGGCCACCTTCAAGGACTATCTCACGCCCACCATCCATGACGTGCCCCTGATCGAGTACGATCACCTCGAGACCCCGGCCAAGAACGAGGGCGGCTTCAAGGGCGTGGGCGAGGGCGGCGCCATCATCGGGCCGCCGACCCTGGTCAACGCCATCGCCGACGCGCTCGCCCCGTTCGGCGTGGAGCTTACCCAGATCCCGCTCTCACCCGACTATCTGTTGAAGCTGCTCGAAGGCAGAACGCCGGCCCACGCCGGTTAGCTGCGAGGCGGCCGCAGAGCCGCCCTGTCCCCAGGGAGAACCACACCGTGCCCACGCTCTACATCACAGGCAACGGCCCCGATGGCCGCTCGCGCATCGTCGAGACGCGGGAACTCGATCCCGCCAACCCGCCGGTCGTTCCATTCGCCTCGACGAAGGCGCTGCCGGACCTGGTCAAGTGCAAGACCGATGCGAAGCTGCTGGTGTCGCACACGCCGCCGGGAACCTACCGCACGACGATTTTTCCCTGGCGGCCGGGCATGTACACCGACCCGCACCGAACGATCAGCGTGGACGTCGACGTGGTGCTGGAGGGCTCGGTGATCATGGGCCTGGAGGAGGGCCAGGTGACCCTGCGCAAGGGCGATGTGGCGGTGCTTCCCGGCACAGTTCACACTTGGCGCGCGACGGACGAGACGGCCTTGGTCCTCTACACGATCCAGGCGGCGGAGTGGTCCGCGGAGGACCTGGCGACTGCGACCGTCACCTCAGACAGCATTATCCACGGGCGCTAAGGCGCGCTGAATGCGGCCAGCAGCGAGGCCGGCGTGGGAATGTCCATGTCGAGCAGCTGCTGGGCCTTGCCCTTGGCCAGGGCGTCGAGACGCAGGGTCGCCATCTGGCCGCCGCCCAACGCATGCAGCAGGTGGAAGTTCAAGGCGTTGAGGCCAGGGACTTCGTAGCGGCGGATTCTTGGCGCCGCGGCGCCCTCGAACTCGTGGGCGAAGAAGGCCATGACGGCCTCCTCGGTCAGCGCCGCGCGGATGTAGGGCAGAAATTCTGGCCGCCGCGCGATGACGCCGATGTTGAAGGCGTCGCCCTTATCTCCGGACCGCGCCCAGGCCAGAGAGAACAGCGGTGTGGGGATCGCATCGTCCGCGGACGCCGGAATCGGGCCGGCCGGGACCGGAGCCGGCGTCGGTTCCGGAGCGACAGCCGGCGGCTGCGGTGACCAACTACGGTCGCCCAAATCCACCCGAGCCGGAACAGACAGGCGGTCGATCAGGAACGAGAAGATCCGCACCACCGGCGCGGCGGACGGCCGGCTGCCGAACCAGCCGGCGGTGCCCACCGACATGGAGGTGCTGGGGGACTCGATCTCGCGCATGAAGACGTCCAGCGCGGCGCGGTCCTGGTGCTCGACGCCGATCTTACAGACGACTTCGCGGGTGTCGCGCGTCCTGGCCTGGGCGCCGTAGGTGGTCTCGCCGCCAAGAGGCTCCACACGGGTCGCCCGGAAGGGTCCCAGATTGCGCGCCCGCAGCAGTTCCTCGACGCGTTCGATCACAGCGGCGGCCTGCCGCTCGGCCTTGCGCACGGCGTCGCGGCCGAGGATCGGCATGAAGGCCAGGATACGCCAGCCATCCTGGAAGGTCAGGCAGACCTTGTAGGCGCCGGAGGGCGCCCGGCCGCGGGCTCCGGTCACCTTGACGCGGTGTTCGCCGACCGCTTCCACCCGCACATCGCTGAAGTCGCAGGTAACGTCGGGCAGGGCATAGCTCTGGGGATCGCCGACCTCGTAGAGAATCTGTTCGGCCACCGTGGCGGGGCTGCAGAGGCCGCCGGTCCCGGGGGCCTTGGTGACCACGAAGCTGCCGTCGGCGGCGCACTCGGCGATCGGGTAGCCGATATGGGCCCAGTCCGGGACCGCCTCCCAATCGGTGAACAGGCCGCCGGTGGCCTGGGCGCCGCACTCCAGGACGTGGCCGCACAGGGACCCCGCCGACAGACGGTCGTAATCGTCCCAGGCCCAGCCGAATTCATGGACCAGCGGTCCGAGCACCAGGGCGGAATCCACGACCCGGCCGGTGATCACCACCTCGGCGCCGGCCGCCAGGGCCTCGGCGATCGGCTGGGCGCCGAAATAGGCGTTGGCGCTCAGCGTCTGCGCGGCGGGCGGCGCGGCTTCGCCGTCGAACATGCCGTGGGTCTGGGCGAACTCGGCGGCGCGCGGGCGCAGGTCGTCGCCATCGACGATCGCGATCCGGAAGCTGAGCCCTGCTTCCGCGGCCAGTTCCTCCATCCGCGCCCGGCAGGCGGCCGGGTTGAGGCCGCCCGCGTTGGTGACCAGCTTGACACCGCCGGCCTTGAGGGCCCGCATGTTGTCCTTCCAGACCCAGTCCGTGAAATCCCGCGCATAGCCGCGCTCGGGATACTTGGCCTGCGATCGGGCCAGCAGCGACATGGTCACCTCGGCCAGGTAGTCGAGCACCATGTAGTCGAGGCCGCCGCCGGCCAGCAGTTGCGGCGCGGCGATCTGACTGTCGCCCAGGAAACCGCCGGCCCCGCCGACGCGGACGATCTTGCCCATGGCGGTCGCTCCTAAACGCGCTCGAAGATCGCGGCCATGCCCTGACCGCCGCCGATGCACATGGTCTCCAGGCCGTAGCGTCCGCCGCGACGATGCAGTTCGCGCAGCAGGTTGGCCAGGATTCGGCCGCCGGTGGCGCCGATCGGGTGGCCCAGGGAGATGCCCGAGCCGTTGACGTTGAGCCGGTCGCGCTCGTCCCAGCCCCAGCCCTTGAGCACCGCCAGGACCTGGGGTGCGAAGGCCTCGTTCAACTCCACCAGGTCGATATCGTCCCAGCCCAGGCCGGTGCGTTCGAAGAGGCGCGCCACGGCGGGCACCGGGCCGATGCCCATGGTGGCCGGATGGCAGCCGGCCGCCGCGGCGCCGACGTACCAGCCCATGGGCTCCAGGCCCAGTTCCGCCAGCTTGTCCTCGGCGACGACAAGGCAGGCCGCCGCCGCATCGTTCTGCTGGCTGGCGTTGCCGGCGGTGACGACGCCGTCCTTCTCCAGGGGGCGCAGCTTGCCCAGACTCTCGACGGTCGCGTCGCCGCGCACGCCTTCGTCGCGGTCGAAGATCACCGGATCCCCGCGCTTCTGGGGCACGGAGACGGGGACAAGCTCATCGGCGAACTTGCCTTCGGCCCAGGCCTTGGCCGCCCGGTGCTGGCTCATCACGGCGTACTCGTCGCTCTGCTCGCGGGTGATGTTGTATTCCCGGGCCAGGTTGTCGGCGGTTTCGATCATGCCGCTGATCACGCCGAAGCGGCTGACTGGCTGGCTCATCACCCGCCCGCGCGCCAGCCGGTCGTGCATGACAACGCTGCCGGCCCGGGCGCCGGCCCGCATGTCGGTGGAATAGTATTCGACGTTGGACATGCTTTCGACGCCGCCGGCGATCACCACGTCGGCCATGCCGGTCTGGATCTGCATCGCCGCATCCACGATGGCCTGCAGTCCGCTGCCGCAGCGGCGGTCCAGGCTGTAGCCCGGCACCTCGATCGGGAAGTCAGCGGCCAGCAGCGACCAGCGCGCGATGCATGGCGCCTCGCCGTTGGGATAGCCCTGGGCGAAGATCACCTCGTCCACGCGGGCAGGGTCAAGCTTCGTACGTTCGATCAGTGCCCTGAGCACGACCGCGGCCAGATCTCCGGCCTGGACGCTGGACAGCGCGCCCTGGAACTTGCCGACGGCGGTCCTGATGGGGCTTACGATGGCGGCGCGACGCATGGGTCTTGGTCCTTCAGATCGGATCGTAGGGGAAGACCGACGCCGAGGCGCCCAGGTCCGTGAATTTCGCCTTGAGGGCGGGCAGGGCGTCGGAAAGCAGGGTGGCCGGCGACCAGCCGTCGCCGCGCGACATCGAGGCCACGGGCCGGGGCTGGCTGAACAGCACCACCTCATTGCCGCGCACCGCGAAGATCTGGCCCGTGACGTCAGAAGCGCCGTCCGCCGCCAGCGCCACCGCAAGCTGCGCCACCTGGTCGGCCCGCATGCCGGTCCGCATCCGCTCGACCCGCTGGGCCGAGGCCTCGTCGGTAATCGGAATGGTGGCGATCATCCGGGTCCAGGCGAAGGGCGCGATGACGTTGGAGCGCACACCCTTGGAGGCGCCTTCCATGGCCACGATGTGGGACAGGCCCACGACCCCCAGTTTGGCGGCGGCGTAGTTGGCCTGGCCGATGTTTCCGATCAGGCCCGAGGTGGAGGTGAAGTGGACCAGCGATCCGCTGCCCTGGTTTCGGAAATGCTCGACGGTGGCTCGGCTGACATTGAAGGCCCCGCGCAGGTGCACGGCGATCACCGCGTCCCAATCGGCCTCGGACATTTTGTGGAACATGCCGTCGCGCAGGATGCCGGCCGGGTTGATCACAGCGTCGATGCGGCCGAAGGCAGCGATGGCCTGGGCGACCATGCCCTGGACGGCCTCATAGCTGGCGACGCTGTCGGAGTTGGAGATCGCCTCGCCGCCCGCGGCGCGGATTTCCGCCGCCACCGTCTCGGCCGGGCCGGCGGAGCCTTCGTCCTTGCCGGTGACCCCGGCGCCCAGGTCATTGACCAGCACCCGCCCACCTTCCCGACCGGCCAGCAGGGCGCACTCGCGCCCGATGCCGTTTCCGCCGCCGGTGACCAGCACCACCTTGCCGTCCAGCACGCCCATATGTTTCTCCCTCCTGGCGCCCGATGCCGACGGTGGCGTCCGTCATGCCCGGGCTGAAAAGGCTTTTGGACTGTGCGGGCGGGGCGGTCTAGAGCCACCGCCATGGGAGCGTGAACGATGACTGAGGCCGTGGCCGAGACCTTTCCTGAAATCCGCGAAGCCGTGCGCCGGCTGTGCGCGCGCTTCCCGGGCGCCTACTGGCAGGCCAAGGATCGGGACCGGGCCTATCCGGCGGAATTCGTCCAGGCGCTCACCGAGGGCGGGTTCCTCTCGGTCCTGATCCCGGAGGAATTCGGAGGGTCGGGCCTGGGCCTGCGGGCCGGGGCGGCGGTGCTCGAGGAAATCCACCGGTCGGGCTGCAACGGCGGCGCCTGCCACGCCCAGATGTACACCATGGGCACGGTCCTGGCGCATGGCAGCCCTGAGCAGAAGGAACGTTACCTGCCAAAGATCGCCTCGGGCGAACTACGGCTGCAGGCCTTCGGCGTCACCGAGCCCGGCGCCGGCACCGACACGACGCGGATCACCACCTTCGCCCGCCGCGACGGCGACCACTATGTGGTCTCAGGCCAGAAGCTGTGGATCAGCCGGGCGGAACACTCCGACCTGATGGTCCTGCTCTGCCGCACCACGCCGCGCGACCAGGCGACCAAGCCCTCGGACGGGATGAGCGTGCTGCTGGTCGACATGCGCGAGGCGGTGGGTAATGGCCTGACCATCCGGCCGGTGCGGACCATGCTCAACCACGCCACCACGGAGCTGTTCTTCGAGGACCTGCGGGTGCCGGCGGAGAACCTGGTGGGCGAGGAGGGCAAGGGCTTCCGCTACATCCTGTCGGGCATGAACGCCGAGCGGATCCTGATCGCCTCGGAGTGCGTGGGCGATGCGAAGTTCTTCATCGACCGGGCCAGCGCCTACGCCAGGGACCGCCAGGTGTTCGGCCGGCCGATCGGCCAAAACCAGGGCGTCCAGTTCCCCATCGCCCGGGCCTACGTCCAGATGACCGCCGCCGCCCTCATGGTCGACCAGGCCGCGACCCTGTTCGAAGCCGGCCGGCCCTGCGGCACCGAGGCCAACATGGCCAAGATGGTGGCCTCGGAGGCCTCGTGGTTCGCAGCCGACATGTGCGTGCAGACGCACGGCGGTTTCGGTTTCGCCGAGGAGTACGACATCGAGCGCAAGTTCCGCGAGACCCGGCTCTACCAGGTGGCCCCGATCTCCACGAACCTGATCCTGAGCCACGTGGCCACCCACGTGCTCGATATGCCCAAGAGCTTCTGAGGGATCACGCCAGGTGTCGCAGCTTCCGCTCGCCGGCCTTAGGGTCATCAGCTTCGAACATTTCGGGGCCGCGCCCTACGCCACCCTGCTCCTGGCGACCATGGGCGCGGAGGTGATCCGGGTCGAGCCGCCGGGAGGCGAGGCCGGGCGCGGCACCGGGGCGCCGGAGACCCTGGACGGGGGCAACAGCCTCTATTTCCAGGCCTACAACCTGTCCAAGAAGAGCATCGTCCTCGACATGAAGGCGCCGGAGGACCGGGCGGTCTTCCATGGCTTGGTGGAGACCGCCCATGTGGTCGTCAACAACCTGCGGGGCAGCGTCGCGGCCGAACTGGGCCTGGACTACAAATCCCTGAAGCACCTGAACCCGGCCATCGTCTGCGGTCACATCTCCGCCTATGGGCGGGAGAACAGCCGTCGGGACCGGCCGGGCTTCGACTTCCTGATGCAGGCCGAGGCGGGGCTGATGTCGATGACCGGCGAGCCCGGGACGCCGCCGGCCCGTGTTGGCGTCTCGATGATCGACAACATGACCGGCGCGCTGCTGGCCTTTGGGCTGACCAGCGCCCTGCATGGGGCCCAGCGCTCCGGAACCGGCTGCGATGTCGACGCTGCCCTCTTCGACACGGCGTTGCACAACCTGACCTATCAGGGCGCCTGGTACCTGAACGAGGGCATCCTCACCGGCCAGCTGCCGCGCTCGGCCCATCCGGCCAACACGCCGTGCCAGACTTTCCGAACGGCCGACGGCTGGATCTATGTCGCTTGCATGGCCGACCATTTCTGGCGCCGGCTTTGCGTCACCCTCGAGCGACCCGACCTCGCGGACGATCAGCGTTTCAATACGCCGGCCCAGCGACTCGACAACCGCGACGCCCTGACCATCGCGCTGGACGCGCATTTCATCACCCACTCCTCCGCCGTGTGGGTCGAGAAACTGGGCGCGGAGGTGCCGGCTGCGCCCGTCTATGGCATCGGCGAGGCGCTCGACAATCCCTTCGTCGCCGAAGCCGGGATGATCGCGGAACTCGACCATCCGACGCGCGAGCGTTTCCGTGTCCTCGCCCCGCCCCTGCGGATCGACGGCCAGCGTCCCCCGCTCTACGTCGCTCCGACCCTCGGCGAGCATGCCGAGGCGCTGCGCCGAGAAGTTTCAGGGTCTGCGACCTCGGATTAGCGAAGCAAGAGATTTTCCCAGGAGTCGGCGTTGATTCGCCTTCAATGTTGAAGTCCAGCCCGGTACATAGGTCTGTGGGCGCGTTTCCATTGACGACCCGAAGTCATGGCGACATGTTTCAATAATAGATCACATCGTGGCGCTGTCCGAATATTCGGACAAGGCTGACGCAATGACACGGGGCGATAGAACATGGGTAAGGCAACCGACGATGCAGCCCCCTCGGCAGGTGCCGTTACACAGCCGAAATACTCAAGCCAGGATCACCGGTTCCATGTGGCGGTGCGATGGGCGCCCGAGGATCCGGCGGTCGAGATCGCCGAGGGCGTCTACATGTCCTCGGCCAATTCCAACCGCTACCTGGTGACCACGCCGGACGGCGATGTCCTGATCAACACCGGCCAGTCCTCCCAGGCCGTGCGCCATCGGGAGCGGTTCGAACAGCTGCTGGGCCGGCCACTTCGGGTGAAGAAGATCATCTATACCCAGAGCCACGCCGACCACTATTCCGGCTGGGAAATCTATGACGATAGCGGCGTGGAGACGCTGGCGCACACCTACTTCCATGAGGGCGTGCTCGACCGTCAGCGCCTCTCCGACTTCTTCAAGCCCCGGCGCGCCAACACGACGGCCTGGCGCCGGCAGGGCGCCTCGGCGCGGATGCCGGGGGCGGACGCGATGCCCAGCGCTCACATCACGACCCAGGTTGAGGACGGCCACGCCTTCACGCTTGGCGGCAGGCGGTTCGAGATCCTGTCGGCGCCCGGCGGTGAGACGCCGGACTCGGTCTTCGTATGGATGCCCGAGGAAGCCATCCTGTTCACCGGCAACCATGCCGGCGCGCTCTACGGGGCCATGCCGAACTTCACGACGATCCGCGGCGACCGTATCCGCAGCACCCGCCTGTGGGTGCTCGACGTCAACCGCATGCTGGCTCTGAAACCCCGCCTGCTGGTCACCGGCCACGACGATCCGATCCACGGCGAAGCGCAGATTCGCAAGGACTACGAGAAGATCCGCGACGCCGTGCTCTACGTCCACGACGCCACGGTCCAGGGCATGAATGACGGCAAGTCGCTGCACCAGCTTATGGGTGAGATCGAGCTGCCCGCCAGCCTCACCCTGGCGGACGGGCGCTGCCCGACCCGCTGGGTCGTCCGCTCGGTCTGGGAGGAATATACGGGCTGGTTCCGCTTCGAGAGCCCGACTGAACTCTACGCTCAGCCGCCGCGCTCGGTGTGGAAGGACATCTTCGACCTGGCGGGCGGCGACAAGCTGGCCGAGCGGGCCTGGCGCTACATGGACGACGGCAAGCCGGTGGAGGCCCTGCACCTGGTGGATATCATCCTGGAGGGCGATCCGGACCACGCCCGGGCGCTCGCCGTCAAGCGCGCGGCCATCGTCCACCTGATCGACGCCAGCGAAGGCCGAAACTACGACGAGATCACCTATCTCGAGAGCGTCCTCGCGCGCCTGGACGCCACGGGAGAATAGGCATGCAGCTCAAGGGCCGCAGGATCATCGTCACCGGCGGGGCCAGTGGCATCGGTCTGGCGACCGTGCGGGCCTATGTCCGGGAGGGTGCGAAGGTCGCCGTGCTCGACATCAACGATGCGGCCGGCCAAGCGGTCGCCAAGGCCGCGGCGGCGGCCGGCCCGGGCTCGACGGCCTACTACCACTGCGACGTCTCTTCGGAGGGCGAGGTCAACGACGCCTTCGCCCAGGCCACGGCCTGGATGGGCGGCCTGGACGTCCTGGCCAATCCGGCCGGCGTCCTGGGGCGGACCGCGGCCGACGAGATCACGGTGGCGGAATGGAACCGGGTATTCGACGTCAATGTGACCGGCACGCTCCTGACGAACCAGGCCGCCTTCCGGGCCATGAAGGGCAATGGCGAGGGCGGTGGCCGGATCATCAATTTCGGATCTGGCGCGGGGTTGAACGCCTATGTCGGCGGCGGCCACTATTCGGCGTCGAAGGGCGCGGTGATGTCCTGGACGCGGACTATCGCCCACGAATGGGCACCCTACTGGATCACCTGCAACTCGGTGGTCCCCTCGATTATGAGCCCGATGTTCAAGGAGCGCCTGGCGGAGATGACCCCGGAAGCGCGCGCGGCCTACATCGAGGGCGGCAAGAAACGCTATCCGCTCGGCGGGACCCTGGGCGACGCCGACCGCGACATGGCGCCCGTGATGGTCTTTCTGGCCGGCGAGGGTTCGCGCTTCATCACCGGCCAGCTGATCGCGGTCACCGGCGGCTCGACCATGGTCCGCTAGAACGCGCAATAAGGTGCACATCACATGCGCAAGGCGCCGACGACGCCTTGGACGAGGCTCGCCTCTCGGGCCTTTTCGACGCCTTCCTGGCGCTGGCGCAATTGCCCGGCGCGCGCGCCCTGATGGGCTGACGAATTGCTTTGCTGGTGTCTGATCGCGCAGATAGCGTCACACTGGGGAGAACATTCATGCTCGAGGCGAAGACGGTCACCAGCCTGGCCAAGGTCGGCACAGGCGTGGCGGCGATGCCGTTCTTCCATGTGGGAATCGTCGTCGAGGACATTGAGGCAGCGATGGCCGAACTCTCCGGCGCGCTTGGGGTTCGGTGGCGCAAGCCCAGCATCAGCGTCTATCCCGAGTGGACCATCAAGGTGGTCTATTCGATAGAGGGCCCGCCCTTCATCGAGCTGATCGAGGGAACCACCAACGGCGGACCCTGGGATGTCAGCAACGGTCCCCGCATCGACCACATCGGCTATTACTCGGAAGACGTCCTCAAGGACCGCGCGCACCTGGCCGCCAACGGACTTCCGATCGACTTCGATCCGGAACCCTTCGGCAAGGGGACCAATTATTGCTACCACTGCGGTCCCGCCACGGGCGCGCGGATCGAGCTGGTCAATATCGTGCGCAAGGCCAGCCATGAACGGCCCGAGGACGACTGACGGGAATATTCCACATCGTGGCCGTGACGCTTGGCGCGGGGGCCGGCCCATCGCACCGTGCTTGCGGCGTAATTTGCGGGATGGACAACCCATTGCCCGGGCGTTCTGATATCGGAATGCGCCAGCCGGGAAATGGAATATCCGGTTACCGGGATGTGGTCGGCGCCTGCGCTCGCGCCTTCGGCGCGGCCGGCGCAGGGACGATGGACTTTAGGTTTTGAACTGAATGCAGCACCCGACCACCTTTCGGAAACCCAGGGCCGAGCGCTGGCAGCAAGTGCTCGATGTGGCCGCCGAGGTCTTCAGTGAAAAGAGCTACGACGCGGCCAGCCTGCAGGAGATCGCCGATCGAGTCGGGATCAAGAAAGGCAGCCTTTTCAACTATATTCAGACCAAGGCGGCGCTCCGCGATCATCTCGTGCGCGAGGTCTATCTGAAGGAGTTCATGCTGTTCAGCCAGTGGGCGCGGGACGGCGGCGGCGCCATCGAGCGGTTGGCGGCGATGGTCCGGGGCCATCTGGAGGATTTCGCCGAGGACGGGCCGCGGATGGCGGTCTATCTCAACGAGGTCCGCCGGCTGGATCCCGCGGCGAGAAAGCAACTGTTCGGCAACCGCACCTTTCCCGACCTGTTCGCCGAGGTGATCGCCCAGGGCCAGGCGGAGGGCGTGATCCGCCCCGAGCTCGACGCTGAACTCGCGTCCCGCGCCATCCTGATCCTGGTGCGCTCTGTCCACCAGTGGAGCCTCGCGCCGCCCAGGGAGGCCGCCGGCCAGCTGGTGCAGACCATCCTGCGCGGCCACTCCACGCCGCAGGGCGTTGGCATCCTGGCGGCGATGGATCTCACATAGGTCTGCCCGCCCGGGGGGCGGCGGGCCGCCTTTACGAATCCCTTATGTGGGAGGCCTGAAGGCCGTCTCGAACCCTAATGGCCCTTGATGCGATCCCTTTCGCTCGGCTCCCGCGTCACGCGCGGGCCGCTCGGAGGATGGGATGCTTGACCTGCTCTATCTGGCGCTCGGAATCGGCGTCTTTGCGCTGTTCGCCGGCTACGCCACCGCCCTGAGGCGTATCTGATGCTGGCGAACCTGGTCTGGGGCGCTGGCGCGCTCGTCATCGGCGGTTACATGATCGTGGCCCTGCTGCGCCCGGAGAAGTTCTGATGAACGCTCAGGGCTGGGCGGAAATCGCCCTGACCATCGCCTTGACGCTCGCCTTGGGCTGGCCGCTGGGCATCTATCTCGGCCGGGTCTGGGCCGGGGAGGGAACCTGGCTCGATCCTGTGCTGAGGCCCGTCGAGCGCCTCGTTTACGCCGCCTGCGGCGTGAAACCCGACAAGGGACAGGGCTGGTTCGCCTACGCCATGAGCTTCCTGGCGTTCTCGATCGCGAGCTTCGTGGTTCTCTATCTGATCCTGCGGTTCCAGAACCTCCTGCCACTCAATCCGCAGGGCTTTGCCGGCCTCTCGCCGGACCTGTCGTTCAATACCGCCATCAGCTTCGTCTCCAACACCAACTGGCAGTCCTATGCGCCGGAGGCCACCGTCTCGACCTTCTCCCAGATGGCGGGGCTGACGTCGCACAACTTCCTGTCGGCGGCTGCCGGCATCGCCCTGGCCGCGGCCGTTGGACGTGCCTTCGCCGCGAACCGCAGCGACAACCTGGGCGACTTCTGGGTCGATCTCACGCGGATCAGCCTCTACGTCCTGCTGCCGATCTCCCTGGTCATTGCCGTCGCCTATGTGGGCCTCGGGGAACCTCAGTCCCTGCTGGCGAATGTCACGGCGCACACGCTCGAGGGCGGCAAACAGATCATCGCCCTCTATCCCGCCGCCAGTCAGGAGGCGATCAAGCAGTTCGGCACCAACGGCGGTGGCGTCTTCAACGCGAACTCCGCGCACCCCTTCGAGAATCCCAACGCCATCACCAACCTGGTCGAGATCGTCTCGATGAATGCGCTCTCCTTCGGCTGCGTCGTGGCCTTCGGGCGCATGGTGCTGGCGCGCAAGGAGGCCCGCGCCCTAGTGGCCGTGATGACCATCCTCCTGGCTGGCGGCGCGAGCGCGATCTATGCGGCCGAGACCCAGCCGGCGCCCGCCCTGGCCGCCGCGCACGCGGAGGCGTCCGTCAACATGGAGGGCAAGGAGGTCCGCTTCGGCGCGCCCTCCACCGCCATCTGGGCGGCGGCGACCACCGGCGCTTCGGACGGCGGGGTCAACGGGATGCACGACAGTTTCATGCCGCTGGGCGGTGGGGTGGCCCTGTTCCTGATCCAGCTGGGCGAGATCATCCCGGGCGGGGTCGGCTCAGGCCTCTACGGCATGGTGGTGATGGCCCTGATCGCTGTCTTCGTGGCCGGACTGATGGTCGGGCGCACGCCTGAATATCTCGGCAAGAAGGTCGAGGCCCGCGAGATCAAATACGCCATGCTGGCCGTACTGATCCTGCCGCTGTCGATCCTGGGCTTCACCGCCGCGGCCCTCGTCCTGCCGGTGGCGCTGGGCGGCCTGCTGAACCACGGGCCTCATGGCCTGTCGGAGATTCTCTACGCCTACTCGTCGGCGACGGGGAACAACGGGTCGGCCTTCGCCGGACTGACGGCCAATACGCCCTGGTACAACGCCACCCTCGGCGTCGCGATGCTGCTTGGCCGGTTCGCCTATGCGGTTCCGGTCCTGGCCATCGCCGGCTCGCTGGCCGCCAAGCCGAAACTCGGCGCGACCACCGGCACCTTTCCGACAGACGGTCCGCTGTTCGTAGGCCTGCTGATCGGCGTGATCCTGATCATGGGCGGCTTGCAGTTCTTCCCCGCCCTCGCCCTTGGCCCGATCGTCGAGCACTTCCAGGTGCTCCACGCGGTCGCGGCGCTTTGAACCCTCCTGGGGAAATCCAGAATGACCCTCGCTTCCGCCCCCATGGGCGACCATCGCCGCAAGGCCTCAATGCTGGCCGAGAGTTTCTCAGGCGCCATTCTCGGACGCGCCGTTCGGGACGCCTTCGTCAAGCTCGACCCGCGAAAGCTGACCGGCAATCCCGTGATCTTCGCCACCGAGATCGTCGCCATCCTGGCCAGCGTCTCGACGGCGCTGGCGATCAGGGACCACGGCGCCTGGGGTTTCGCCTTGCAGATCGCGCTTTGGCTTTGGGCGACCGTACTCTTCGCCAACTTCGCCGAAAGCGTCGCCGAGGGCCGGGGAAAGGCTGCGGCCGACAGCCTGCGCGCGACGCGCGTCACCACCAAGGCCAAGCTGATCATCGATGAGCGGGGGACCATCATCCCGACGCCCGCCCACAAGCTGGGGGTCGGCGAGATCGTTCTGGTCGAGGCTGGCGATATCGTGCCCGCGGACGGCGAGATCATCGAGGGCGTCGCCTCGGTCAACGAGGCCGCCATCACCGGCGAGAGCGCCCCGGTGATCCGTGAGAGCGGCGGCGACCGGTCCGCCGTGACCGGCGGCACCACCGTAGTCTCCGACTGGATCAAGGTTCGGATCACCTCCGAGGCGGGCGCCACCTTCCTCGACCGGATGATCGCCATGGTCGAGGGCGCCGACCGCCGAAAGACGCCGAACGAGATCGCACTCGCCGTCCTGCTGGCGGGCCTCACCCTGATCTTTCTGATCGCGGTGGTCACCCTGCTGGGCCTGGGGGCCTATTCCGGCGTCAAGCTGGACCCCATGGTCCTGGGCGCCCTGTTCATCTGCCTGATCCCGACGACCATTGGTGGCCTTTTGTCCGCTGTCGGCATCGCCGGCATGGACCGCCTGCTGAAGGTCAATGTGCTCGCCACCTCGGGGCGCGCGGTGGAGGCGGCGGGCGACGTGGACACCCTGTTGCTCGACAAGACCGGCACCATCACCTTCGGCAACCGCATGGCGACCGAGGTGATCCCGGCCCCCGGCGTCAGGCTGGACATGGCCCTTCGTGCGACCCTGCTGGCCTCCCTGGGCGATGAGACGCCCGAGGGCCGCTCGATCGTCGAGCTGGCGCGCAACCAGGGGCGGGTGCTGGAGGCGCCAAAGGGGGCGGTGGTCATTCCGTTCAGCGCCATGACCCGCCAGTCCGGCCTGGAGGCTGGCGGCGATGTCTGGCGCAAAGGCGCCGTCGACGCGGTGCTGAAGGATTCCGGCCTCCAGCCGCATCAGATTCCGGCTGAATTCACCGCCGCGGTGGATCGCATCGCGCGCTCCGGGGGCACACCGCTGGCGGTCTCCGAAAACGGTGTGCTGTTTGGCGTCATTCACCTGAAAGACGTGGTGAAGCCCAATGTGAAGGAACGCTTCGCCGATCTGCGCCGGATGGGCCTGCGCACGGTGATGATCACCGGCGACAATCCGGTCACAGCCGCGGCCATCGCCTCGGAGGCCGGGGTCGACGACTTCCTGGCCGAGGCGACGCCAGAGGACAAGCTTAGGCTGATCCGCGAGGAGCAGGGCAAGGGCCGGCTTGTGGCCATGTGCGGCGACGGCGCCAACGACGCGCCGGCGCTGGCCCAATCGGATGTCGGCGTGGCCATGCAGACTGGCGCCCAAGCGGCGCGCGAGGCCGGCAACATGGTCGACCTGGACTCCGACCCGACCAAGGTCATCGAGATCGTCGAGGTCGGCAAGCAGATGCTGATCACCCGCGGCGCGCTGACGACCTTCTCCATCGCCAACGATGTGGCGAAGTATTTCGCGATCATCCCGGCGCTGTTCGTCACCGCGCTGCCGGCGCTGGGCGCGCTTAACGTCATGGGACTGGCCAGTCCCGAAAGCGCGATCCTGTCGGCGGTGATCTTCAACGCCCTGGTTATCATCGCTCTAATCCCGCTGGCGCTGCGTGGCGTGAAGTACCGGGCCATCGGGGCCGGACCTCTGCTGCAGCGAAACCTGCTGGTCTTTGGCCTGGGCGGCATCGTCGCGCCGTTCATCGGCATCAAGCTTATTGACCTGGGCGTCTCCGCCCTCGGCCTCGCGTGAGGACTGTCATGCTTTCCCAGATCCGTCCGGCGATCGTCGCCACCCTGTTTTTCACCCTGCTGCTCGGCGTCGGCTATCCGCTCGTTGTCACCGGCATCGGCCGGCTGGCCTTCCCGGTCCAGGCCGGCGGCAGCCTGATTCGCGACGCCAAGGGCCAGGTGATCGGCTCGGCCTTGCTGGGCCAGAATTTCGCCCAGGCGAAGTACTTCCATCCCAGACCCTCGGCGGCGGGTTCGGACGGCTACGACGCCTCCGCCTCGTCAGGCTCCAACCTTGGCCCTCTCAATCCCGACCTCACCGCGCGGGTCGCCAAGGATGCGGCCGGCCTGGCCCGCGAAGGCAGAGCCGCGATCCCGGCCGACGCGCTGACCACGTCCGGTTCTGGCCTGGATCCGGATATCTCGCCCGCCAACGCCCGCCGCCAGGCGGCCCGGGTGGCCCAGGCGCGCGGCCTTGCCGTAGACGCAGTCGAACGGGTCATCGTCGCCAACACCGCCGGACCCGGGCTTGGCGTGTTCGGCCAGCCCCGGCTCAATGTGTTGAAGGCGAATCTCGCCCTCGACGCCGCATCGGCGGGGGCGCACCCTGAGAGCCGATGACCAAGGACGAGCCGCGCCGGCCTGACCCAGACGCCCTGCTGGCGGCGACCGCCCGCCCGGGGCGGGGCCGGCTCAAGGTCTTCCTGGGTATGTCGCCAGGAGTCGGCAAGACCTACGAGATGCTGCGCGCCGCCCGCCGACGTAAGGCCGACGGCGATGACGTCGTGGTGGGCGTGGTCGAAACCCATGGACGCAAGGAAACCCAGAGCCTGCTGCGCGGGCTGGAGGTCATGCCCCGGCGGCCGATCGCCTATCGCGACCGGACCCTGCTGGAGTTCGATATCGACGCGGCCCTGGCGCGCAAGCCGGGCCTGCTGCTGGTCGATGAATACGCCCACTCCAACGCGCCCGGATCGCGCCACCCCAAGCGCTGGCAGGACGTCGAGGAACTGCTGGCCGCCGGGCTGGACGTCTGGACGACCCTCAATGTCCAGCACCTCGAGAGCCTGTTGGACGTGGTCTGGAAGATCACCGGCGTTCGGCAGCGCGAAACTGTGCCGGACAGCGCGCTCTCGCGCGCCGACGAGATCGAGCTCATCGACATCACCCCGGCCGAACTGCGCGAGCGGATGGCCGAGGGCAAGGTCTATCTGGGCGAGACCGCCCGCTTCGCCGCGGAGCGATTCTTCAAGACCGAGAACCTCACCGCCCTGCGTGAACTCGCCTTGCGCCGCGCGGCGCAGACGGTCGACGACCAGTTGATCGACGCCATGAAGCGGGCCGGGGTTGAAGGCCCCTGGGCGGCGGGCGAGCGGATACTTGTCCTGGTTGGGGCAGACATCATGGCCGCGTCGCTGGTGCGTGCCGGCCGTCGCCTCTCGGACATGATGATGGACGCCCCCTGGACCGTGGCGCACGTCGAGCGGCCCAATGTGGCTGCGCCATCGCCGGAGTCCGCCCAGAAGCTGCGGGAAGCGCTGAAGCTCGCCGAGCAGCTGGGCGGTTCGCCGGTGTCCCTGACCGGCGACGACCTGGTTGCGTCGGTGCTCGACTATGCACGCCGTAACAACCTGACTCAGATCGTGGTCGGCAAGAGCCGCCGCCGTCCCTGGTTTCGGCGCAGCCTGGTCGCGGCCTTGCTGGAAGGGTCGAGCGGCGCGGCGCTCCACGTCATCACCGACGCCGCGCAGTCGCCCTATCAACCCCCGACGCGGCGCACCTCGCCGCCCTTGCGGTGGATGGGCCACTTGGGCGCCTTGTTCAGCGTGGCGGTGGCCGGTGGTCTGGCCTACGCCGCCGACCGCTTCGTTGAGAGCGCCAACTTGGCCATGGTGTTCATGCTGAGCGTGCTGGTCTCCGGTCTCGCCTTCGGCCTCGGGCCGGCGGTGTCTGCCGCGGCGACCGCGGCCTTCGTCTACAACTTCTTCTTCCTCGAGCCGCGCCTCACCTTGGCCATCGGTCATCCGGCGGACGTTTTCACCTTCGCGGTGTTCTTCGCCGTGGCCATGACAACCGGCTGGCTGACCGGCCGGGTGCGGGACCAGGGGCGAGCGGTCTCCCGGCGGGCGTCGGGCATCGCCGCGGTGCTGGTCGCCACGCGCCGGCTTTCCGCAGCGGCCCGGGCGGAGGACGCGGCCACGGCCCTGGCCGAGCAGCTGGCGGCCGCCACCAGCAGCGGCGCTGTGGTGATGACGCCCAGCGGCGAGGATATAGTCATCGCGGCGGCCTCGCCCGCGCTTGAGGCGCTGTCGGCCGCCGACATGGCCGCTGCCCGCTGGGCCTGGGAGAAGGGCGAGGCGGCCGGCGCCGGAACCGGAACTCTGCCCAATGCCGACTGGACCTTCCGGCCCTTGCAGGGGGTGCGATCGCGAGCCGGAGTCGTGGGCGTGGAGCCCAAGGCCGTCGCCAGCGAGGACGGCGAGCGGTTCGTCAGCGCGCTTCTCGACCAGGGCGCGGTCGCGCTGGAGCGGGCCGAGTTCGCCGCCGAGGCCGCCGGGGCGGAGGCGCTGCGCCGGTCCGACCGACTGCGCTCGGCGCTGTTCAATTCCATCAGCCATGACCTACGCACGCCGCTCTCCGCGATCCTCGGCTCGGCCACCACTCTGATCGACTTCGGCAAGTCGCTCACCGCAAGAGTCCGGGCTGACCTGCTGGTTTCGATCCGCGAGGAAGCCGAGCGTCTGAACCGCTATGTCGGTGATCTGCTCGACATGACCCGCCTCGAGGGCGGCGCCCTGACCACCCGGCGGGAATGGATGGATATCCGCGACATCCTGCGGGACGCCATCGATCGGGTGACCCGCAGGCTGGAGGGCCGCAACCTGACCCAGGACTATCCAGAACAGCTGTCCATGGTGATGGCCGATGGCTCCCTGCTGGAACAGGCCCTGGTCAATATTCTTGAGAACGCCATCGCCTATAGTCCGGACCAGACCACCATCGAGGTCGCCGCCTATGAGGATCGGGGCAATGTGGTGATCAGTATCGAAGACGAGGGCCGCGGCATTCCGACGAGTGAGCTGGAGCGGGTTTTCGAACGCTTCCGGCGCATGGAGGAGGCCAGCGACCGCGGAAAGGGAGCTGGTCTGGGCCTCGCAATTTCGAAGGGGTTCGTGGAGGCCATGGGCGGCCGGATCGCCGCGGCGAGCCCAATCCACGAGGGCCGCGGGACCCGCATCCTGATCAGCCTGCCCAAGGAGCCCGCTGCAACGGAGGCCCGGCCATGAGTGCGCACCGGCCGCGCATACTGGTGATCGACGACGAGCCGCAGATTCACCGATTTCTGAGCCCGGCCCTGGAGGCCGCAGGCTACGAGCCGGCGCGCGCGGACACCGCCGCCGAGGGGCTGCGCGAGATCGCCCGCAAGCCGCCTGACGTGGTGGTGCTGGACCTTGGCCTGCCCGACATGGACGGCAAGCAGGCGCTGGAGAAGGCGCGCGCCTTCTATCGAGGTCCGATTATCATCCTGTCGGCCCGCGACCGCGAAACCGAGAAGATCGACGCCCTCGACCTGGGGGCCAATGACTATGTGGCCAAGCCGTTCGGCGTCGGCGAATTGCTGGCGCGCATCCGGGCGGCCCTGCGCCAGCAGCTGCAGGAGGCCGGGGTCGCGGCCGTGGTGTCGGAGGGCGACCTTACCATCGATCTGGTCCGGCGCCTGGTGACCCGCGCGAACGTCCCGGTCCGGCTCTCGCCGCGCGAATACGATCTTCTGGCCCAACTGGTCGAAGGCGGCGGAAAGGTGATCACGCACCGGCAACTGCTCACCGCCGTCTGGGGCCAGGCCCACGAGCAGGACGTGCAGTACCTGCGGGTGTTCGTGGGCCAGTTGCGCCACAAGATCGAGCCGGATCCCTCCACGCCGGTGTTGATCCTGACCGAGCCCGGGGTCGGCTATCGCTGGCGACCTCGGTAAGGGGCCGTCCGGCAAACGCGCCTCGGGGCCGGAGGTCACCGCCGTTAACCCAAGCTTGGCGAACCCCGGTCATGGTTGGCGCGGGGAGTTTCCGCGTGATGTCCAAGGACGAATTCTACCACCAGCCGGCCGCGCCCGAGGCGCGGCGCAACCGCTTTTCGCCCATGCGGGCGGTGGCGCGCGCCATGGGCCACCTCTATGGCGGCAAGCCAGACGAAGCGCCGGCAATGGCGCCTGCGGTCCGGACCGAGGGGATGACCGGGCCCGCCCCGCAACCGGTGACGGGCGAGCAAACCGCGGAGCGATCGGGCGAGGGCCTGGCGGCGATCCTCAATGCCATGCTGGCCCTCGATGGCCTCGAAGGGGGTGAACTGGCGCGCGGCGGTTCGGCCTTCGACCTCGACGGCCTGGTCGCCGCCGTGCGGGACGACTTCATCGCCGACGCCGAGGCCCGGGGGATCGGTCTCGAGCTCGCCGTCTCGCCGTCCGCTCAGGGCCGCTATCGGGGCGAGGCGCTGTTGGTGCGCCAGATCCTGCTTAATCTCGTTTCAAACGCTCTCAGGTTCACGGCGGCGGGTGGAGTGTCGATCGTCGCGGAGCGGTGTGACGATAGGTTGAAGCTGAGTGTCGCCGACACCGGCGTTGGGATCGGCGGGTCGCAACTCCAGCGCCTGCTGGCGCCGCGGCGCCCGCCGGAAGGCGCACGCCTCCGACCGCGAGGCCTCATGCGCTGCCGTGAAGCGGTTGAGCGCCTCGGCGGCTCATTCACGGCGACGAGCCTCCCCGGCGAAGGCTCACGCTTCACGGCGATCCTGCCCCTGGTGCGCGTCGCCGAGGCGGGCACGTCCGAGCCGCAAGCGGCGGCTCCGCAGCCCAGCTTCTCAGCGCGCGAACCGACGTTCGAGCCGGGTCTTCGGGTGCTTGTGGCGGATGGCGACGCCATCAGCCGTCTGGTCCTGACCACGTTGCTGGCAGACCTTGGGCTTGAAGCGGTGACCGTCGAAGATGCGGACGAAGCGCTCGCCGCCTGGCGCCAGGAAGCGTGGGACCTGATCCTGCTGGATGTGACGACGCCGACCGTCGCCGGCCTGGCGGTGGCCAAGGCGATCCGCGCCGCCGAAGGCGTGGCCCGCTGGTCGCGGACGCCGATGTTGGCGCTGATCTCCGCTGTCACGGCTGAGGGCGTGAGCGACTATCAGGCGGCGGGGGTGGACGGCCACGTCGCCAAGCCGATCGGGGCAGCCGCCTTGCATGACGCCATCGACGCCGCCCTGAGTTTTGAAGCCGCGCAGCCGGCCCGGGACACAGCGGCCGCCTGAACTCGCTCCGCCTCAGGTGCAGCGCGCCAGGCCGCCGTCCACCGGGATTTCCGCGCCCGTGATGTAGGACGCCGCCCGGGAGGCGAGGAACAGGCAGGCGCCGGCGATATCATCCGGCCTGCCCAGGCGGCGCAGGGGAATCCGCGCGTTGAGAATCCGCGCTTCCTCCTGATCGTTGCGGATATGGGCGGTCATGCGGGTCGGGAAATAGCCCGGGGCGACGACGTTCACTGTGATGTTGGCCTCAGCCAGATCGGCGGCCAGGTGGCGGGTCAGGTGCAGGATCGCGGCCTTGCTGGCCGTGTAGGGATAGGTGTTGATCCCTTCGACGCGGGTTCCTGAAACCGACCCGATATTGATCACGCGGGCCGGATCGTCGGCTGTCCCCCCCGCCTTCAGGAGCGGCAGGAGTTCACGAACCAGGACGAAAGGCGCCTGAAGGTTGATGGCCATGACGGCGTTCCAGCCGCTATCGGGAAACGCCTCAAGGGGTGCAGCCCAGGTCTTGCCGGCGTTGTTGACGAGGACGTCCAGGCGGCCCAGCCGCGCGCGCATTTCAGAGGCCAGGGCCATAGCTCCCTCGGGCGTGGACAGATCGCTCTGAACCGGCTCGCAGGACCCCCAGGCGCGCAGCGCCGCAGCCGCTTCCACGCAGCGGTCCATCCGCCGCGAGGTGATGAACACCCGCGCCCCGCTGCGCACGAAGCCCTCGGCGATCATGCGGCCCATTCCGTCCGCGCCGCCGGTGACCAGCACGACCTTGCCGGCGACGTCGAAAAGGTCATCGGTCAAGCCGTCGTCTCCCGGTCACCGACGGTCACGGCCGTCGCATCTAAAGGACTTCGAACACGTCGTAGAGTGGTCCGCCCGGCCGCGCCGTTCCGGAACCCACCGCGATCGTGCCGTTGAGCCACCTGTACTTCTCGGCGCTCGTCTCGAAGAACACCGCTGTGCGGAAATAATAGAGCGCCGGATCGACAGGCGCGCCCCTGTTGATCTGATCCATGACATCGGCCGGTCCGTGGCAGAGACCGCGATAGGTCATGCCGATCAGGCAGTCGTCGTCTGTCTTCACCACCAGCCGCACGTTGAGGTCCCAGACGGCGTCGGGGCGGATCAGGATCCAGTCGGACCCGCCTTCCAGGGTCTTGCCGTTGATCCGGTCGCCGGAAACGCCGCCGCCGATGATCGGCACGGTCATCTTGTACCCGGCATGGGTCTTGCCGACCTTCTGATAGGCGCCGGCCTCGATGGAGAGCTGGAAAAGGGGCTTTAGCGAAAGCGTCATCTCGTCGTACCGGGGTCAGGGGGTTCAGATGGGGCCGATGCTCAGTCCGCCGTCGGCCTTGAACGTGTGGCCTGTGACAAAGCTGGCGTCTCTCGAAGCGAGGAAGCGGATGCAGGCGGCGACTTCCTCAGGCGTCCCAACGCGTTGCATGGGCGTCAACGCGATGCACTTGTCCTGGTAATCCTGGGGCGTCGTGTGGAAGATGCCGGTCCCGATAATACCCGGCGCGACGCAATTCACGGTGACGCCGCTGGGCGCCATCTCGATGGCCGCAGTCCGCGTCAGCCCCTCGATCGCCGCCTTCGCCGCCGAGTAGCTGGCCCCGCCGAAGGACCCCCGCGCGGCGATCGAGCTCATCGTCACCGCCCGGCCATAGCCGCGCTTGCGCATGCCCGGCAGAAAGGTGCGAAGCGCGTTCAAAGTGCCGTTCAGGTGGGTGGACAGGGTCAGGTTGAAATCCTCGTCCGTGATCTTCACCAGCAGGGCGTTGCGCGCGACCCCGGCCAGGGCGACGACCACGTCCACCGGGCCATGCTGGCTCTCGATGCGGTCGCGCAGGGCGTCCATCTGATCGCCGGAGGTGGCGTCGCAGATTTCCGGCACGACATCGAGGCCCTCGGCCTGGAGCTGGGCGGCGGCGGTCGCGGTCCGCTCGGGATGGAAGTCGGCGAGGATCACCTGCTGGCCGGCCTGGGCCAAGGCTCGGCAGGTGGCCATGCCGATTCCGCCGGCCCCACCGATGACGACGCTGCGGCCATCCATAGTCCACCCCAGTTCTTGCTTCTTACTCCGATCTATAGACACCGCCCGCTGGAGGGCCAAGGCCGGCTTGCCTCACTGCATTCCACGGTCCGGACCCGTTGACCGCCCCGCGCGCCAGCACTTCCAAGTTGCGCCACCTTCGGATTGCGCTATGCGAGTCTAGCTGGAGACGCAAAAGATCACCGTGAAATACATGCAATTGGCGGGCATTCCGCAGCTGCGCGAAATCGACGGCGCATCTTCAGCGCGTACGGCGAGGACGAAGGCGCGGATCGCGGACGCCGTCATCACGGTGGTGGCCGAGCATGGACTTGGCCGTTTGACGCACCGGCTGGTGGCCGCCGCCGCTGGGGTCTCGCTGGCGGCGACCACCTATCACTACGCCACCAAGGCCGACATGGTCGCCGACGCCTCGAGCCAACTGCTCGACAGCTATGTTACCTCGTTCCGCGTCGCGGCCGCCCGTCACCGGGCTGGCGACAAGGTTGCGCCGGACATGGCCGCGCTCGCCACGAAGCAGGTGACCAACGCCGCCGGCCGCCACAAGCGTACGAGCCTTGCCTGGGCCGAGATAATCCTGGATGCCGCGCGCAGTTCGGAGGGCCATGCCTTTGCGCGCGAATGGTTCGACGACATGGCGCAGGTCTGGTGCGATCTGGCCGACGCGATGGGGATCGAAGACAGCCGAAGGTTCGCCACCGTCTACATCGACACGGTGATCGGCCTGCTGTTCATAACCCGGCCCCTGGCGCTCACGCCAGAACAGGTCGCGGCGGTCTTTGTGGACGGGCGAAATCCAGCCGAAGCCTGGGCCGCCCCCCGCGCGGCCCTTCCGGCCAAGCCGGCGGTGGCGAGCCGGCCGGGGCGCAAAGCCCAGGACACCCGCCAGCGGATTCTGGACGCCGCCATCGGCCTGCTGATCGCCCGCGGCGTCGGCGCCATCACCTACAAGGCGGTCGCCGAGGCCAGCGGCCTGACCACCGCCGCGCCGGCCTACCATTTCGGGTCCATCACCCAACTTCTCAACGCCGCCGAAGCCGAGCTTTTCCAGCGCTCAAAGGAACAATACCGGGAGATCCGCACGGCGATCGCAGCCTCCCGGTCCGCGATCGACGAACTGGCCGACAGCACCGCCGCCCTGTTCGTTCGCGAGGCCACCGACCTCAGCCTGTCGCCCGTGGCGATCTACTCCATCTGGCTGGAGGCGGCGCGGCGGCCTGACCTGCGATCGGAGGTTTCCGAGGCTATCTTCGAGCGCTCGGCGGCCTGGACCCGACAGATGCGCGCCATCAATCCGGCGACCCAGAGTCGCGACGCGATGTGGGTCCAGGCGCTCTACGTCGGCATGATGGTGCGGACCATCTCCACGGGCTCGCCGCCGGATATCGGGGCCGCCCGCAGCGCTTTCCGGCAGGGTTTCGCAGGCGACGCCAGTCGCCTTTAAACGGTACAGATTTTTAAATTCCTTGACGGCCTTGGCCGGGCGATCTACCCGCAGGTCGCAGACTGGGCCTGGGGACTGGGCTGGCGCACGGCCGGTCATGCAAGAGACTTCGTCGGACAATCCGGCGAGAAGGGGAGAGCGTGGCAGATCTGGTCCGCACCGAATTCGAGGGCGACGTCTGCATCGTCACCATCGACAATCCGCCCGTCAACGCACTCCATCCCGACGTCGCGGAAGCCCTTGCGCAGGCCTTCATGTCGATCGCCCGAAGGACCCCGGCCGTACGCGCGGTGGTGCTGACCGGGGCGGGCAAGGTGTTCATGGCCGGCGGCGATATCCGCCACTTCCAGAGCCTCGACGCGGTTTCCGCTGAGCCCTACGCACGGCGCGTCCAGATCGTCCAGGAAGGAATCGCCAACTTCACCTGTCCCGTCATCGCCGCCGTCAACGGCGCGGCCTTGGGCGGCGGGTGCGAACTGATGATGGCCTGCGACATCCGGGTCGCCGCGGAGGCCGCCACCTTTGGCCTGCCGGAGGTCACCTTGGGCATCATTCCCGGTGCGGGCGGCACTCAGAACCTTCCGAGACTGGTCCCGGTCGGGACGGCCAAGCGTCTGCTTTTCACCGGCGACCGGATCAGTGCGGCCGAGGCGCTCAGGATCGGGCTGGTGGATGAGGTTGTCCCAACGGCCGATGTACTTTCGCATGCCCTGGCCTTGGCCCGTCGCATCGCCGCCAACGCCCCGCTGGCGGTGGCCGCGGCCAAGACGGCCGCCAATCTGGGCCTTGAGCTTGGCCTTGCCGAAGGGCTCCGCATTGAAGCCGGCCTGATGGCCCGGCTGTTCGGCACTAATGACGTGCGCGAAGGCGTCGCCGCGTTCCTGCAAAAGCGCGCCGCGAAGTTCAGCGGCGAATAATCCCGGGGAGTTTGAAGATGAAGATCTGCGTCGTTCACGTGAATGTCGAAAGCCTCTCGGGCAAGTTCACCGAGCTGATCACCGCCAACTTCAACCGCGTGAAGCGCCCGGACACCGAGATCGTCCACAAGTACGTCGCCCACCTGCGTCGCGCGGCGGACACGGTGTTTCCCTTTCCGATTCTGCTCAACAAGGTCGACGTGGTGGCCCGCATGGTCGAGGCCGCCGAGGAGGGCATCGACGCCTGCATGGTGGCCTGCTCCGGCGACCCGGGCGTGATCGAGGCCCGCACCTTGGTGGACATCCCGATCGTGGGCCCGATGGAGGCTGCGGTCCATCTGGCCGCCCAATACGGCCGCAAGCTCGGCATCGTGACGGTCCAGGATCCGTCCTGGGTGGAATATTGCGAGGCCACCGTGGACACATGCGGCCTTTCGGGCCGTCTGGCCGGAGTCGAGAAGATCGACATCCCGTCATCGCTCGCCTTCACCAAGGGGTTCGAGGAGATGGGGCCCGTGCGGGACTCGATCCTGGCCGCCGCGCGCCGGCTGGTCGAGCGGGGCGCCCAGTCCATCGTCATCGGCAGCGCCGGCTTGAGCGTCATGTCGTCCGCCACCGGCCTTTCGCAGGTCCCCGAGGTCGGCGTGCCGATCTTCGACACCATGTCCGTGGGCTTCAAGATGGCCGAGCTGCGCGCTGACCTGCAGAAGTCGCTGGGCGCGCCGCCGATCAGCCGGACAGGAGTCTTTGAGCGAGTGTCTGACGATGACCGCGGGCGTATCGCGCGCCTGTTCAGCCTGCCCTGGGCGCCGGCCAAGCCGGAGCGGGCGTAGCGATGCAGGATCTCCTGACCGATGACGAACGCATGCTGCAGGAGAGCGTCCGCCGCTTCATGCTGCAGGAGGTCGAGCCACTCGTTCCGCAGATGGAGGCCGACGGCTATCCGCCCCGCGCCCTGATCAAGAAGCTGGGCGACCAGGGGTTCCTGGGGGCGGGTTTCGAAGAGGAATACGGCGGCAGCGGCGGTAGCCTGGCCATGCGGGCGATCGTCAGCGAGGAGACCGCCCGTGTCGATGGCGGCCTCGACCTGACTCTCTTCGCCGACATCATGCTGTTCGCGCGCGCCATCTCGCGCCACGGCACGACGGAGCAGAAGGAGAAGTACCTTCGCTCGACCCTGGCCGGCGACACCATTGGCGGCATGGGCATCACCGAGCCTTCGGGCGGTTCCAATGCGCTCAATCCCGCCACCAAGGCCTGGCGCGATGGCGACGACTGGATTCTCAACGGCGCCAAAACCTACGTGACCAACGCGCCCTGGGGCGACTTCCTCGTGATCATCGCGAGGACCAGCGAGGAGCCCAGCCGCATCGACGGCGGCACCTGGTTCATCGTCGAGCGCGGCATGGAGGGCTTCGCCACCGGCCCCGCCTTCGAAAAGATGGGGATGCGCTCCTCGCCCACCGGCGACGTCTTCCTCGATCACGTGCGCGTGCCGCAGAGGAATGTGCTGGGCGAGGTGGGCCGCGGATTCCACTATCTGGTGGACTCGCTCGATACCGAACGGGTGCTGGTCGGAGCCTCGACCGTGGGCCTCATTCAGGGCTGTCTGGACGAAGCCGCCGCCTACGCCAACGAGCGTCAGGTGTTCGGATCGCCGATCCGAAATTTCCAGCTGATCCAGGAGAAGATCGCCAAGATGGCGGTCGGCATCGAGCTGTCGCGGACCATGCTCTACCGCCTGCTGCGGGCGGTGGACCGCGGCGAGAAGGTGACCCGCGAGGCGGCGATCCTGAAGCTCTATTCCTCGGAGATGGTCTCGCAGGCCGCCTCCGACGCTTCCCAGATCTGGGGCGGGGCCGGGCAGCTGGAGACCAACCGGGTCGCGCGCCTGTTCCGCAACTCCAAGCACCATGAGGTCGGCGGCGGCACCACTGAGATCATGAAGGTGCTGATCGCGCGGGAGACCTTCAAGGAGCTCGGCTACGTGCGCTGACGCAGTCGCGTCCGGAACGCGGAACGGCGGGAGGGGTCGCCATGGATGAAGCATTCGGGCTTGCCGGTCGGGTGATTGTGGTGACCGGCGCGGCTTCCGGCATCGGCCGCGCCACTGCGCTGATGGCGGCGCGCGGCGGCGCCAAGGTGGCGTTCTGCGATATCGACGGCGGTGGAGCGGAGGTCGCGGCGACCGAGGCGCGGACCCAGGGCGCACAGGCCGCGGCCTTCGCCCTGGACGTCACGGACGTAGGCGCGACCGGGCGGGTGGTCGCCGAGATCGAGGCCAGGCTCGGGCCGATCGATGGCCTTGTCACCGCGGCCGGCATAGCCCGCTCAGATCGGGCGGAAACCTTTCCCGTCGACCTGTGGAACCAGGTCCTGGCGGTCAATCTCACCGGGACCTTCCTCTCCTGCCAGGCAGTCGGCGGGCGGATGATCGAGCGCAAGCGCGGGGCCATCGTCACCCTGGCCTCAATGCTGGCGTTTGGCGGCCATTCCGCGCGCGCGGCCTATAGCGCGACCAAATACGGCGTCGTCGGAGTGACCAAGACGCTGGCCATCGAGTGGGGCCGCCACGGCGTCCGCGTCAACGCCATCGCGCCTGGCCCGGTGGATACGCCCCTGCTGCGCGGCGGTGTGCCCGACAACCATGTCGAGGAGGTGATGATCGACCGCACGCCGATGGCGCGGCTATCGATTCCCGACGATCAGGCGAGGGCCTGCCTGTTCCTGCTGTCAGACGCCTCTTCCTTTATCAACGGCGCAGTCCTGCCCGTCGATGGTGGGTTCACCGCGGGCGGGCTGGTTCGCCGCAACGGCGCGGATTACGGCTCGCGCGCCCTGTCGGCGAAGGCCTAAGCGCTACTTGGCCCGCGCCAGGGCCGACGCGCCAGTCTTGGCCGCCCTGGCCGCCGCGCCCAATTCCAGGCCGGCCAGATATCCGAAGGTGAGGCAGGCGCCGAGGGTGCCGCCGGGCCCCCCGTAGGCGCCGGGCGTCGGGCTGGAGGCGCAGTTGCCGCCGGCGTAGAGGCCGGGGATCGGTTTGCCGTTCAAGGCGGAAATCACTTCAGCCCTGGCGTTGATCTTCAGCCCGCCCTTGGTGCCAAGCGCGCCCGGGCGCATCTCCACGGCGTAAAACGGGCCCTTTTCCACCGTGCCCAGCGAGGCGTTCGGCTGGTTGTTCGGGTCGCCCCATCGGATGTCCCAGGGGTTCTGGCCGCGGCCGAAATCCGGATCTTCCCCCTTGGCCGCGTAGGCGCTGAAACGCTCAAGGGTCTCGCGCAGGTTGCTGGCGGGCTCGATGCCCAGCTTGGAGGCCAGTTCGTCGGGGGAATCGGCCATGGCGAAGCCGCGGGTCCCGGGCCGGGTCTTGGCGAAGCCGTCGAAGGTCCTGTACTTCGCCACTGCCTGGCTGTCGAAGATCAGCCAGGCCGGCAGGTTGCGCGGCCCGTCCTGCTTGGTTCCCCAGGCGTCGCCGAAATCGTAGTAGTTGAGTGGCTCGTTGACGAAACGCTTGCCGCGTCTGTTGATGATCAGGGTGTGAGGCAGGGCGCGCTCGCCCCGGCTATGGCCGAACACGGACCAGTCCTCAGGCGGGATCGCCGGCATGAACCAGGCGTCGCCCAGGTGAGCCATCTGGGCGCCGATCGCCAGGCCCATGAGGTGGCCGTCGCCGGTCGAGGTTTCGACCTCGCAGGTGTACTCGATCGGCCGCTGCATCCAGGCCTTCAGCAGTTCGGGATTGTGTGAATAGCCGCCCGTGCCCATGAACACGCCGTGCCGCGCACGCACGAAATAGGGCTTGCCGTCCTTCTCGGCCTCGACGCCGATGACCCGGCCGCCGTCGACCACAAGCGCCTTGGCCGGGGTGGAGACATGAACCTTGGCGCCGTTGTCGAGCGCCGCCTTGAAGAGCCGACCAGCGAAGGCCGCGCCGCCGATCACCGTCCCGGTGACCGCGTCGGACTGCCCCGGCGCTAGGTGGGTGTCGTGCGTCCCGTCCGGGGCCGCCGCATGCCGGCGCTGGGTGTACATGTCGAATTTGTCGGCGGTTGAGGTCCCGCGTTTGCGCAGCTGCTTGACCGAGACGCCGAGGCTCTCAAGCTCGAACCAGCCGCAGTCCATGCTGCGCGAGCCGGGCTTTTCGCCGGGCAGCCAGGGCCGATAGTCGCTGGTCCCGCCAACAGCTGGATAGGCGCGCCAGAAGAAGCCGCCCTTGTCCTCCAGATAGCGCACGGCCTTGGGACCCTCGTCGACCAGGGCGTCCAGCATCGCCTGCTCGCCGGTGTCGCCCACAAGGGCCTGGAGATAGGCCATGGACTCCTCGCGGCTGTCGCTGGTTCCGACCGCGGGCATGCAGTGATTGTTGGGGATCCACACACCGCCCCCAGACACCGCTGTTGTGCCGCCGACTAGATCCGCCTTTTCCAGAACCGTCACTGAGCAGCCCTCGATGGCCGAGACGACTGCACATGAAAGCGCCGCGCCACCCGAACCGCAGACCACCACGTCGGCTTCTTCGTCCCACCCGGTCGGGACATTGCTCGTACGCTCGATCATGGCCTTCTCCATCTGGACTCAAGGGTTCGCGCAGGGACTTGCAGCCGTGGCCCCAGGGTAGTTAATCCCGGCGGAGCCCTCGGTGAGCAGGGCGGCGGGAGGGATGCGGCATGAGAGCTATTGTGACCGGCGCGGCCGGCGGCATCGGACGCGCCACCGCCAAGACCTTGACAACCGACGCGATCCGCCGCGGCGGCCAGGCCCGGCTGCTGCTGGTCGATATGGCCGAGGGTACGCTGAACACGGTCGCCGACGAAGTTCGCGCGTTGGGCGGCCTGGCCGAGATCCATGCGGCTGACCTGACCGATCCCACGGCCTGCGAGGCCGTCGTGTCCCACGCGGAAAAGGCGTTCGGCGGCCTCGACGTCCTGGCCAGCATCGCCGGCATCTGGCCGCGCAAAGACCTTCTCGAATATTCGGTCGAAGAGTGGGACCGGACCTTCAACGTGAACACCCGCGCCACCTGGCTCCTCGCCAAGGCGGCCTTTCCGATGCTCAAGGAGTCCAAGGGCTGCATCGTGGCGGTTTGCTCGATCGCCGCCCACGAGCCCGCGCCGACGCTGGGCGCCTATTCGCCAAGCAAGGCCGCGCTGATGATGATGATCCGCCAGTTGGCCAACGACTGGGGCAAGTACGGCATCCGCTCGAACAGCATCTCGCCAGGCTCCACGGCCAACATGTCCAAGTTGCCGCCGGGCTCCGAGGCGGCGTTGCTGACCCGCGGCAACAATCCGCTGGGCATCGTCTCCGTGGGTGAGGATCAGGCGGCGGCCATCGCCTTCCTGGTGAGCCCCGAGGCGCGCTTCATCAACGGCGCCGACCTGGCCGTGGACGGCGGTGCGCAGACCCAGCTGATGACGGCCTCCGGCATGGCCGCCAGTCCCGAGGAACGCGCGCGCCGCGCCGCCGCCCTGAGGGAGGCGCAGTCGTGAAGCGTGCCTAGGCGCGCGTTCGATCATGGCGTCAGCCAACCGCCGCTGACGTTGAGGGTCTGGCCCGTCACATAGGCCGCGCTGTCACTGGCCAGGAAGACGCACATTTCGGCCACCTCGCTCGCTTCGCCCAGGCGCGGGATCGCCAGCCTGCGCCGCAGTTCGTCGTGCGGCATAGGCCAGTGGGGATAGTTCACCGGATCTCTCTCGGTGTTCATCAATCCGGGGCTGACGACGTTGGCTGTGATCCCGTCGGCGCCGAATTCCATGGCGATGGCCTTCATCAGGCCGAGAAGTCCGGCCTTGGCGGTGTTGCAGTGGGCGCGGGTGGCCGCCCCTTTGTAGTGTTCGGGCCGCTGTCCGTCTGGGCCGCCGATCAGGATGATCCGCCCGAAGCCACGGTCGCGCATTCCACCGACCAGGAGACGGGAGACATAGAACGACGCTGAGAGGTTGCTGCGCATGATCGAGTCCCAGTCCTCGATGGTGAGATCCAGGAAGAACTTGCGCGGCCGGCGGGCGGCGTTTGACACCAGAATGTCGATGGCGCCCAGTTCTGCAACGGCCCTGTCGACCAACTGGCCGACGTCCTTAGGATCGCCCAGATCGCCCAGCAACGCGACCGAATGGCGGCCCGTGTCGCGGACCAGCCTGGCGGTTTCCTCGATGTCTTCGATGGAGCTCTGGGCGGTCACGGCGACGTCGGCCCCAGCCTGGGCCAGGGCGAGGGCGGTCGCGCGGCCCAGGTTCTTGCTGGCGCCGGTCACCAGGGCGACCCGGCCACGCAAGGCGCCGTCACGGATCGCGCTGCGCATGGTTCCTCCTGCGTTGGCGGGCGGGTAGGGCGGGCCGCTGGCCCGCGCTAAGAAATCCGCTTGCGGTAGTCGTCGACCACATGCTTGCCGGACTTGATGTCGGCGATCAGCTGGTCGACCTGATCGTCGGAGGGCTCCTCACCCGCCCGGACCAGCTGGATTCCCCGGATCGTCGTGTGCAGGTAGAGAATCCAGGCGGCGTACTCCATGGCGCCGCGCTCGCCGATCCGGGCTTCCATCCGGGCCCAGGTGGCGGGGTCCATCTGGCCGGCCATGACCTTGCGGATGAAGCTGGCGAGCAACTTTTCATCTTCGTTCAGCACTTCGTCTTCGCGGCCGAAGCGGATGGCTTCGATGGCTTCGATCCGCACGCCCGTGGAGACGGCGTCGTTGATATGGCCCAGCGCGACGCAGTTGGTCTTCAGGTCCTTGCCCAGGATCTGATCGACGAATTCCCGATCGGCGTGGGAGAAGCTCCCGAGACTGTCGCCCACCGCACGGAAGTACTGGCCCTGGCGACAGAGCGAGGCGCTGATCTCCGGCGTCAGCAGCATGTGGGCGTAGTAGCCGCCCTCTTTCTCAGGCTCGGGCATGTTGCTGTGGTAGCGGGCCCGGTCGATGACGAAATTGTAGAATTCGATGTTCTCGGGCGCGATTTCCGAACGGGCGGGCTGGCGGGGCGGAAAGGACATGGCGGGTCTCCCTGGCCACCGCGCGCAGGGCCGGCGCCGGAGAAGTCCGCGCCGGAGCCTGGGCTCCGGCGCGCCTTCACTTGAGCTAGAAGTCGTACTTGACGCCGACCAGAGCCATCCGGGGCTCGTTCGGACTGGGCGCCGCGGTGCCGCCGCTGCCAAAGGTGGTGAAATCACCGTAGCGGAAGCGCTTGTTGGCCAGGTTGGTGACCCGCAGATACGCGCTCAGGGGCGAGCCGTGGATGTTGTGCCAGTCGGCGCTGAAGTCGTACTGAGTGTACTTCGTCAGGCTGTAGGCCGTCAGTACACTGACGTTCCCGTAGACCCCGGTGACGCTGTAGGGCGCGAGGCCGGCGTTGATGGAGGCGCCGTTGCCCTGCCCGCCGGCGATACCGGAATTGTGGTAGATGTTCAGCCCCATGACGATGTTCTCGCCCAGCAACGGCTCGAGATGGATCTCGGGGCGTAGCGACCAGGTCAGCTGAGGGGTGATCTTGTCCGGCTCGAAGGAATAGGTCTGCGCCGCTCGACCGGCGGGGTTGGCCGCGCTCGGCGCGACCGCTGCGACGGTCAGGGTGCCGTGGGCGTGGTCGATGGTGATGAGGGTGGAGGTCGGAACCAGGGGCTGCCCGCCGACCAGCGTCGAGTCACAGGAGCCGCCAGGTGTTTGACGATAGAACTGCACTGAGCAGGACGTCTGCTCGATGAAGGTCTCGTATTTGTCGTTTTGGTAGCCGACAGCCATGTTGAGGGTGAACACACGGCTCGGGTCGGTGATGAAGCCTTCGAATTCCGCACCCTTGTAGTCAGCCGTACCGCCGTTGATGGTCACCAGCACCGTACCGCCCTGGCGGGTGCCGGTCTGGATGTTGTCGTACCAGTTCTTGTAGATGCTGACGTTGGTGCGTGCGGCCCAGCCACCGACCGCCCAGTCGCGCTTCACCCCGATTTCCACGTCCTTGATGGTCTCGGGGCCGAACGCGAACAGCGGGTCGGTGGTCGGCAGGGTCGGATTGGTGCCGCCTGGCTTGAAGCCCTTGCGGTGGGCAATATAGACCAGAGTGTCGTCGTCGACCTTGTAGTCCGCTGTCAGCGAGTAGGTGAACGAGTTGTAGCCGGGTTGCTGGGTCTGGGTGACCGGCGAGCCGGGGATCGGCGTGTTGTAGGGCACCGGCACTGGCACAGCCACGACCACGCCATTGCTGGCGGTGTAGTTGCTGAAGTAGGTGGGCAGTTCGGCGGTCTTGGTGATCCCGGGGCTGATCTTGGATTGCCGCCCGCCAGCGGTCAGGTTCAACTTGTCGGTCACCGCCCAGGTCGCCTGACCATAGAACGCGTCTGAGTGTCGCTCGAAGGTCGTGATCTTGTAGCAGGGTACCGGTGAGGTGAATGTCGCCGTGCTGCACTGGGCAGCCGTTTGGTAGGCCGCGATAGCCTGGAAGGCCAGGTTTTGGTTCACTGCCGGGGATGGATAGCGGTACGGGAAGGCGCCGTAGTAGTCGCCCGGCCGGTCCTCGCGATGGTAGTACCCGCCTTGCAGCTTAAGCCGGTTGTCGAACATGTCGCCGACCACCTGGACTTCGTCCGTCCACTGCCGATTGTTCCAGCCATTGTCCACCTTGGCGAAGTTGGTGGCGAAGGCGGCGGCCCCGGCGGTGGGAACCTGCGGCGCGGCCTTCTGGAGGAACGCGGCCATGGAGCCGTCGTAGTTCTGGTTGCCGCCGATGACCTCGGGGATCCAGCGCAGCTGGTAGATGTTGCGGATGTACCAGTGGTCGTTGAACGTCCACTTGGTCTGGTTCACGACACCGACCGAAATCTGCTTGTAGTGGGCGTCCAGGTTCGACCAGACCTCATCCGGGCCCGCCGCCGTCTGACGTGCGAAATCCGACGCGGCGATCTGCGGGAAGGTCAGGCCGGGAGGGGGGGTCTGTCCGGTGAAATATTCATAGAGCGCTGCCGACGCCGGCGTGGCGCTCGGCACAAGATTGCGGGTCGCGGCGGAGAAGAACCGCGCGTCATAGTAGGCGATCGGTTGCAGGCCGCCGTTGGTCTTGTCCCGCTGCCACAGCGCTACCGTGTAGTTTTCGAGCTGGTCGATGGGCTTCAGGACCAGGGAGCCGCGCAGGTAGAGCTGGTTGACGTCAGCCACCTCTCCGCTGCCGCCGAAGGAATAGTGCACCGTGCCGTAGCCCGCGCGGCGGCGGTATTGGCCCGACAGGCGGAAGTTCACCTTGCCGTCCAGGAAGGTGTTTTCGTAGGCGGCGGTCAGCTGGTGATAGTTGAGGTTGCCACCCTCGGCGGTGATGAAGCCGGAGTTCTTCAGGCCGCTCGGCTTCTTCGGCGTGAAGAGCAGCGCGCCCCCCGTCACCGTGTCGCCGAACAGGGTGCCTTGCGGGCCCTTCAGGACCTGGATCGACTGCAGGTCGTAGTCCGACTGGAACATGTCGGCGGCGTCGGCGAAGTAGAAGGCGATAGTGCCGAAGGCCGAGCCCCGGTTCGAGGTGAAGCCGCGGATGTTCACCGAGCAGGAGGCGCCGCCCGTGGACGATCCGGAAACACAGCTCGTGACCTGCAGGCCGGGGGAGAGCTTGGCGAGGTCGCCGATGTTGTTGACCACCAGGGCGTCGAGCTTGGCCTGACTGAGGGCGGTCACCGTGACGGGCACGTCCTGAATGCGTTCTTCCACCCGGCGGGCGGTGACGACCACGTCGCCCAGGTCGGTGACAGGCGCCTTGGCAGGCGCGGCGGCCTCGGCGGCGCTGGCCGGCGCAGCGAAGCCAAGCGCCGCGGCCATGCCCACCGCGGCGAAGACGCCGGCGCTGCAAAGCCAAGCGCGCTTGGCGCCAAAGGTTGTCGTGGGCCGCGCAAGACGGCGCAGAGCGAAGTGGTCACTCATCTCAGGTCCCTCCCCAGTATCGCCCTCTATCGAGAGGCGTTGCATCTTCTTGGATGCTTGTGCGCTGTTGGCGCTTAAGAAGTTGGTACGATTTTACAAAATAATTCAATCCCCCGCCCGCGACATTCGCCCCAGGCGTTCCGCCCAATGGAACAGTCGTGGCATTTCGGTCACGGCCAGCAGCCCTGGACGAGCCGCCCGGGCGCCCTGGCAAGGGCTTGGGGGGATCAGCCGCGCGGTTGAGCGATGATCGGGAACCTGGGCGACAGCGCGGGCTGGCCAGGCGTCAGGCCCGCATCGGCATTGAAGTTGTGGTGCGGCGCACCGGTCCAGCAGGCGTCGCCGGGATAGCAGCTCAGCAGGTACGACCAGCGCGGCCGGTCGGTGAGATTGGCGGGCGCGCCGTGCACCACCATGCACGAGTGCACCGTGCAGTCGCCGGCCTTGAGGCTGATCGGCTCTGAGCGGGGGTAGAGCTTTTCAAGATAGGGCACGTGGTCGAGCAGGCCGCGCTCGTCGGCGCCCAGATTGCGGCGTCCCAGCGGCCCTTCCTTGTGGGAGCCAGACTGGAAATGCATGGTCCCCTGCTCGGGGGTCAGGTCGTCCAGGGCGATCCAGAAGGTGAGGAGCCCGTTGCGATCGAGCGGGAAGTTCGGGAAGTCCTGATGCCAGCCCGTCGGCGTGCCGCCGGGCATCTTCACCGCCAGCATGTCGTTGTGCATGCCGACCGGGATGTCGCGGCGCATGAACAGTTGGGCGTTGCGGCCGATCACGGGCGATCGGACCAGGCTGTAGAACGGCTCGATGTGGTCGTCGCGGCCCAGGTGATAGACGTCGTGCCAGACGCCGCGATCGTGCGACCGGACGTCGTCCGGCGCCTTGTCGAGGATTTCGGCCTTGGCCAGCTCGAGCATCCGCGCCGCAAGCTGTGGCGAGATCAGGCGCTCCATCTTCACCCAGCCGTTGCCGTAGTAGAACTCGAGTTCGGCCTCCGTGACCGGACGGACGTCCTCGGCGATCGAGATCTGGATCGCCTTGTGCTCAGCCTTGGCGTCGTCAAGCGTCATTCTCATCATTGCGCCTTCCCTTGTCGCCCGGTCTCGAGCGGCGATTGCATCGTCGATGCTTGTGCGCTATCCGCGCTTGAAGGGTTGGTACGTTTTTTCAAAAAAGTGCGCAATGCTGAACCACAAGCTCCGCGCGGTTTTTAAGCGGCGGGCGGGTCGGCCGGGCGCGGCAGCGTCAGGGGAGAAACATGCCATCGCCACGCACATTGCCTCTCGCTGAGATCCTCAAGCAGTCCGCCGCGTTGCGGGGCGATGCGCCTGCCATACGGGTCGATGATGAGCAGCGCAGCTACGCCGAGTTGGTGGTCCAGGTGGAAACCCGCGCCCGCCAGATGCTGGGGCTTGGGCTGACACGCGGCGACGTGATCGGGGTTTTGCTGCCCAACAGCGTCACCCTTGTCGAGATCATGCTCGGCGCGGCGATGATCGGCGTGGCGGTGGTGCCGATGAACACGCGGTTCAAGTCGGCAGAGTTGAGCCACCTGATCTCAAACTCCGGCATGAAGGCGCTCTTCACCTGCGAGCGGATCGAGGGCGTGGTCGACTACTCTGCCCTACTAGACGAGACCCTGCCGGGTCTTCTGCGGGCTACCGACCCAACGGCCCTGTCGCTTCCCGCCGCGCCCGCCCTTCGCTGCATTGTCAGCATCGACGGCAAGGGTAAGGGATTTGTCCCGCTCGCCGGCCTGGCGCAGGCGACGGACTCGGTGGACGTCGCTGTCGATCCGGAGGACCCCGCCTTCCTGATGTACACCTCGGGCACGACCGCCAAGCCCAAGGGCTGCATCCTGTCTCACCGCGCCTTCTTCATGAACGCCAAGGCGGTGGCCGAACGGTTTTCGCTCACGGAAACGGATGTCTGGTGGTGCCCGCTGCCGATGTTCCACATCGGCGGCCTGCTGTTCATCATGATGATCTTCCGGCAGGGCGGCTTCTATGTGGGCCTGTCCCACTTCGATCCGGACGCCGCCTTCGATCAGATCGCGCAGGTCGAGCCGACGGTCCTCTATCCGCTGTTCCCGACGATTACCCTGGCGATCACCGAGCATCCCCGGTTCAAGACCACGCCGATGCCGAAGCTGCGTTATGTCTTCGACGTCGCGCCCAAGGATGTGCAGCGCAAGATCCAGGACGCCTTCCCCACCGTGCCCCTGCTCAGCGCGTTCGGCATGACCGAGACCACAGGCACCGTCGCCTACACCTTGCCCACCAATTCTGAGGCGCAGCGGCTCAGCTCCTGCGGGCCGCCTCTTGACGGTTGGGAAGCCCGCATCCTCGACCCTGAGACTCGCGCGGTGCTGCCGGCCAATCAAAAGGGCGAGCTCGCGGTGAATGGCGTCGGCCTGTTCAGCGGCTACTTCAACGATCCGGTCCACACCAAGGAGGCCTTCACCCCGGATGGCTTCTTCCTGACCGGTGACTCCGCGACGATAGACGACGACGGCCTGATCTACTTCCATGGCCGCCTGAAGGACCAGCTGAAGGTCGGCGGCGAGAACGTTTCGGCCCTGGAGGTGGAATCCTACCTGGCCACCCATCCGGCCATCAACCTGGCCCAGGTGGTGGGCGTGCCCGACGCCAAGTACGGCG